>JAGAYS010000022.1 GCA_017940385.1 Ruminobacter sp. | reverse complement strand
TGTCAGGAGGATTTGAACGCATCTCTGGCAGATGAACTTGAAGAGGAATTCTCTGAGTTGGAAATTTCCGACTACGAAAAACTCTAGAAATTGAAAAATCCCTCTCTCGAGGGACTTTGATAAAACTAATTTTTATACCAGATCGGTTAAAACTCGCAAAATTTGGGTATCTCACTGACAGAAAAAATTTAAAAATATCTGAGCCGGAAAAAAGAAAACCTTCTTTCGAAGGCCTTTTTCATCAAACTTTATGAAGACGTTAAAAACGTCGTTGTAATCTTCTCACTCCCGATGGTGCGGGAAGAGAGACTCGAACTCTCACACACAAGGCGCCAGAACCTAAATCTGGTGCGTCTACCAATTTCGCCATTCCCGCGTCTCATGGGGTGGCTGATGGGGTTCGAACCCACGACAACCGGAATCACAATCCGGGACTCTACCAACTGAGCTACAGCCACCATAGAGATTTATCAGCAAATGGCGCGCCCTGAAGGAGTCGAACCTTCGACCCACGGCTTAGAAGGCCGTTGCTCTATCCAACTGAGCTAAGGGCGCATACCCTTTGAAAGATGGTCGGCGATGCAGGGTTCGAACCTGCGACCCTCTGGTCCCAAACCAGATGCGCTACCGGGCTGCGCTAATCGCCGATGCCATTGCTAACAGGTGTGCATGATAGAGTACAAACCATGTTTCGTCAACGATTTTTTTGTAAAAAATCAAATTTTATGTTTTATTGATTGTCTTTTAGTCATTTTTTCAGTTTTTGCACAAATTTAATTCACTTCAGTTCCATAAATGAAAAAATCACCAACTGTATTGCCTAAATCCGTCAGCTCGTATTTCTTTGTCAGTAAGCAAAGCGGCCATGTTTTTTATAATCTGCCTCAACATCCATAAAAACATTGAGAAAGCTGTTATGATAAACATCTCTGACAGGAATTCCAATTTTCGTAAGGTAACCGTACATGCGCAAGAAACAGGACAGCCATAACGAACAGTACAAAATATACATTCTAAAAAAGGACAAGCTGAGAAAGTACCGGGAAATTATGCGCTCGGTCTTTATTTTCTCATCCGAAACTAAAGAAATCATGGCGGAAAGACTTTACATTACGGAGACGGATCGGACTGACGAAGACAGAAAACGTGAATCCACAGTCCTTTCAGGAAAGATTCTTACCTTGATAAGAAATCTTTTCAACGTTGATACCAAACAGAAGGTAACAGGAGGAAGTTACATCTGCTGTCCGACTACAAACAGGATAACCCTTGAACGATTTATGCTTATGTTTGCCTACTATCCTAAAAAGCTGGAGTCAGCAGACAAAGACTCCTGTGTTGCGGTAATTACCGTTCCGGACAATGATCTTGCCAACGTTGTCATTAACCTAATCCGCTTCGGAATAAACATTAAGGTACTCAAACCAGATTGCGTAATTACACGAATCAAAGATAAACTGCTCAGACAAAAACAGTTATTCGACGATGAATTATAGTAAAATAACATTCCGATAAAATGAAGGTATCACACAAAGTCATTAAGGAGTCACAATGTCTTCAACCGATCTGATTCAGCTTATACAGGTTATTGCGCTGTTCTGCATATCAGGTACCCTGGCAGGAATTCTGGCCGGACTGCTCGGCATCGGAGGAGGCATAATCTTTGTCCCCGTGTATTATTACAGTTTCACCTACTTCTTTCACATAGACCCTGCAGATGCGATCATCATGGCCACGACCAGTTCCATATTCACGATGATTCCGACATCACTGTCATCATGCCTGTCTCATCTGAGAAGAGGGAACATCGATAAAAAACTCTTTATGAAATGGCTGCCTTTTCTTGTAATTGGAGTTCTGCTCGGAACAGTACTGTCAAAAATATACGGAGGTCTGTGGCTTTCGACTCTGTTCGGATGCATTCTGCTGTTTGCGGCACTTAACATGATTGTTATTTCCAAGATGCCGCCAATGTTTGACGACCTTCCGAAACCGCCATATCAGTACATCATGCCGACAATCATTTCCTGTGTTTCAGTAATGTTGGGAATCGGAGGCGGAACGCTGACTGTTCCGGCACTTTCCGTGTTCAGATATGACACGGTGAAAGCCATAGGCACAGCAGCCGCAGTAGGAACCGTTATCTGCATCCCCGGAGCCGTGTTCATTCTCTTCAGGGAACTGGTATCAGATATCACAATAAATAACAGTCCGGCACTTACCTGTGGACACATAGTTTTTCTTGCAATACTTGCCGTAATTCCTTTTTCAATGTTCATGGCACCTGTCGGAGTTGCAATAAACAAAAAAATACCTCCAGCAAAACTAAAGGTAATTTACGGTTTTCTACTTATTTTTACCGGAACCAAAATGCTACTCAACGGACTGGGAATTTAAGATTTTGGTAATTACATACTGATCCAGCGGGTTATACGGAGGAATGTCCGCTGCGACCACGGAGAGGAAGGCGATGTTCACGTCATCGTGATAATCAACGTTTCTGATTATGTTTCCCGTAACATCAATGTTGTAGTTCACGTCAACCCTCAGTGTATAGGATTTTTCACTGAGAGAATTCTTGTATTTATTCAGAAGATACAGGGCAATGACAGACTTGGATCTTGATAAGTCTCGAGGACTCATACGACCGAAATCCGTATTGTCCAGAACAGTCCTGTGAACCTGCCATTTTTTGGCTCCGAATTTGGTAATCAGGGCATCTACTATTAAATCCCCTTTTCCGGAGATTTCACTGTTACAGCCACACCATACAAGTGAATTCATTTTACTCTTCAGTTCAATATTCTTAAACATAATCTGAGGCAGATCAGAATGTTGCTGCAGTTCATAGCTGAATTCACTCCGCAGGCTTTCCTGCACCCTGGAGCTTTCACAAACGACATTATCCCTGCGATCGCAGCCGGCAGTAGCAGCCATGATCGAAAGCATCATCATCGAACGGCCGAAGCAAAGAAGATTACGCATGAGGGAAAACAGTCCATCAGAAAAAAAGGAAGACAACAGCCATGGAAACGATACCAAGGCCTCTTTCTATTTTAACACAAACCTAACAAATATAATAAAAAAATATCACAAAACAGAAAAAAACAATTGAAAACCTTGCCCGGACGGGCATGAAAAAGACTTAAATAAAATAACAAATATCAATAACATGTATTATAATACACACAGATTATTGTACACACTAAGAGGTATTCAATGTCCGCGAATATTATTGACGGTAAAGCGATTGCAGCTTCCATCAGAGCCAAACTTAAAGCAGATGTAGATCAACTTGTTGCCGAAGGCAAACGCCGTCCAGGTCTTGCCGTTATTCTGGTAGGTGAAGATCCGGCTTCCCAGATTTACGTAAAGGGAAAAAGAAAGTCATGTGAAGAAATCGGTTTTGTGTCCAGTGCCCACGATCTGCCTGCAGAAACAACCGAAGAAGAACTTCTGGCTCTTGTTGACAAACTGAATGCCGATGAAACCGTCGATGGTATTCTTGTTCAGCTTCCGTTACCAAAGCACATTGACTCAACAAAGGTAATCGAAAGAATCAAGCCTGATAAGGATGTGGACGGATTCAATCCGTATAACGTTGGCCGTCTAGCCCAGAGAATTCCTGTTCTGCGTCCATGTACTCCGAAGGGAATCATAACTCTCATCAACAGTACCGGTATCGACCTTCTCGGTAAGAACGCCGTGGTTGTTGGTGCCTCAAACATTGTCGGCCGCCCGATGACACTGGAATTTCTTCTTGCCGGATGTACAACCATCACCACCCACAGATTTACCAAGGATCTCAGATCATTTGTTGAACAGGCTGACGTTCTTGTTGTAGCCGTCGGCAAACCAAACTTCATTCCTGGTGAATGGATTAAGCCCGGAGCCGTTGTTATTGACGTTGGTATCAACCGCTTACCTGACGGTAAAATATGCGGAGACATTCAGTTTGATGTTGCCAAGGAGAGAGCTTCTTACATCACCCCTGTTCCTGGCGGTGTCGGACCGATGACCATTGCGTCTTTAATGGAAAACACTCTCGAAGCATATAAGCTTTACCATACTGAAAAATAAGACCAGATCTTAAAAAGAGGCATTCCTGCCCTGCCCCGGTAAGTTGAACAAACCTACCGGGTTTTTTATTTATGAAGCAGTCATAAGACAGGCAACTACGTACCGGTCATATACGGTAAAGTATCATCCTGTATTACTGAAAACACAATAAAACGGCGGCCCTCAGGCCGCCGTTTCCATTTTCACTGTCAGTACGTAATACGTGACGTCTTACAGAGTTATCACGTCAAAATCAACTACCGGATTTACATCAGCCTCATAATCAACATTGGCCACGCCGAAACCGAAAAGCTTCAGGAAATCAGACTTGTAGCATTCATAATCGGTCAAGGTCTTGAGATTTTCAGTGGTAATCTTAGGCCAGAGTTCACGGCATGCGTTCTGTACCTTGTCGTCAAGTTCCCATGAATCCATTCTAATTCTACCCTTTTCATCAAGATTTCTGTATGCATCCTGATTGAGTTCGGTATTAAACATTCTGAAGATATGATCAATAACTTCCTCATGAACGCCCTGTTCCTTCATAACCTTAAAGCACATTGAAATGTACAGAGGCATTACTGGAATGGCTGATGAAGCCTGAGTGATAACAGACTTGAGTACGGCAACATTGGCCTTTCCTGAAACGGCACTGAGCTTGCCGTTGATTGCTGATGCGGCACGATCAAGGTCTTCTTTAGCCTTACCGAGAGTTCCGTTCCAGTAAATAGGCCATGTAAGATCGGTACCGATGTAGCTGTAGGCAACAGTCTTAAATCCTTCGGCAAGAACACCGGCTTCAAGAAGGGCATTAATCCATAATTCCCAGTCCTGACCGCCCATTACCTTAACGGTATTGGCAATTTCCTCTTCATTTGCAGGTTCGATTTCAGCCTGAATGATTTCATCCTTATTGGTATCTACGGCAGTTGTTCTGTACACTTCTCCGATAGGCTTTAATGATGAACGAACCAGTTCGCCGGTTGAAGGAATCTTTCTTACCGGAGAGGCAAGTGAATATACAACCATATCAATCTGACCGAGATCCTGCTTTATGAGCTCGATGACCTTAGACCTGCATTCGTCGGAGAAAGCATCTCCGTTGATACTCTTGGCATAAAGTCCTTTAGCCTTGGCAAATTTGTCAAATGCAGCAGCGTTATACCATCCAGCAGTTCCCGGCTTCTTTTCGGTACCCGGCTTTTCAAAGAAAACGCCAATGGTGGCAGCTCCTGAACCGAAAGCGGCACTGATTCTTGAAGCCAGACCGTAGCCAGTTGAAGAACCGATAACAAGCACCTTTTTAGGACCATTTGCAATAGGTCCCTTGCTTTCAACGTATGCAATCTGATTCTTTATGTTTTCCTCACAGCCGGTCGGATGAGTGGAGGTACAGATAAAACCACGAACTTTTGGAGTGATAATCATTACTTTATTCTCTCTAACTTAATAAAAAATAATGTTTTAATTAAAACAATACAGTCAGGAACTTAGTGTTAACATTCTGACTTGAGATTTAAAAATTATAAAGACAAAGAATAATAAAAACAATAAAACCGATCCTGTTTGCTAGATCTCTCTCATTTAAATTTCGGCTCACCTCCGAGCCGGTCACCGATCCACGGCAGTTCCGGAGGGAAATTTTACTGGATAAAACCAGATTGCTCACGCCTAAAATTCTCAGGCGTTAACCGACATACTCTTCTAAAAAACTGTTTAACAGGTAAGAATGCGCTGCCGCGTATGCCTTCCGCCACCGCGACAGCAAAACAACTGAAAATGCATCAAATCACGGACTATAGTTTTCCTTCTGCAATGGCAAATTCGGTAATATCTGTTGCGAAGCTGGTCATTGGCTTAGGAGGATTGAACTCTCTGTTAAGTATGTTTGGCGCTATCTTTCCTACAGTTCCTTTGTAAGAGTTGTATTTCTTATATGCTTTAGGATGAGTCCCCTGAAGCCTCAGGTGATGCATCAGCTTATGAACTGTCTTGTGGTTCAGATGCAAGCCCTGGTTGCGTAAGGCATACATTACACGTCTGTATCCATAGCGTTCCTTGCTGTCAGAATGAATCTTCCTGATTGCAGCAATCTGCTCACTATAGACAACATCAAGACGTTTAGAAGGAGCTTTTTTCAGTTGATAAAGGTATGAGCCCCTACTCATCTGAGCTTCTTCTAAAAGCATTTTGAATGGGTATTTAGGCCTTAGCTCAAGCACTAATTGAGCTTTTATTTGTTGGTTTTCTTTCTTAGATAATCTTGGGCTAAGGCCTCGAATTTTTTTGAGAATTCTTCATGGCAGCGAAGTCTTAGAAGTTCTTCTTTTAAGGCTTTTTCTTCTGCTGGAGAGTATTCTGAAAATGATTTTTCTGATTGGAGAAGCTTATCTACATTTACCTTACTTTTAATTGATTTTGTTTCTGAATTACTTGGTCTACCTTGCTTCTTCATATTTCTCAGTCCCTCTTCGCCTTGTGACTGATAAATATAATACCATTTTATTATTACCGAATTGCCCGGTATTCCAAATTTAATTGATAATTCACGTAATGATCCTTCTCCATTAGCATATGCTTTAACAACTTTAATTTTGAAATCTGGTGTATATATATTTTTTTACCATGAGCCTGTAAGGAATTATTTTGAAGTAATCTTACTAATTCTCTTACGTAATTACGATTCAACCCCCATTTATTTGCTGTCGATGAAGGACCAATCTTAAAGTAATCTTCAATAACTAGTAACTTTTGTTCATAAGTTAATTTCATAATAAAACCCCGTTATCAATCAAGTGATCAATAACGGTGTTCATACTAAAACAGTATTGATTACGGTGTGTCGCGGTCACCGGCTCAGAACGCATAAAAAGCTCCGATGATAAAAAATGCTTGTGATAATCATTATTTACGGACTGTATTGTGTGATACAATTTGTTAATAAATTTTTAAAAACTTCCGTGCGTTTTTTTCCCGTATTCCCGCACAATGAATAACAGACCAATATAATAAATTTTTACCGAAAATGCTTAACTTAAAAACAATTACGCTTACCCTGTGTGCCGCAGTAATGCTGACATCAGCCCATGCTGACGAAATAAGTGAAATTAATGCCAAAATGCCTTCCGGAGCCTCAAACGGCGTAGCCTACAGCTATGATGACATGGCCACGGTGTACGGGCAGAACGCTGACATCTACTTCAGACCGGCATCTACCCAAAAGGTAATAACCGCATTGGCCGGTCTTCTCTATCTGGGACCAAACTATCAGATTAAAACAAGACTTCTGGTAAACAACAAATCAATATCGAGTGACAACCGTCTGCTGATCAAAAACGGAGTTCTTGACGGCGACGTCGAACTTGAATTCCGCGGTGACCCGCAGCTGAAAAGAACAGATGTCAAAAACCTGCTTGATACACTGAGAAAAGCCGGCGTATCCAGAATAAACGGCGCGCTCTATCTTAACTACGGCTACTTCAACGGACATGATTATGCCGAAGGATGGTCATGGGACGATCTGTCAAAATGCTTCACGGCTCCGCCGGCTTCAATCATCATTGATGGTAACTGCACATCCATTCAGCTTCATGCACCTACCTTAGGCGGCAAGGTTACTGCTACAATACCACCTAAAACTCCAATAACCGTTGATACCAGCGAACTTGAAGTAGTAACCGCCAGCGAATTCTACGGCGGATGCACACTGGATCTTCAGCGTGACTCTCACAACGTATACAGATTCTCAGGTTGCATTCCGGTACAGAAAAAGGAAGCTCTCGGACTGTCAGTTGCCATTCAGGATCCGAATGAATGGGGACAGAAGATTGTTTCCGGACTTATAAGTGATCTCGGCATTACCGTAACCGGAGGAGTAAAACTAACAAGAAAAAGCCCCGGCGTTCAGATCCAGTACGCATCCTATCTTTCTCAGCCGCTTCACGTAATGCTTAAGCGCTGTCTCCTGAAAAGCGTCAACATAATCGCCGACAGTGTGGCAAAAACCATAGGAACCGTATACTACAACCGTCCGGCAAATTACTACATGTCTTCAATTGCCATCAGAAACATTCTGAAAAAGCATGACGTTTATCTGGGAAATGCCACAATAATAGACGGTTCCGGTCTGTCACCGCATAATCTTATTACCCCAAGACAAATGCTCGGTGTATTGGAGTACATAAAGCTTCACAATAGTGAAATTCACCTGATGGAACTGCTACCGGTTGCGGGGGTATCCGGAACTCTTGGCGGCAGAGGAAGCCTGATGAAGGCTCCACTGCTTAAAAACGTGACGGCAAAAACCGGTACTCTTGACGGGGTGTCAAACCTTGCGGGATTCTTAAAGGACTCAAAGGGAAATACCGTACCTTTCGTATACTTCATGAACAACCTTTCATATGATGAGAAAACCAGACAGATGCTGCAGGCCAGACGTATCTCCAGACCTCATTATCCTCATGAAAGAATGATTCTTGAGGCGATATACAACAACCGTAAATTTAATGACCGCTAAAAACGGCCGGCAGGCCCTGCCGGTTCGACTTTCCCAAAGGCGTACGGATAAAAATAACCATCTGTACGCCTTTTTGTAATATAATATGCTATGGCTCACTGAGAACCGTTTACGCCAACGGAGAACAGTCGCCACCGTAAATGTTTTTTCAACAAATACAAGAAAATAAAGATTGACATGAATATCATAGAGAAGTCACATAAGCTCGATAACGTTTGCTACGACATCAGAGGCAAGGTTCACATCGAAGCGCGTAGAATGGAAGACGAGGGACAGAGAATTCTTAAGCTGAATATCGGTAACCTCGCAACTTTTGGTTTTGAAACTCCTGAGGAAATTGTTAAGGATGTTGTTCTTAACATCAATGCCGGTCAGGGGTACTGCGATTCAAAAGGTATTTTCTCGGCGCGCAAGGCGATTGCCCAGCATTATCAGCAGAAAGGGCTTCGTCAGATTGAACTTGATGACATCTTTATCGGCAATGGTGCATCAGAACTCATTGTTCAGGCAATGCAGGCACTGCTTAATAACGGCGACGAAATACTTGTTCCTGCTCCTGACTATCCGCTCTGGACAGCCGCAATAAACCTGAGCGGCGGACGTGCCGTTCATTATATCTGTGACGAGCAGGCTGACTGGTATCCGGATCTTGATGACATCAAAAAGAAAATATCTCCTAGAACAAGAGGTATTGTTCTCATCAATCCTAACAATCCTACAGGTGCCGTTTACTCAACTGATTTGTTACTGGAAATCATTGAAATCGCCCGTCAGAACAACCTTATTATCTTTGCTGACGAAATATACGACAAGATTCTTTATGATGACATTGCCCACCACAGCATCTGCACATTATGCGATGACGTACTGGTACTTACCTTCAACGGTCTGTCCAAGGCTTATCGTGCCTGCGGTTTCAGACAGGGGTGGATGATCATCAGCGGTCCAAAGCAGTACGCAAAGGATTATATTCAGGGGCTGAATATTCTGGCATCCATGAGACTCTGTGCAAACGTACCTATGCAGTTTGCCATCCAGACTGCACTCGGCGGCTATCAGAGCATCAACGAACTGATTCTCCCCGGCGGAAGGCTGCGCAGACAGCGAGATCTGGCTTATGAGCTCATCAACTCCATTCCGGGAGTCAGCTGTGTTAAGCCTAAGGGAGCGTTGTACATGTTCCCTCGCATAGATCCTGAGGTACACAAGATAAGAGATGACCAGAAGATGGTTCTCGACCTGCTTAAGCAGGAGAAAATGCTTATAGTTCAGGGCACCGGCTTCAACTGGCCGGCTCCGGATCATTTCCGCATCACCTTCCTTCCACAGGAAGAAGTGATTCAGGATGCCTGCACCAGACTCAGCAGATTCTTAAAGACATACAGACAGTAGGCCTGAATGCCCTACCCCTTACGGAAATTGCATGCGGATTTCCCCATAAATCCCTTCTTCAGCCTGTGAACGGTTTTCAAAGAAGGGATTTTTCATATCCACAGGTTCAGTCAGTAAACCACCGGGGCACCTGACGGTATAGTGCGATAAACCTGCCACAAATCAAAATACGCGGCTCACGCCGTTCGCACGCTTCCCCGTCGTGATATACTCGGACATGTCATAAGTTCATCCGACAGGAATAATCACATGAAGAGTACGTTTTTAGCCTGGATTACCCGCATGCCCCTAATCAAACGTTGGGCTCTAATGCACAGCTTCAGGGAGGAAAACATATCGGAACACAGCCATATGGTTGCGGTAATAGCACATTTAATCTGTTCCGTATCCAACGAATATTTCGGCACCAGTCTTAATGCGGACAAAGCCTCAAGTCTCGCCATGTTCCATGAAATATCCGAAACAAAGCTGCAGGATCTCAACTCCAAGACAAAGTACCAGACACCTGAATTCACCAGACAGTTTAAAATTCTAGAACACATTGCCGAAACCGAATGCGTAAACACACTGCCGGAAAAACTCCGCAGAATATACGCACCTCTTATAATTCAGGACAATACCGATACCGAGTACAGAAAAATTGTTAAATATGCCGACATTATCTCCGCTTATATAAAAACTCTCGAAGAGCAGAGATTCAACAATGACGAGTTTGCACATGTCAGACAGACAATGCACTCAAAAGTGGCCGAAATCTGCCAAAAAGATCCAGCCGTGAAAATGGTGGTCGATACGTTTATCTCAAGCTGCATCTGTTCTCTTGATGAATTAACCGGGATTGACCGTAATAACGTCAATAATCGTGAATAACAGCCGATTACCCGCAGCTGTTCCATGTTGGTATGTTTTATGCTTACCGTAACAGTGAACACGTTTAATAACGTTTTTGGTTTTGTTATCTTTAGTTTTGTGGATGTAATTTTTTACATCCACTTTTTTATTTTCAGGTCTCGTCGAATTCTTATTTTTTTAATAGCTTATTACTCCCAAAAATGAGAAAATTATAAAAAATTAGGGACATAATCATGAGCAGAGATGACAAGGTATCTTTTATCGTAGACAGCAACGGCAACAGAACCCATGCGGTACTGCCCATTGATGCCTATCAGGAAATTCTGAACCTGCAGACCATTCTCAAATCAAGCTTCGAACTTGATGAAAAGGAAACATATTACTTTTCAGTTAAGGGTGTTAACGCATCCGGATTCCCTGTAGGTAAACGCTCAACCCCGAGTTTTATGCTCAACAAGGGGTCCATGATTTCTCCCAAGTGTGCTAATTCACTGCGACAGCAGGTTGTGGATATTCGGAACAGACTCATTGAGGACGGGATCCTGACCTACGACAGCAAACTTAACTGTTATATATTTAACGAAAGTTACATGACCACCAGTCCAAGCTTTGCGGCATCCCTTGTTGCGGGAAACAACAGAAGCGGTCTTGATGTGTGGACAACAAAGGATGGTTATTCGTTAAAGGATTCCGGCTACGGTCCTCACGGCAAGAACGAAGAAATGTAACTTTCACATAATCACGGTACTCCCTTTTCTCACCGAAATAGGTCAAATTATCGGTAAATTTTCAAGGGCAGTACATATTCACAATAATAATCAGAAACATTCACGGCCTCATTTTCCGTGGAAAGAGAGAAGAGATACAAATGGCATCATATTCACTTTCAGCTTTTAAAATCAGATTAATTAATTCAATCCTGTTTGAGAACTTCAATAAAGACGTACCTCTGGACAGGGTTTACGCAAATCATTTCAGAAAAATAAAACTTGAGCCGCAGGAACAGTCATTGATCATTGATCTGGTAAACGATCTCATAAAAAGACTGAACTACTATTCATTCATCGCGGGGTACAACAAACCAAAGGACGGCAAAAGACACATCAACAAGTTAATCTGCGCACTGCACGTGGAAAACAAATGGCCGGTTCCAAAGAACCTTCCTGAATGCGATGATTTCAGCGAAAAACAGGCAAAGATAAGAAAAGAACAGGCCAGGGATATTCCAAACCTCCGTTACGGCTGTCCGGAATGGCTTGATCTTCTCGGCAGAAAAGAACTCGGCGACAGATGGGACAGGGAAAAAATCGCCCTCAGTCGTAAGCCGGAACGTTACATAAGAGTAAATACCCTTAAGGTCACCAGAGAACAGCTCTGTGAGATGCTTACAGCATCCAAAATACGATTCCAGGTATGTGAGAATCAGGAAGACGCAATCATGATCACCGGTAATGCGGATCTGTTCAAAACCCAGATGTTTAAGGACGGGTTCTTTGAACAGCAGGACTGCGGTTCTCAGGAAATCGCCCCTTACCTTCAGGTCAAACCAGGAATGAGAGTGGTGGATGCCTGCGCCGGTGCCGGCGGCAAAACCCTGCACATTTCCGCACTCATGAAAGGCAAAGGGGTAATTATCGCCATGGACGACAAGGACTGGAAGCTTCAGGCATTAAGGGAACGTGCAAAACGTGCCGGCGCCTTCAACATTGAAACCAGACATATTGACTCTCCAAAGGTAATCAAGAAGCTGAAGGAACAGGCAGATCGCGTTCTTCTGGATGTTCCTTGTTCCGGTACCGGCGTGCTCAAGAGAAATTTTGACACAAAATGGAGTGACAACAGCAACGACATAAGGGAACTTACTGAAATACAGGCCGACATTATCGACAGATATTCACAGATGACAAAACGCGGAGGAATCCTGGTATATTCAACATGCAGTATTCTGCCGATGGAAAATCAATACCAGATTGAAACCTTCCTGAAAAAACACAATGACTTCGTACTTGATGAGCAGAAAACCGTATACCCTTCCGAAGGCGGTGACGGTTTCTTCATGGCCAGAATGAGAAGGCTCACCGAAAACGAACTGGCGGATAAGGACGGCATGGCTGATTCTGAGGAAAGCGGAAATAAGGACGCAGTTAACAACGGGCATTCAGAGAACAGCGGAGAAAAATCAGAATAGCTCCATGATAATCTGATTGAAGGATAATTAAGGGGAATTCCGAACCATGTCGGGATTCCCCTTTTTACGCTCAGTATACGGACAAAAAGGAGGTATACCGCATATGGTATACCTCCTCTGCTACCGGAACCTGACGTATTCAGGATCCGACAGAATTAAGAAAAACCATTACAATCAGAACTTAAAAGGAGCTGCCCTTACGCCCTTCTTTGTCTTTGCAGCTGCTTTCTTGGCCGGCTTTTTATCAGCAATCTTCCTGGCACGGCTGTGATCGGCGGCTCTGGCTCTGTCCTTACGACGGTCATTGCTGTTTTCATCATCACTGTAATAATGTCTTATTTCCAGTGCACGGCCGCAAACCCTGCTCTTCTTCAGAATCTCCATTGTTTCCTTAGGCATGCCTTCAGGAAGATCTACCGTGGCAAATGTGTCAAAAATGTCAATACAGCCTATATACTGACTGTCAAGCTCACCTTCATTTGCAATGGCACCGACAATCTGCCCGGCCTTAACACCGTCACGATACCCCACGGCAACACGGTAACGCACCATCTTGATGTCAGGGAAATCCTTTAAAGGCTGAGGGATGGCGGAAGGACGTTTTTTAGGTCTTGATTCTCCAGCATGCTCAGCTTTTTCCTCTCCGGTTTCGTAATCGAATTCAACACTGTTGTTTCTTACAAAACGTTCTCTAGGAGATTCCTTTCTGAATGACCTGTCATCATCGAGCATCTTCTGCTTAGGTTCAGGCTTTTCCTCAAGGAACAGAGGTTCGTTACCCTGAACAAGCTTTGCCAGGGCCGCACACAGATCAATAGGATCAATGGCGTCATCAACCAGCACTTCATTGACAAGCTGCTGATACGGCTCAAGATCATCAGCCTCAAGACTCTTGAGCATTTTGTTCTTGAAAGCCATTACACGGTGTCTGTTAATATCCTGAGTGGTAGGAATAGTCATCGGTTCAATCGGCTGTTTTGTGGTATGTTCAATGAGACGAAGCATTCTTCTTTCCTTCGGAGACACAAACAGAATGGCATCACCGGTTCTGCCCGCACGACCTGTTCTTCCGATGCGGTGCACGTATGATTCAGGATCATACGGAATATCATAGTTAACCACGTGGGTAATACGGTCAACGTCCAGTCCGCGTGCGGCAACGTCTGTAGCTATGAGAACGTCAAGAATACCGCTCTTAAGTCTTTCAACCGTCTTCTCGCGAATCTTCTGCGGAATGTCGCCGTGCAGAGCCTCACACGCATGACCTCTTGCTGCCAGCTTGTTTGCAAGTTCTTCAGCTGCTGTCTTTGTTCTTGTGAATATAAGCAGAGCATCATACGGCTCAACTTCTAGAAGTCTTGTAAGAGCATCAATCTTGTGAAGACCGGATACAAGCCAGTATCTCTGACGAACGGTGGTTGCGGTAGTGGTCTTTGAAGCAATCTTGATTTCTACCGGATCCTTCAGATACTGTCTTGCAACCTTTTTAATCATTTCAGGCATGGTGGCAGAATACAGGGCAATCTGTCTGTTTTCCGGACATTTCTGAATAATCCACTCAACATCCTCAATAAATCCCATCTGAAGCATTTCATCTGCTTCATCAAGTACCAGAGCCTTTAATTTGTCAAGAACAAGAGCACCGCGCTTAATCAAATCCATTACACGCCCCGGAGTACCAACCACCAGCTGGGCACCTCGTTTTAAGGCCTTTAACTGCACGTCGTATGAAGCACCGCCGTAGATTGGAAGTACACTGAACTTCTGCAGGTATTTGGCAAAGCTCTGACAAGCCTCGGCCACCTGTAAAGCCAACTCTCTGGTCGGAGCAATAATCAGGACCTGAGTATCTCTTGTTTCCACGTTAATTTTAGAAAGCAGCGGCAGTGCAAAAGCCGCGGTCTTGCCGGTACCGGTCTGAGCCTGACCAAGAACGTCACGTCCTTCAAGAAGCGGCTGTATGGACTTTTCCTGAATTGGTGAAGGCATTTCAAAACCAAGCTTCTTAATTGACTTTAATACTTCCTCTCTTAACCCGAAACGGTCAAAGCCGTTTTCTTCCACAGCATTTTCCGCTGATTCGGTCTGCAGTTCCTCATTTTCCAAATTAATATCCACAGGAGCCGTGTCCTGAACATTCTCAGACTGTAATACTATACTTTCAGTCATCATTTACCTCGTAACAAAACAAAATCAATATGCTTAATAAAGCCAGCAGTGTTTCTTCCCCGCAACACGGGCAGACCGATATCTGTTTAATTAATATGAGTTCACCATAAAAACAACATGTATGTCAGATTTACCTGTATGTGCAACACCATGGAAAACGACACACATTCATCACGCCCCGGTAAAACACAAATCCGTTAACCGGATTCGGTATACCGCAACAATACGGACATTCATTAAATCGTCTGTATTAAAAGCTGATTCTCACAACGGAAAAATCCGTCCTGACCGGTGATAATAATCGAAATCACTTCACGGCCATCTTATTGGCATTACTGAAACCAATTGTTTTTACTTGTAAAAAACACCCTTAACCTCGTATTTTCTAAAAGTAAAACCCTTACTGGTCAAAGACTGTCAGACACTGACATATATAGAAAAATTGAGGTTTTCGCTTATTTGTATAAGCCCCCACCGTCTTTCAACGGATATCCGTCAAGTATACATTTTTTGTGAAGATTGTCAAACTTTTCCACGTTTTTATTACGTTTATGATTATTTTAGGAACGGTACTGTCAAAAACACTCAAAGTCTTTTAACAACTGGAAGTCTTTTTGATAGAATAACCGCGTGTAAGATTAAGGACGTATATATGGCTATTTTTGGTGAAAAGTTTTACAAGATGCTGAATGAGTTAAAACCATGGCAGCAGTCACTGTTTGCCCTGACACTCGCTCAGAGGCAGTCCCCTAATTTTCTGCTTTATGCAGATGTCACTGAAAACCATGAAGCCTTAAGAGATTTTCGAAACATACTGAACACCATGTGGGAATTCCACACTGATAAGGAAAATCACATTAGTCTTGAAAAGCTTCTGGAAACTCTTGAAAAGCATATTCCCGAAATTGATGATGACAGTCCTTACGGAGCTTATCCTGCTCTGGACGCCTGCATTTCTCTGTCACAGTCCATCAACGCCATAGTGAATCATTTCGGTGACGAAGCCGAACATGCCAGCAGCGCATCCATATGCACGGTGGCAAAGTATCTTGAATTTACTGAAGAGGCTGAATATCAGGACGAGGAACTGTATGAGAAGCAGCTTATAGTCGAAGAAATGGACTATCAGATTAATCTGCTTGACCGCATCTCCAAAGCCAGACGCTCACCAGAATTCACAAATGAGCTCAGAAAGGAATGTGAGGAACTTGGCTGTTCCAACATCGGCATCATGGCTGACTAGTACTCCGTGATTAATGACTCGGATACGTATTCGTTAAAGATACACCGTCAGCCTGCAAAATCACAAAATGAATCAGGATTCTCATCCTGATTTATTTTTTTAAAATCCACAATGAACCATTGCCTTGTAGAGAAGCAGGATTCCGCTGGACAGCATTATCAGCTGAAACAGCCTTTTGATTTTTACCGCATCAAAATACTTTATGAGGTAGGTTCCAGTAAATCCGCCTATAAACGCACCAGCAACAAGCATCGGCACCCAGTTCCAGTGAATGCTGGACATGGTACCCATGGCTATGGCACCGGTAAGATTCCATATAAAAGCCACCAGAATCATGGAATGATGTATCGCTTTTTTTATATCCATGCGGTAACACATTACCATTACCATAATTGCCATAAGACCGGCACCGCTGGAAAATGAACCGCTGAGAATCCCGACCAGTACGGTAAAAATTGCAGCCCTTACATAATCCCGGCGGGTCAGGGTATTTTCCCTGTTTTCCAAACCAAACTGCTTTTTAGTTGCAGAATAAATAACAGATGCGATTGTTATCAGACCGAGACTGAATTCAGCAATCCAGTCCTTCAGTTCCACAACAAAAACCGATCCGAGAACGACGGCAGGACATCCCAACAGTAAAAATATGAGTACGGCCTTTCCGTTCAGATTGTTCACCTGATGATTTTTGGCCAGAGAACCGAGGCCCAGAGCCACCACGGCAACCTTGTGGGTACCTAGAGCAAGTGAAAACGGGAGCCCCATAAAAATAAGAAGAGGTAGCTGCACAAATCCTGCACCGCCACCTGAAAGTGATGCCAAAACGTTAGCCACAAAGCCGCCTAAAAATAATAACAACTGTTCAATAACCTGATTCACGGCATAATCCTGAAAACTTATATTCTGCGGAACAACAAATAAGAAAGAGCAGATATGCGCATCTGCTCTTCCCAAATCACTTCATAGAAACAGTAGAAGCTCCAAATGCCGCCCTTCAATGGCAGCATTTATACGCTATCCTATCTGTTCTGTTCCCTTGCAATTGCCCTGTCGGCAATATCATTACGATGGAACATGCCGTTCCAACTGATATTCTTGATTGCCCTGTAGGCCTTCTGCTTTGCTTCGAGAACGGTATCACCCAATGCGGTCACACAAAGTACACGGCCACCGTTTGTAACGATGTTACCGTCCTTGAGAGCTGTACCTGCATGGAATACCTTAACTTCAGATTCAAATTCTGAATCCAGGCCGGAAATAACATCACCCTTCTTAGGAGAAGCAGGATAATTTTCTGCCGCAAGAACAACACCTACCGCAGCCTTGGTATTGTACTTTGCTGTTTCTCCCTTAAGTCCGCCTTCAGTAGCCTTGTAACAGAGGTCCACAAGATCGCTGTCCATTCTCAGCATGATTGGCTGGGTTTCAGGATCCCCGAAACGGCAGTTATACTCAATAACCTTTGGATTTCCCGCAGCATCAATCATCAGACCTGCATAAAGGAAACCGGTGTAGGTATTGCCTTCGGCCTTCATTCCCTGAACAGTTGGATAAATAATCTGGCTCATTACCTTTTCATAAACATCACTGGTAACAACAGGAGCAGGAGAATACGCACCCATACCGCCGGTGTTAGGACCGGTGTCACCGTCTCCCACACGCTTGTGATCCTGACTGGTTGCCATAGGAACAACATTATCACCGTCTACCATTACAATGAATGAAGCTTCTTCGCCTGACAGGAATTCTTCGATAACAACCTTTGAACCGGCATCACCGAATGCGTTATCTGCAAGCATATCCTTTACCGCAGCCTTGGCCTCATCCACGTTCATGGCAACGATAACGCCCTTGCCTGCGGCCAGACCGTCTGCCTTGATTACAATAGGTGCACCTTTTTCATCGATATAAGCCAGAGCCTTATCAACTTCAGTGAATACAGAGTAATGTGCCGTAGGGATGTTGTGTCTTAACAGAAAATCCTTGGTAAAGGACTTTGAGCCTTCGAGCTGGGCTGCCGCTTTGGTCGGTCCAAAAATTCTCAGACCGTCAGCTCTGAATGCATCGACAACACCGGCAACAAGCGGAGCTTCCGGTCCTACGATGGTGAGATCAATGTTTTCCTTCTTGGCAAAGGCAAGAAGACCGTCTATGTCACTTACGCTGATGTTAACATTCTGAAGCTTTGGCTCAAGAGCAGTGCCGGGATTCCCCGGAGCAACATAAACAACTTCGGCAAGAGGAGATTGGGCTGCCTTCCATGCGAGAGCATGTTCACGACCGCCGTTACCAATTACTAAAACTTTCATAAATAATCCATTAAATAAATTAAAAGAAGTACCGGACACGGTACTTCTTCAAAAAACTAACTGTTAGTGACGGAAATGACGGATACCGGTGAATACCATAACGATACCATGCTCATTGGCAGCATCGATACATTCCTGGTCACGAACTGATCCGCCCGGCTGAATAATGCAGGTAACGCCTGCCGCAGCAGCCGCATCAATACCGTCTCTGAACGGGAAGAATGCATCGGAAGCCAGAGCGGTACCCTTAATGTCAAGGCCGATTTCGTTAGCCTTTTTAATTGCAATCTCAGCAGAGAATACTCGGCTCATCTGACCTGCGCCAACACCGATTGTCATCTTATCCTTGGTGTATACAATGGCATTGGACTTGGTGAACTTAACCACCTTCCATGCAAACAGAAGTTCTTCAAGCTGTTCCTTGGTAGGCTGAAGCTTAGTTACAACCTTAAGATCGTCAGTATTGAGATTAATAACGTCAGCATCCTGAACAAGCAGACCACCTGTTACGCGCTTAAAGTCAAGATATGCTTCTCTCTTGGTCCAGTAACCGCACTCGAGAAGACGGATATTCTTCTTAGCGGAAACTACGGCCTTAGCTTCATCGGTTACGCTCGGTGCAATGATTACTTCGCAGAACTGTCTGTCAATGATGCTCTTGGCTGTTACGGCGTCAAGTTCACGGTTGAATGCAATGATACCGCCGAATGCAGAAGTAGGATCGGTTCTGAATGCCTTGTCATATGCTTCAGTGATGTCCTTACCCAGAGCCACACCGCAAGGATTTGCATGCTTAACGATTACGCATGCAGGATCAGCAAATTCCTTGACACATTCAAGAGCGGCATCGGTATCGGCGATGTTATTATATGACAGAGCTTTACCCTGAATCTGCTTTGCTGTTGAAATGCTGGCATTCTTATTACCTGCTTCAACATAGAAGGCAGCCTTCTGATGTCCGTTTTCACCGTAACGCATATCCTGCTTCTTGATGAACTGGGTATTGAAAGTACGAGGGAACTTTGATTCAGGATCTGATTCTTCCGGAATACCGTAATCAGGTACCTTGGTACCGAAATAGTTTGCAATCATTCCGTCATATGCCGCGGTATGTTCAAATGCAGCGATTGACAGGTCAAATCTGGTCTCATAGGTAAGAGAGTTTCCGTTGCTGTCCATTTCGGCAATTACTCTTGAGTAGTCCTTTGCGTTAACAACAATGGCAACATCCTTAAAGTTCTTTGCAGCACTTCTTACCATGGTAGGACCGCCGATGTCGATGTTTTCAATGGCCTTTTCCAGAGTGCAGTCTGGTGATGCAACGGTAGCTGCAAACGGATAGAGGTTAACGGCAACAAGGTCGATAGGCTTGATGTCATGCTTTGCCATGATTTCATCATCGATGCCACGACGGCCTAAAATACCGCCATGAACCTTTGGATGAAGAGTCTTAACACGACCGCTCATCATTTCAGGGAAACCAGTGTAATCACTTACTTCGGTAACCTTAAGACCTGCTTCGGCAAGAAGTTTGGCTGTACCGCCGGTTGAAAGAATTTCAACTCCTCGGGCTTCAAGTTCTTTGGCGAAATCCACAATACCGGTCTTATCAGAAACACTGATAAGAGCTCTTCTTATAGGACGAATAATATCCATTAAATACCTCTATATCAAAAACAACAGCACAGCGACGGAACAGAAGCCGAATCGCTGTCTGGAAGACCAAACAAAAACCATGTGAATTTTAACCAAAATTACATAAAATTTCTATCTTTTTAAACGGTCCTCAGGCCCCGTCACTGCTAAAAACCCCGTTATTTTTTGACACATGCCTTGATTTTTATAAATTTTTCAACACTTTTAAAAAGATTTTGTTCAAAACAAAAATGATTGCTATATACTCTAGATATGGCGTAGGACGTTGATAACCTAGTCTTTTCAATGCCCAGCCCTTATCTAAAACGGAGTACCTATTATTTTTAAACATAATATTTAATTATAAATACAGGCTCTCCAATTATTACAGTTATGAGTATGTTTTAGGACTTAATGAAGGTTCGTTTATGAATAAATCAGAATTAGTTAGTGCAATTCAGGAAAAAGCTGGGCTGAAGAAGAGCGAAGCTCATGCCGTTGTTGAAGCCATCCTTGAAACCATCAGCGATGAATTAAAGGAAGGTAACAGTGTAAGTCTCATCGGTTTCGGTACTTTCAAGGTTAAGGATCGTCCAGCCAGAACTGGCCGCAACCCTGCAACCAAGGAAGTTATTGAAATTCCAGCAACCAGAGTTCCTGCTTTCGTTGCCGGTAAGAATCTTAAGGATGTAGTGGCCGAAGCAGCAAAGAAGAAGGCTAAAAAGGCCAAGAAATAATTCTTCGCTATTATCTGATTAAGAATCGTCATCAAAAAGACGGGTGTTTACCCGTCTTTTTGTTTCCGAAACTTTGTTGTTTTAAACATATACGAAAAATAATTTAATGGAAGTTGCAGAAAATACAAGACTTCCATAATTTTTTGCGGTATAATATAAACATATATATTATATGTTTATATGGATGATTTTATGGCTGTAGCAGA
>JAGAYS010000021.1 GCA_017940385.1 Ruminobacter sp. | reverse complement strand
GACGAAGACGACAACATACAGTCATTGGACGAACTGGATATTATCCTAAGTGAAATCGAGAAATAGAAAGACCGAACCTCACGTTATTTGAAATTCGGTCTTATGTGTCCTAAACATATGAATTACAACAAAGTTTAGGTTTGACCTGCAGACTCTTCTGATACAAGAGTGCTTAATGTACTTCGCAGTTCAGGAACTTCTTCTCACCGTTCTGCTTTATTTCAATCTCAACTCTGCCACTGTCGGTAAAACGCAGCTGATTGTTGTAATCACAGTCGTAGCAGAGGCTGTTCATATCCCTCAGATACTGTCCCTTGAACTGAGGGAAACCATATACGCTGTAATTACGCCCTTTTATGCTGAAATGCCCGATTGGCATCTGTGTGGAATACATATTCAAAATTATCAGCTGATGCTTTTCCTCTTCAGACAGATCATTAAAAACAGGCTCTTCCGCCACGGGGATGCAGTCAAGAACCATTTCCTGCTTTTCCTCCATTCCCTGATCTATGCGTTCCTCAGCTATCAGCACGTCAAAATAATTTTCCACGCAGCTGGCACTGAACCTGTGTTCCGAGCAGGTCTGCAGACGACCTCTGTGCAGGGCACATCCGAACACACAGCCGTGCTCGTCATACTTCAATCCCAGATAGCGAAGATATTCAGATTCAAGATACATGAGCTTTGGATTATTGCATATGATTTTTTCGGGCTCACCGTTTCCGTAAGTATCACAGACGTCCCGGCTGAGATTGGTCAGTCGCACGATTTCACGCTTCTGATATTCCCTGCTCTTTGAGTTTTTCTTCAGGTTCGGAATTTTCTTGATAATCACGTTATAGGAAGTGTCCCTGTTCTTATGCTCTTCGGCAACAGCAGCACTGTCTGCATATGCCTCAGCATCCGGAGAAGTGTCGTCGGCACTAGCACAGTTCATAAAAACAAAAGAGATAAAAGTCGTTGCAAATACCATGCATAAACCAATAAATCCGCATGCGGATCCAGGTACCGCGAGAGAAAACTCCCCGGCGGATGTACCGGCTTTCATCAAGCCAACAACCGAATTTTTACTGTCATCATGCATTGCCGTTTCCTCACTGCACCCGAAATCGTGAAAAACAGAAAAAAAAGCCTGTCAGACACCGACTTCACGACGTGCTGTTCATTTGTACATATATATGTGTCAGTTAGTGCATTCCGCTTCTGTTTACGGAACAAACATTTTATTCAGGCAGATCAGCAACCGATTCGCCGTGTCAGTGCGGGTCACCTGAGCAGCCTCAATGACGGCGTGACCATAGTCAGCGTCAGTCATGTGTTATCAGTCATTAACGTTTCTTTGTATCCGGAACCACAATAATATATCGGTATCCGGCATTTGTTATACGGGGAAATGATATTTCACTCTCTCCCCGATCCTGTCACGTGCATTTTCGTTCATTCCGGTGCGTTTTGCAATATAAGAAAACAAGAAGATATGCCACATGAATAATACCGCATCCGGATTTTTTGCCGGAAAAGTCCCTGATTTCAGTCATCTTTTAGCGAAAGAAACACTTTCGGGATTTTACAAAACTTTTAATTGGTGTCAGAATTATTTCCGGAAAGGGAATGACCGCCAGTGACCGTCATCCCGTCAGTAAAAACACCTCCGACCAATAAAAACATGACTGAAATTAACTATGCGGATCCGGAAATAATTCACGGACTCACTGATAAACATCTGACCGCTCTGATTCTTAACAACCGCTCCTTCATGGTCACTCCCGCGACCCGGGAAGCTTTCCTTGAAATGAGGAATGAGGCCCTGAAGGACGGCATTAATCTGTCAATTGCCTCCTCATTCAGAAACTTTGAGCGGCAGAAGATTATTTTTGAGGAAAAGATTGCCGGTATCCGCCCGGTACTGGATAGGAATGAACATCCCGTAGACATCGGCACCATGTCAAAAGAAGAACTTATAAGAACCATTATGTTTTTCAGTGCCGTGCCGGGAATGTCACGTCACCACTGGGGTACGGATCTGGACGTTTACGACCCGGATGCCCTTGCATGCAATGAGGAACTGGATCTGACAAACAGATGCTACACCAGCGGCAGCCAGAAGAATGTCGGGAAATGGCTCACGGCCAACATGCAAAAATTCGGATTCTTCCGCCCTTACGCCCACGATAATCAGTACTGCTCATACGAACTGTGGCACATCAGTCACATGAGCGAATCAGATCGCTTCACTTCAGGTCTGGATTGCGAAGAATGCGCCTGTTTTCTTAAAAACAGAGCCGGTCTGTCTGAACCTGACCTGGTAACATCCATAGTCACCGGCGAATTTGCGCAGCGGTTCCTTCTTTTTTCACATTGATCTCCGGACATGTTCCCGTGCAGCGTCACGGGACTTCCTTAAGATTCGGAAAACTGAAAAACCGGATTATGTCTTTTTGCAGAACGTTCACCTGATTAAATTACGCATATTAGACTAGGTATAGAGTCCCTTTTTACATCTAATATATTGTATCTATTAAATTATAATATTTATATACAGATATTTCCATTGTTTCAAAATCACCTGTATGACAACGTTTTCAAACTATTGTCAGTTCAAAAAATCATTATAATATTTTAGTATACGAATATTTTTTATTTTGTATATTATGTTTTTGACACTACTATATGTAGTGGTTAACACATTTATTTTAAAAATCATAACACAATATTTAGGAAGGGCAGATTACAGCCTGTCATTTTTTAAGCAAAATTACCACAAACATCGTGTTATCAATACGTTAAAGAAAAACATTGATCTCAGTCAATTTTTCTGCAATTAAAAATATAAAAATTTTTTTTGTTGTCACGCTCAAAAAAAATTGCTAAATTGCACTCCGAAAAAAAGGCAACCACGCCCAGCTTGCTATAATCAAAGTATGCAAGGCATTCAAAAATTTTCCGCGTCTGATTTTCAGGCAGAAAATTTGAAAAAGACCTTTGGCGTGCAAACCGGTACTGTTAAGCGAAACAAGCGTAAATATATATAAAATAAATATACTTACGGCCCACCTTTACGGACGGATGAACAGCGCAGACTGATTAATAGAAATCAATATCAGGACAGTACCCGTACATGTCGCCCCGGGGCACCGGACAAAGCCTAAATATAAAAAAAGAGAGAGTTTAAAAATATAAAACCGTCCCAGTTGTCAAAAAAGGTAAACACTTTATCTTTTACTGAGGACGAAAAAAACGGAGAGATGTTAAAGTGGAAGCAAAAATTACTGTAATCAAACGTGACGGTAATCGGGTACCTTATGACGGTATCCGTATTGTTAATGCGGTCTCCAAGGCTGCAGAAGCCTGCGGAGTTCGTGATCTGAATTTTGCCGCTAATATCGAATCCAAGGTATTCGGTCTTATCAAGGACAGAACCGAAATCGAAATCAGCGAAATTCAGAAGCTCGTAGAAGACCAGCTGATGGCTTCCAAGTTTAAACAGATTGCCCGTGCGTACATCGAGTACCGCCATGACAGGGACCGCATGCGTGAAAAGCAGAGTGATCTCATTCATGACATCGAAAGTCTCATCGAACAGAACAATCCTGAAATCCTTAACGAAAACGCCAATAAAGACAGTCGTGTAATTCCTACCCAGAGAGACCTTCTGGCAGGTATCGTGGCCAAGCACTATGCAAAACAGCACATGCTTCCTAGTGATGTCGTAATTGCTCACGAAAAGGGTGAAATTCACTTCCACGACCTCGACTACTCACCTCTGTTCCCTATGTTTAACTGCATGCTCATCGATATCAAGGGCATGCTTACTCACGGTTTCAAAATGGGTAACGCAGAAATTGAAACTCCGCGTTCAATCTGCACAGCCACAGCCGTTACCGCACAGATTATTGCCCAGGTTGCAAGCCATATCTATGGCGGTACCACCATCAACCGTATTGATGAAGTTCTGGCTCCGTACGTAACCAGCAGCTATAACAAGCACCTTGCAGTTGCCAGGGAATGGAACATTCCTGACGTTGAGAGCTATGCACGTGCCAGAACCGAAAAGGAATGCTATGACGCATTCCAGTCACTGGAATATGAAGTAAACACTCTGCACACCGCCAACGGTCAGACTCCGTTCGTTACCTTGGGCTTCGGCCTCGGTACCTCATGGGAATCAAGACTCATTCAGCAGTCAATTCTCAAGAACAGAATCGCAGGTCTCGGCAAGAACCACAAGACTGCAGTATTCCCTAAGCTGGTGTTTACCATCAAGCGCGGTCTTAACCTTGAAAAGGATGATCCAAACTACGATATCAAGCAGCTGGCTCTGGAATGTACTTCAAAGCGTATGTACCCTGACATCCTCAACTACGATCAGGTACTCCGCGTAACCGGTTCATTCAAGGCCCCAATGGGATGCAGAAGCTTCCTCAGCCCTTACATCAATGCCGAAACTCATCAGGAAGAGCACGACGGCCGTAACAACCTCGGCGTTGTAAGTCTCAACCTGCCTCGTATTGCCATTGAAGCTCACGGTGATGAAGCCGAATTCTACAGAATTCTCGACAAGAGACTGGATCTCTGCTTCAAGGCATTAATGGAAAGAATTCACCGTCTGGACAACGTTCAGGCAAAGGTTGCACCTATCCTCTACATGGAAGGAGCCTGCGGTGTAAGACTTAAGGCTGACGACAAGGTTTCAGAAATATTCAAGAACGGCCGTGCCACCGTATCCCTCGGTTACATCGGCATTCATGAAACCATCAATGCACTGTACGGCAACGAGAAGCACATCTTTGATGACGAGGTTTTACGTCAGAAAGGCGTTCAGATTGTTAAGACGCTGCACGATGCCACTGTCCGCTGGAAGCAGCAGACAGGCTACGGCTTCAGTCTTTACAGTACTCCTTCAGAAAACCTCTGCAACCGTTTCTGCAAGCTTGACACCAAGGAATTCGGCATTATCAAGGGCGTAACCGACAAGGGGTACTACACCAACAGCTTCCATCTTGACGTGGAAAAGAAGGTTGACCCTTATGCGAAAATTGACTTCGAGCAGCCATATCCTGAACTTGCGTCAGGCGGCTTTATCTGCTACGGCGAATTCCCTAACCTGCAGAGAAACCCTGAAGCAATAGAGGATGTATGGAACTACTCATATGACAAGGTTCCTTATTACGGCACCAATACTCCTATTGATGAATGCTACGAATGCGGCTACAAGGGTGAATTCGAATGTACCAGCAAGGGCTTCGTTTGTCCTAAGTGCGGCAACTGCAACCCTAACAAGGCTTCAGTAATCCGTCGTGTATGCGGTTATCTCGGTGCTCCGGACACCAGACCTTTCAACTGCGGAAAGCAGGAAGAAGTACGTCGCCGCGTAAAACATCTCTGATAGACGGAACGTGTGCCAACCACCTGCCGCAGTAATTACCGGATAACAACAGGTATGTACAAAGGCAGGTAATAAAAAAACAAATAAGGAGAAGGCCTGTCAGACTTCTCCTTATTTTTATCCTTTCAGTGACTGTCAATTACGTTACTTTTGCGAGTCCCCTTTTCGGCTGTCCAGTACCTCCACCTTCACGGCATCCGGTGTTGAACATTTCTCTCTGAGATAGTCTGTCTCCGCCCTGACCTCCTCGTCAGTATAAACATGCTTGTACCAGCACTTACGTTCCCTGTTCCACTGATAACCGCTGAATTTCAGTTCCTCCTTCACTTCAAACCTTGCAGTGTAAGCCCACACAAGATACTCGACTCTGGATGAAGCTTTTATAAGCTCAGACACAGCCCCCTTTAAGTAGCTGAAAAGCCACAGATTAACCAGTGCGGTTTCGACAATGCGGTTATTACGATAAAAGAATCCCAGTCTCTCACAGCTTATCTGCAGAGGACTTCCGGCTGAAAGTCTGGCATCAATTTTTTCCCATCTGACGTCATACACGGAATTAACCCAGCGGAACCCCCTGAGTGAACTGAATCTTCTTTCAAAGAATTCACGGGCCCTAACCCCCCTGGTGGAAACAATTATCGGATCATCACGCATAAGTGACTCAATCTCACGATAGTCGAAGGACTGACCGCTGATGCTTTCATTCGTTATGCCGGTGGCTTTTGATATATATGAAGGAATCTGATACCGCGGGGCCTCATAACTGTGAACCATTCTGTCGATGCTGACTATCTCGCCGCTGTCGGGAAGGAAAGAACACTTTATCAGCACCAGTTCCAGAATGGAATCGTGTCTTCTGGTTCCGGCAGTCGTCATTTCCAGAAAAACAAAGGATTGGGCAGGTTCCGGTGTTTCCCTGAATACAAGCGGAAAATGCGAGCCGTCAGCATATTCCGTATAAGGAACACGGCTCAGAACCCTGTAGTCCTCAGGATGTGCAACAATCTCAGGAATGAGCTCCAAAGGAAAACGATTATACTCATGTGCCATAAGCCTGCTCCATACCGGATAAACCGGAACTGAACGTATCTGCTATTTGTATCTGGTATAGGCCGATGACGCCATACTGAACACCCCCTGATTTTCAGGAGTAATCATCGGATGGTAAAGCTCCGTCAGAAACTCAATTTCCCTCTGATAATCTTCTGCGGATCTCACCGTCTTATACCAGTACTTGTCACAGCTCACCCACCACGGTGACTGATTTCTGTTTCTTGATGAATCATACCACGCATAGCCGTTATTCTTAAGTGCCGTTCTGCATTCAAACGGAGCCCCCAGTGCCCTTATGGTATAAGTGAGTGAATCAACACTGTTTAAAAGAGCCGTAAGTGCCCCCTGAACGTTATTAAGCAGCCACAGCAGAGCCAAACAGTCGGTGGACGCCCTGTGGGCATCGTAGAAATATCCGGTTGCGGAGGCTATGGCCTCCTGCTTTACTGAAGAAATGCGGTCATCAAGCGTACTCCACTTTATTTCGCTCAGCGTACATCCCCACGGCAGACTGCACAGGCTGGAGAGATGGGCAAAGCGCTTTTCAAACATGTTTCTGTCAAAAGCGGCATTATGAGCCACAATCAGCGGATTGTCCGCCAGAAGAGCGCAGACCGCCCCCTCGTCAATCTTCTTACCAGCCACGTCATCGTTGGTTATGCCGGTTATGCGGACAACCTCAGGTGCAAGCGGCTCATACGGATCCTCAAGTTCATCATAAACCGCTTCTATTGAGGTGACCAGACCCAGAGCCGGAGAATATTTCACCTTCACCATGGCCAGCTCGATTATTTTTGAGGTATGAGGATCAAGACCTGTGGTTTCAGTATCAAGAATGACCATGGACTTTTCATCCCCGCCGGGTTCATGCAGCTTTATGGACTTTGTACCTATACCGAATCTTGTATACGGAATTCTGGTAAGAAGCCTGAAATTATCCGGATTTTTGGCAATTGCCGGAAGAAGCTCAAGCGGGAAACGGTCACCGTTGGCCTCCTTAACCTTAACTGAAGCAAGAAGATCATTCACTTCAGAAAGAAGCTTTTCCTGTTCATCAGCAGTACTGCCATCCTCAGAATTGAATTCGTTTGCATCGTTGACCATAATTGATTCCATCCTTAAACTTTCCTATCCTCTACAGGAGCGGCACTCCGTGACTTGTTCTTTAAAAGCACATAACAGTTCAATCTTAAAGAAAGTATACCATACGAATGATTTTTACATCTTATATATTTATCTGCAGATCCGTAAAAAGCCGTCCGTCTCATGCACGGACATTGAAATCTGATGCCGTTACTTAATTAATCAGTGATGTAACAGTAACTTTTCATACATAGTCACGACCATCCATTGACACAGGAATTTCAATAAATATACTATTACAGTCTAAATTTTCAGCTATACAAAGAAACAAATTCCGTATCTTTAACAGAAAGATAATAATGACGGAAAAAAAATAACAAAAATAAGCACAGGAATAAAACATGTCAAAAATATCAATCATCGTACCTTGCCACAATGTTGAAAAATATCTGCCAAAATGTCTGGAAAGCCTTATGGGACAGACATTTTGCGACATTGACATAGTCGTCGTGGAAAACGGCTCCACGGACGGTAGTCTGGAAGTTCTCAGGCAATATGCCGCCAAAGATCCCCGAATAATGGTACTGACTTCGGACATTCCAAGCATACAGGCAGCCAGAAACATGGGCATAAAAGCCTCTTCCGGAGAATATATCATGTTCTGCGACTCCGATGACTGGTTCGCACCGGACATGTGCGAAGTAATGTATAAAGCCATAACGAAAAGTGGAGCCGACGTTGCCTGCTGCAACGTAACGCTGGAATATGCGGAAGACCTCAGCGAAGAGGAAAAGCGGATACGTGATTACACCGAATACTACAAACTTAAAAAGACCGGACTGCATAAACTGAATAACAGCATAATCATGAAAACCAGTGTCGTGGTATGGAATAAAATAATGCGCAGAAGTATAGTGGAGAAAATTCTGCCGTTTTACAAAACAGTTCGTGTTCATGAGGACAATCTGCTGTGGTACCTATACTCACTCAACGCAGATTCCGTTTTCTTTGTAAAAAACAGTCTTTATCACTATCTCCTGAGACCAGGTTCAATAATGTCAGAGGTTGCGCTGAAAACCTGCGACAGTTCCGTAAAAATGGAACGGATTCTGGTTATAAATCATGTGCTTGATTATCTGCAGTCCCTTCAAAATCCGACAAAGGAAGAACAGGAACTGGCGGTTACCATATGTGAAAACATGCTAAGAGAGGCATCAAAACAGTTGAATGATAAAGAGCGGCAAGAGGTATGCAACAGCATAAACGAACGGGTCATGGCAACTTTAAGAACGGAAGTCTTTTTCATACCGGCAGATGCCGACATTATGAACGTTCATGATAATCATCCTCTTCCCCTGCTTATGTGGAAAGGGCTGATGCTCAAAACCCGCAGGACATTTAATCTGCTGAGAGGCAAAAAAGTGTCCGGCAATCTTAAACGCAAAATTCTTTTAAATGAGATGAAGATAAAGTATAAAAAAGACTCCTGCAGTCATAATTCAGGCACGCAGACAAGTTTCTGATTTTTATGCCGTCACGCCATAATTTTTACAGAAAAATCAGTATTTCATACCGAAACAGTATGAACTGTTGATTATAGCCGTAATAATGCTTCGTAAGCCCCGAGAAAAGTGACGGCGATCAACTTTATCAAAATAATTCTCTGCATGACATTGATCCGTAACAATTTAATCAATATCTTGTTCACGTATTATTTATATAATCATATTTTATCGGATCAGTCCATGTCAAAGATATCAGTCATCGTACCTTGTCACAATGTTGAAAAATATCTGCCAAAATGTCTGGAAAGCCTGATCGGACAGACTTTTCACGACATAGATATAGTTGCAGTGGAAAATGCCTCAACAGACGGCACCATGGACATTATTAAAAAATATGCCTCTTCAGATACCAGAATCAAGGTGCTCACCTCAGACATTCCAAGTCAGCAGAACGCCAGAAGAATGGGCATCTGCGCCACTTCCGGAGAATACATCATGTTCTGCGATGCTGACGACTGGTACGCTCCAGACATGTGCGAAGTCATGTACAAGGCCATAACTGAAAGCGGAGCAGACATCGCCTGCTGCGATGCCGTGTTGGAGTATGATGAAGAACTCAGCGAAAAGGAAAAAGAACTCCGCGATTTTGCCAACTACTACAGTTCCGGCTGTTCCGGGATATATAAACTGGGCACAGCCAGAATCATGCGAACCAACGTTTTCATCTGGAATAAAATAATGCGCAGGGATATAGTAGAAAAAATTCTGCCGCATTATCTACCGGTAAAAATCCATGATGACTGCCTGCTGTGGTACCTTTATGCACTCAATGCCGATTCAATCTTTTACGTGAATAAACAGCTCTACCATTATCTTCTGAGACCTAATTCCATAATGTCCCGCACCAAAATGTCAGGCATGAAAAATCCATGCAGAATGGAAGATTTGAGAGTATCCCAGCATGTTCTGGACTATGTGATCTCCCGTAAAAATCCAACGGAGACGGATAAAGAATTTATTGTCCTTATGTATACGGAACGTCTCAAAGTTATGTTTGAACAGCTGGATAATGAAGATCGGACTCTGGTGTTAGAAGAAGCAAACAGAGACATGAAAGAAAAATTAAAGACCAGGGACCTTTTTGTACCTTTGGAATCCGGCATTCTGGACCTTTATGACTGCCGTTCTCTTCCGGTACTTCTGTGGCAGGGGCTGATGCTAAAAACCCACAAAAAGTTCAACCGGCTGGTCGGTAAAAGAGTATCCGGTAGTCTCGAACGCAAGATTCTTGTAAACGATCTGAAAATCGGATACAAAAAAAATGCGGTATCTGATTCCGACGTGAAAAAAAATATTATCCGGACACCAAACGGACAGTCAGAAACAGACATCAGCCGAAAACGGATAATGATTGATTATTTGCGGTTAAGTAAAAGACCTGGTTGCTGTCGGTAAAAATATCGGTGTGCATAAGGTATCAGTTAATTTCAGAACAATTGAAATATATATATATTTCTCAAACAGATTAAATCATTGGATTCGAATATGTCAAAAGTATCAGTCATTGTACCTTGTCACAATGTTGGAAAATTTCTGCCGAAATGTCTGGAAAGTCTGACGGGACAGACTTTCCACGATATTGACATAGTTGCTGTGGAAAACGGCTCCACGGACAACACTCTGGAGGTTCTCAGAAAATATGCCTCTGCGGACACCAGAATCACCGTGCTCACCACTGACATTCCGAGCCAGCAGAATGCCAGGAACATGGGCATAAAAGCCGCTTCCGGAGAATATTTCATGTTCTGCGACGCCGACGACTGGTTCTCTCCCGACATGTGCGAAATCATGTATAAGGCCATAACGGAAAACGAAACTGACGTTGCCTGCTGTGACGTAAAACTTGAATATGCGGAAGACCTGAGCGAGGAAGAGAAGCGGCTGCGCAATTCAGTCGGTTACTACACCATCCATAAATCAGGAAAGTACATGCTCGACAACCGCAGGATCATGCGGACAAACGTTATACTCTGCAACAAAATAATGCGCCGGGATCTGGTGGAAAAAATTCTGCCGTTTTACCCGCCGATCAAAGTTCACGAGGACAGTCTGTTCTGGTATCTGTACGCCTTCAATGCCCAATCAATCTTCTATGTGGACAGACAACTGTATCACTATTTTCTGAGACCTCACTCCATCATGTCCAATGTCAAAATGACGGGAACAAAAAATCCTAACAGGATGGACGTGATACAAATAGCAGATGATGTAATGGACTATGTACTCAATCGCGGAAATCCGACCGAAAAGGAAACCGAACTGGTCATTCTCATTTATGAAGAACTGGCAACAGTAATATCCGAAATGCTGGAAAGTGATGAGCAAATTAAAATATGCGATTTAATAAACAGGAGAATTCACGAAAAGATGCACGCCAGTGCTTATTTTTATCCTGTAGGTTCCTTGATTCTGAACCTTGAAGACAATCACCTGCTGCCGCATCTTGTCTGGCAGAAATTTATGCTCAGAACCCACAGGAGATTCAATATGCTGGTCGGCAAAAAAGTCTCTGACAGACTTCAGTTCAAGATTCTTTTAAACGAAATGAAAATCAGACACAAAAAAGGCGTTATCGGCACACGATAAAGCTCTACAGTCCGGTGAATCATCAGCCTCTGGACAGAAATTCCGGCGGCTGTGACGGAGACTTCTCTCCAAAGCGGAAGAGAACGCTCCGTCAAGTAAAACATTTTGTTTGATTTCTCTCAAAGTATTCCTAAATTAATTGTAACGGCGCATTTCTGAATATACAATTATATACGGCCGATGGTGTCCGGCGGAATGAATCCGTCAGCCTGAGGCAAAGGCAACAGAATTTATTTACCCCTGATGTTTAGGAGAAAAGTTATGGGTTTAATAAAAGCAGCGACAGGCGCCATCGGCGGTACTCTTGCTGACCAGTGGAAGGAATTCTTCAGATGCGATTCCTTAAGTAATGACGTTCTTTTTACCAGAGGTTATAAGCAGACCAGCGGCAGAAGTTCAAACACCAGCGGTCACGACAACATCATTACCCAGGGCTCGGCAATTATGGTTGCTGACGGTCAGTGTGCGATAGTTGTTGACCAGGGTGTGGTTACAGAGCTCTCTGCTGAACCCGGAGTTTTCGTATACGACAAATCAAAGGAACCGTCAATTTTTGCCGGCGGACTGAGCTGGGCAAATCTTAAAGACGTAATGAACACCATGTGGCAGCGTTTCAAGTATGGCGGTGACACCGGCAGGGATCAGCGTGTCTACTACTTTAACATCAAGGAAGTTATGGACAACAAGTTCGGAACTGCCACCCCGATTCCGTTCCGCATCGTGGATTCCAACACCGGCATCGACGTCGATGTTTCTGTACGCTGCAACGGTCTGTTCACATTTAAGATCACCAACCCGATAGCATTCTATTCAAATGTCTGCGGTAACACTGACGAATACAAGACGGATCAGATCCGTTCAGTGCTCAAGTCCGAATTCGTGGCCGCACTGAACCCGGCTTTCGCAAAACTTTCAGAAGCCAGAATCAGACCTAATGCAATTCCGTCCCACACTGACGAGCTCAGTGCGGAAATGAATACGGTTCTCACCCCTAAATGGGCTGAACTCAGGGGCATAAGCATCATTTCAATCTCCATGAACTCCGTAAGTCTTCCTGAAGAAGACGCCGACATGATCAAGAAGATCCAGATGGGTGCCGTAATGAGAGATCCTAATATGGCAGCAGCTCAGCTGGCAGCAGCTCAGGCCGACGCAATGCGTGCGGCTGCCCAGAATGCCAACGGAGCCATGGCAGGCTTCATGGGCATGGGCATGGCACAGGGTCTTGGCGGAGCAACGGCCACGGATCTTTTCAGGGTTAATCCTAACGCAGCTCAGTCTCAGACTGCCGCAGCCGGTGCAGTTGCCGGTGCCGGTTTAAACAGCTGGAAGTGTACCTGCGGTACCGTTAACCAGGGCAAGTTCTGCAGCCAGTGTGGACAGAAAAAGCCTGAACCTCAAGGATGGACCTGCTCATGCGGTGCCCTGAATCAGGGTAAATTCTGCAGTGAATGCGGCAAGAAGAAACCTGAAGGAGCCCCTCTCTACAGATGCGACAAGTGCGGTCATATGTTTGAAAACCCCGCAAACCCACCTAAGTTCTGTCCTGAATGCGGTGATCCTGTAGACGACAAAGACATTGTTCAATAAAACAAAATGGCAGAATCCGTAAACTATAAATGTCCTGCCTGTGGCGGCGCCATGGATTTCGACATAAGAACGCACAAATTAAAGTGCCAGTATTGTGACAGCGAATTTCTCGTAGATGACGTCGCCGCTACCAAAGGCGCAAAAAAATTCAACAAGGACGGGGAATTCGTCCGTAAGAATCACTTTAACGAACCTGCGGAACCAATTGTAAGACATCTGGCCCCCGGTGATGATGACAGCTGTAAATACGACACCTATGCATGTAAACAGTGCGGAGGTGAGATTAAGCTTGAACCTACCGTGATATCAACCATTTGTCCCTACTGTGGTAACAACGTTATCTTTTACGACAAACTCACTGGCAATCACGTACCGGATCTTGTCGTTCCGTTCAAGGTTGAAAAAAAACGACTGCGGAAGGCCTACGAGGAGCATCTCAAATTCAAGCCGTTCGTACCCGGAAAATTCAAGAGAGAAAACACCTTTGAACGTATAAAAGGCTACTACATTCCCTTCTGGATTTATGACATGAAAGCCGAGGGCTGTGCCGTATTCAAGGCTGAACTGGATCAGGGTAAAAATGTAAGTGTTTACAAAGTTACCCGTGGCGGAACCATGAATTTTGAAGCAATTCCCGAGGACTGCAGCAAGAGTTTCGACGATGCCATGACAGAATCACTGGAACCGTTCGTATTCAATGACGCCATTCCGTTTGAGACGGAATATCTGTCAGGATTTGAGTCTCATGTCTACGACGAAAGCTGTGACGAGGGAGCCGACAAGGCAAGTGAACGTGCAGCAATGTCCCTGATAGATTCCCTGCAGAAGGAAGCATCAAGAGATTACAGCAGGGTGACCTTTGAATCAGACAATATTAAAACCAAGGACATCACGGCACAGTCGGTGCTGTACCCTATCTGGATGCTTACCACCAAATGGGACGGGAAGGAGTTTTACTTTGCAATGAACGGCCAGACCGGCTCTTTTGTGGGCAATCTGCCGCGCAACAACGTTCTTTACTTTTCCTCAATTACCCTGTTCTCGCTGCTCCTCGGATGGGTGGCGTACCTCTTTCTTGAAGATCTCTGGGGAGGCATATTTGCAGGCATAATCTTCTCCGTTATCGGTCACATGGCCGTGGACAGCAGCAGAATATCCGTGCAGAGAGCAAGACAGGCTTCCAACTACGGCAAGCCGGAAACCTTCAGGGTCAACTATACTGATGATGTGTACTCCCACTCCTATCAGAGAAGTAAGTAGTCATTGAGCATCACTTTCAGAAAAAGAGGAGCATGCATGCTCCTCTTTTTCTTTTTTCATCACCGCAGAAAACATTCCGGATTTCTTCAATAAACACATCGGAAGAAAAACATAACGGCCACAGTACTATCCTTGGCGGATAATAACTGTGGCAGTCAGAATTCTACCGTACCGTGGTATTCCCTACCAGGCTGAACCGTATTTGCTTCTCAGAATATCGGCTTCGGCATTGGCCTTCTGAATCTGATCCGGAGTGAGGAAGTATGAATAATTCTTTTCCATATCAGCAATATCATCCTTATACCAGCTGTCTGTATCAAACGTACCGATATAAGACTTAAGAACCAGTGTCCATATCAGAGCATGGAACATGTCCGGCTGAGCCCCCATTCCACCCTTTGCCAAAGACTCGGCAAGAAGCTTCTGAGCAGTATGGTCACCTTCCATTGCCGCCTTGGTAAGCCACTTCTGAGCTTCCTTGGCATCCTCACGGGCAAATCCCTTGGTGTTGTAGATCATGCCAAGACTCATGTATGCAGGCTCATAGCATAGTTCGGCACTCTTCTTCAGCCAGTATACGGCAGTATCCGGATTGTAGTATTTGGAGAAATCACTGGAATCGTTATATATACTGCCCAGCTCATACATGGCCTTGGCCTCGCCGTGCTGTGCAGCCATGGTAAACCACTTAATGGCTTCCTCATAATCCGGAAGAATTACTCCAGAACCGTCCAGAAATGACTCATCCACAGGAAGTCCGAGTTCATCGGTCATGTCATCATCCTGTACCGGAACAGGATTCTGCACGGCCATAATATCACCGGAAGCGGCTCCGGTCTGAGCTTCATCAGCAGAAATTACGTCATCAGCCGCAACTGTCTGAGAGCTATCACCGGAAACGTCAGCCCCGGATTCGTCATCTGGAAAATTAAGACGGACAGGCTCATCATCCTGCTTTAAAGTCGGCTTGTCCTCGGCAATAACCACCATATTTGCTTCTTCTTTGGCCGCCTCATACTTTTTGGCGCGTTCAATGGCCTTTTTCGAATTGATTCTCTTCGGTTCTTTCATCAGGTGCTGACGATCAGTGCTTATCAGGGTACCGGTAAGAGCATCAAAACCCAGACTCAGCATTGCGGAAATATCTCCGTTCTCCGCCTGCTCCTCACGGAGTTTTCTGGCCTCATAACGCAGTGCCCACGGATCCGTATGGTACTCGTCACCATTAATGATGCCGTCTTCAATGAGCTCGGCCATCATGAGCTTGGACTCGTAATTATTGTGCTCGGCCGCTTTTATCAGATATTCCACCGACATTTCAGGATTATAAATGGAAGTGTTCTCAATACGGTAAATATCACTCAGGGACAGCATGGCATTATTATCCCCGCGTTTTGCCATATCGCGGTAAAGACCTTCCAGTATTGAAAAGTATCTGTTTGATTTTTCAAGATCGTTTCTTGCCCTGAAAATTGTGGCAAGAGCTTCAATTGACGAAACGTCACGCTTTTTGGAGGCTTCCTCGTACCAGTATACGGCTTTATCCATGTTTACCGGCAGCTTGCTGCCTGAGGAAAAATAGGCACCGAGGGTTCTCATTGCATCAACATCACCCTTTTCAGCCCTTCTCACGTATATATCAATCCAGCGGTTGAAGTAACTGTTCGCCATGCTTTCATCAACATTGAGACCGCCGAGACCTCTCTTATACATTTCACCGATGGCATCAAGAGCATCAGGATTATTACCTGCCTTCATAAACCATTCATAGGCCTGCTTGTAATCATGGCCCACGCATGTGCTTACTTCGGCTCCGCTGGCGTAATAAAGATTGCCGAGTCGAACCTGAGCGGGAGAATATCCGGCTGTTGCGGCCTTGCGCAGATATTCAAGACCGAGTACGGTGTTCTTTTTAGTCCCCTTGCCTTCAAGGTACAGAGAGGCAATCTCATAAAGAGCAGGCACATCCCCCATCTTTATGAGTTTTTCGTAATTGGCCTGTGCCTCCTCGTAAAACCTGTTCTGAACGGCAAGTTCGGCAAGAGCCCTGTAGTTTTTCAGGGTAAAATAACGGTTAAGCTGGTATATGGATACGGCTCCGGCAACCATTACAACCACTGCGCCGAGCATAATCATTCTGCCCTTGGGAGTCATCCACAGTGATCCGCGCTCATTTTTAAGGCGCTTTCTCCAATCATCAAAATCATCAAGAAATCTAAACCAGGTTTTTTTCCAATTCATCTAAATTAAACCCAACTGTTCACTAATCTTAAATAACACCGCAGTCAGACGGAAACAGCGTCCGCAGGGTTAAAGAGCCCGTCTGCCAGTAAAACAACGGACCTCTGACAAAAACTTTCTATACATTTGAGAAAAATCTGTCGATTTTTCCCGAGCAATACAGTTGATATTTTATCATAAAGAGACGTTAATTTTACTTAATCTCCGGCGTTGCCGGCAGTGTTTTTGGAAAAATGGATCTGACGTCACGTATGGACACGGCAATGAGGACAAAATCCCGGTCACTCATGTTTCGCCGACATCGGTTTAATGCCGCCTGTTTCTGAAAAACTGAATAATACCGGACAAATAAAAAAGCCGGTCCGAAAAAACGGAACCGGCTCAGTCAGGTCTCTGACACACACGAGGTTATTCCGGTGTGTAATAGCTTCTGAGACCGTACATGTTTACGATTACGCGAATTATGTTGTCAGGATGAACTTCCTCTCCCTTATCAAGATAATACATAAGGACTGATATCAGAATATCCGCTGAAACATAAGAACCGAGATCAAGTTCCTCTTCACTAGATCCGTAAAGCTTTCCTTCGTAATGCTTCTTTATGCTTCTGTAGAAATAATCATGGAAGCTCTTCCTTACGTCAAGATCCTCACTGTTCAGTCTTTTGACAAGCTTCAGCATCTCCCTGTGTTTTGTGAGAGTAGCCTGAAGAGACTTGAAGAATCCGAGATTTCCGAGAGACAGTCTTTCCTCTCCGAGAAGAGATGAAATTATTGCCTCCTGACAGTTGGCCATAACCTCTGAGGCGAGATCATGCTTGTTTATGTAATGCTTGTAGAATGTCGAACGGTTTATCTTGGCCTTGTCAAGAATCATTCCGACGGTAATCTCACCATAGGTTTTATCCTGAAGCAGTTCAAGAAAAACCTGATGAATCTTTTTTTCAGTGCGTACAACACGCCTGTCACTCCGATTGAGCGACTTAACTTCCTTCGCTTTCTTACTGCCTGCCGGCATATTGCCTTCACAACAGTCGTCTGAAGCGTCGTTCTTTAATTTGTTATCTGAACCAGAGACCACAATAGCTTACCTCCATGAAAACTATAATCGGCATTAGGACAACGGAAATCACCCGTAAAATTCGTAAACAGATTTCCGAACCGTCTGCGGCAAACCCCGTAATTTCCAAATTTCATACGGGAAACACGGATTTTCGACAGTTCCATACGTCCTACCAGTTTTACTATTTACCCCGTAAAATTTATACTCATAAATATGAGTTGTTATATTTTTCAAAAACAAAACATTACATTTTGTACTTTTACCACAAATATTTACGACGAATATAAGCTTGTGTTTTTATAATTATTTTATACTTTCTTATATGCTAAAAACACCGATACAGTTATAATTTTTTTATTTGTTTTTTATTAGTTTTATCTTAACTTTTATTTTTACCGCATCGGGTACCGTTACCGGTTACTTCCCCAAACGGAAAGTATTCTTGCGAATCTTTCCTGTCTGCCAAAAAAACCAATGTATTAAAAAAACCTTTAAACATAATAATTCCAGCAGTTACCTAATAAGATAACACATAATTTTTTAATAATCATGTCAGTACTTCAAATTTTTAAACTATACCCCCCTTTTTTTACAACAAACCCATTACTAATATATATTTTTCTTAAAAACATAAACAAACTATTTTTTCTAAGTATTTTATGATTCGAAACATGGTATTTTTTACATTAGACGAATTATTATTCTTACACAACTAACGTATTTAAAAGAAAACGGATAAAGTATTTTGTTTTGTTTATATTTAACATAATGATTTTTTACACAGCAGAGACATCCCCGTCCTGTTTAAACAGAACATATCTGTTCTCCCCCTGTTAAGCAGTTCAATGACACTCACCTGTCCATAATTCAGATTTAATGCCGGAGACATTACGTATATCCGGCGCGGAAATTATTTTAAAAATCCTACTAAATTAGTATTGATTACCGAATGATAATTATGTATTATTCATACCACAGTTTCATACTAGGTTTTTAGGACATTCATAAAAACCAGTGAACACAGGTAAATTACACCTAATCAGACAGATTTCGCTTTGACATGATTTCTGGAATTCTGTCTGAATGCCGTTTTCAGAATACCAAAAAATAATCGGGGATCCAAAATGTGCTGTTTTTTTATACCAACCGCAGAAGCCGCAGTGCTTACGTTAACATCAACTGCACTCAGTAAAAGCCGCAACCGCAAGGTTCAGGTGCTTCGAAAGCATCTGAACGGACTATCAAAGCTTCTTTTCGGAGGCTCCCTCCTGCTGGCACTCGAGCACATCTGGCACGGTGAGATCACTTTTCATTTTCCGTACATTACCGCCATGCAGACACCTGAAGACACGGAGGTAATGATAGAAGAACTGTGGCAGGTCGGCGTACCGATGGCCGTACTCGTAACCCTGGCTTATCTGGCCTACGCCGGTCTTAAGTCTTTTTTCACATCAGAAGCAGCCGACCGTCTTTCTGACGGCAGAGCCGCAAACTAAGGTAAAGGGGGTTTTATGATACTTGTGCTTTTCATGCTTATTGGCGGCCTGATTTCCACCATTGGATACATTAAGGACAAAAACGGCAGATTCTGTTTCTCAGCACTCTGCTACATGTTCTACGGCAGCATGCTTATGTGGAGCGTTGATCTCTACACCGGAATAAAGGAAGAAGGAACCGAGGCACTTGCAATGACTGCCGAGGATGTCGTTGACGACCTGCTGCTTACGGCATCCGTTACCGGACTTGCCGTTCTGGTCTGGAGCATTGTTATTGCCTGGAAGGCATTAGTCTCCGGCAGACTCACTGCAGTAAGGGCATAAACCGCAAAAAGTAACTCACTCACGGAGAATATGATAATGTCAGAGTCCTCAAAAACACCGGTAATCAATGGAATAATCAGGACGGCAGAAGCCGGCGACGTCACTGCCGATGCGTTTCACTCACACTCTCACGGCCATTCGCATGACCATGACCACGATCATAATCACCCCCATGATCATTCACACGGAGGACTCAGTCATTTTCATTCACACAGAAACATCATCGGTTTTGACGAACACGGTATTCCCACCGTCATCCTTAAAGGCGATCACCACGGAGAAAACGAAAGTGAGGATGACAGTCTTGAATTCATAAAGGATTACACAAAAGCCGTCAATGAATACAGAAAGACCTTCCCTTCAAAGCAGGACGTTATCGATAACACACCTGACCCTGCCGTAAGAGACATGATTCTCAGAGCCGAGCAGATTGGCTTTGACACGGCTTTTGACCGCTTTGACAGGCAGAAACCACAGTGCAACTTCGGCATGGCAGGCATCTGCTGCAAAATCTGCAACATGGGTCCATGCCGTATTACGCCAAAGGCAAACAGGGGGGTCTGCGGTGCCGACGCGGACCTTATCGTTGCCCGCAACCTGTTACGTGCGGGGGCAGCGGGTGCCGCTCAGCACGGCATGCATGCCCGTGAAGTCATTCTGAACCTTAAATGGGCCGCTGAAGGAAAACTTGATGTTCCGATAATCGGTGCACAGAAGGTTTTCAGTACGGCAAAAGCCTTCGGCATTGAAACCGAAAACAGAAGCGTTAACGAGGTAGCTTCCGAACTTGCCGACACCCTGCTTGAGGATCTGTCCAGAGCGGTACCTGACGACTATAAAACAATCAGGGCCCTGGCACCGAAAGAAAGACAGCAGGTATGGGAAGAGCTTGACATCATTCCGATCAGTGCATACCACGAAGTATTCGAAGCCTACCACAAGACCGGATGCGGCATTGACGGTGACTGGAGATCAATCATGCAGCAGTTCCTGCGCTGCGGACTTGCCTTTACATTCACCGGTGTGGTTGCCACCAACATCGCTACAGACTGTCTTTTCGGTGTCGGTGACAGAGTAACCTCTATGGTGAATCTCGGCGCACTCAAAAAAGGCTACGTAAACATTGCCGTTCACGGTCATCTGCCTCTTCTCGTCAGTCAGATTGTAAAGTCCGGCCAGAGCGAAAAGATGATAAAACTGGCCAAGGAAAAAGGTGCTCTTGGAATAAGATTCTACGGCATCTGCTGTTCCGGCCTTGCGGCAATGTACAGATATGCCGGCGTAATACCGCTGTCAAATGCCGTATCCGCTGAACTTGTTCTCGGTACAGGTGCGCTTGATCTCTGGGTGGCTGACGTACAGGATGTGTATCCGGCAATAATGGATGTGGCCCACTGCTTCAAAACAGCGGTAATAACCACCTCTGAAAGTGCCCGTCTTCCCGGAGCGGAACGTTTTGAATTCGACCATCGTCATTCAAACATGAATGATGCGGCGAAACTTGCCGACAGAATCGTCCTGAGAGCCATAGAAAGCTATGAACAGCGCAAAGGCATACCGGTATACATTCCTCCTTATGAGGTGGAAGCGGAAATCGGATTCTCGGTTGAATACGTCTGCAGAAAGTTCGGAAGCTTCGGCCCACTGCTGGAAGCTTTAAAGAGCGGTCAGATTCTCGGCATCGTCAACATGGTAGGCTGTAACAACACCAAGGTCGTGTATGAAAGAGCCATCATAGACGTGGCCGACGTACTTCTGAAAAACAATGTTCTAATTCTGTCAAACGGTTGTGCATCATTCCCTCTGATGAAGCTCGGCTACTGTGCGAAGTCAGCCTTTGACAAGGCCGGTGACAGACTGAGGGAATTCCTGAAGCCGGATCTGCCTCCGGTATGGCATGTCGGCGAATGCATAGACAATACGAGATCTTCCGGAATTTTCGGAGGTATCGCCGGTGCGGCAGGCAAGTTCATATATGAAATGCCGTTCGGTTTTGCATCTCCGGAATGGAGCAACGAAAAAGGCGTTGATGCCGCACTTGGATTCCGTCTCATGGGCGTTAACTCATATCACTGCGTTGAGGCTCAGATCCACGGTTCAAAGAACATTATTGAATTTCTGAAGGAAGGCACCAGAGAAAAACTGAAATCAGTAATGTACGTAAATACCGATCCGGTTCTGGTCGGCAAAAAGATTGTCGATGACATGATTGTAAAGAGACGTGCCCTCGGGTGGTTCGTTCCTGATTCAATCCTAATGCCGGAAAAAAAGGAACCGGACGCAGCCTCTTCGGAAAAATAATCCGATACGGGGAAGAAAAAAGTTTTAAAGCTCCGGAGACATCACCACGGCTCCGGAAAACACAACGTAAAACATAATTACAAAATACAACAATAAGGAGAAACAGTATGATTAAAATGAAGAACTTATACGCCACCCTTGCCGTATCACTTCTTATGTCTCTTACGGCCTGCGGAGATGCCTCTGACGGTAACGCAGGACAGTCTCAGAATGTTCAGGCATCTGCACCTGCTGCAGACACTCCGGCAAAGACTGACGGTTCTGCGGTTCCTTCAGCCGAACAGAAGGTTATCAGAATTGCCTATCTGCCCATCACCCATTCGCTTGCCGGTTTTGAAGCGGCGGAATTGGAAAAACTGAAAAAGGACGGTCTTAACATTGAACTCGTAAAATTCGGTTCATGGACCGAACTTATGGATGCCCTCAACACGGGCCATGTTGATGCGGCGGTAGCCCTGGTTGAACTGGTTATGAAAGCCAGGGAACAGGGAGTTGACGTATATCTTGCTTCCCTCGCCCACAGGGACGGTAACGTCATCGTTGTCGGAAATGACATCGGCAGTGCGGCAGATCTTAAAGGAAAAACCTTTGCAATCCCTCACAGACAGTCATCACACTTCATTCTCCTGAACGAAGCACTCGCCAAGGAAAACGTGGACATTAATGAGATTAATATTGTGGAAATGGCGCCGCCTGAAATGCCTTCCGCCCTTGCAACAGGACAGATTGCCGGATACTGCGTTGCCGAACCGTTCGGTGCCAAGGCCGTGTCCCTCAACATCGGTAAGGTTCTCTACAATTCAAAGGATCTGTGGCCTGACTCAATCTGCTGCGGTTTTGCCTTAAGCGGGAAATTCCTCAGTTCCCATCCGGAACTTGCCTCACGTCTTGTTAAAGCCCTTAAGGAAGGCGGTCTAAGACTGGAGCACGATCACGAACATGAAAAAGAACTTGCTTCAAAGTACTTCAAGGTTACCAACGACACTCTGGATATCTCACTCAAGTGGATTTCCTATGACAACCTTGAAATCAAAAAGGAAAACTACGACCAGCTCGCCGAAAAGGTTAAAAAGTACGGTCTTTCCGAAAACCCTGTACCTTACGAGGATATAGTGAGAAATGTTGAATAACGGATTTTTACGTTACCTTTACAAAAAAGGAATTAGTCTGACATACGTAGTCATTTCCTTCATACTCTTCATAACGGTATGGGATCTTGCAGTACGTCTGTCAGGTGTTAACGAAGCGCTGTTTCCGTCCCCGGCTTCAGCATTCAAAGCCCTTCTGGAAATCATTGGCGACGGCACTCTCGGGGAGCATATTCTGTCCAGTATGACACGCTTTGCCGTGGGATTCATTCTGGCAGTAACATCGGCAATCATAGGCGGAATTATCATCGGCTGGTTTGACATTCTGTTCAAATTCACCAATCCGATAATTCAGCTGCTGCGTCCGATATCCCCGATTGCCTGGATGCCTTTCATCGTGCTGGCTTTCGGCATCGGTGACATGCCGGCAATCGTAACAATCTTTATTGCCGCCTTTTTCCCTGTTCTTATATCCACTGCCGTGGGCGTGAAGAACATTCCGGAAATATATCTGAAGGTGGCCAAAAACTTCGGTGTCGGCAAAATCGAAATCTTCTGGAAAATAGTATTTCCTGCCATCTTCCCTCAGATAACCGCAGGAACGCATCTGGCCCTGGGGTCTGCCTGGGTATTCCTCGTGTGCGGTGAAATGATCGGCACACAGTCCGGCCTCGGCTACCTTATCATCGATGCCCGCAACAACCTGAGATGCGACATTCTGGCTGCAGACATCGTTGTAATCGGCGTGATCGGTCTGCTGCTTGACGCCGCACTCAAATACGGAGAAGCACAGATTCTTAAGAAATGGGGACTGCAAAAGGAGTAACGGTATGTACATAAACATCAGCAACGTAAACAAGCAGTTCACCCACAAGGGAAAACTGTTCACGGCTCTTAACAACGTAAACCTGACCATAGAAAAGGGAGAATTCATCTGCCTTCTGGGTCCTTCCGGCTGCGGAAAAAGCACTCTTCTGAACGCCATTGCAGGTTTTGACACACCTACATCCGGTTCCATCACCATTGATGGAAAGGAGGTCAGAAAACCGTCAACCAGAAACGTGACAATATTTCAGAACTACGGACTTCTTCCATGGCGAAACGTCATTAAGAACGTGGAGCTGGCCCTTGAGTCAAACAAAAAACTCTCAGCCGCGGAAAGAAGACAGACAGCTCAGAAATATCTTGATCTCGTCGGTCTGGGAAAATTTGCAGACAGTTCGCCTCATCAGCTGTCCGGTGGCATGCAGCAGCGGGTTGCCATAGCCAGAGCCCTCACCGCAGACCCTGACATTATTTTTATGGACGAACCTTTCGGTGCTCTTGACGCCATTACCAGAATGAAGCTTCAGGATGACATCCTGTCCATTCAGAAAAAGGAAAGAAAAACCATCATCTTCGTAACACATGACATAGATGAAGCCGTATATCTGGCAGACCGGGTTGTGGTGATGACACCAAATCCCGGAATGGTAAAAAAGGTACTTACAATAAATCTGGGGCCAGGACGTGACAGAACATCGGAAGATTTTCAGAAGATAAGAAATATTATTTTTGAAACCTTCAATATGAAGCACAACTACCCTATCGAATACAGTATTTAACACGTTATTACCACGGAACCGGAGAGGCTTACTCGCCTCTTCGGTTCCGGTAAACAATCAGGCCTGTGGTCAGGCCGCATCCCGCGTACACCCTTCTTTCCATACGTTCGCTGAAACTCATTAATCATTGTTACAATTTGTCACAAAATAGCATGATTCTGACACAGGTTATACTGTGAAAATTTATATAATAAAACCATGTTCAGCGAGGAGTATCGCAGTAACCTGCAGCAGATGATAATCCTCGGCTAATATCGAATACCCCCATCAGAGGACAATGAAAAATGAAAAAGACTTTAATTGCCGCCTTAACCGTTTCAGCCGTTCTTGCATGCGGCTACGCTTCAGCATCAACCCATGGTAATCATCATGGTAACCATCGCGGGTTCTCATCCCCTTACGCAGAATTTGATGCCGACAGAGACGGTGCTCTGAATGCATCGGAAGTAAAGGCCATGACTCAGAAGCTTACCGAAAATGCCGCAAAACATGAATCAGGTCTCCTAACATTTGAAAAGGCTGATGCTGATAAGAACGGTTTTGTTACCCTTGATGAACTTACCGTAATCATGCCGAATCCGGAAGCCCCTGCGGCAGATGCCGACAAGGCAAAACAGCAGGACTCAAGGAAGACCGGCAAGGCCGACAAACGCGCCGGAGGTGACAAGAAGAACGTAAGATACGGCAGACACGGAAAGAACTTCGGTGCTCACGCAAAGAAATGTCCTGACCCATGCCATGCAATGTTCGTTCTGAAGGCTTTTGACACAAATCAGGACTACAAGCTCGACAAGAATGAGTATGCAAAATTCATCGAAGCCGAAAAGAAGCATGTCGCTGCCGAAAGACAGTTCATTACCGCACTTGGTTCAGCCGACCTGAACGGAGACGGATATGTTACCTGGCTTGAAATCGACAATGTATCCCACGCTCTCTTCCTGAAAAACGCTCCTGCCTACAAGCCAATGCCTGCTCCTCAGGAAGATGCAGATGATGAAGCGGATTTTCCGGGAGAAGAAGAGGAAGAAGCTGAATACCTTGATTAATACACAGAGTTTTTCCTAACGCAGGAACATTCCGGCTGCCATCCCGTAAGGCAGCCGGTTTTTTTTATATCATTCCGGTAAAAAAATCAGATTTCAGAATTATGTCAGGTTTTTCCTGCTGTAATTTTGTCCGAATATCTCTATAATTAACACACGGAAGACAGTCTTATCGGTTACTGCTCATGAGACAGAATCCGGATTACTGCGGACAGATATCCGCCACAATAATAAGCACTTAACCGGAATTCGTTTCGCAACTGAACAAAACAGGAGTTACATTCATGTCAAAAAATAAAATCATAATCATCGGCTCCGGTCCGGCCGGATGCACAGCGGCAATCTATGCCGCAAGAGCAAACCTGAACCCCGTTGTCATTACCGGAATGTCTGAAGGAGGTCAGCTCATTCAGACTCCTGACATTCAGAACTGGCCGGGAGAAACATCCATTTCCGGGTATGATCTGATGGAAAAGATGATTAACCATGCAAAAGCTCTCGGAGCCGAGTTCATAAGCGATGAAATTCATGAAGCTGATTTAAGCAGCCGTCCATTCAAACTTAAAGGTGATGCCGGAGAATATCAGGCAGACACCCTGGTAATAGCCACCGGGGCAAATCCAAGGTATCTCGGACTGGAATCTGAAGAAAAATTCAAGGGCAACGGTGTCAGTGCCTGTGCCACCTGTGACGGCTTCTTTTTCAGAAATCAGCCGGTAGCCGTAATCGGTGGCGGCAACACCGCTCTTACGGAAGCCCTTTACCTTGCGGACATCTGCAGCAATGTTTATCTGGTTCACCGCCGTGATGAATTCAGAGCGGAAAAAGCCGTTATCGACCGAGTTCAGCAGAAGATAACAGAGGGGAAAATCACCCCGGTATACAATGCAGTGGTTTCAGACATTCTTGGCAGTGATCTGCAGGGAGTTTCCGGAGTAAGGGTAAAATACAAGGACGGAAAAGAAGAGGAAATAAGCGTAAACGGTGTTTTCGTGGCCATTGGTCATATTCCGAATACCGGAATTTTTGCAGCTCAGGTTCAGACTGATGAGGGAACAATTATTACCGGCACCGATCCTAAATACAGGACATCTACGAGCGTACCCGGAGTATTTGCGGCCGGAGACTGCGCCGACTCTCATTACAGGCAGGCCATAACCTCTGCGGGAACAGGCTGCCAGGCGGCTCTTGATGCTGAAAAGTTTCTGCAGGAAAACAGCTGATAATCAGGCTGTATAAAACCAGTCAAATCATGAGGGGAAAGGCTCCAAAGAGTCTTTCCCCTTTTACTTCATGCCTTCACGGAAGTTTTTCCCGGAATAAGAACGTTCAGTCAGGTCTTTTCCTTATCAGGAATTCTCACGACATTTTTTAGTTCTGACAATTCTCTCATAGTCTCCTACCGAGATGCCCATGTATTTTTTAAACACGGTGCAAAGATGACTTTGAGACGCAAAACCGGTACCGTAGGCGATATCAGCATCGCTCCCCTTATCAAGCATTTCTTTTTTGGCCTCCCTGAGACGGCACTGTATCAGATACTGCTTCGGAGTAATGTGCATGCTTTTTCTGAAAACTCTTGAAAGATATCCCGTAGTAACGTTGAGAAATGAAGCAACATCGGAAATCGATATTTCGTCCCTGACATGGTTTTCAATATAAGCTCTTGCCTTTTCCGCCACACGTGCCGTATCTTTTACGGTCCCGGTGTTCTGCGGAAAATTATCAAGAAGAAAACCGGCAAGAGTATCCACGAAATCAGTCTGTGAGGAAAAAGTCTCAAAACTGAGAAAGAGACTTAAAATAAAACCTGAATCCTTAAAAACCTGCGGAGTTTCTGAAAGAAGGTTCATTATTCTCCTGCATGAGCCGTCATGAACGGAAAGTGACCAGTAATCATATGTACTCTCCGACTTCATCGATATACAGTTGTCCGGAGGCAGAATAATAACCGTTCCCGCCTCCGATACCACGTTTTTTCCATTAACGGAAATCTCAGGATTCCCGTCAAGAATAAGAACCAGCGTAAAACTCTTATGAGTATGTTCGGGAAGCTTTGCCTGACCATGACCTCTGATAAGCTCACAGTCATTCAACCTGACAATTCCCAACCGGTTCTTCATGTTTTCCTCCATGGTAATTATGCAAACAGCTCGTCACCGCTCTTGAAATCAAACCCCGGATGACAGTCGAACTTAACGGAACCGACTTTGGCTCTGCCTTCTACGGCTCTGGCAATGAGAGCTGTTCCCTCATTACCGAATCCTGCACACAGTTCAATGGCACCGACTCCCTGATCGACAAGTTTCTCCGCAACCGTGACTCCCTCAGCATAACTGCCGACTCCAACAACGTGAAGATTAAGAACAGGGGTGCTTATGTCACACGCATGCAGGGAACTGTCAGTCTCCGGTGCAACAAAAATAAACGCCGCTTCTACCTTCATGATAAACTCCTCCGAAAAAAAAACAAACATACGCCGGAATAAATCCCGGCTACGGTTTTCATTCTACTTTCGGAACATAATCGTGTATTTCAAAAAAATGACCTGCTTAACTGATTAAACGACTTCAGTTTTCTCATTCATCGGTAAGAAATTCGTAAACCGCACCGCAGCAGAATGTTTTACAGGCCACGCTGTTGTTCCCGATGACTGTATATCTGCTCTGTGCCGGAGTATGGCAAGTCAATATTGTATGATTTTTGTACTGTTTTATTCATCTCAAACATTATTTTTCTTCTCATTCTGACTGCTTTGAGACGAAAAAATCAAATAATGAGAAGAAAAAAGGAGCGCTTTTTTACTCGTTTTTTAAATCTGTCTGAGACAATAATCATTTCACAAACAAAAACGACTGCTGGCTGTCTAATGACTGACCATTTCTGACGCCGCATCACTGACCGTGCCGTTTCTCCTGTTACCTGACAGGACATTAAACGGTCTGACTTCATTCCTTAAAGGATTGATGCATTTTTCGATGAAATTCCTGTTTATTCCTCTGCCTATCCATACACACTCGGCACCAGAACAGCCTGCCACAGGTTCAGTTCCCTCCACGGAAATCCTGCCGCCCACGACGTCAAAGCGAACCCAGTCCTTTCCTGCGGGAAGGATGCCTTTGGCCCTTACTATAAAACCGCACTCACCGCGGACAACGCGTTCAAGCAGCCATAAAAGAGTGACCGGAGATGCAACGCTGCAGTTTTTAACCGTAAATGTTTCAAGATCCGGACTTTTGCCTTCGGCATATGAGGGTTCAGTTCCGACCTGAACTGTTGCCGGATTAAGCAGACTCTGCCACCATGAATCAGGTTCAAGCGAATAATGTCTTTCTGAAACGGATGCTGAAGGATTCAGCTCCAGTATTCTGTTTCTTATGTCATCATAAAGACAGGGATCCGGATTCTCCGGCTTGGAAATTAGGATTCTTGCTGATGATTTCAGCTGATCGGTAAAAACCTCTTCAAAAAGCTTCAGATTCTGATGAAAATTTTCCGCATCAACAATGGTTACGGGAGGCAGCAAGGTTATCCTTTCATATTCTATTTTTCTGAGAATTCTCATGACATTGCCAAGTGCTCCGACACCTGAAGGCTCAACTATGAGCAGATCGGGACTTACGGTACTTTCTATTGTCATCACCGAAGCATGAAGCTGAGGACTTTTGGTACAGCAGACACAGCCTTCCGTCAGCTCCTGTACTTCAGTTCCCGAATCCTTCGCTATTATCTTCCGGTCAACATCAGTACCGCCAAACTCGTTCTCAAGAACGACAAGCCGTTCTTGAGAACGGCTTATCAGTTTTTGTATGAAAGTAGTTTTACCGGCACCCAGAAAACCTGATACCACGAGTACCTTCATATGCTCCCCTTTTTAATCAGGGATTACGATTGGCTTAATCAGATCCTTAGGCTTGTCACGCATGAGTTCCAAAGCCTCGGCACAGTGTTCCCAGCCGTGGAATACGTGGGTGATTTCCGGCTTAACGTCAAGTCTGCCTGAAGCCACGAGTGATGACAACTTTTCCATGCGCAGACGACCGCCCGGCATCAGACCGGAAAGAATCTGCTTATGTCCCATGCCGCAACCCCATTCAGCCCTCGGAATGTTCACATAGTCACCGCTTCCGAGATAATTCACGTTACCGATGCGTCCACCCGGTTTAAGAGACTTTATGGCAGCTTCGAAGGTGTTTACATCACCGCCGGCGATGCATACGCGGTCAACGCCCTTTCCACCGGTAAGCGCCATTACCTGATCCTCAATCTTCCCGTCACGATATGATATAAAGTCGGTGGCACCGTACCCCTTTGCAGCATTGACGCATACAGGTCTGGTACCTACTGCTATGATGCGTGATGCCCCTCTCAGTGCGGCACCGGCCACGGACATAAGCCCTACCGCACCTATGCCGATTACAAGCACGGTATCACCAAACTGCACGTCTGCAAGTTCCACGGCATGGAATCCGGTCGGAACCATGTCAGAAAGAATACAGGCCTCCTCGACACTCATGCCTTCAGGGATAAGTGCAAGATTACCGTCAGCGTCATTGACATGGAAAAACTCGGAGAACACGCCATCCTTGAAGTTTGAGAATTTCCAGCCAGCAAGCATGCCGCCTGAGTGCATGCTGTAACCGGCCTGAGCCTCGAGGGAGTTCCAGTCAGGAGTAATGGCCGGAACAAGAACCCTGTCACCAGGCTTAAAATCCTTAACCTCGGAACCTACTTCCACGATTTCACCGCACCCCTCATGCCCAAGGATCATGTTATGACGATCGCCGATTGCTCCTTCATAAACGGTATGCACGTCAGAGGTACAAATGGCAATGGCCAGAGGCCTTACAATCGCATCAAGCGGACCGCACTTAGGAACTTCCTTCTCGATCCAGCCAACCCTGCCAATGCCAAGCATGGCAAAACCTTTCATCATTTTTCCCATAGCAAAAACTCCAAACATCAAAAATTTAATAAACACCGGCCTATCCTTGTGTTCATTTCGGGAAACATTTATGAATCACATTCGGATAAGCGTACAACATTCGGTCAGGTAAAAATCAGAATTACGTAAGCAGTACCGTTATTTTTGCCGTGCGTTAACGCCTTAAAAACCATATCTTTTCTATACGCAAAAATATGTTTTACCACATAATAATATAATCTCCATTAAAACATATATTTAGGTTTCTATAATCGAATCACAATGCTTTGAGATATTAAAACCCGTCAGATGTCACAAATACCACTGCCGCTGAAGCGCAAAAATAAAACGTTTTCACACTAAATCCACGTTACTTAAAGAATTGATTTTGTAAAAACAGTTCAGATGTTGTGTCCGTACGCACGCAGGAAAACTGATTTTTTTGAAAACAATTTCCTCTTCGGCGATCACGAAGGCCTCAAATTGATCTAAAATAATCCGGCACGGAAACATATATACCGTTGAAACACCGTAAATCCTTGAAATTCCTAATTTCATCTCCATGTATGGAGGGAAGGATTTCTTTTTACTTTTAGTCCGCACAGAACAAGGGAACCTGCATGTTAAACATAGTACTGTTTCAGCCTGAAATTCCTGCCAATACCGGCAACATTATCAGATTATGCGCAAACACCGGATACAAGCTCCACATAGTGGAACCTGCTGCATTCATACTCGATGATAAGAGACTCCTGCGCGCCGGTCTTGACTATCACGAATTTGTGGACATAAAAAAACACCGCAACCTGAACGAATGTCTTGAGTACTTTAAGGGACACAACATATATGCATGTACCACAAAGGGACACGCCTACCCCGATCAGTGCAGATTCCAGGAAGGTGACGTGCTTATTTTCGGGAAAGAAACCAAAGGACTTCCTGACGAATTTACCGATACTCTCGATGATGAACACAAGGTCAGAATCCCAATGGTTCCGGGCAGCAGATGCATGAATCTGTCAAACAGCGTAGCGATTTTCGTGTTCGAATCATGGAGACAGTTAAAGTTCAGCGGAGCCCGTCCGCAGTAATTTTGACTACGGAAAAGGAACTAATGATAAGGCATGACATCAAAATATAGGAATCTGATTATGACATGCTATAATCAGCATAAGACAGTATGAAGCATCGGTTCCGTTTAATAATTTCAATATCAACTCACCGACACGGTTTACGGGAAAAATTCCGTGTCATAACTTAAATACGGAGAATCTTATAAAGAAATGGTTGAGACTATACTGAACTGGGTAATTGAAAACCTGACCGATCTGGGAGCATGGAATTACGTAATAGCCTTCGGTGTACTGATTCTCTGTGGCTTCGGACTTCCGGTTCCTGAAGACATCACCCTTGTTGCAGGAGGTCTCGTTTCCGGTCTCGGGGCAACGGATATTACCGTGATGCTTATCATCTGTTTTGCCGGCGTGCTTATCGGTGACGCAACCATGTATTTCATAGGAAAAATATTCGGCTACAGAATCCAGAGATTCAAGCCGATGCGCAAGGTTCTTACTCCTGAACGCTTTGCCTCCGTCCAGGAACAGTTTGCAAAATACGGAATCTGGGTACTGTTCGCGGCCAGATTCATGCCGGGACTCAGATCTCCGATATTCATGGCGGCCGGTATGAGTCAGAGGGTTCCGTTCATTCATTTTCTGCTGATGGACGGATTTGCAGCTCTCATATCAGTTCCGGCATGGATATATCTGGGATATTACTGTGCACGCAGTATACCGGAGCTCATTGCCAAGGTTAAGGAAGGTCAGAGCATCATGCACATCGTTATTCTGACAATTGTTGCCATCGCCATCATAATAGTAACCAAGAATCATTTTGCGAAGAAAAGAAAGGCTGCTGAAAAGAAGGCAGTTGAAATAGCAAAAAAACAGCTTCTCGAAGAAGAACAGCAAAGAAAAGCCGAAGAAGAAAAGCACTCACGTAATCAGGCTGACAGAATAGATTAACCACCCACAGCCCGAGCCTTAGGCCCGGGCTGTTTTATTTTGACGGATGCCGCGTCTTTCCGGTTTACGCGTGCATCATTTTAAAACCGGTAAACCTCCGCCCTGCGGAGCTCGTACAACTGACTAAGGAGATTAATAATGGCACTTTATAATTCAGTGGAAGAACTTATAGGGAACACTCCCCTTGTAAGATTATCAAGATTTGAAGAAAAGTTTCAGGTAAAGGCTCACCTCTATGCCAAACTTGAAATGTTTAATCCGGCCGGTTCAATCAAGGATCGTGCAGCCTTGAGCATGGTTAAGGACGCTCTTGACAGAGGTCTCATCACCCGCGGGAGCACCATTATCGAACCTACCTCCGGCAATACAGGCATCGGACTTGCACTGGTTGCCAGACTCTACGGTCTCAGACTCATCCTCACCATGCCTGAAAGCATGAGTCTTGAAAGAAGAGCCCTTCTCAAGGCCCGCGGAGCAGAACTGGTTCTCACTCCGGCTAAAGACGGAATGAAAGGAGCCGTAAGTCGCGCAGAGGAAATTCACAAATCCATTCCCGGCAGCATCATCGTAGGCCAGTTTGAAAATCCGGCCAACCCTCTTGCTCATGAAAAAACCACTGCAGTTGAGATATGGAAGGATCTTGACGGTAAAGTCGATGCGGTTGTTGCCGGCATCGGCACCGGCGGTACCATCTCCGGTATTGCAAAGGGCCTGAAGACTCTCAATCCTAACGTTAAGGCCGTAGGTGTTGAACCTGCCGAATCCCCGCTCATCACCAAAGGAGAAGCGTCTACTCACAAGATTCAGGGTATAGGGGCAAACTTCATTCCAAAGTGCTACTATCCTGAAGTTGTTGACGAAGTCCTTACCGTAAAAGGTGATGACGCCATCAGCACTACCGTAAGCCTTAATCAGATTGAAGCCATCCTTGCAGGTATTTCCGCAGGCGGTAATCTGTCAGCGGCCGTTGAGCTTGCAAAGCGTCCGGAATACGAAGGCAAAAACATTGTCGTGATTCTCCCTGATACCGGTGAACACTATATTTCTACCGACATCTACAAGTAATATTCAGGGAAAGGTGAGTATGCGCCGTTTTCCGGGAACGGAAATTAAAACGCGCAGAACCTCAAATCCCAGACAAAAAGGCTGAACTCACCGGCCTTTTTTACCTATAATGAAAACACGATGTTTTTTAATCAGTCATACGTATTCGGAAAGAGGAGACTTCATGACCGACACTAAACTAACTCCCCGACAGCACACCAGCTGGAAATACATGGGTTTTTACATTCTGGCCATCATTTTTGGCGTCCTCAACGGATTGTACCCGACTCAGTTCGGGATGACGGCAGCACAGTTCATATCCGACATTTTCATAAGAATGTTCAGCTATGTAAGCGTACCAATCATTGCCGTAACCCTGTGCCTGACACTGGCCACTCTCGGAACCTCGGCCGTATCAAAATCGCTGTGGAAAAGAACCCTATCATATACAATAGGCACCACGGTTCTTGCGGCATCGGTAGCTGCAGTTCTCTATGCTGTTATTTCTCCGGAAAACTATGTCAGACAGAGCGAAGAGGAACTTCTTCTCTCAGACGTCGGACTCAGTGACAAAAAGGATTATCTGGAGTATTTCGTAAACATATTTCCGGACAATATTCTGGCACCTCTGGTAAACGGCAATATTCTCAGCGTTCTTCTGATAGCCGTCATCACAGGTTTTGCAATCAGACACATACGGAACGAAAAAAACCGTGAAAACATCATAAGCGTTCTTTCTGGTTTCCAGGAGATTATTTTCATAATTATCAAATGGATTATCCTTATCCTGCCTCTGGGACTTTTCGGTTTTATTTCCGTTTGTGTGGAAAAATTCAGTTCCGGCCTGCAGATTGGAGGTCTGGCATCCTACTTTACCGTTGTGGTCGGTGCAAACCTCATCCAGGGACTGATTGTGCTTCCGCTGTTACTCCTTATCAAGAAGCTGAACCCTCTTAAAATCTTCAGTGGGATGTTCAATGCCCTTACGGTAGCCTTTTTCTCCAAGTCATCAGCCGCAACGTTGCCGATAACCATGGAATGTGCCGAAAAGAATAACGGCATCAATCCAAAAGTCTCAAGATTTGTACTGCCTATCTGCACGACAATCAACATGAACGGCTGTGCCGCATTTATTCTCACCACGGTAATGTATCTTATGCAGAATGACGGCGCACAGATAGGTCCTACCATGCTGATCATGTGGGTCGGTATTGCCACACTTGCCGCCATCGGCAACGCAGGTGTACCTATGGGCTGCTATTTCCTGTCGGCAAGTCTGCTGTCATCAATGGGAGTACCTATTGAACTGCTCGGCATTATCTTCCCTATCTATGCAATACTTGACATGATTGAAACATCTCTTAACGTATGGTCAGACTCATGTATTGCCACAGTTGTTGACAAAGACCTGAAAAACAAGGCCGAGAAACTGGGAATTAAACTTCCTGTTACTCCAGAATAAAACATAAATTATCAATAAGATAGGTTAAGGCCGCCTCACGTAAAACTGACAGTGAGACGGCCTTTTTTCATCATGACTCCTGCCCGGCAACCCATTTTTTTAACTAAGTGACAGAAAAGAAGCCCTGTATATATTAAAATTTAATAATAGCGGAGTGGTCTTTCTCGGGAGTCTGACAATGAAAAAAGCAACTTATCTGTACTGTCTTGCGGGCATCGGTCTTCTGTCCTTACCGGGTGGTGCTTACGCCCTGACGGCTCACAGCTGTGGAGACTCACTCTACGAATTTGTCCAGACATGCCGTGATGCAGACTCCGTGCTTCCTGAATCAAGGCAGAGGCAGATGTACAACAACGTGATCGCAAACTGTTTTCCGACTGCCTTTCAGGCAAACAATGGTGCGGACGTCACCCCCGGCAACGCGGCAAAAACTCCAATATCGACCTGTTCCGATATTACAAACAATTCAAATTATTATCCATACTTTGACTTAAACAAAAAATCCGCCCCTACCGTAAACATCTATCAGAACGTACAGAACGTGGCTTCGGGAATAAGTTGCAAACTCGGAACAATACAGTCTTCCTCAACAAGCGGTATGAATAACAGTCAACAGTTCTGCTATGTAACTGTAGGCAACAAACATACAAAAACAAAGGCAAAGAATCTGCATAACATAACAGACTTCTACCATGATTTCGTAATGCAGGATTCAGATCCGGAAAAGGAACAGTTCAGAAAGGATAATCTTGCTAAAGCTAAAGCCAACTGCAATTCAACCTTTGAATACTACATTGATTCATCATCTGTAACAGTTGATCCTGTAACAGGGAGGAAAAAGGTAACCCTGAAAAACAACATGATTAACATATTGAATAAATACGTATTCTCCAGTAATGAAATCTCATTTACGGCAACCAGCAGTAATCCGGTTCCACATATGGTTCTTGTTGCAGAACAAGACATCGTCATAACCAGAGACAGCCAATCATCAGATTATGATGCAGCTGCATACCTTCTGACTCCTGGCAAGGCTTCCATAAGCGGAGTAACCAGTTTCACGGGAGGAATCAACGCCAGAGAAATTGATTTAACAAAACTCTTATGTACGAAGTCAAAAGAGTGCAAAGCAACAGAAAGCTTCAACATCAAAGGCTACACCACGCTTTCCGCATGTGAGGATGTGGTTCTGGAAGACGAAATAACCTACAGCTATTATCGTGTCTATCTGGAGCAGCTTTCAAGCTGTGCTCCTACCGTAAGTCTGGTGGTTCAGAGCTGTTCCCAGGGCGGATTCTGCGAAACTCCGACAGGAACATTAAACGTAAAGATAAACGGGCATACCTATACGGTTAATGCCCAGAACAACTACCGAATCACCTTTGACCACGGAGATCCTGTCAGATATACGGCAGAACCTACGGAACAGTATACGTACTTCTTCTGCGGAACCAGCAACACGGCATCCTTAAGCGAATCCTGTTCGTTCACAACCAATGAATGTGTGGAAGGAGCCACCGAGGATTTGGAAAACTACGTCAATGACATGAATGTCAAGGCCATCTACAGCGACACACTGTCAAACGACGTCAAATCCGTGGACAGCATAAAGCTCACCCTCAAGGGAAATACTGAAATAAAAATAAAGGACTCCAACAATCATACATACACTCTTTTTTCAGGCAAGGATCATGCAACAAACTTTACGGAAGAGTATGTAACCCTGCCTGTCGAGTACAACCGCACTACCGGAGCCATTGTTCCTAAATTCAAATTCATTACCACGGCAGACAGAGGAACCCTTTACCCTGTCAAGACGGAACTTAATGTAACCAAGAGCACCTACATCGGCAACAGGGAGGTTACCTCAAGTGACGTAATCACCAGAGAATTTAACCAGGGTTCTACTCCGGATCAGTACATTGTTGGCGTTCCATACGCTCTGTGCTATGACCTGCTGACGGCATCCCCTACCGATTCAACCAGAACTGACGGCAGCAAATACAGACTGCTTTACGCCAATGCCCCATACTACCTCCGCGGATATGCTGTGGCATGTCCTGACTCCGGCTGCACGGCCACCGTCAACCAGACAAATCTCAAGAACGTCTGTTCTTCTGAGAGCATCATAAAAATTCCGCAGTCCGGCAGCAATTCCAAGAGTGTAAGAGTACCGACTGACGGAGCAACAGCCATTCTTCCGGAAAAGATTTCAAACTGGAGTACGGCTCTTTCCGGGTATACCGTCTCTACAGAAAAAACAGCCGACTTCACCGTTTATAACGGCGATAACGAAACAGAAACCGAATATTTGAAGATTGGCTACACCGGAAACATTCCAAACGGGAAAAGAGTCAGAATAACCGATTCAGGATGGTACAGTCTTTCTGCTGAACCCGTTATAAAACCACAGAGTTCATCTTCCGTAAGTACTCATGTCTACAGTCCGGTGTTTACCGTTATTCCGATGTCGCTAGGCATCGGCAATGACAGCTATGTAATCAATGATTTCTATAAATTCAGAGAGGCTAACGGATTCGGTTACCGCTCATCAGGCACCGGTCTTACCGGCATTCTCAGAAGCGATGCTTATGTGAATGCGGGAACACCTACCTGCCCTATGTATTACAACCAGAAGCTCACCTTCTCAGGTTATCTTAACGGTTACGGATACGCTTCAAAGCTGCAGAAAGGCTTCACCGAAAAATTCTACAGAATTCCGGGAACGGCAGACCGTAATTACGACGGCGTAGTCCTGATTATGCCTCTTGCCACCACTGCCACGTCATACAGGGAAGAAAACAGCTTTGATCCTTGTTCTTCCGACTCTGCAGTTTCGTGTTCCGGGTATGATGACTATATAGCTGATAAGGGGATCCCTTTCCATACAACGGTTACGGTTCCGGGCGTCAGCACTGATACAGTCAGACGCAAAACCGCCACGGAAAAATTCGCATACTACGCAAAACTTAATGCGTGCATGGCAAACAATACGTCATATACATTCAGTGAAAGTTCTGACTGTGCTGAAACAGGCTTTACCTGCGGAACGGCCGACCCGCTGTGCGTGTCCAAGAATACCGTAACCACTGCCGATACTGACGTTTCAGGTGCCGTTCTTAACACCAACCATCAGCAGTATGCATCAAAGCTCCGCAGTCTTAATGACTACACTGTTCATATGGGACGAATTGTTACGGATAACATTATCGGTAACTATACGGTTGACGGAAGCAATACTGAATCCGGCACTCTTTATTCACCTCTTTCAATAAAGGAATACACGGATTCCGGATGGAAAGATCTGTCCGACAGCTGTTCGGTTCTGTACATCACCGATGAGGGCTCATACAAATCAAGCCTTGATTTTTCAAATAAGAAAGGAACAATCACCTTTAATATCTGTGCAAAAATGCACAACAAGACCGCAACTGACTGCAGCGACAAGCACAGAACTTTCGCAAACGGTGCCTTATGGCTTCAGGCTGTCAAATCAGGTACGGGAGACGCACACGTAACTTACACCCTGAAAAAAGAAACAGGAGGACTGAATACAACCCCATTCTTCCATCTTGAGCACCTGTACGATGCAAATACCGCAAAAGGCTCATTCAAATTCAATACCTTTGTTGGAAATAAACGCATTATTGAACGTAAAATAAATACCGGAACAAGATAGACGTTTTCTCCACTAAACTGAAGGGAGCTGTGAAATCACAGCTCCCTTTCCAGTCTTAACAAAAACGACAGTTATTTTCCGTTTTCAGTTATTCTTCTGACAGCACATGTTTTGCCACAAATGCCGCCATACCGAAGATCGTCACCAGTCTCCGTGGTTTCCGAAGAGTTAACATTCTTCAGGGGGCCGAAGAGCTAACATTCTCCGGACTTTGATTAGTTTTGCCGTCACCATAACCTGATTCTTTAAGCCATTTCATACATTCATCGGTTTCGTGTATTTTTGGATAATATGAAACGGTATCGGGATAATCGTAGTAATTCCAAAACATGTTAACGGTAACATCAGTTGGAGATAAAACCAAAATAGTCGGATAAGCTGTCGACGTAGTTGAAAAAGATACTGGTGAATAATCAACCCATCGAGGAACATCCTCAAGCACTTTATTCCCTAAGAATCCGGCAGGAAGTTTATCGGTATCTATTTTTTTTTCAGGTTTAAGTTCCGTTTTGCCGTAAATGCACTTATCCGCCATTTCATCAGCCGCCTTAAGCTCGATTTGGTAAGCCTGCCCTCCCAAGGCATTTACCGTAATAGTCCTGTCTCCGGTAAACTCGTCGGTAACTTCCCCTTTTCCATTAATAACTCTGACTTTTATCTTTTGGGATAGGTTTTCCGTAATACCTGAATCAGAACCTTGTCTCACCTGCACGGACTGGGACGACGACGTTACTGAACATGATGAACACAGCATGAACACGGCAGACAGAACACATATGCGCACATTCAAGTAATCACTGAAAAACATACGTTTCTCCTCAAACATATTTTGATGACATTCCGAACCTAAGAACAACAATCTTAACATAAAGTTCACAATTGTAATGATTTATTCGCCATTCATCAGCAATGACAATCTCATGGAAGCCGCAAACAAACATACAAAGCGAAAAAAAGGGCAACACATCGTGTTGCCCTTTCGTTAAATTTTACTTACTGAACTTAATTCAGATTACTTAACCAGACAGGTTTCGAGACTCCAAACCTGATCTACGTAATCCTGAATTGAACGGTCAGAGTTGAACTTACCCATGGTGATTGAGTTAAGAATTGCAGACTTAGCCCAACCCTTCTTATTAGCGTACATCTTTTCAAGACGTGCATGAGCGTCTGAGTAAGATCTGAAGTCAGCTAATGCGAGGTAAGTGTCACCGCCTTCAAGTAAAGCACGCTTGATACCTGATAATTCACCAGGGAAGCCAGGAGTGAAGTAATCACTGTCTAACCAGTCAAGAGCCTTCTTGATTTCGTGGTCACGGTTGTAGTAATCCCATGGATTGTAACCGTTAGCCTTAACAGACTTAACTTCATCTACGGATAAACCGAAGATTGCGTTGTTTTCCTTACCGGCTTCTTCAACGATTTCGATGTTAGCGCCGTCCATGGTACCGAGGGTGATTGCACCGTTCATGGCAAGCTTCATGTTACCGGTACCTGATGCTTCGTAACCGGCAGTAGAAATCTGCTGAGATACATCAGCTGCAGGAATTAACTTTTCAGCTAAAGATACACGGTAGTTAGGCATGAATACAACCTTGATCTTACCCTTGATGCGGGTATCGTTGTTAATGCGTTCGCCAACCTTGTTGATAGCATAGATAATGTCCTTAGCCATCTTGTAGCCAGGAGCAGCCTTAGAACCGAAAATGAATACATGAGGAGTCATTTCGAGATCTGGGTTTTCGAGAACACGACGGTATAAGGCAAGGATGTACAGTAAGTTGAGCTGCTGACGCTTGTATTCGTGTAAACGCTTGATCTGAATATCGAATAATGCGTTAGGATCAACTTCAATACCGGTTTCAGCCTTGATTACGGCAGCAAGCTTAACCTTGTTAGCGTGCTTGATTGCCATAAACTTCTTCTGGAAATCAGCGTTATCAGCAAACTTCTTGAGATCCTTTAACTTGTCGAGCTTGGTTACCCATTCATCTGAACCTAAGGTTTCAGTGTAGAGCTTAGCAAGTTCAGGGTTACATGAAAGCATCCAGCGACGTGGGGTAACACCGTTGGTTACGTTGCAGAACTTGTCGTTCCAAATCTGAGCGTATTCAGGGAAGAGGTCTTCCTTAACAAGCTTAGAGTGGATTGCAGCAACACCGTTAACCTTGTGTGAACCAACTACGCAGAGGTTGCCCATGCGAACCATGCGGGTAGCGCCTTCTTCGATAAGAGAAAGCTTAGCCTTGATGAAATCATTGCCTGGGAATACTCGTTCGCATTCACCTTCGAGGAAGCGACGGTTGATTTCATAGATGATTTCGAGGTGACGTGGTAATACTCTTTCGAAGATGTATACAGGCCACTTTTCAAGTGCTTCTGGTAACAGGGTGTGGTTGGTGTAAGAGAATACGTTGTAGCAGATATTCCAAGCTTCTTCCCAGCCTAAACCTTCTTCATCCACGAAAATTCTCATTAATTCTGGGATTGCAATGGTTGGGTGAGTATCGTTCAGCTGTACTGCAATCTTCTTAGCGAATTCAGAGAAGTCAACAGCACCGCTCTTAAGAGTATGAGCACGCTTGTAACGTCTTAAGATATCCTTTAATGAACATGCAGAGAAGAAGTACTGCTGAACAAGACGGAGGATCTTACCTGCTTCGGTAGAATCGTTTGGATATAAAACCTTGGAGATGGTTTCTGCTCTTGCCTTTTCAGCCTGAGCGTCAACATAACCGCCTGCATTGAATACGTCCCAGTCAAATGATTCTGGAGCTCTTGATTCCCACAGACGTAAAATATTTACGGTAGTACCGTTGTAACCTACTACAGGGATATCCCAAGGCACACCTTTAATCTTTTCAGCAGGATGCCATACCTTCTTGAGTGAGCCATCCTTTTCAGAGTAGATAGTTTCTACATAACCGCCAAGGGCAACTTCCTGAATTGATTCAGGACGGCAGATTTCCCATGGGTTGCCGTATTCACGCCATGAATCAGGACGTTCGATCTGACGGCCGTTATGGATTTCCTGACGGAAAAGACCGTTTTCGTAGTGAATACCGTAACCTAATGCAGGAAGATTTAATGTAGCGAGAGAGTCGATAAAGCAAGCTGCAAGACGACCTAAACCACCGTTACCGAGTGCCATGTCCGGTTCTTCTTCACATAAATCGGTAAGATTGATGTTGAGATCCCTTAATGCATCGGCACATACATCGAATAAGTGCAGATTGTGAAGGTTGTTAGCAGTTAAACGGCCCATCAGGAATTCAGCTGAAAGATAGTGTACAGCTCTGGTATCTTTGTTTGCGTGGGTCTGCTGAGTCTGAGTAAGACGTTCGTAAACCAATTCATTAACAGCTGCACAGGTAGCCTTCCACCATGACTGTGAAGTAGCCTTGTTTTCGCTGGTACCAAGGGTAGAGTGAAGATGATGAAGAATCTTAGCCTTGAAATCTTCCTTGGTATAATTTAATGATGCTGAATCAAATGATGAAGCAGTTGCAGCAGATGCTGCCTTTTTATTTGCCATAAATTACTATTCCTATTCTACTCGAAATTAACCGAGCTCCAATTTACATCCATAAGATATAAGAGATACGTCCATATCGTATAAATATAACCACGATATGTATGTTAGCCAATGAACGTCTAATATTTTTTGATCTAAATCAATTTTAGTACAAATATGTGGGTTATGTATCAAAATTTTTCAAAAGAAAATGTTTTCACACTCATTTTAAAAATACGCAATTTTTAAACTTTATTAACAATTTAATTTTATGTGATTTGTATCACATTTTATGGTTAATCGGGCAATTCACCTCTTTCCGGATGATATTTTGACTATTTTTTATTACTCAGGTTACGGCGGCATGACAGGAATCACCATCCTTCAGACACTGATTTCCTATATTAATAGAAAAGACATCTTACGGTTAATGCCATGTCGTTTTTACCTATATAATAAAAACTGTAACCAATCCCTGTATTATGGATACGGTTAAGTCTCCATCTCCCGGAACCGACATGTTCTTTATTTACCGTTCTCTGTAACATCGAGCCGTAAATCAGCACACGATATCCATTAAAAAAGGCGTAACTCTCTGATGAGTCACGCCTTTTTCTCTAATCACTGACCATCCGCATCAAAAGACACGGATGAAACAGAATTATACGCCGGCCTTGGCCAAAGCTGCGGATACGATTTCCTGAGCTTCCTTCTGGATCTGCTTTAAGTGTTCTTCACTCTTGAAGCTTTCCATATAGATCTTGTAGATGGATTCAGTACCGCTAGGTCTTGCAGCAAACCAGCCGTTCTCGGTTACAACTTTGAGACCGCCGATAGCGGCACCGTTGCCAGGGGCAGCGGTAAGCTTGGCGATAATTGGTTCACCTGCGAGGGTTGAAGCTTCAACAAGAGCCGGATCCAGCTTTGACAGAACAGCCTTCTGCTGGGTATTTGCAGGAGCATCAACACGGTTGTAAATAGGATCGCCGTACTTTTCCTTGATTTCATTGTAAAGGGTCTGAGGATCCTTACCGGTAACAGCAAGAATTTCAGCAGCAAGAAGACACATGATGATACCATCCTTGTCGGTGGTCCATACCTTGCCGTTCTTACGAAGGAATGAAGCACCTGCTGATTCTTCACCGCCGAAACCGTAGGTACCGGTGTAGAGACCGTCAACAAACCACTTGAATCCTACAGGAACTTCCTTAAGATCTCGACCGATGCCTTTTACGACTCTGTCGATAATTGAAGAAGAAACAAGAGTCTTACCTACAGCGGCATCTTTGCTCCAGCCTTCACGATGGGTAAAGAGGTACTGAATTGCAACTGCAAGATAATGGTTAGGATTCATCAGGCCGCTCTTGCACACGATACCGTGTCTGTCATAATCCGGGTCGTTGGCAACAGCAATGTCAAAACGATCCTTGTGGCTGATGAGACTTGCCATGGCATAAGGACTTGAACAGTCCATACGAATCTTGCCGTCGCGGTCAAGAGTCATGAAACTGAAAGTTGGATCAACCTTGTAGTTAACAACCTCAATGTTAAGGCCATAGGTCTTAGCGATAACGTCCCAGTAGTAAACGCCTGAACCGCCTAAAGGATCGACACCAATCTTGATGCCAGCCTTCTTAATGGCTTCAATGTCAATAATATTGATGAGATCATCAACATAAGGCTGTCTCATATCCACCTGCTGAACGTTGGCAAGTGTCAGAGCCTTCTGAAAATCTACTCTCTTAACATCCTTGAGGCCGTTTTCGAGAATTTCGTTTGCACGGTTTTCCACCCACTTGGTAATGGTGGTGTCTGCAGGACCGCCGTTGGTAGGATTGTACTTAAAACCACCGTCTGTAGGAGGATTGTGTGACGGAGTGATTACGATACCGTCGGCAAGATCTGAAGTTCTGCCTTCATTGTATGTAAGAATGCTGTGAGAAACAACCGGGGTAGGAGTATATCCGAAATCCTTCTCAAGTCTTACCTGACAACCGTTGGCAGCAAGTACTTCAACTGCGGTAATCAGAGCAGCCTCAGACAGTGCGTGAGTATCCATACCTACAAAAATAGGACCGGTTACGCCTTCCTTGTTGCGGTATTCAACGATAGCCTGGCTGATGGCAAGGATGTGTGATTCAGTGAAAGCGGAAGTTAAGGAACTGCCGCGATGACCTGAAGTACCGAATGCCACTCTCTGTTCAGGCTTGCTCATATCAGGCTTGTTTGCATAATATGAAGCCATTAAACGAGGGATGTTAGTAAGATCTTCCAGTCTGGCTGGTTTACCGGCATGTGGATGCAGAGCCATATCAAATCCTTAAATCAAATTTTCAGAACTTATGTTAAAAATATATCGGCAGTCATTTTACGAAACCTGACCGGCAGGTCTGCTTTCGCATTCTCCCGAAACCACTGAACAAGATTAAAAAACATCAATGTAATTTCAGTATTGCCGCCTGTGACGCTTTCATCTTCCGAAAAGTCACTTTCCGTGATTTTAAACGCCGTCATGATTGTGCAATATATCACATTTTAACCGTAATATAAAAATATTCTTTCCCGACAGCATAAAAAAAATTAATTCATTAACGATGGGTTTACAGTTTATTTACCGTTTAATTTTCACCTTTGGTCCTGCTGGCCCAGTAGTTCTCCTCACGGGCATGGGCTTCCTCACGTTCAGCTGATAATTTCACCGGAGAACCTTCATCCTCGATGATGAAATCCCCGCCGGCCTTAGGATACAGTTTGGCCGCACATTCCTCGAAACAGATCTGAGCCCCTACTCCGAGATGATCGGAAAGCACCAGCAGATCCTCTTCCACTGCATCATCAGACTCACCCGCAACCGGGACAGCGACATCCATTCTGCTGATATCAACCAGATCATGAATAAACTCATTAAGATCCCTGCTGAGATGATTGAACTGTTTCTGGGTTACCGATACGCCCGGCATGAACGAACATGCAAGTTCCCTTATGTATGCCATTCTGTTTTCAATCTTCTCGTCGTCATCCGGCATGACTATTGTTATCCCTTCACCGGCCAGCAGTTCGTTAAGAATTTCATCTGACAGAATATTGAGTCTCTTGAACAGTTCATCATTAATGGAAGCATCACAGAAAACGAACTGTTCCAGAATCTTTTTGAAATTACCGGTCTTAGTGGTGTTCTTCAGATTACCGCCGCCGCAGATAAAGCCAAGGATAAAACCGTAGACTTCGGCCGGTTCCGCGGAACTGCCATATTTTTCCAGATCGTTCTTTAATGCAACATAATCATATTTAGCCGTCATATTCAGCGTTTCTCCTCTATATATAGAAGTACATTCCGTTACATGGCTCGATGAGAGGGATCTCAACGAAAGAAATAAACTCAGCGTATCTTATCACATATCGCAAAAAACATTTCCATTATCATTAACAGCAGGGATCGGCCGACACCTCACGTCATTACAAAGAACGGACAAAATACACACGACTCCTACAGTCCGTCATTCCAAAAAATGAAACCGCTTAATTATTGCGAAACAGTTCACAAAAAAGTATAATGATTCACGTTGCGTAAACCGCAGGATCTTTAACCAAACAGTAGAGTCAAAACAAATTATGCATCCAATGTTAAACATTGCAGTTCGTGCTGCACGTGCCGCAGGTAACGTTATTTCGTTAAATTTCGAGGATCATCAGAACGTATCAGCCGAAGAAAAGGCCAAGAATGATCTGGTAACCAACGTAGATCGTGAATGTGAAAAGGTTATTAAGGATATCTTGCTGAAGAGCTACCCTAAGCACTGCGTTAAGGGAGAAGAATTCGGCGTAGCCGGTGACCCTGAATCTGATCATGTATGGATTATTGACCCTATTGACGGTACAACAAATTTTGTTAAAGGCATTCCTCACGTAGCCGTATCCATCGGCCTTCGCATAAAGGATGTTACCACTGTTGCCGTGGTTTTTGATCCAATCAGAAACGAACTCTTCACCGCTTCAAAGGGAGACGGTGCCCAGTTAAACGGTCGTCGTATCCGTGCCGCACAGGCAAAGACTCTTGACGGTACCATCATAGCAACCTCTTTCCCTCACCGTAACCGTGAGTACCTTGTTTCATACAAGCAGATGCTCTCAAACGTATTCGGTAAATGTGCCGATATCAGAAGAGCCGGCACCGCAAGCCTTGACCTCGCATACGTAGCAGCCGGTCGCCTTGACGGATATTTTGAACTCTGCCTTAAGCCTTGGGATTTCTGTGCCGGTGAACTCATCTGCCGTGAAGCCGGAGCCATTGTTACCGACTTCAGCGGTGGCGAAAACATCTATAATTCAGGCAACATAATCTGCGGTAACCCTCGCATTGTTCAGTCACTTCTGAGAGAAATAAAGCCGGTTGCCGAAAAGCAGAATATTAAATAATTATATAAATATTTTTACTGAAACCGGAAAAAATTCCATTTTCAGCACTTTTTTAAATAAATTATTTAATCAATAATCTTCCATAAAAAGTCCGTTTTTAGAAAAAAACGGACTTTTTTGTCTATTTTTCACACAATTTTTACTTTGAGTTACCCATTCTTTGCACTTTTTTGTGTAACTATGGGCAAATCAATAAATCCTTAGCACTCCAATGCTGAGGATTTTTATCAGTGGTTAATCCTCCGCTTCAGTTGCAGCATCTTCCTCGTACTCTATATTCATCTCAGGCTCCG
>JAGAYS010000020.1 GCA_017940385.1 Ruminobacter sp. | reverse complement strand
GTGGGGGCATCGAAGCCTGCGTGGCAGATAGCGCTGTTGGCCTTGGTGGTACCGGCGGCAATGTCCGGCTCCTTTTCCACCAGAAGGCACTTCAGTTCATATTTGGATAATTCCCGGAGGATGGCCGTGCCCACGATTCCCCCGCCGATGACCACTACATCGGTCTGTCTGAAAAATTGCATGATACAACTCCTGTAAAAAACACAACTGCACCGGTCATACGACCCGCTGCGCCGGATTGGCAACACCGTAACACCGAGCATCGTTTCATTTCAACTGCCTTCCATAAGCAACCAGTTGAAAAAAAAGTCTTCTGTGATTATTTTATCACAGAAGACCTAAAAGTTTAAGGAATCACTGATTAATTTTTCTACAACACCGCCACACCCATGGAGTCAGCGAGCTTGCGAATGGCGGCCTCCGGAAGTTGGCTGTACTTTTTGATTTTCGCGAGCGGTTCGCCATCCCGTATCATGTCCGTCGCAACACGCTCATTCACTTCCGCTTCTTTTTTATCTTCACCCATTTTTATATAATCGTCAATAATCTTGCACATATTCCAACTGCCTCCTTCTACAGCCTTTGCCCATACCGTTCATTCCAAAAAAAAGATTCAGCTTTTCAATCGGGATAGCCACCTTCTTCAGTGACTTGAAATTTTCAATCTGTAAAAATCTAAGCATTTTCAACTCCCAATCTTATTTTATCGTTTCATATATAATTCTGTTCAATTCTTTATTTCTTTGTTCAATACTGGATCGTTTCGCAGTACCATTTGTAATCACATCTATAAAAGCGTCTGTTTTTAGAAGCTGTTCGTATTTATTCACAAAGATGCTCTTCTTCTGGCATAATTTTGCACATTCTTTGCAGGGCATAATTTTTCGCGCCCACCAACTGCCCAGATGACCAGTTCATTTTCTTCGTTGGATACTTCATTCCTTTGTACATAAGACCTTTTAATTCCTATACTTGCAGAATTGCTGATTTTATTGGTACGTTCACTGCTGAAATTATATTGATATTGGTTCTGAAAATAATAACTCAAGATTATCTGGTCTGTTTCACCTTCACATAGTAAAATAGATTTCATGTTCTCAGCTCCAATCCGTTATTAATTGCTTCCAGAGCTTCAAATCCATGCAATGTACGTTGTTTAACACTGTTCCTGTAATTGCGTAGAGTTACTACACGCACATGATTTCTCAGGAATTCCGGATCTTCTTTGCCCATCCCAATCAAAAATGTCTTTAGGAATTCAACATTGTGAGTTGACATGAATACTTGATTGTTGTATTTTTGCGTAACATTCTTCAAATTTGCTGCTAAACCGCCCTGCGCCTGATGATGGAATGTAACATCCGCTTCTTCAATGCAATGCACCGCATCAGGATATGCTATCATTCGCCCTAATAAACTAAACCACCGCTGAACACCGTCCCCTAACGTATAGACAGGATAACGGCAGCCATTCTTTTTACTAAAGCTGATCGGAGCCTGTGAACCGTCCGGATAAGGAATGTTATCAATGCTCTTTATATTAAGACCTGTAAAAGCACTGTTCAATTCATCAATAAATTTATCCAGAATTCCCTGTGTCATAAGGGAAGAATAAATTTTTGTAAACTCATAAATATTGCGATGTGCTGTAATATCATGAAATGCTGCAGTTATAAAAGGCTTCTCATTTGGAACCTGATTGAATGTATAAGGTGATACAAGAGGATATGTTTTCCTTTCTTTCCCAGAAATGATGTCCCACTGTCCCAGGTATTGAGATGGAATATCCATCATAACCGGATTTCCCATAGGCGATGAAAACGGCATCTGAACTTTTTGATTTATGATACTTGTTTCATTTGCCACTATTTTTTTGTCTGGCATAAATGCCGCTAACAACTGACCGGGTTCAAATCTATG
>JAGAYS010000019.1 GCA_017940385.1 Ruminobacter sp. | reverse complement strand
TCAGTTCGAAGTTTTACTATCGCTTCTTTCAGCTGCCACATTACTGTGACCACCTTGCGATTCGCTAACCCTTGCCGCTAGATGCTGGGTTCGGGACTTTCACCCTATAGAAAGTGCACATGCCGAGCACACACAAAAAAACGGGAATTGGAAATTCCCGTTTACATGCGTTTGTCCGGCAACGTTAAAGATCAGCAATCCACATTACAGGGTACTGTTCTTCTGCCATACGGTGGCTCCGGACTTGATATCGGTAATCTTAAGGATCAGATTGATTTTGCTTCCGTTTTTAATAGCGGCTCCCGATACGATGTAATCCACGTTCTGAGCCTTGGCGACTCTGACAAGATAGGCGTAGGAGGTGCCTGAAGCAGCCTTCATGATTCGCTGATTAACATCATTACCGATAAGGGTAAATCTGCCTGAGGCGGCCAGATTGTGCTTCACGATACTGCTGTAGGAAGTTGCACCCTTGCACACGCCTTTACCGACTGTTATTCCGGTAACCATGACAAGATTAGGCTGACGCGGCTGAAATGAATATCCTGCAGCTTCTGCCAGTTCGGAAAAACCTTCCTGAATATTGCGTTCATTACCGATACAGGTATTACCTGATGTGGCCTTTGAACTTACGGTTGGCTTTTCATCAATGGTTGCGGAGTCTTCATCTTCGGTTAAGACGGAATCACTGTCTGAAGAAGGCTGTTCCTCCTTCTTCTCAACAATTACGGATTCACCGGAATCCTTCGCCTGCTTCTTTCCGGCCCTGGAGTTCTTCTGATTCTTCTTTTTATTGTTTTTTCTGTTGTTCTGGGTATCGGCCGCGGGCTTTTCCTCAGCCTTCTGCTGCGTCACGACATGCTGCTCCTGCTTACTGTCCTTTTTGAAAAGGTCGGTAAGAATGTTACAGCCTGAAAGCACAAACAGTGACAGAACCAGTACGGATACTTTTACCAAAATCTTAGCAGACATGTCTCCGACTAACTCCCTTAGAAACCTGCACCGATGATACGCAGCTTCTCACCGCCGAGAAGATGCAGATGAAGGTGAGGAACTTCCTGACCGCCGTCATTACCGCAGTTGATTATGAGTCTGTACCCGTTTTCTGCAAAACCCATTTCCTTTGCCATCTTTTTGGCGGTTAAAATCATCTTGCCGATTAAGGCGGCATCGCCGTCCTCAATTTCGTTAACTGAAGGAATCACCTTATTTGGAACGATCAGAAGATGAACCTTGGCCTTCGGTGAAATATCAGCAAAAACCGTTACGTCATCATCCTGATAACGGATATCGGAAGGGATTTCGTGTTTGATGATCTTTGAAAAAATTGTTTCTTCTGCCATGTGTGTTACTCCTCAATATGAAAGTCGATTCTTTGTTTGTTTTACACCCGTATTATAACATTTTGTTAATCTGTTTTATACACGGACGGAAACAATAATTGTCATTTGGTACGGATAAGCCGTAAAACCTATCCGTAACACGAAACAGTGAGGACGGTTCCGTTCTTTAAACAAAGACAGAATGAAAATGGCTTCTAGTCAAGGCTAACCTTAAAGCATGAAGCAAAATTACGTGAAGTGAGTTCGCACAGGGTTTCATAAGGAATATTCTTAATCTCTGCCACCGCTCTGGCGGTATGAGCCACATAGGCCGGTTCATTAGGCTTTCCTCTTTTTGGTACAGGGGCGAGGTAAGGGGAATCCGTTTCCACAAGCATCATGTCAGCCGGCACATAACGGCAGGCCTCTCTGACATTTTCTGCATTTTTAAAGGTGACTATACCGGAAAATGAAATATAGTACCCGAGATCAAGAGCCTTTCTGGCCTCATCCTTTCCTTCGCAGAAGCAGTGCATCACGCCGCCGCAGTCACGGCCGCCTTCAGAGCGAAGCATGTCAAGACATTCACCGGCCGAACCTCTCATATGAATTATCAGCGGTTTACCGACTTCCACCGCCAGGTGAATCTGCCTTGCGAAACTTGGTACCTGAAGAGCCCTGGTTTCCGGAGTACAGACATAGTCCAGACCGGTTTCACCGACAGCAACAACCCTGTCAAGTGACAGAAATGAACGCATTTCATCGTCACTCCAGTTCTTATTGCCTTCATTTATGTTTTCAGGATGAATGGCACAGGCACACCATACCTCACGAAAGTCCTTTACCATATCATACATGTTTGAAAAGCTTTCAAGATCGACTCCGGGACAGAGAAAATGCGTAACTCCGGCGGCATGGGCCTTTGCAAGCACGTCTGCGACGTCCTTATGATTATTCTGATAGTCAAGGGAATCAAGATGGCAGTGCGAATCAACTAAAAACATATCTACTCAGTTATTTTATATTTGTCGGATTGTAAAATATTTGGGATTGTCTGCCCCTGCACATGCGGGAATCTGCAGACGTGACTATTATCCATTCTCTGACCTGTAAATGCAATACACCAGCCGCAGGAATTACCTTCGAATATAATCACTGGCAGGAAGCAGGGAGCTCTAGGGTTTAACGGATCCGGTCTTTGTTTCAACGTAAGGGTAACACCCGGCGGCAGTAAAAGAATGATTCATTCCAGAAATTAAAGGGAGAACCTGCAGTCTGCAGGTTCTCCCCGTGACATTTTCCGTACAGCCAGCTTTTTTGCGGGTTACGGAACTTTATTCATTCACTATTGTGGTTTCTGCCACTCTCTTCTTGCTGGTAACCTTAACGAAGAGTCTGTTATCCATATAGTTCTTTACCGCAACCAGCATGCCCAGAGTGATAAAGGCTCCCGGAGGCAGAATTGCAATCAGAAGTCCCTTATCGGCGCTGAAGAAGGTAATCTTCATGGAACTTCCGGCTTCCCCGATGAGCTGTTCCATTCCGGAAAACAGGGTTCCCTGTCCGATAATCTCTCTGATGCCGCCTATAAACAGAAGCACCAGTGTAAAGCCGAGACCGTTGGCAAAACCGTCAAGCGCCGAGAAGAACACGGAATTTCTTGAGGCAAAGATTTCCGCTCTTGCTATGATGATGCAGTTTGTGACAATCAGGGAAATGTACAGGCCGAGAGTGGCGTACAGTTCTGCCGTATATGCCTGCATGCAGAGCTGAACACATGTTACGACGGATGCGATTATTATTACGTATATGATGATACGCACCTCTGCCTTCAGAAGATTTCTTACGGCAGAAATCAGAAAATTGGAAACAGTAAGTACCGCGATTGTGGCAATACCGAGACCGAGGGCATTTGCCGCAGTTGACGTTACAGCCAGCAGGGGACAGAGACCGAGAAGCTGAACCAGCCCCGGATTCTTATTCCAAAGTCCGTCCTTAAATATTTCAAAAATCTTTTCCAGCATTATCATTCACCCTCACACTTCTTAAGAGCGTCCAAATCAAGAGAACCGATACGCTTAAGCATGCTGCCGGTTGAACGCACGACAGCACGCGGAGTTACGGTTGCTCCGGTAAAGAAATCAAAGTCACCGCCGTCTTTCTTCACCTCGAACACGCGATTGGAAAGACCTGCACCGCTGAAGGAATCAAGATAATTCCCGCTGCTTCTCAGGATTTTGTCTCCAAGTCCGGGTGTTTCATTAAATTCAACAACGTCAACATAGTTGATTAATCCCGAGGCCGCATCCACGCCCGCAACCATTGAAAACGGAGTGCTGTAACCGCCGGCTACGTCATAGTAAACGACATATGCGCTGACCTTGCCATGGTACTTAGCCACGTAAACCTTCTTCGGTGATGAGCCCAGCCCGTCGGCAATATAACATTCGGCTCCCGGATTATTATCAAATTTAATTCCCTTAAGGAGAAGTTTGAATGAGCTGTTCTGCTTCTCAAATGCTGCCTCGCTGATTCGCTCTGCAGTTATGTCCCTGACTATAAAGACAATTGAGAGACAGCAGAATGTAATCACACCAAGCAGCAGTCCGACATAAAATGATGAGTCTTTAAAGCTTTTACTAGTCATTGATGTTCTCCGGTTTAAATCCCTCACCGAATTCGCGACGTCTGGTCATTATTGAAATCAGCGGAGCACAGGCATTGCCCAAAAGCACGCTGAAGGCAACGGCATCCGGATAACCGCCCAGATTTCGTATAATCACAAACAGCACTGCAATCACGCCCCCGAAAATCCAGGCTGCAGATGGTTTAGACACCGCAGTAACCGGATCCGTCATAATATAAAACGCACCGAAAACGGTAGCCCCGTATACCAGATGATGCCACGGGGAAAGATAAAGCTCAGGCGCCGCAAAATAAAATGCGGCGGTGAGGACAGTGCTGACTCCGAGAAATGAGAGCGGAATGCGCCAGTCGATTATGTCCTTTACGATGAGCAGTATCCCGCCCAGAAGAAAACAGCCGGCTATTACAACCTTGACCAGCAGGCCATAGAAGATAAAATCTGAAGCCTTGGCTTCGGCAAAAAACTTCACGTTTTTTTCAGGCTGCTCGTGCTTTGCATCAACAAGGAACGTAGATCCGGTGAAACCGTCAGCGATGACGGATCTTTCGGCTTCATGAATCCGTTTCAGATAGTCCGCGGCACCGAGGTCCTGACTGATTGCCTTTTCAGCTTCAGCGGAATTCACGTCAAAAATTATTGCAGCGGCTCTGCCCGGAGTAATTATCTTATAGGCGTCAGGCATGGCATCAACATACGTTGTCATCGGCAGCGGGCAGCTTATAAGCAGGAATACGAAACCTGCCATTGCGGGATTAAAAAGATTCTGTCCGAGTCCGCCATAGACCTGCTTTACCACAATGATGGCAAATACGGATCCTATAACGGAAAGATACCACGGAAGAAGAGGCGGCAGGGTCAGCCCGAGAAGCACGGCTGTAGTAAGTGCGGAGCAGTCTCTCCATACCGGAGCTATTCTGCGTTTTCTGAGTTTCAGCCACAGAGCTTCCGAACCGACGCAGGACACGATGGTTATCAGCGTGGTAATCAGCGTTCCAAATCCATAGAACCATGTGGTGGCAATTAACGCAGGAATCAGAGTGAGAATCAGGGTTCTCATAACCTTCCCGGTAGTTGAAACGCTCAAATCGTGAGGAGCGCTTTCCAAAATCAGGTTGCCGGACATTAGTGTTATTCTCCTTTAGTGTCTGTCTGAGACTGAGCTTTTTCAGCCTCAGCCTTGGCTTTCAGTCTTGCAGCTTTAATTGCCGCTGCCTTTTCCAGAGCGATTCTCTTTCTTTCCTCGAGATCGGGGTTCTTAGCAGAAGCTGCGGCAGGTGATTCAGCCTTTGCTTCAGAGCTTACAGTCTGACCTGCAGATGTATCGGTTCCGGATGCTTCAGCTTTGGCCTTTAATCTTGCAGCCTTAATTGCCGCCGCTTTTTCCAGAGCGATTCTCTTTCTTTCCTCGAGATCGGGGTTCTGAGCTGAAGCTGCGACAGGTGATTCAGCCTTTGCTTCAGAGCTTACAGTCTGACCTGCAGATGCATCGGATCCGGATGCTCCAGCTTTGGCCTTTAATCTTGCAGCCTTAATTGCCGCCGCTTTTTCCAGAGCAATTCTCTTCCTCTGCTCCAGTTCAGATTCAGTACCTGATACAGCTGCTGCATCATTGCCGGACGCAGCTGCGGCTGCAGGCTTACTCTTAATCTTGGCAAGAGCCGCAGCCTTACGTTCAGCTCTCAGCCTTTCCTCTTCAGCAAGCCTCTGCTGCTTCAGAACAAAACGCTCCTTGGCAGCGTTTATTCTGTCCTTCTTGATTTTTTCAATCTTTATCTGCGCCTTTTCCTGACGGAATTCGGCAATCAGACGGATGGCGCTAGGGCAGACGAAGGAGCAGCAGCCGCATTCAATACAGCTCTTTAAACCGCACTTTAACGCCGCTTCATGTTCATTCGCAACGCAGAATGCATAAAGCTCATAAGGAATGAGCCTTGAAGGGCATGCACGGGCACAGCGTCCGCATCTTATGCAGTTTACCTGAGGTTTGGTTCTTTCTATTTCATGTTCACCCGGAGCAATTATGCAGTTGGAGGTCTTTATGACCGGAACATTGGCATCATGGATGGTAAATCCCATCATCGGACCGCCAACGATTACCCTTGGAACGGACGGAGCAGTATACCCAAAATGATTCATAAGCTCCTTAATGCTGTATCCGAGAGGTATTTCCACGTTTCCCTGCTTTTTAAGGGCTGAACCGGTAACCGTTACAATGCGGTGGGTAAGCGGTTTTCCTCTCAGAACCGCATCTGCAACAGCGTATACGGTACTTACGTTATGTACTACTATGCCGTATGCCGTGGAACGGGCATTGTACGGAATCTCAATGCCGGTTATCACGGTAATGAGATTCCTTGCAGCTCCGGACGGATATTTAACCGGTATTTCAGTAACCCTGGTCTCAGGAATGCCCGAACTGCTGATGGCACGGTTAAGCTCACGAATGGCTTCAGGTTTGTTGTTTTCAACGGCAACGACGGTATATACAGGATTGAGAATGTACTGAAGAATTCTTATTCCTTCAATAATTCTGTCGGCTCTCTCCCTCATTAATCTGTCGTCACAGGTAATGTAAGGCTCGCATTCGGCACCGTTGATGATGAGAACCTGACAGTTCTCAGCCTTTGCCGAGCTGCGAAGCTTGACATCGGTAGGGAACCCGGCTCCGCCAAGCCCTGCAATTCCCATTCTGTTTATATGATTCAAAAGGGTTTCACGATCAGTGTTCTGATAATCAGGATAGGACGGATTGACATAGCATTCACCGTAACCTGATTCACCGGGAACGTCACATCTGATTTTTACGCAAGGCTCCATGTAACCGCTCGGGTGCGGGATGCCTGACATGGCAACCGAAACAACCGTTCCAGAGAGAGGAGCATGAATCGGAACCTGCATGGCACTCTTAGGAGAGGTGAGCGGTTCGTCCGCAAGAACATGCTGACCGGGCTTTACCAGAACCTCGGCAGGAGCACCGCTGTGCTGTTTTAAAGGCTGCGTCAGATATTCCGGAGCAGGAACATGCTCAATAGCCATGTCTGCGGTAAACTTATTTTCAGGAGGGAAAACACCTCCCTTGAAGGAGAATAAGGAACCTTTCCTAATCTTATCCCATCTGGACATGCTATTTTGCCTCCCCAGTATTCTCAATTACCCAGTCCCAGGTGTCGGTGGTAGGATCCGGTACCACCATGGCGATGCATTTCTTGGGACAGGTATCAACGCATTTGTTACAGCTCATGCAGAATGCCGGATTTACATGATACGGCTGCTTAAGAACTCCCTCTATGGCATCATACGGACAAATCTTCGCGCACTTTCCGCAGCCGATACAGCTTTCGGAATTGATGCGGGCAATCCTGTCCTCCTGCTCCATGCCGAAGCCGGAGGTAACCGGTACCTGCATGATTTCGGCAATCTTTCTTATCACGGCATCTCCGCCGGGAGTACACAGATTTATCGGAGCCTTACCGGCAGCGACTGCCGCGGCATATTCGGAGCACCCCACAAAACCGCACTGACCGCACTGAACCTGAGGCAGGTGGTTATTAATGAGATCTGCCGTGGGATCCTTTGATTCAACCCTGAATTTCTTTGAGGCGAGACTCAGCATGAATCCCAACATAAAAACAGCTGAGGAAACAGCCAGAATTATAAAGAATTGCTGTAGCATAGCGGTTGTGTCCAATAATTCCTTTCGGTAAAAAAACTTTTGTATGCAGACCGGAAAACCGACCATAAATTTCCGCGCAGTTCGGACGGGGCGGAATAATTTCCCCGGACATTCATCAGCTGTCCTGAGGAAAAAATGCGACTACCCGCTTATAAGGTTCGTGAACCCCATAAATGCCATTGACAGAAGGCCCGCGGTAATGAGAGCTATGGCACTTCCCCTGAATGGTCCGGGAACTGCCGCATGAGCAAGTCTCTCACGCATAGCGGCGAATATTATCAGAACCAGAGAAAAACCGGTCCCTGCGCCAAGACTGAAGATCAGAACCTCCAGGAAATTGTATTCAAGGCTGATGTTCAGAAGGGCAAGTCCCAGTACAATACAGTTAGTTGTAATGAGCGGCAGATAGATGCCGAGAAGCTTAAAGATTTCCGGACTTATGTATCTGACCATAACTTCCGTAAACTGTACGACGCCGGCAATTACCACGATATACGCGAGAAGTCTCAGCTCGGTAATGTCAAAAGGGACAAGAACCAGTTTGTCCATGAGGTAGCATACGGCAGAGGTCAGAACCAGAACGAATGTCGTGGCAAGCCCCATTCCAGTCGCGGAGCTCAGCTGTTTGGATACTCCGATGAAAGGACAGATTCCGAGGAATCTTACAAGTACAAAATTATTAATGACTGCGGCACTTAAAAAAAGTAAAAAGTATGACATATTCTCTCTTTCCCTGAATTGCGACGATTTTAGCACATTTGTAATAATATTGTGAAAGAAAAAATAGTCTTTCATATTTTTCTGATATGAATTATAGTATAAATGTTTTTCCAAAGAGTCGGACTGACATGACGGACCGAAGCTCCGTAAGAAAAAATCACAATTCCGGCAAACGTCAGGACGGTGACGGCGCAAAAGCATCATCTGTTCAAATAACAGACAAAAAGGAGCAGAATTCGCGACCTGAAAGAACTGTAAGGAACAAATAATGTCATAATGATGTTCCAGTCGCAGAATCGGAACAAGTTCTCGATATTAGTATTTTTTTGAAGCCGATACAAAAACACCGACCGAATTGGTTGTATTATTGATGTATCGGTAAGATTTCAGATTACCAGAAACGGGATGAAGGTCTATGATGAAAATCAGAACAGGATCCATACTTTCCAAAGCGGTTTTAGCCTGCGCACTGGCAGGGGCCGCTCCTGCAGTTTTAGCTGAAACCCATCACGAATGCCGTGACAGGCCGGGAACAATTTCAATTGAAGGTTACTCTACGGTAAAAGCGTCTCCGGACGTGGCATTCATCCGTGTAGCTGCAACCGTTCAGTCTGAATCTGCCGAAACGGCAAGACAATCGGTTGAAAACTCAATAAGCAGATTTGTTGACGGACTGGGAAAAGATCCGACACTTAAAGGTACCGTCAGCACAAAGGACGGGAGCATAAGAGCGGAAAGCATCAGTGTCACACCTGACTACGCTTACGACACCAAAACAAACGAACGTCGTGTTTCCGGCTACAGCGCAAGCAGAACGGTAACCGTAAAGATTAAAAACTTTGAGCATATATCAAAGGTTCTCGACGTTGCCGTGTCATCGGGAATTAACAACATCCATAACATTTCCTACGAGCTGGAGAATCCGGCTCCCGTCATGGAAAAGGCCAGACTTCAGGCCGTGGCTGATGCCGCGGCAAAAGCGTCTCAGATATCAAAAGCCTTCGGCGTAAATCTGGGGACTATAGCTTCCATTTCATACAATACTCCGATATCCGGCAGTACTGAAACCTACATTCAGCCTCGGATGATGAGTAAGGGCCTCATGTCCAACAGTATCGCCGATACTTCGGTATACTCGCCGGACAAACTTGTTTTCACCGATAACGTAAGCGTGGTCTATAACCTTGAACAGACAAAGAAGAATTAAAAGGAATATACGACAGAGACGACTCATAAACAGACTGCATGAAACTCTTGCAATCTGAAGAGTAGGATTTTCCGTCACGTTCCACCGGTAAACGGTTTACCGTAACAGATCTGTCATGCCGAAAGTCCGGAGAACCGGCTTCAGGCGGACGGTCTGTATCATGCCATCGTCACGTCAACACGTGTTTTATGCTTATGAATTCGGACGGGAAACGTCCGGTTCTCCGGAGTGTTCAATGTCCCAGATCCGTAAATTCTCAGATACCCACTGTCATCTGTTCAGAACGGCAGACGCCGTTCTGCTGCGGAGAAGACTTCCGCAGTTCTCCGGCTTTCCCGTCAGGGATGATTATCTCAGGTGCGATGACAAAGGTTCGGTAGAGATGTTCATTCATACCCTGAAGACACTCCCTGAAAATGAGCTCTCCGGGATAACGGCCGATCTGAAAAGCCTTGCGCAGAGAGCTTTTTCATCCGGGGTGGAAATGATGATGGTTCCGTCAGTCTCCGCATATGAGGGATTCAGAAATCATCAGCTCGGGAAAATACTCACTGAAAATCCTGTAAATGAAAAAAAAACGGGATATCCGCACCTTGTTTTCGGCATGGGAACCCATCCGATGTACGCTGACAGCTTCAGTTTAAAAGCTCTCGAAAACGAATACATGATTCTTAAAAAGACTCTTGAAAACGAATGTTCGGATAAAACAGAGGGCAGGGAAGTCAGAATATTTGTCGGAGAAATCGGCATCGACAGGCGTTTTAAGGAAACAGTCCCGATTGAAGTTCAGGTAAAGGCGTTTCGGGAACAGCTGATGTTTGCGGCGGACAACGGACTTCCGGTCAGCATTCACGCCGTCGGCGGAGATAATGAAATCCTTCACGAACTCAAAAGAATCAGAGGAGTCAGAGGTGTTCTGCACGCCTTTACGGGCGGTACCTCAAGAGCAGAACAGTATCTGCGTCACGGACTTAAGCTCGGGATCGGTCCCATGCTTATGGCCATGAATTCCGAAAAACTCCGTGATGCTGTATATAATGCCGGAATGAACAGTATTGTGACCGAAACCGATTATCCTTACATGTATATTAATGTCCGGAACTCATCACGCGGTCGGGACGGCGTTAAAACAGAAGCCGATCCGACAGAAGGGAAAATTACGGCTTCGCCGGACAGGCTGCATATTCTGCTTACCGGGCTTGCTGAAATCTTTGAAACAGACGAGGAAAGAATGGCGGAGGTTCTGATGAACAATGCGGAGAATCTTTTCGGCAGGTAAAACGGCAATCCATGAACGACCGTATCAGCACGGAGGCCGTAAGATGTTTTTTCTGAAGCGGCAGATTCCAAACCGCTGCGCAGTCTCAAACATGATGAATGCTGAATATTTATCGGAGCTCCGGAATTATTTGTTTTATTATGCCTTAAGGCTTGTTTATAATAAAGGAAACGGCAGGGGAGTCGTCTATAATAACCGCAGGATACGCCGCATCAGTCTTTTTCGGAAGTACCTAGAAGCGGTATAAATTCCCCGGAGAGTCCGGGATCAACATTCCGGATATTTTTTATTTTTTTGCCGTGTATACGGAAGTTTATTTTTAACTTACAGGGTTTTGGTATGTCCAGTCATATTGAACATGAATCGATGGAAAATTATCTTGAAACGATACACAAGCTGGTGTCGTGCATGGAACACGTACGCTCAGTTGATGTTTCAAAGGAATTAAACCTGTCGAGACCGTCAGTGAGCAGGGCTATCAGAATATTAAAGGAAAGAAACCTTGTTACCGTCAGTGAAGAAGGTTACATCAGCCTAACCGATGAAGGCCATGCCATAGCCGACAGGGTACTGCACATTCATACCTGCCTTGTAACATTTCTGACCAGCACTGCGGGCATCAGCCCGGAACAGGCCGATATTGACGCCTGCAGAATAGAACACGTCGTCAGTGACGAAACGGTAAAGGGTATCGAAAACTACATAAAGGAACATAAACTCCAAAGTGTGGTTGTGGATGATGAGATCAGCTCTCACTTCCCGGACTTTTCCGAACTTCTTGAATCCGGCGAAAACTATCTTGAATCAATTCTTATTATACGCAAAACCAAAAACTGGATAAGATCAGTTGACCTGGCCAGACTCCTTAACGTCTCCAGAGCATCCGTAAGCCGTGCAGTGAATGTTCTCAAACAGAAAGGGTATCTTGAAATCGGTGACGGCAATGAGCTGCTCCTTACTCCGAAAGGTGAAGAAATTGCTAAAAAGATCTACGGCAGACATCTGCATCTGGAAGCTTTTCTTAAATTTACTCTCGGCATATCTGAAGAAGTTGCCGACCGCGACGCCTGCCGCATTGAACACATGATTAGTGAGCCGGCGCTGATAGGTATTAAAAAGTATCTGAAAAACAACGGAATTAAGGTCAAGGTCAGATAATCCCGACACTAACTCCTGATCCCGATGCCACAAGCCCTGAACAGACAGGGCTCTTCTTTTGCATAATAAAAGTCTTGGTCACTTTTCATTCCGTTATGGAGTCACAGATATTTCAATAAAACGAAATACCTTGTATACCTTTATTCTGCTGTTCAGGTTCCTGTCAGTTCCCCGTTTTTAACAAAAATCACATTAATATGGTCACACAGGACATTTGTTGTGGTGATATATATCACATTTCGTTTAACACATATGTTATATTCTTGTATTATTTATACAAAAATGTGCAACATATACACCAAAAAGATTATTTTTTGTTAACCATGTGTTATAATTATAAGTAAATGAAGTAAATAATCATATTAACAACATGATCCGCGTCGCGCAGTTCGACAGTAGGTATCAGAATTATCTTAATTACTTCTTCATTAACGGGACCAAGCACATGAAAAACATAAATAGCGTAAAGTCATACTTATTCATTTCAGCAATGTTGATTTCCGGAACCGTAACCGGTTGTGCATCAACCACTCAGAGTTACGAGTTTGTTGACGAAGACAGTCAGGTCTTTCAGGAATCAAGTTCTTACTATGAAAAGGTTTGTAATTCCAATCAGGCAGACAGAGGCATGGGATGTAACAATCTCGGAATCTACTACGAAACCGGGCATGGTATAAAGCAGAGCTTCGAAGAGGCAAAGAATTACTTCGAAAAAGCCTGCACTCTGAAGTATGATCAGGGTTGCTCAAACCTCGGTGTTCTATACTTCAACGGAATGGGCGTTGATCAGGACAAGACTCTGGCTAAAGAATATTACGGCAGGGCATGTGATTTAGGAAATCAGGAAGGCTGTGACAAGTACAGAAAGCTCGATGAAAAGGGCTATTAATCTGAGTATCAGCGTATAACAGTATTTAGAAAAACAGAAGACATCATCCGATGTCTTCTGTTTTTTTGTAATGTTTTGATTTGGAGAAACAGCACATGTCAGATTCTGCCCGTATATCCACTCTGTCTGAGCATACGCATCTTATGTTATCCACTCTGGATCTAATCTGCAAAACAACATTATCATTACGAATTTCTTCCTACGCATCCACTTATTGAAAAGTAGAAATCTTCAACCTTTCTTGTTATAAACATATTTTTTGTTGATAACAACAAATAATATGCTAATATATTGATAACAGTTTATACTAAACACGACATATTCGTTTTTAGCCATACAAGGTAATGATTATGAAGCTTCTAAGAATTGTTGTTGAAGGCTTGCCTCTTTTTCAAGAAAAACTTGATATCTGCTTTTATGCACAACAAAGAGTTTCTGAAGATCAGAGGGACTTTCTTTATCCTCTATTTTCAACAGTTTTTCTTAATACAACAAACGTTTTTGCGGGAATTAATGCATCAGGAAAAACTTCTACATTAAAGGTTATTATTTTTGTTCTGAATTTACTTTCTGGTAGTCCAATTAACGGTATATCCGTAAGAAGCATATTAGGACAGGCTAATAACGTTACCTTCAGAATATATTCTTACTCAGAAAAGACAGAAGAGATCTGCAAGCTTGAAACAACAATTTCATTCACAAATAGGGATAGCAAGGGACAACCTGTATATAAGATTTTATTCGAAAAATTATGGTCTAAAAAGGTTTCAAGCCAAACTACTCGTAGTAACTTACTTGATTTTGATGATGGCAAGCTGATATGGGATAGAAACGCCCCAGATAATGTGGACTTACTTTCTTTTTTGCCTGATGACAGCAGTATCATAATTGCAAAAAATAAGAAAGACGATGATGCTCCTGATTTTACTGAGCTTCTATCATTGACTGATTCTAATGGACTATTGGCTTTAGATCTTATTCCCCATCTTGTGGAGATTCTCCCCAAAGAAGTAATTACGTATCTGGATCCCTCAATAGAATATTTAAAATTAGAGCAAGACAAACAGAATTCTATTCATTTAAAGTTTAGGGGAAAAGATGAATTGGTGTTAATTGAGCCTACGCATCTGATTAAATATTTATCGTCAGGTACTCTAAAAGGAATTTGGGTATTCGCCTTTGCTCTGAAAACTTTCTGGAAAGGAGGCTATCTGATAGTAGATGAATTGGAGAATCATTTCAATAAAGAGATTATTTGTACAATTATAAGATTTTTTAAAAACCATAAATTCAATAAAAATGGAGGAACTTTAATATATTCTACTCATTACCCTGAGCTTTTAGATGAGAATGACAGAAATGACAATATATATATTACAAATAATTATGACGGTATAACTGTCACAAATCTAAGTTCTATTCTGAAAAGAAACGATATGAAAAAGAGTGATGTTTACCAGAGTGGAACTCAAACAGGTACAGCTCCTTCATACAAGTCATATATAGCACTGAAGAAATCATATGAGTCCATGATTCATGCATATAATGATCACCGTAAGAAGGACTCAGATGAAAAATAAATTAAAATTATCCAAATATATTGCATGTATTTGTGAAGGTGGTGCAGAGACCGCAATAATGGATATTCTACTGTCTCATGATCTGTTGATTTTTTCAAAAGAAGATCTTCTTGAAGAGGAAATTCTTCGTTGCAGAAAAGCAGCTGATTTTGAAAAACAATATTTGAAAAAGCAATTTGATAGTAAAATCTCTGTTATACGAGTATTAGACAGAGATAATGAAAATTTCAATGTTAGCAAGCCATACAAGGAAAAAATTGAGATAGTTAATATTGTTACTTCTCCTGAAATTGAGATGCTTATTATATGTAATGAAAACATGTATGAGGAGTATTGCAAGGTTAAATCTAATCTCACACCCAGTAATTTTTGTAAGCAGTATATATCCAACCTAAAATATAATAAAAAAATGGACGATATATATGATTATTTCGATACGCCAGAAAAAAAAATTGGTAAGAGCAATTAAGTTGTACCATGAAAAACACAAAACCAGAAGCAAGTATACTTTATTGGACCTGCTGAAATAGGTACATGATATAGTGGCAGTCAGAACGATAAACTATAATACTTAGCATGTTGTATTTAGGTATTCGTCAGAATTAAGAAATAATTCTTCAGCCCTAATTGAAACACTTGCCATTCGCTCATGCAGTTTATCCGGACTTACTCATTCATCAGCCTCGATTGCCACTTAATCGTATATGTTTATAACAGCATAAGAGAATATCTCAGGCCATAACCTGTATGATATTTTCCATGAACTTCTGAGCAGGAAAATCCAGCACCTCCCGTTTACAAAAATTTTGCTCAGCATATTGGATTGGATAGGACTTAAAGACTGATCGGACTGCCCAGCATATAAACCTGTCACTCATCATATTACCAAAACAGTGCGTTTCATCTGAATATTGCTATTGATTTTTAAGTACAACGCGGTAAAGTATAGAATGTTTTACATGAATGGTAGGAACCGCCAGCAGAGAGGTTCGAATCATGTACTCATTAAACGAACAGCAGAGGACATATTACAATGATGACGCCGGCAACAAAATTTCTGGACAAGAACGGTATCAGTTACAAAACCTACAAATATGAATGCGATGCAAAATCGGATTTCGGGCACATGGCTGCAACCAAGCTTGGCAAGGATCAGAACGAGGTTTTTAAAACCCTGTTGATTCATCATGAAAAGACCTACGTCACCGCAGTGATCCCTGTAAACTGCAATCTCAACCTTAAAAGGGCTGCCAAGCTGGCAGGTCTTAAAAATGCGGAAATGGTAAAACCTGCAGATGCCGAAAGGCTGACAGGATATGTGTGCGGAGGCATAAGCCCGTTCGGGCAGAAAAAGAGAACACTTACGCTTGTGTCAGACAGGGCGCTCAGTCTTGCTGAAATGCTGGTAAGCGGAGGACAGAGAGGATTTTCCGTGGGGTTACCTCCTGACGTGCTGATAAAAGCTCTTGAAGCCAAAACTGGAGACATAACTGACGATCAGTAATGTCCGTTCAGCGCATCCCGGACTTCTTATACCAAAAATCCTGCAGCGGATTTCCCGTTGCAGGATTTTCTGACTATGCATACGTGGTGCAGAAAGAAGTGCTCTCAAAGTCACGGCTGTTCAGTCAATCTGCCGGCTCATTGGGAACCTTTGGTTCTATCACGTTAAAGAAATCATAAATCTTCTTTGAATGTTCGTGAGTGGCATCCTCGTATCCGAAGCGGAGAACAAGCCTGCCGCAGTAGCGATCCTGAGACCACAGGGAGAAATGGAAATAACGTATCTGATACTGCCCGTCATCAATGACTTTATCCAGATCAACACGATCAAAGGACTGGGAAAAAGAAATGTCTTCCTTCCAGTATTCATTCATGTTACTGAGCGTAAAAAGATAGCAGCCTCCGAGGTTCTGCCTTACTATTGAATATCTGTTGTTGATTATAAGAGTATTGGCGTCCTTCAGAACAATCTTGTTGAATGATTTCAAATATTCGTTCTTTTCACCGGAATGATCCATAATATCCTCGTCTGCGCTTGCCGCATTATTCAAATAATTGTTTTTATACTTTTCACCGTCCATCGGCGTTCCCGTTCCGGAAAAACCTGCATTATCGCTGTCTCTGCTAAAGAAACTGAATCTGAATGCACGCCTGAAATTCATCTGTGTGAAATCCTTTTGTCCGTTGCTATTTGTCCAATAAAAATATAATAGAAAATGCCGGTTTAATCCGGATAAAAGCCGTTTACGGGCTTTTTTAAAACTCTATGCTTTATATTCTTATACGGCTACGAATCCGACCAGAGCCGTTACGTGCCTTTTTATTGCTCTTATATTTTTAGATTAGGTTAGGCTAGTCTTCCTTCCGGAAACAGACTATCGAATAAACATTTATTATTCTAATTTCAGATGCGCACTAATGACTGAATCAATATTTAAAATGTGACATCATACATACGTAAACTTGTTAAAAAGTGAGTTGTATCAAAGAAAAACCTGACACAAAGATAAATTATATACGGATAATTCAAAAATGTGCCTGTTCAGATAAGGTTGCCGGTAGGAATGGCATGATTTGGAGCTCCGGTGTTACAAAGAAGCGGCTTTTACAGTATAATCTGCGTAAATGTTCATAATCGCGGTCTGACGTTTACAGAACGCTTCATGTCACTAAGGTACGGTTGATTCAGAATGAGCAGCGAAAAGAAATACGACAGGACATTCAAAAAACATTACCTCAAACCTAAATTCTGGGGAGCATGGTTCGGAATCATACTTCTTGGGATACTTGCATTCATTCCGGTACGCCTAAGGGATTTTACTGCCGACTTGCTGTGCTTTCTGCTGTGGCGTATAAATCACAGAATGAAAAAGAATGTTCTGATAAATCTGACAATGGCCTTTCCGGATTTGTCCGAAGAGGATAAGCTCGGCATCTACAGAGATTTTCTCAGGGTCGGCCTGAAGGTAATTCTCGGCTATGGCGAAAGTTTCTACAAAAGCCGTGATTACATCAGAAATCACTACATCTGCACCGGTAAGGAATACTTTGATGAGGCGGTAGCCACCGGTAAACCGGTAATTTTCATGGCGCCTCACGCCTGGGCAATAGACAGATGCGGTCTCTATCTTTCAGCCAGCGGTCTTAAGATGTGTACCATGATGCATACTTCAAAGAATGAGGTTTATGACTGGTTCATGAACTCCATGAGACTAAAGTATGACGGTCAGGTATTTGAACGAGGTTCCGGAATCCGTACCATCATCAAGGCTCTTAAGGAAGGCTACAGCTCTTTTTTCCTTCCCGATGAGGATCTCGGGGCCCGCGGTTCGGAATTTGTCAATCTCTTTGCCTCTCCGAAAGCCACGCTCGTCACCGTCTCCAAAATCGCCAGACTCGGTGATGCCATAGTGGTTCCAATGTTCTCATGCTACAACGAGGACAGGCATTCATATGAAGTGGTTTTCGGGAAGTATTTTGAAAACTTTCCGTCCGGTGACGACAGGGCTGATGCCGAGCGTCTGAACAGATGCATTGAGGAACTTATCAGAGGAAGGGAGAAGCAGTATATGTGGTTCCTGAGACTCTATAAGACCAGACCGGAAAACGAGGAATTCCGTGACATCTACGGAAAAAGCCACACCTACGAATTCGTCAGAAACGAAATTCAGAAAAGACTCGGAAAACATTAAAACGGACACGGAAAGCGGGAAGCACATGGCATCGTGCCTTATTCCGCTTTCCGGCCGCAATCCGCCGACTTTCTTCGTCCGACTGTCGCCGCAGATCGCTCAGGAAACAGTCAATTCAGCAATAATGAACACTCAGGTCACCATTTTTCATGAATTCCTTATGCAGTACCGGCAATTTGTTTTATGATCGGACAGATGATTTGTCCTTTTTATAGGGTTCAGCGAGATAAAACATAATGAATTACTGCAGAAAGATTTTAGCCTGCTGTGTTATGGCCGCAATAACAGCCGGATGCAGCATCAGCGGAGAAAAAAGCTCCGTACGCGGTTTCACGATAAGTGAAATGGAAAAAATGAGTGCCGTGTACCATAAGGAATATTCCGACAATCACAACATCACCAAAAGCGCCGTAAAGGAACTGCGCAACTCACAGTGCATCATGCGTGCGCTCACGCGTTCGGTAAACGGAGCCTTTGCCGGCATGAGAACCGAATGGGCCGTTGACGTAACGCGCGACTGTTCAATGAATACTGCGGTTCTTGCCCACGGCAGACTTCTCATAAGCAACTGCGTTGTCGGCAAGCTTCACAATCAGGATCAGGAAGCGTACATCATAGCTCATGCTTTTGCCCATACGCTTCTCGAACATGACAATGAAAGAATCACCCCATATCTTGCCGAAAAGAGCAAGGAAAAGGATTACTCATTCAAACAGTACCTGAGAACCCAGGGTGGGTATGACGTATTCACCAGGGCCGAGGGTCTCCCTGACAGGCAGGGCGAGGTAATGCCTTATACCGCCGAACATGAAACGGCGGCAGACATTCTGGCAATACAGGCCATGGCTGGAGCCGGTTTCAATCCTTCGGCTGCTCTTATCGTCTGGCAGAACATGACGAGGGATGATGACCTGAATGCCTCATCCTACATCAAGACTCATCCTCACTCACCGCAATATCTGAATCAGCTGAGCGAACTGGTTGAACAGGCAATGCCGATATACAGAAAAGCCAGAACCGAATACGGCCGTACTCCTGTATGTCAATAGTACGAATCAGGATGCCAAAGGCATCCGACATATCCGGAATCGCAAGGATGCAGTACAGATCCATGCGCATGATTGAATACAGACATTATACGGAGAAGGAACTCTCCGTATATGCCATGGAAACGGATCAGATCATGTCCATGTGGAGCGAGAGGCTTGTCTACGCTGAATTCTGTAACGATGACGAACGCACTCTCATCCTTGTTGCAGCCGAAAGCGAGAATGAATCGCCGGATGCAAAAGAATCAGTTATAGGCGTTATTTTCGTAAGTGTGCTTGACGGATTTCTCTACATCAGATCACTGTACGTGGATCCGGACAGAGTCGGACACAAAGTCGGTACCGCCATGCTGACAAATGCAATACTTCTCATGCTCAAAAGACATTATGTCGGAGGACTGAGACTTGAGGTTTTTACTGATAATGATCAGGCCATAGGTCTCTACTCATCATTCGGCATGAAGCCCGCTGATTTTTCCTACCCGATCAAGTTCGGCGGTTCAGCCTCCAAAAGCGTACCTCTGAGACTGAAGATTATGTGCATGGAAGGCAGAACGACTTCCGAATGGGCCGATCTTCTGCTGAAAAAAACGGCAGAACCGGTAAAAAGCATGCTTTCTGATGAATGTATCGAATACCTGCAGTCAGAGTCATTTGCCAAAACTTCAGAATACATAAGAACGGGCAATTACATTCCGTCAAAATTCAGGGAGCTGGTACCGCCGTCAAAAAGGGTGGTAAGGCAAACTGATGAATATGATGACTGGGATGATTTCGAGGACTGGATGGAAACACTGTTTCCGAAAGACTGATTCAGCAACGGCCAGATATGAGGCACAAAAAAGTCCGGGTATCGTCTCAATCCGGAAAATACCCGTCATACACTGCCTGTTATCGCCGTTTCATCTGCGGTTAAGCGTCTTTTCCGCAAATTCAATATATTTTCCGCGTCGAATCTTCAATCCGGTATTCTCAATCTCAGGCATGTTCAGCCAGATCTTTGGGACATACACGTGTGACATCTCCGAAAGAGCCTGCTGTCTCAGGTCCTCCAGTGTCCCGTTAAATCCCGGTACCGTCCGCACAAGTGCCACGGCCATCATTCCCCATTCATGATCCCTTACGGGAACAACCAGAACCTCGGCTATGTTCTGATTCTTAAGAAGCATGGCCTCCACCTGTTCCGGGTGAATGTTTTCACCGCCTGAAATAAACATGTTATCTCTGCGTCCGCTGACGGTAAGCCCGGAAGGCAGCATCCTGCCGATATCCCCGGTATGAAAATAACCGTCGTCACCTGTTACCTTTTCAATTAATCCGTTTCTGAAATATCCCATGCACAGGGTTTCTCCGCGAACAAGTATTTCTCCGTCAGGGTTCAGGACAAGTTCACGATACGGAAGAGGGAAACCCGCAGTAATTTCCTTTCCCTTAAGAAGAACGTTCGTGCAGATCTGCGAAGCCATTTCGGTTGAACCGTAACTGCCGTAAAGAGCAATTGACGGATACAGATCGTGCATGCGGGCAATCAGCATGTCATCAATCGGAGCTCCACCCAGAAGTATTGCACGTACGCAGCTTTCAGCAAGAACCTCCGGATTATTTTCCATGATTCTGACAAGCTGGGTCGGAACAAGAGACAGCACAGTGATACGATCCTGAAGAATCTGTCCGGCAGGAGACATGTCTTTTCTTGGGGATACCATTACGGCACCGGTCAGTACGCATTTAAAAATCACGGCCTGTCCTCCCACATGATTAAGAGGAAGGGAAAGAAGATATCTGTCTCCATGTCTGATATCCAGCACCTTCTGTCCGCCAAGGGCACTTTTAAGATGAGCATTGAGATTATGAACCACAAGCTTTGGCATGGCCGTTGATCCGGAGGTCATCATCATATTACACGGCGCATACGGATCAACATGGTCATTTAAATGGAATTCTTCGGCCCGGAAGGCTTCCATGGCGTTTACGGATTCTGCAAATCTTCGCAGATCGTTTATGATGAACGCCCGGGCATCACAGGCCACTGTTCGTATTCTTTCCGGTGTTTCCCTTGAGGAGAAGGGAATATATGTAATTCCGTTTCTCATCATGGCAAAGATGGCTGCCACATGGTCGACGGAAGGGGTAGCCTTTATCATAACCTTTGGGAACAGCGCATCGGTAAAAAGATACTCCCCGAGGTCAATTCCATCAAGCCCTGCTGAGAGCAGACCGGATACGCCGTTTTCCCTCATGAAGGCTTCATTTTTTACAAAAGAAAAAATCCTCTGATAATATTCGGTTAACTGTTCAAGTTCACCATAGGTGTACTCTTTGCCGGCATCAGAGAATGCAGGCTCGGAGGAGTATAAAAGAGCTGCTTCAGACAGAGGGCATTTGCGTATATTCATCATTATAAAACACCGGATAATTTAAGCAGAAACGGATGGCAGCGAGTGTAGCTGTCAGATCCTGCCGATAATTATAGCGTTTAGATCACTCTTTAAAAAGAGCGAGGAGAAAATGTCGTGCATACAGACGGACATAAGTAATGTCACGTGAATTCGTAACATATAAAAAAGCATTATTGCCCGATGAGCAATAATCCCATTCTTTGAATATCTAGTTACATTATCAAAAATAATTTATTAGGAAGTCCAAAAAATAAGAGACTTCCTTTATTTTTTATGTTATTATAGTTACATACTAACGTGTAACTATATAGGTACAATTATGGTTGTTGATGC
>JAGAYS010000018.1 GCA_017940385.1 Ruminobacter sp. | reverse complement strand
CTTTTCTTTCAGCTCATGAATTCAGCGAGTGCCCACACAGATTGTCTAGATTCGTTTTTAAAGAACTTTTTTCGTTTCGCTCTGTTTAGCGAACGATGTGTATTTTAGGTTTTTTATTTTTTTCGTCAACACTTTTTTTGAATTTTTTTCAAAAAAATTTATTTTTGTATAAAATTTGACTTGCACCACACTATCTGTACATTTATATGGAATTTTTTATAATTTCCGTCTTTTTTTCTTGAATTCATATCCGCCAGCCTCAGGTTTTATTTCATTTTTCGTACCTTTCCATTTTCATGGTCGCTAATTTACAGCTTTTATAATCACTTTGCCGAACCGCGTAATCAGACCGGGTCTGCCCCTGAAATGAAAACCTGGCTCATATAACGGAAAGATGCCACCAGTCCGTTACACAAAACCGGTGGCATCTTTCCATGTCAAAATTCAGTCAGTCCGCAGGACACCTGCGAACCGTCCCTTATTGGCCTGCAGGCTTTCTTTTTCTGCGGATTACCATATCACCGTTTCCGTTTATGTCCTCCATGTCCTTCGCCAGAGCCATGAGATCCTTATAAACTCCTGTTGCCTGTTTTTCATCCTCCGCTGTAATGACATGACCGGAACGAACCAGATAATTCCGCTTAATTCCGGCGTTCTTTCCGCACTCAATGTCGGAAAGCTTGTCTCCCACCATCACGGATCTGCTGAGATCAATGTTCAGCTGCTTCACCGCATCGAATATCAGTCCGGCCTTCGGTTTTCTGCAGTTACACTCAACCTTGTATTTACCTATTCCTTTCTCCGGATGATGCGGACAGTAGTATATGCCGTCCAATGTCACGCCTCTGTCAATAAGACACCAGTCCATCCATTCCGTCAGTTTCAAAAAGTCCTCTTCGGTATAATACCCCCTGGCTATACCGGACTGATTTGTTACGACAACCAGTGCATACCCCTTATCCTGAAGAATCTTCAGTGCCTCAATGGAATCTTCAATAAACTCAAATTCATCTATGGTATATACGTAATCCTTTTCCACGTTAATTACGCCGTCCCTGTCCAAAAATACCGCTGCCTTCCCCATTGCTGCTCCTCAAGATTTATGCATGTATGTTAAAATCAGTAGTCATATAGATGCGTTAATTATAGCAAATTGTTCCGCAGGTTTTTGTACAACCTTAAACAGGTTTAATCAGACAGTCATGACAACCAGAAAAATCCTCTTTCTGGATACCGACATTCAGGTATCCCCGGAAATTCTCGAAAAACTGATCAGCACCATACAACCGGATGAAGAGGAGCCCGTTGCAATATTTTCAAACCTTAAATGCAAACTCCTTCATACCGTAAACCTCAACAATCTTTCACTGCATCTCGGCATTGGCCGAAGCCGTGCTGTTCTTGAACAGCAGATATTTAACGCCGACAGAATCTGCTCCGTTTTCGGCTCTCTGACTGCAGAAGGCATTCTCATCGTCATTACTCCGATACCGACAGCGCTGAGAAATTATTTTTCGATTTATACACAGCCTGAAATTTTTGAAATATTAACAGTCTCCGACGTTCTTAAGACACCGGCTCTCCTGTCACGTTTTTTAAACGTCGCCGACCCGGCATCATTTTCTCATTCCGAAAACACGATACAGCAAATGGATCCGGATCAGAACCGGTTCATAGAACTGGTAAGTACGTTCATGAAAGAAGGAAGGGAATTTACGGTTCATCTCGACGGTGAGCGCGGTTCTGGAAAAACCACAGCCACCCTCCGACTTGTTGATACTCTTGTGCACAACATGTTCAGATGCGGAATGTACAATGCCGGCTCAAGGGAACTGACGTCAAGATACACGGACATTCCCGGATTATCCGTCATAACCGATGATAACGCATGTGAATTTGTGAACAGAATCGATCTGCTTATCATTGAGGAAGCCGCAGCTCTTCCGGTGTCCGTTCTGGAATCACTCCTGAAAAAATACGGAAAAACCGTTCTGGTAACCACAGATTCCGGATATGAGGGATCTGCAATGGGGCTCAGACATCACCTCTATGATCGCTTTGGAATCATCCGATTGCACCTTCATGGACATTATAGAAATCTTCATGATACGGCAGCGGAAATTCTTGATGCAATATTTTTTAATTCACCGGTTAATCACAGAGTTATCAAGAACAACCGGCATGACATTCTCACTGCACGGACTGAGCAAGAGCTTAGCAAAACAAAAGAAATAATCCGCTGTAAGAAAATAAGCCCGGATCCGGATAACAACAGAATCACCGTCTCCGCCGCAGGAACCGAACTTCTGAATACCGATGCGGGAAGACATATTCTATTTCTGATAAACAGGCTGCTTAAATCCAACCACTATGAACAGACCCCGCAGGATCTGATACGGTGGCTGATACAGGAAGAAACAAGTCTTACCTTTATGTTTATCGGTAACAACACTCATGATGCCTGTGACACATGCCGGAATTATCATGACCGTAAAGCACCGACCGATGACGATAGCCTTAATTCCGTCTTTTCAGAAAACAATGACGGCAATTCCTTCTATATTAATAGAAAGGACATACCTACACCCGTCACGGAAACTGCTTTATTCGTGGAGGAAGAACTGTCGGGAAACAATTTCCTCATGAGTTTTGGAATTGATGATAACGTATATTTCTCCAAAGTAGCTTCCGATGAATCCGATTCACGGCCAAAAAGCCTAAATCAGCCAACCTGCCAGGAAATGTCCGCAATTAAGCCTTCACTGTACACAACCGGAGGTGGTATGACGCTCGCCGGCGTTACGGTATCCACCGTGGAGGGACATATTGAAAAAAAACTTGCTCATGAAATCATGATGGGAACCCGCCAGCCCAGAAACAACCTGTGCCCGCAGACTCTCATAACCCAGTGCGGAATAGAGGACGCCGGAGATTGTGTTTATCTGAGAATAGAAAGAATTGCCGTGATACCACAATTTCGCAGAACGGCAGTAGCCACCGGCATGATACGGCATCTGCAAAATGCGGCATCAGAATTTAACTATGACTTTCTGGGAGTATCTTTTGCCTTAAGTACCGGCACGGTAAAATTCTGGCTTTCAAACGGTTTTGTTCCGGTTAATGTTGGACTCACCCCTGATAATGCCAGTGGCAGAAGATCCCTTCTTATGCTGTGGGAAAGGAGTTCGTCCTGTAACGGGAATAAAATATTCAGTGCCGTGCAGGCCTTTGAACTGTTTAAAAAGAAGCTGCCGCACCTCATAATTCCTTTCGGTCTCGAGCGCGATTCAGCAGTTTTTGCAGATATGAATATACGTGGCATCTCGGAACTTTTTAATGCTGATGCCACTCTCAATTATAAAAAAGATGTCACTCCGCACAAAAACAGTCCCTTATCTGAGTGTGATAGAATACCGGGAGTGGAACTTTCTGACGATTTGAGTGAATCCGTTACGTCAGATGCCGATAATCTCCTTACTAAAAAAGATTTATTTCTTAAAAAACAGTTTGAAGACACGATTAACGGCATTATCAACGGTCACCACAGTCTTGTTCACAGTATATATGAATTAAAACTGATGTTCCGTAACAATCCTTATGTCCATAAACTGACGAAGGAAGAAAAAGAAGCACTCCGTCTGTTTCTCACATTCGGAATGACAACGAAAGAGGAACTTCAGCATTTACTTAAAACAGACGGGGCAAAATCAACACTTAAGCAGCTTCGTAACATTGTAAGAAAAATGGGATAGAAATAATGACAGACACGGTTAATATTCTGGTTGTTGACGATCATGCAGACATCAGGGAACTTATCAAACGCTTTCTTGATCAGCACTGTTACAATACATTTACCGCATGTGACGGCGATGAAATGAGGAGCATTCTGAAGGATAATCAAATAGACCTTATTGTCCTTGATCTTATGCTTCCGAAAGAGGACGGTCTGTCAATCTGCCGCAAACTGCGTGAAAACGGCAACAACGTTCCCATTATCATGCTTACGGCCATGATAGGAGAAACCGATAAGATAATAGGTCTTGAACTCGGAGCAGATGATTATCTTACAAAGCCGTTCAACCCTCGAGAACTTCTGGCACGAATTAAAGCTGTTCTGAGACGCAGCGACGGAAATCAGAGACAGGAGCAGGACAGCAAAAAAACCTTAAAACATTACTTCTTTAACGAATGGACTCTTGACGTCTTAAAGCGCGAACTCATAGATCCTGATAAAACAATTATTTCCCTGTCCACTGCCGAATATGAACTTCTCATTACGTTTCTGCAGCATCCTCAGGAAACCCTCTCCAGAGACCAGTTGCTTGATCTGGCAAGAGGACGGGAAGCCCAGGTTTTTGACAGATCAATCGATACTCTGATAAGCCGTCTGCGCAAAAAACTGAAAACGGAAAATGACACCGGCAATGAAATAATCAAAACCGTCTGGGGTGGCGGTTACTGCTTTATTGCAGAGGTGACCGATGATCAGAATCAGTAAAATCATTCCAAAGACTCTGACATGGAGACTTATTCTTACCTCCGTCAGTGTGCTTATGGCAGTCCAGTTTATAATTATCGTTGTCTTTGTGCTGGATATGCGACAGAACTATGCCGAGAATGCTCACCGAATGACTCTTCTCAGAGTACTGAGTACCGTCAGGGTTCTCGATCACAACGATCCGAAAATATATCATGAATTCATTAAAACCAGACTGACACGCGGACTGTTTGCCAATATCACTTCCAATCCGATAATTCCCAATAACAGAAACTCCGACTACGAAAGCAAGATCCGTGAGGAACTTCAGGATGACAGCAGGGAAATTTTTATTGAGACCGATACAAAATTTGACGTAAATACTGAAAATCTAGATTTTAAGGAAAAGGAAGGTCTTAAAGGATTTAACTACGTGGCAAACAAAAAACCGGATAATCTGTTCTACGCTCCGGTTTCACCAGAAAGAGGTCCTTTTCCTCCGGAAAAACCTCCGTTCCACAGTCCGCATCAGCACCAACTTCATCACGGATGGCCGCATAATCACCACGGTCCGCGCCACCCCGGCGTTATGCCTCCGCCACCACATGAAAGACACTATTATGACGTCTTTGTGAATCCGGGAGCAATTCACCACGGAAGAAGGCATGACGTAAAATCCAAAATAGCGACAATAGAAAACAACAATCCGTTTGACGACAGGGTATTGCCAAAGGAACCGCCTTCAGACAGTAAAGTATCAATATTCGGATCCATCAAACTGAAGTCCGGATATTACCTTACATTCGTCTGCTATGAAAACAACATGCTTCTGCCGCATCTGTCCCCGCTTACAGTTTCCTCAATTTCGCTGGCAACCATAGTCGGAACTCTGCTGTTTTTCCTGCTTTTTACGGAACTTACAAGACCGTTAAAAAAACTCATGCTTCAGGCAGAAAAGCTAAGTTCGGACTATCGTACTCCTCCGCTTGAAACAACCGGTCCCAAAGAAATTCAGGATCTGCAGCATTCATTTAACCGCATGCAGGAAAATCTTGCAAACTTCATTGACGACCGAACCAGAATACTCGCCTCAATATCTCATGATTTAAAAACACCTCTGACCAGTCTCAGACTGCGAACCGAGTTCCTTGAAGAAAATGAGGACACGATAAAGCTTAGGGAAACCATTGACACCATGACGGAAATGGTTAAAGCCACCCTGCTGTTTGCGCGTGGTGAGAACAATGCAGACGAATCCAGGGAAATACATCTTCCAAGTCTTATCGAAAGCATCTGCAACAACTACACTGATGCCGGGAAAAACATAAGTTTCGAGGAATCCGGCGTATTTAAACACGCAAATAATTTTTTCTGCAGTTCCACTGACATCCATCGTATTTTACAGAACATAATCGATAACGCATTTCAGTACGGAACTGAAGTAAAAGTTAAGCTGGAAGAAAAGGATGATGTGATAAATATTTACATCGCCGACAACGGTCCGGGAATCCCTGATGAAAAGCTGGAAGAGGTCTTTGCACCGTTCATGAGACTTGATGAAGCAAGAAACACCCAAAGCGGACATGTGGGACTCGGTCTGTCTATAGTCAGAAACATCGTTCTGAAACAGGGAGGACAGATAAAGCTCCGTAACGCAGTTCCTCACGGACTTGAGGCTGTAATTTCCTACACATGTCATAACCATGGGTAAAAAACTTAATATATAAAAAAATGTCATAGATACGGCATTGCGGATAATAAAATACCGACTGTCGCCCTGCTTCATGGGCGCAGTCTGAATAACCACGGAACAGGAAACTTTTCCGTAGCAATAATAAACATATTGCGTACTGAAAACTGCAGATACGCTTGATAAAACAACTGAACAACGAGATTAAACATATGAACAGAAAACCCCAGGGACAGGAGTCCCCTGACGAAATCCATCATCCTATAAGTAAATATCTGTTACCATATCGTCACCTTATTTACTTTATACTGTTTTTTATAGCTACATATGCATTAATAAGAGTTACCGGAATAGTTATATATCGTGAAGACATCAATATGGAGGAGGTACCGAAACTCCTCTATAACGGATTAAGGACGGACCTGTCCGGCCTCGGATATATCCTGGCACTGCCGATCCTGCTGACTTTTCTGGCATCATCACTTCCCTACGGAATCAGTAAAATTTTCCTTTTTGCCGAAAAAACCTACCTGCTAATCACCGGCACTCTCATATTCTTTCTTGAAATGTGCACAATCCCCTTCATGGAGGAATATGCAACCAGACCTAACAGACTTTTTCTGGAATACATGATTTATCCGGCTGAACTCGCCAAACTTCTGATTAATGGACATTTAGCCGCCGTCATTACCGTTCTTGTCCTGATTACCGTTTTTGTCTGGATCTTCTGCAGGGCTTTAAAGAATATTACCCTGAAGCACGTTCCATTCAATATTGTTTCCGTCATGGTTTTTGTGGTTCTTGGCATTATTACCTTTATATCTGCCAGATCATCATTTGAACACCGACCTTTTAACCTGGCAAAAGCCATTTTCTCATCAAATCAGATTGTTAATACCCTGACTGCCAATTCAGGATACATGCTGGCGACTTCCGTAAAAAACATGATGTCTGAAAAGGCCAGCACATACAAACCGCTTACTCATGAGGAAATAATAAATGAGATTCAGACCGACACCGGATTTGACTATACTCCTGCAACGGCAGAGAACCCGACTCTTAACCGTCTTGTTCCCACAAATACCGGGGAAAGAAAGAATATCGTCATTATTCTTGAAGAAAGTCTTGGTGCTCAGTTTGTGGGGTACCTCGGTGGAAGCGGGCTGACACCCAACCTGGACCGAATTTACGGCGAAGGTTACGGATTTATCAACATGTATGCCACAGGTGTACGTTCTGTCCGCGGCATAGAAGCTGTTACCTCCGGATTTCCGCCAACAGTGAACACCTCAACGGTAAAACGTGAAAAAACGCAGAAAAACTTTTTCAATCTGGCCTCCGCACTTAAAAATGAAGGCTATCTGAATTCATTCATATACGGCGGAGAATCACACTTCGACAACATGCGTTCATTCTTTTTGGGTAACGGATATACCCAAATAATTGACATAAACAGTTACACCAATCCTATATTTACCGGTTCCTGGGGTGTGTCGGATGAAGATCTTTTTAATAAGGCACTGGAATCTTTTGATGAAATTAACCGGCAGCAGCAGCCTTTTTATTCTCTGGTCTTCACCTCGTCAAACCATGATCCCTACGAAATAGCAGAATCATTCTCACATAACGTCAGAAACAGGGAAACTGCAATAAGATACGCTGATTACGCTCTTGGCAAATTCTATGATGAAGTTAAAAAGAAGCCTTATTTCAATGACACCATATTTCTGGTTATTGCGGATCATGATGCCAGGGCATGGGGGAATGAACTTGTCCCTGTAAACCATTTCCACATCCCGGCAGTACTTTTCGGGGCCGGCATTGAACATAAAACCGAATCTCACGTGGTCAGTCAGATTGATATACCGAAGACACTGATGTCACTTGCCGGAATACATGCCGATGTTCCTACCGTCGGCTACGACCTTACGCAGCTTCCCGAGGGTTTTGAAGGCAGGGCTCTGCTACAGTTCTACCAGAACTTCTGTTACCTTAAGGACGATGGCTCTGCAGTAATGATCCTGCCGGATCAGAAAATTGTCTCCGCAAAATATGATTTTTCCGCACAAACACTTACTCCAACCTCAGAGAACAAATCACTGGAAAAAACGGCTCTCGCCTACGCACACCTTGGGGAACTTAGTTACGAACACGGATTTTTTTTAATTGACGGCAAAAAATCACAAAAATAAGAACAGCCTGCACACGGCTTAAAAACGCATGCATGATTCTGATACTCCCGAATTGAAATCAGACTCATAAGAAGTACGTTTCGGGCTGACTTATCCGAAACGTACAACATTTAATAACTTAGTAAATTTGCAGTTAAGCATTGAAGCATCCGTAATCAACGCTGGGAATATCAATCACCGTACCGATAAATGAATAATACCCCGCAAATTCATCATCGACATCCACATCAATGTTGTCATGACTTATGGCGATGCTTATAATCGTTGTACGGGTTTTTCATACTGTCACGAACACAAAACGATGGTTATGATCATTTCATCAGAATACCTGTTTAAAATCATTTCTCCGTAAGACAGTTAATCCCTGCCACATACACAAAAAATAAAGGCAAAGACTACAACGAAACAGAATATATAAAGATAATAAATTTAAGAAAACATAAATGCATTTAATTATAATCACAGCGATACTTGAATCCCTCTGTCTTACACTTCTGGGCATATCACTTCTGCCCATACCACACACTGATACTCTGCCTGCAGCCTACCTGTTTTTTGCAGGATTCTCAAATACGGCACTAATCTGCTTTCTGCTTAATCTTCTGACGGTATACCCTTTCCACCGGGCAGGGCTCAACAAAACGGCATTTGTCGTATCATGGTCCGTGTTCATGTTGTTTTCAATTATCGCGGTTACCGATTTTAAGGTTTACGGAATATACAGATTTCATCTCAACATGGCCATGCTGGATCTGTTTCTTAACGGTGGCGGTGACGTAATCGCATTTTCGGGAACAATGTGGATGTCGATTATTGGATACTGTGTTCTGGTGCTCATCAGTACCTTTACGGTAATTATGACCGCAGCCTGCATAAGCCGAAAAATAAAACCGACAGGAACAATCATAATACCGGTATTCATCTTAGTCACATTTCTGCTCTGTAACATAACTCATGCGGTAAGTAAGGGACTCGGAATAGCTTCCGTTTACCGGAATTCAGAGATAATAGGACTTTACTATCCTCTGACATCCAGCAAGCTTTTTAAAAAACAACCGGATGGCTTAACGGAAAACGCAACTGACACGAGTAAGGGCATTATTGACTACCCGAAACATCCGTTACACTACTCAGAAACCATTCCGGAAGGTAAACTGCCAAACATTTATATGATCTATGTGGACGGTCTTCGTGCAGACACGCTAAATTCCGATAACATGCCTTATCTTTACGAAATGGCACGGAATAATCTTAATTTTACCGAACATCTGTCCGGAGGCAATGCTACCCGTAACGGAATTTTTACACTGTTTTACGGTCTTCCAGGCAGTTACTGGAACAGAATGCTCAATGCAAACATTCAGTCCATCATGGTGACGGCGCTTCAGGACAGGGGATACGAAATCAACGCCTTTGCCGGAGCCCAGATGTATAAACCGGAATTTGACCGCACAGTATTTGCAAACGTTAAAAACCTGCGCATTGAATCGCAAGGCGGAAGCGTAAGTGAAAAGGATCAGGATGCCATCAGGGACTTCAAGAGTTTTCTTGATAAAAAAACTGACAGGCCGCAATTTGCGTTTATTTTTCTGGATAAACTTCACTCCAATGAACTAATAGGCGAGGAAAGGGAACACAAAAAGTACCCTACTCCGTGGAACAATCCAAACTATCTGGCCATAGACAAGGATTTTGACAGAGACATATTCTTCAATCTGTATAAGAATGTAGCCCATGTCATCGACACCCAGCTTCAGGATCTGTTTACATACTTACAAAACAGTAACCTGTGGGACAACAGCATAGTAATCGTGTCGGCAGATCACGGCAATGAGTTCAATGATAACGGGCTTGGATACTACGGACACAACTCAAACTTTACCTATGCACAGCTTCATGTTCCACTGGTCATCCACTGGCCGGGAAAATCAGCTCAGGAATATAACCATATCACAACTTCCTATGACCTCACGGCCACGCTGCTACCGGAAGTTCTCGGGGTAACCAACGATACCAGTGATTACACCATAGGTAAATCGTTCTTTGATCAAAGTCCAAGGGATCCGATTATCAGTTCGAGTTATCTTGAAGATGCAGTAATCAAAAAGGATTACATCATCATAAGCAACAGCATTAATGGAATAAGAATTAAAAACAAAAACTACAGAGATTCGGACAGAAAACTCACGGAAGAGGACAGAAAGGATCTTTCCCGCAAACTGGAAATAGACAGAACTTACGTTCATCATGACTGAGCAGATATTTTCAGTCTTAAAAATCAAGGGATGTCTCCCTTGATTTTTTCAGAAATACAGTAATGTCCCTGAATAATTAACGTATCACTGCTGTTCAGGGATATGGCAAACGGTTCCTTAAGGCTTATTCCTCATCATCGTCAAACTGAGTGCCCCAACCGTCATATGCTATTTTGTATTCGTTGCAGAGGGATACAAGCTTGGTGATTTCATCAAAAATAGCCTGACCGTCAAGCTTTGGATGGGTAATGATAATGGAAACACTGAAGAAGGTTTCATTGTGTTCTTCATCAAAGCATTCATCAGGATCTTCAATGTAAATCTCATTTCCAAATGCATTATTCACTTCAACCACAAACTTTTCCAGATTGGCAAAATTGAGGGAACTGAAATAATGAATAATGTCGTATTCCTGATCCTCCGGATTTCCGTCGGCAAGAATTTCTCCAACAATATGATCGGTCATTGAATAGAAAGCATCCAGATCATTAAATTCAGCATAATCCTTGATTGCGGATAAAGGGCCGCGATCTTCATAATCTAAAGACATAAAAAATTCCTGTCAGATATGTAAAAAATCAATGTTTTCGAGGGATGTCACTCAGTGAACGGAAAACCTGTAAGACGACATGTCCTAAGCATCAAAATGGGTACAAGAATTTATTCCCCACATCCGGCTGAAAAAGCCCGGTAACGGAACTTAACCACAGACCAGTAACATTTCCCCGACTTCCCGCCTGTAATTATATTACAAGCATTTGAAAATAAATAAAAATTAAATAATCAAACCGATAAACTGCAATAACCGGCATCACATATACGATTAAAACTAAAGATTACAGTTACGAAGCTGTTTTGCATAATTACCTGCCGTAGTTTCAACCTTTCTTGCCAACTGCTGAAGGCTCTTATTTTTGGCATGAGTCTTCTTGCGGTACCCGCCCCATCCCTCATGATAATTAAGATACTGATTATAAACATCGGTAATCTTTACTTTATTAACCTTGTTAGTCTTAAGAATGTACCAGCTTATGAAATCAAGTGAATCCGCGAAATCATCTCTTGATGAGAAAAAACCTCCGGCTTCACTGACATAGTCGTCCCAGACCGGGTCCTGTGCCTGCGCATATCCGTAGGCGGAACTGCCGCGTCCGTAAGGTATGAACAGAAACCACCGCATTGGCGGCTGAGCATCATCGACATATCCGGACTCATGATACATGAAGGACATGACTATGTTTATTGGGACACCGCGTTTGGCATAAACATCCTGTGCATCATCATACCAGCTGCTCTTCTCCTTAAATATTTCGCACAAATCCTTTGGCTTTTTCGGAGGTGTCGTACTGCAGGCACATAAGGCTAGTGAAATAAAAAAGAAAAGAAAAAATTGCTTTATCATGCGGAATCCGAGGGGTAATTAAATGATCTGATAACATATCGTAGTATTAATCAGAACATAAAAAAACCATCTTTTATCGAAAATGAGGAACAGGAGGAATTCTCGAAAATATAAACTAAAATCAGAACAGCAACACGTCCTGCAGGCTAATTAAGAGAAACGGCACTGCAGGTCATGGGCACGTGAAATGTGCCCACAAATAATAAAAATGACATTGACGGGACTAATCAGATAGCCTCATCATTTTCTTCACCAGTACGGATTCTCACAACACGATCCACAGAGGTCACAAAAATCTTACCGTCACCGATTTTACCAGTGTGAGCCCCCTGAGTAATGGCCTCAATGCAACTGTCAACATCCTCATCCTTTACTACAATCTCAAGCTTGCACTTAGGCAGGAAGTCAACCACATATTCAGCACCGCGATACAACTCAGTATGCCCCTTCTGACGGCCAAACCCTTTTACCTCCGTCACGGTCATGCCTGAAATTCCCTTTGAACTTAGGGATTCCCTAACATCATCCAATTTGAAAGGTTTAATAATGGCTGTTATCTTTTTCATATAAAATCCTTGGTGAACTCAACTTATGTAATGATTATACTTTGACGGATAAAAAAAATAAATAATCAACTTGACGCAAATAGCAATACATTACACAAAATACGGACTGAACACAGCATTAAGTTACGCACGGACAAAAAAAGCTCCGGATCATTGATCTGGAGCTTTAATCATTTATAAAAAATGAATTTCAGTGAAGTTCAGATTATTCGATAACCTTAGCAACAACACCAGCACCTACAGTACGGCCACCTTCACGAATAGCGAAGCGTAAACCCTGTTCCATAGCGATTGGGTGAATTAAGGTAACGATCATCTTAACGTTATCACCAGGCATAACCAT
>JAGAYS010000017.1 GCA_017940385.1 Ruminobacter sp. | reverse complement strand
GTGTAGCTAACGCCGTCAGGAGTCCGGAGCTGAGATCAATACTGGCTGACTTAAATAAGAATCAGCTGGCAAATCTGGCGATGAAGGCTTAATTTGGTAAAAAATTTATTTTATAGGTTTTTATAGATCCAAAATAGCGGAATAAAACAGAATGCCAATACTTTGACCTGATTGAAAAATATCGTTCAGATTTAAAAATAAAAAAAGGTGTTCATATTTGTCCATTAAAACGCGCAAAGGATGATAATAGTAGTGCGCCAGAACGAGTTTTAGAATTACTAGATGAATATGTTGAACTGAGAGATCCGCAAGTGTTGCCACAAAGACTTAAGGATGCTGTTCTCCAAAAGTATTCATATGAATTTGTTAAGAAATATTTAAATGGTGAATTGGGAAGAGACAAAGATGTAGAAGAGTTTGAATTTTTGCTTAGAGAGGCCGGTATTGATTTAGCTTATAATCTTTTTTTGCGGGATTATAAAGGAAATGACGACGTATTTGGAATAGTGATAGATCGAGATTATAAAAATCATTCAGTTGAACAGATGAAGAGAATTATTGATGAGTGTAAGAATAAAAACTATAGGTGTTTTATTTCGACACCATTATTTGAATTTTGGTTATTATTACATTTAGTTGATGTTAAAAGAGAGTATTCTAATAATCTGCGTGATATTATGCTGAATGCAAAGGTTTCAGATAAGCATACATATACAAGTAAGCTGGTATCTGAGATTGCCGGTCATGCAAAGGGCATAAGTGATGCTGTGTTTAAAAAGTTTTATTTAAACAAAGTAGACTATGCTATAAGTCAGGCAAATAGTAATTTTGCAACTGATTTAGATGACCTTATTGGTAGTAATAAATCAGATGATTCTAAATGCGGAAAAATTGGAACTAATATGCCAGAATTATTTACACTTCTAAGAGAAGTATAATAATGTGGACAAGAATCTGTTTAATACTAGTGTAATCAGGCTAGATGTTAAAACACATCATTTAAATGATGGAATTATGATAGTGATGAAAATGGCAATTGGTCTAATTTATAGTTTGTAAACAGAGAGATGCCTCATTTGCAGACGTGGGTAGGAGTGTCGATGGATGATGTTACCGGTTGCACTTTGGTTGCAAAAAGTCATAAAAAGCAAAAAATCGATGGAATAAACGTAAAACCACAACAACATATAGTTACAAAAGAAAATCATCTTACTAGATGTTGATGCTTTTCTAGAGATCGTGGAAAGTTATCTGAGTGATGATTGGTTCTTTCTGGATAAAAGTGCGGAAAACATTAATTTAAATAAAATAAACATCCGAGTAGCTGACAGCAAAATCTTTACTGCCATTTGACTGCTTTCACTGCTACAAATTGCTTAATCATGGCTGTCTAAGGCATTTTTTATAAACTTCAAAAAGGTACTTCCGTCCTGATTTAGAGCCGGAAAAACATGCAGAAATGAGCATGTCCCTGCAATTATTAAAACCAATAATGAAAACACTGATATCTTTTATTTGCCATGGCGGCTTAAATCGTATAATTTCACCGGTACGCCTGACGACTTGTCTCAGACAGACCGGAAGTTCACGTTCTGCATCATTTTTTATTTGTTAAGGTGAACAACTTTTACGAGCGTTTAATATCTGTTCAGTTGGAGTTTGCATGAATGTGTAAATATCATGTTACAAAAATGTGATTAATAATATATTTCTGAAAACGTTTTTTGTGTATTATGTGCTCGATAGCAATAGACAGACTCTATTCTATGATTTTGGTTAAGGGCGTTTATTTCCTTAGTCCTCAACTAAAGTTATTTTTTGTCCAAGTTTTACTCCCGGTTGCCGTACCGGGAGTTTTTTTATTAATTGTGAGATGTTTAAAGGTAATTTGTCGGGTGTCAGTATATCCTTGTGTTATATGTTGGTAATGTTTTTGTTAAAAACGGTTTAATAATACGACGCTGGCAACCACGGTCGAAATGATGAGAAGAGTGGATTATCTGAAATGTTTCACGGAAAGAGAAGCTTAATGAAGAATACTGCCCTTGCGATTCCGGTCGCCGTGGCATTTATGTGTTCTGAGGTATATTCAGACGACACATTGAACGCTTCTGCTGTTGAAAACGGAGAAAGCTCTGTTTCGGGGAACTTCGGTATCAGTGTGCCGACTGACGAGCGTATGGCGTCCGACACGGCTGTTTACCGTTATCCTCTTCCTTCATATGTTCCGAACACGGATTATGATGACGTAATGTCCTACAGTATCGTAGTGAGAATCAACGGTCGGCATAATCATTCAGAGATGAGTGACGTGCTGTCCGCCAAGACTTTTCCCGGTGTTTATGTGGTCTGCCTTGATACGGATTATGACGACAGCTGCGAGGATGAACTGACCACTGGTCTGACGGATTCACTCGGTTATCATATTCTTGCCTGGAGTGACGTTACGGTCGACAGAAAAGTTGTCAGCGGCGGAAACATTATTGCCGTTTCTGATGATGATTCAGATGAGTTTTTCAGGTATCCGGTAGCTGATCTGAAATTCAGATATGACACGGAAGCTGAAATAGTTTATGACGATCTTTACCTCAACAGTCTTTCGAATATCCAGAATCTGATGGGTAAACATGATTTCAATAAGATTCTCGGTGTTGTATCTGGCGTGAATTTTGCGGAACGTAATCCTGATGATGACAGGGTATACAGATCCATCATGTATTCATTTGACGATGCCGATCTTGGAGGCAGAGCCATATACAGGATGAACAACAGTGAGCTTGCCCTGAAGGTGAATTCGGTTTACAGCAGAATATCCGGTAAGGTAAATGAACACGAGATGGATGATATTGTTTCACTGATAATCAGCAATATCGACGGTTCAGACAGGTGATTACGTAATGAGAAAGCTCCGGCGGAGCTTTCATTCTTAATGTAATGTATGTGGCCGGGGGCTCCCCGAGCGCAGATTACGGAATGGCCCACACCTTATGGGGGAGATGTCCAAAAAGTGATTCGTCGTGGCTTTCTTTCTGTCGCTTTTCGGCTTCAATCACGGTAAATGCATGTACCCTGTAATGATCAAAGATCCATTTTCTTACCTCTTCTCTCGTCAGTTCTCCGAGTTCTATCCTTCGTGCCTCTGCCAGCAGTTCGCTGTCGCTTGCATGTATGCTGCATCCGTTCATGAGCATGGTGGCACAGGTCGCAAGTAACGCGGTTTCCCGGTTGTTGTAGACAAAAGGATGTTCCCTCAGAATACTGTAGAGAATGATTGCGGCCATACTGGTGTAGTATTTGTCAGAGTCATCCAGCTTTGAACAGCTCTGAACAATTTTTTCCAGAATGTTGTAATCTCTTATTTCAACTTCGTCAGAACCGCACAGAAATTTGTTTAGTCCTATAAGCTCGTTTACTGATAACAGATATTTCATGTTTTGCTCCTTATTACCGGTCACTCGTAATAGCGATTAGCTGATGTCCGGTAAAAGAACAGATAAAATAATCATAACTCAGGCTATGCTACTTTCGTATAAGTTTGGAATATACCCCGAAATTCGAGTTCATGGCCATGACCACCGCTTTTATCAGATCCGGGTTTTTAATTTCCCTCGGGATGTTCAGCAGCATTTTCGGAAAATAATCCAATTTATGATAGTCGGCCATTATCGAATCGATCTCGGCATCGGTCATATGGAAGCGTTTCAGGGTTTTAATAAAACCGTAAATCATTTCCTCAGTCATGATGTCCTTGTAGTGTACACTCATAATATTCTCCTTCTGTTTTCCGGAATTCAAACCGGAAATCACCGGAACCGTATTTAAAACCTGCATCATCGTCTTCTGAGTACACACATTATGTTGCCGGATATCCGTTTGTTATGATTATTAATTTTGATTAGTAATTTTTGATTATCAGTAGGTCTTTCGTCAGACAAAATATTATGACTGATAATTATTTTGAACGTTGAATGAGTTATCCAGGTGCCGTCATGTTCGACAGAAAATTGCAATTTTTATAATTTCTTTTGATTCAGTCGGAACATTCAGGCAACAGATCAACTGTCCTCAACGTTTCCGACAGAAGCCGGCTGTTATTTAAGACGATTAAGGTTTTAAAAAACGTGGCGGCAGTACGTAATCTGATGCTTTATCAGTAAGCGATCCGATCCGTGACCGCATGGCGGAGATCTCCGCCTCATGTTTATATTTATGACACCAAACGGATTATATTTCAATATACTGGCATATTATTCGTGATTATTTTCGTCGTGCGTCAAATATTTATGTGAAACCGGCATCTGATGACGTGCCGGTATAGACATGGAATACGTAATAAAATAAAGATGTTTTTTTATTGGATTCCGAAATTTTTGTTAAGATATTTATTAATCTCTATAATTATTGCTTCAGGTTTTTTCATGTGGATGTTATGACCGCATTCAGAAATTCCGGCAATGCTCACGGCAGGATTTCCGGCTTTTTTAAGTCCGGAGGCCAGTTCGCCGTATTTTGCGTCTTTCTCTCCGTACAGGTAGAGAAGAGGCAGGGATGTCTTCCTTATGGCTTCACCCAGATACGGCATTTTGCCGGTACTGAGTCCCATCATGGTTTTGGCCATCCTTACGCCTATGTTTCTGGAGCGCATGGCTATCAGCTTTTCTTTTTCACCGTCGGTGAGTTCGGCAAATACCGGCTGGTCATACCATTCCGTCACCACGTCCTTCATCGGTTCAGTGGCGAATTTTTCAGCCCAGGCACAGTCAGCCCTGTATCTTTCCTTTCTTGTCTGCTTGTCGGCAATACCAAAACCTGCACTTTCCAGAATAAGTCCCTTCACCGCGATTTTGGGTCTTTCGGCGGTGAGGGCGTAATGAGCGGCTATTCTGCCTCCCATGGAATACCCGTAAAGGATGCACTCCTTTACCTTGAGTCCTATAAGCTGTTCTTCCATCCAGTCGTTGATGCTGGAGAAGTCAACTTCCGCATCACTGCATCCTGAGCCGGGAAGTGACAGGATCTGGGCTCCTACAGGTATTTTATCCGCGAAGGTCAGAAATTCATGAGCAGAGCCGAGAAATCCCGGCAGAAAGACTATCTGTAGCATAAGTGGGGTATCCGTCCGTAATGTTCTGAGAGTACGTGAGAAGGGCAGTCATGATCGGATTGCACTCTGTCCCGTTCAGGATAAGATGATAGTGAGTTTATGATCTTTTTACAAGAGTTGATGCCGTACCGGAATATTCAGGACGTTAAATAAAAGATTTCGGCAGGTTTTTACGCCGGACGGCCTGACCGCCGGTGTCCGGCGACAGGGGCAGACCTGTTGAAGAACGTGCCGTGGTTTTTTCCTGGTATTAAGTCTTTTATTATCACGAAAATCCTGCCGAATTACTGATTATCATCCGGCCTGTGAAAGTTCCCGGTTCGCAGCCGTCAGTGTGCGGTGTCATGAGCGTGCCGGATTCCGCAGATGCCAGGATTTATTCCTTTTCATCGGCAAAATCGGATACTTCTATTATTTCTGGTATCCATTTCTGTCCTGTCGTGCAGTATTCCTCCACAAATTTTCCGAACTCATTTTTGCTGTTTATTCTGCGGTACGGCAGGCCAAAACCTTCGGCAATCTCCCGAATGTCCACGGCAGGAACAAATTTCGCCAGATGTCTGTTTCCGGAGTAATGCTGATTGATGACCATTACTTTTGTGCCTGAATTTTTTATGAGCGGCAGGGAATTCAGGTCGGCTAGAATTTCCGGAAGATCCGCCAGAAGCAGGACGTTGCTCTTAAGACCGGCTCCGGCAGCTACTGCCGTAAGACCGTTGTGACATGCCATTCTGGTGTTCTGAAGACGCTGAATGCCTTCGAGTATGCCTGAGTTTGCGTCATGTTCCGCCTGAATGATGATGTTGCGCAGACTTTCATCTCCGAACGGTCTGACAATGCTTGCGTAAATCTGGTTCTTTATTACCGATTCATAGGTGAAGTACAGGTAGTTCGGTGCTTCGGTTTCCGGCAGGTAGTCCAGAAATCTTTCATCAAGCTCACTGTTGCCGCAGACTACGTAGAACGGCGGTTCTACGTTCTTTTCATGGTGGGTAGGCATGGTTATTTCAGCAAGACTTATTCCCGGAAGTTCACGGTTGAGTCCCATTGTTTCAATGTACTTTTCAGTATCCTTCCTGACTGCGGTAAGCATCTTCTTAAGTTCGTCTTCATCCGAAAAACGTTCCTCGGTATCATAAAGAGGTTCCCTGAAGGATATGTTTATGTGGAACGGGCGCAGTCTTGTTCTGGCTCTGTTGAAGGCGAGGCATATCAGATGCTGGTGACCTGCCGAATGACAGATGTCATTATCCGCGGACAGCTCCAGAAATTCCGTTTCGCTGCCGAATATTCTGTCCTGAAGAGTCGCCTGGTTGGCTCCGCAGTCAATAAGTTCGTCAGGTCGGTCGGCGGTGATTACTATCAGCGGCAGATTGTAGAGTTCCGCCGCAAGCACGGAGGGATACAGATTGGCTACGGCACTGCCTGAGGTGGTGAACACGATTACCGGTTTTCGGGTTGCTCTGGCAATACCGAGAGCATACCAGCCAAGACCTCTTTCATCGTAGTGAACGTGCTTGCGGAACCCCGTAATCGCGGACATGGCCATGACAAGTGGCGCACTTCTTGATCCCGGTGCGTAGCATATCTCACTGCATCCGAGTTTCTTTAAGGTGTACAGCAGTCTGTATGCTGATAAAGTCTGTGTGTTTTTAATGTAAACCTGTTCTTTCATCCGTTCCGCTCCGGCGTTCTTTCTGGTTGCTTCCGTTTTTTTAATGATTTATGTGTCCGTACCGTTCATAATCAGCTTACGCCGTTCAGCGTGATCTGTCCGCTCTGTGGAATCTGCTGAAATAGTCGTCGGCCAAGGTTTTCTCCGTGTTACCGTTCCTGCTTTTTCCGGTGGCCTTTCTGGCTGTTTTTTTCGGGGTAAGATCCACCTCTATGACACAGGATCCCGCTCCGCTCCCGGTAAAAGCGTCCTTCAGCTCGCTGAATTTCGTGACACATGCGTAGCTGATGCCGAAGGCTCGGCAGAAATGCGAGAAGTTCAGCCCGTGCGGGTTGATGAAGGATTCCTTCATCAGTTTTTCGGTTGGGAGAGGGAATCTCGTAAAGATTCTTCCGCCGTTGTTGTTAAGGATTATAAGCTTCAGGCCGACGTTTCTGAGAAGTCCCAGGGATCCGAGGTCATATAAAGCCGAAGTATCGCCTATGACGGCCACGGTTTCTCCGGTCATGGCAATGCCGGCGGCAGTTGCGATGAGACCGTCAATTCCTGAAACAACCCGGTTTGTGAGAATTCTGTTCGCGGTGTGAAGTCTCTTTTCTGCCATTCTGACGGAGAGACTGTTTCCGAGAAAGACCCGCTGCTTTGGCGAAAGGATGAGGTTAAGAAGTCTGTAGAAGCTTTCCTCATCGGCAATGGTACTTCGTTTAAGCGTACTCAGCTCCTTTGATTCCACATCGCCTGTGCTCATCCCGGAACCGTAAACCGGCAGCTTCCTCGTGACTCCGTCCGATACCGGAAGAAGATAAGGCAGAACCTCGTAGCTGTCCTTCAATTCCACGCCCCTGCAGCCTGACGCGTTAAGGGTGGTGACGTCATCGTTCATGAATACCTGAACAATGTTTTCTTTTTTCGCGGACAGAAATTCCGGTACGGTTTTGGAGATGAATCTGCCTCCGAGGATAAGAATGTAGTCGAAAGGCAGACTGTTGTAGCCAATCATGGCCTTTATGTCCTCAGGCCTTGTGTCGGCAAACTTCTGTCCGTTGAGATATGCCACCGGCGGATGGTCTCTGTACCATTTGTCAAAATCCGTAATAAGGTTGAGATTCTTTCGGCCCCTTAAGTTTGACTGGACATCCGCATATACCGGAAATCCTGTCCCGGCCAGATATTTTTCAACCGGTTCCGCCTCGGTTGCGGTCAGCGCCCCGGCAAAAACCAGGGTTCTTGAATCCGTAATCTGTCTAAGCAGATTGAGTTTAGGATCCGTGTCCGTCATGTTGCGGGACATGGAGTTAAGGTTGTCCTTAAGATTTCTGTTGCTTTCCGTAAGCAGGGCTTCGTCGGATTTACCGCCGTCCGGCAGTCTGAAAAACTGTTCCGCAAAACAGGAGTACACTTCCTCTCGAAGATCCATGAGTCTGCTGATGAATTCCTCGTTGAAGAATGAATTGACGTCATCAGTGAACTCGTCGAGGGTAATTCTGCTGAACATGCCGAGTTCAGGTGAGATTCTCACGTGAAGAGGCTTGTGTCTGGCCTCGGCAAGTCTGTAGGCATTTATTATTCTGTGGGTTCTGGCCGTTGGTGTCAGATGTTCGTTGGCGTAGTTAATCTGCACGTATTCGCAGAAGTTTGCAAGATACGGATCCGTTCTGGAAACACTGCCGGTAAAGGATTCTGGAACGTCGCGTCCCTCATCGGAGCTGATAACGATAAGCGGGGTTCGCTGTCCCTGAATTTCCATCAGCATCGGCGCCAGATTTACCAGACCGTGGGCTGTGGACACGATAACGGCGACGGGGGATTCCGATGCCTTGAGGCATCCCATGGCCTGAAAGCCGGTGATTCTTTCGTCATATCCCATATGCGGAACCGGACTGCTGAAGTGCTGGAGCGTCAGTTCCATGTATGATTCCAGCAGACCGTTGTCACAGAAAACATCCCGCACGCCCAGACAGTTCAGTACGTAAACCAGTTCCGCGTCTCTGTAGATGGATTTATGACCGTATTCAATAATTGATTTAATCATGTGTCTGTATTCCGTGCCGGGCATCCCTGATTCCGCCGTTGGGGATTTTAGGACAGCCGGTCTGTATTCCGTTTATCGTAACCTTGTTGATTGTTTGCTGCAGTTGATTTTATCCAGCAGCATTCTGACGGTGCCTTCATGCGATATTCTGCGCAGAACAGCCGTCATTTTAAGTCCTGTTTCCTTCCATTCGGATTCCGGATCCGACTCTCCCATGATGCCGGCTCCGCCGTAAAGCGTTATGGAATCACCGGTGACGGTGACGCTTCTGAGAAGGACAAGGGCCGTGGACTCATCATGATGGCGGATTCCGCCGATTCCGGCGTAATCCCCGCTGATGAGGGCTCCGCATTCATCAAGAATTTTAAGAGCCTCCTCCGTCGGATATCCGAGAGTGGCCGGCGTCGGATGGAGAAGCTTAATCATTTCACCGGTATCGGGAGTATCCCTGTGCGTGCCGTTGATTTCGACCAGCAGGTGAGTTATGTATGAAAGCTTCCGGAGCTTCTGTTCTGACTGTCTCACGTCGGTGCATATTCCTGAAAGCTTTGAGCAGACATAGTCAGCCACAATTCTGTTTTCCGTGAGATTCTTGCGGTCATGAAGCAGTGAGTCGGATTCTTCGGCGGAAACCGATCCTGCCAGGGCATCGCAGCTGACGGAGCGTGATTTTATGCTGAAGAGCTTTTCCGGAGTGAATGACACGAAAAGGCCTGCTTTTTGCGCTCCGCCGTCAGCAGCTGACGGAGACCCGTATGATGCGTAAAAATGGCATTCGCTGTCAGGTTCGGAGAGTCTGTCGTATACCAGTCCGGTAAGAGTTTCGGACAGGAACGATTCATTCTCTGTCGTTTCCTCATTAAGAGTAAATACGGCCTTTCTGGCCGTAACGGCTTTTTTAAGGCGGCTGCCCGTTGTGTTTATCGCTCCGCGGATGCGGCTTACCCTGTCAATGAAGACGTCATGTTCCGGAATAAGTCTTATGTCCGCATTTTTCAGGATTTCGTCCAGACGGACATGTTCAGGATGCTGTGTCAGGCAGTATTGTCCGCCTGCCGGAAGAGCGTCAAGAGCCTTCTTATCGAACATGACCTGATTACGGGGTTTATCATTTGCGGTGCCGGCATGGCACTCCGCCGTGACGGTCAGGTTTTGAGGATCCGCGACAATGAGTATTGCCGGGGTGTAGGAGTCGACCGATACCGGAACCTTAAAGGCGCTTCTGAAGAAACATGTCCCGGGATCCGTTTTTTCAGATCTGCCGAAACCGAGATACAGTCTGCCGTTTACGTCGGAGGTTACCGTGATTTCCTGACATGCTGCGCATCCTGTTACCGCAGCCACGATGCCGGCAAGTTTGTCACGGTCCGTATAGCTTTCAGTCTCTGACTGCTGAAGGGGGCGGGGAGTATTAATATCTGAATGCGTTGACAGAAAATTTATAATCCTATCCCGTATCATGAAATCCCTCTTCCTTTCGTTCGTTAGACAGCCGGTATTATAGCACACATTGGGCGGGTAAATGTCAGGAAAGGCTTACAATGAGAATCAGAAAAAGCGGAGAACGGCCATGATATGGGGAAAAACAAAACGTAATAAAAAAACGGGAGAATTTATCTCCCGTGAAAATACTGTTAACGAAGGTATTCTGGTTTATCCGCTGACCGTGCGGCCACCGGATGCCAAAATTTAGTTGAAGAGACTGCCGACTGCGTTTGACGCGGCTTCAGCTGCCTTCTGCTTTGCTTTTTCTTCAGCGGTCTTTTTTGCGGCTTCCGTAGCTGCTTCGGCTGCTGAGTTGAGAATATCGCCTGAATTTCCTGAAACGCTGCTTACGGCGTCGGAAAGAGCAGCGGCGGTATTAAGATTGTTCTGTGCGGCGTTTAAGCTTTCCTTTGCGGAATCAACCGTCTGCTGTGCTGAATTCAGGGTGTCTGATGCCTTGTTAAGAGTGTCTGAAGCGGTACCTGCAGTGGTTGATACAGGACTCAGTGCATCGGCTACCTGCTTTGAACCGTCTACGGCCTGTTTGGTAGTGGTGATGGTCTGAGAAGTGGTTTCAAGTTTGTTTGATGTTGCATCGAGAAGAGATGCGTGAGCTACTCCAAGTCCGGCAAATAGCATCAGAGAAGATAAAATGTTAAGCTTTCTCATTTAATTCAGTTAAACCTCAATATAGTGTGTGATGCGGGAGCGTCAGGGACGCACACTGCATATTGTGATGCCGAAAGACGGCTCAGAATATACAACAGGTACACCCTTATTTCAATGATAAATATTATCAATGAACGTTTATTATGTTTATTCTATCGCTCAGGAGAACCGGAAATCCGTTCAAAGCCTGTTAAAACGGCATTCGGCATTTCTCCATACACGAATTCTAACACTTATGAAAATGTTTGGATACCGCAATTTTAAAATTGAGACAGATCACGCATTTGACGGTAAATAGTGTTGTAAAAAGATAGTATAAATGTAAACCGAATGTTAAACATCTCCAAAAATGTTACCCGTGCACGGTATTTTTGTGATGAAAACCTGGTTTTTGGAGTTTTGGACGGTTGAGGCATTTGGGGATGGGATTAAATGAAAAGTCGGTAGGGAGAATAAAAAACATCAGTTTGAAAAAAGGGATTCAGAAGTTTTTACTGTTGCGGCCTGGCTGTTTTTTCTTTCGGTCTGAGTGGGGGAAGATCTCCGTTTAGAGTGATCTGTTCGCGTAAATCACTGCCATCGTCTTCAAATGCGGGTGAGGTTTCAGCGGGAAGAACCTTGGTTTTAATTCCGTCAAGTTTCAGGGCTGTCTGCTTGAGGGTGGTAATGTTTACCGGGTTTTCCTCTCTGTAGTCCGCAGGATATACCGCATCCACGTCCTCCCACAGACCGAAACCGTAGGAGTGGGCGTCTCTTTCTATTCTCAGGTAGATTGAGGACGAGTTGTTTCTGTCAGCCCAGGCGTACCCCTGTCTTATCATTTCCCTGTTTATGTTCTGTCTCTGGAAATAAAGTTCTCCCACCACGTATTTGCTGGTGACATCCCTGACCTTAATGCTGATTTTTTTACCGGATATTATGGATTTGAGATAGTTTCTTGATTCCTTGCCGTAATACTGGCCTATTTCCGGAGCCTCAATGTCGGCCATTTTTATGAGATATTCGTTGCCTTTGCGGGTCTGGCACATGAAGTAGTTGCCGCTGAGAACCAGAGTTACCTGACACGTAAGATAATTCTGTCGCGTCCAGGGCCTGGCATCAGCCGTCGGTACCATCATTGCTGATGATACGGCGATTATTGTCAGCACTTTCTTGACGTAACGATTCATTTATAAAACTCTCAATATAAGGCTTGATTATTCATGCAGTGAATCAGGTCTCTGAATTAACGGACAGATCTAAAAAAACGTATATGTATACTGATTTTAACTCACGGGGTACTTTAATGTACGTTTTTTATTTAAAGGTTATATGTATTTCACAAATAAGATCTGTCATCATGTTAAAAATATAAGTCATTTCATGTTGTTTGTTTTCCGGACAACATCAGAGTCAGGGAGTAAATACACGGGCGGAATGCTCCCGTCTGACTCCGTGTTAATTTACGCCTGTCACGCGACCGGAATTTTCCGGTGCGGAGCAGGCATCTGCCGTGGCGTTCCTTTTTCCCGAAAATCCCGCAATGTCACAAAACGGCATGTCAGTTGGCTGTTTGTCTGCGTGTACTGTTCCGATCTGATAGAATGAAATTATATACATGTACCTGAAAGGGAACGGATGGCCGTTTCCTTTAAGGAGAATAATATGAAAATCTTCAAACTGGCACTTCCTCTGACGATACTTGCCGGACTTGTTGCCGGCGTTGTTTATCTGAACGGACACGAAGAAAATGCCTCAGGGATGCCTCCCGGAATCTATTCCTGTAACGGCCGCCTTGAAGTGAAGCGGGTGGACGTGGCGAGTCTCTATGCCGGACGCGTCGAATCCGTTGCCGTCGACAGGGGCCGGTCGGTCCTCACCGGGGACACACTTGTCACCCTGTCCTCAACCGTTACCGAATCCCAGCTTAAATCGGCATCCGTAAGGCGTGACATGGTTTTGGAAAATCTGCGGAAGACGGATGCCAGAATCACTCAGATCGATGAGGAAATAAGACTGGCGTCAATTGAACTCAAAGATGCCGAACATCTTTTTAAGGACAGGCTTATATCCGCCACGGAGCTCGAGCGCCGGAAGACGGCTCTTGCCGTCAAAAAATCAGCCAGGGAGATTATCCTTCGGGAAAAGCAGGAAGCCGTTCTGGAAATCGACAGGGCTGATGCCCAGCTTGCGGAAGCGGCTTCCCGTAACAGTGACATGACGGTAAAGGCTCCTTTCGACGGTATCGTCGAATACCGCCTGGCAGAGCCGGGGAACGTGGTCGGGGCCGGAGGCAGGGTGATATCCCTGCTTAATCCTGATGACGTGACTCTCGACGTTTTTCTTCCGACCAACCGTGTTGCTTCGGTAAAGGTAGGCGATGATGCACGCATAGTTCTTGACGGAACGGGAACAGTGATACCGGCAAAGGTTGATTTCATAGCGGGTGACGCCCAGTTTACGCCTAAATATGTGGAAACCGGAGAGGAGAGGGCCAAGCTTCTGTTCAGGGTTACTCTCAGAATTCCGGAAGAAATCACGAAAAAACACCGTTTCGGTTTCAGGGGCGGCATGCCAGCCGTGGGATACGTCAACTGTTCCGGTGAAGTCTGGCCTCAGAGTCTGACTGTAAGCCGGGGATTTTCGGCGGATTCCGACACGAATGCTCCGGGAAAAGACGAAAACGTTAAAACCGGAGGTTCGGCCGGAACCGAGTCATCCTCTGACGGAAAGGAACCGGATAATTCCATGAAATCCTAGTGTTCGTAAAGTAAATGGACGATTCTCATGATTATGACAGCGGAACTGAACGGCAATGAAAAGGAGGATAACTCCCTTGCGGTAAGGGTGAACCGTGTAAGTCACCGTTACGGCAGGGTTACCGCACTCAGCGATGTTTCCTTAAGCATCGGCCGCGGTCTTACCGTGGGGCTTGTCGGATCAGACGGTGTCGGTAAGTCAACGCTTCTGTCACTTATTGCCGGAACCAGAATCATCCAGCAGGGCAGCATCAGTGTATTCGGCTGCGATATTGCGGACGGAGCCGCAAGGGATCGTCTGGCCCTCAGGGTGGCATTCATGCCTCAGGGTCTGGGGCGGAATCTTTATCCGACCCTGTCGGTCAGGGAGAATCTGGCGTTTCATGCCGACCTTTTCGGGCTGTCCGGAAAAGACAAGACGGAGCGCATCTTACGACTTATGGATGCCACGTCCCTGACTCCTTTTGCCGACAGGGATGCCGGCCATCTTTCCGGAGGCATGAAGCAGAAGCTGTCTCTCTGCTGTGCTCTCATACACAGTCCCGATCTTCTTATTCTTGATGAGCCGACCACCGGTGTGGACCCTCTGTCAAGGCGCAGGTTCTGGACGCTGGTTGACGATCTGCGCCGGGAATCTCCCGGCATGACCGTGATTGTTTCAACCGCCTATATCGATGAGGCCGAAGGCTTTCAGCATACCATAATAATGAATGACGGAACGGTTCTTGCCGATGAGGGAACGCGGGAGCTCATGGACAGGATGGGAGCCGCCACTCTTGAAGAGGCATACATGAGGCTTCTGCCTGCCGATAAGCGGGGCAAGGAAGGCGGTTTCAACATTCCTCCGTACCGGAGGGACGCGAATGAAGCCTGTGCCATAACCGCTTCGGGACTGACCAAAAGGTTCGGTGATTTTACTGCCGTGGACGGCGTAAGCTTTGAAATCGGCAGGGGGGAGATTTTCGGGTTTCTGGGATCCAACGGCTGCGGTAAGTCCACCACCATGAAAATGCTGACGGGACTGCTGGAACCTACGGCAGGTACCGCCAGAATTCTGGGAAGAGAGTTTGCCGCCGGTGATTCGGACATAAAGATGAAGGTGGGATACATGTCTCAGGCCTTTTCCCTTTATGAAGAGCTGACGGTTACCGAGAATCTCTATCTTCATGCCAAACTCTATCATATTCCGCTTAAACGGCGCGTTGAGACCATCAGAAAGGTGCTCGACAGATTCAGTCTTTATAATCTCCGTCATGAAAAACCGGCATCGCTGTCTCTCGGCATCAGGCAGCGTCTGCAGCTTGCGGCCGCCTGTCTCCATGAGCCGGAAATCCTTATTCTTGACGAACCTACGTCGGGAGTGGATCCGTCGGCAAGAGACATGTTCTGGGATTATCTCATAAAGCTGTCCCGGGAAGACCGTGTGACAATTTTTGTGTCCACCCACTTTATGAATGAGGCTGAAAGATGTGACCGCATTTCCCTGATGCACCGCGGAAGGGTTCTTGCCGTAGGTACTCCGGAGGAGCTTAAGCGCAGCAGCGGAGATGAATCACTGGAGAACTCGTTCATCCGCCGTCTGGAGGAACAGGAGGAAGAGGAGAATAAGTCACGAGAACAGGCTTCCGCAGGAGAAGACCTTTCCGTAACCGACCTAAGGGATAATCCTCAGGATAAGGGCGGAACCGCAGGTTACATATCTTCTGCCGGCTCTTCAGGGAAAAAACGAACAGGACTTTTTTATGCCATGTCCATGATACGTGCTTTTGCCGTAAGGGAGGCCAGGGAAATCCTTCGCGACAGGATCCGCATGTTCTTTGTCATCTTCGGCGCCCTTATTTTTGAAATATCGGCGTCATACGGAATTTCATTCGACATGACCGCAATGCCGTTCGGAGTTATTGACCACGACTGGAGTCCGGAAAGCAGGGCTCTTGTGAGGGAGTTTGGCGGTTCCGCCTATTTATATGAAAAGCAGGTTGACGCATCCATGGCCCCGGTGAATATCTTTCAGAAGGAGCACGTCAAGCTTCTGATAGACATACCGGAAGGATACGGAAGTTCGCTCCTCAAGGGGGAGAAACCTGAGGTCGGGTTTATGATAGACGGAGCCTTCCCCGTTGTGTCAAACAACGTCAGGGGGTACGTGAACGGTATAATGGCGAAGTATAACGCAAGGCTCTCAGACATCCGCGGAGCTGAGAAGGCTGATGCGGGCTATCCGTTTGAGATAAGGTTCATGTACAACGAGATCTTCAGGAGCGTCTACGTGATGGTTCCCGGTCTGATAATGCTTGCCATGGTGATGTTCCCTGCGATGATGACGGCACTCGGCGTGGTGCGTGAAAAGGATCTGGGAACCATCAGCAATCTGTATACATCTCCGGCCTCAGTCTATCATTTTCTCATAGGAAAGCAGATTCCCTACATCATTCTTTCCCTGATAAGCTTCCTGCTTATGACCGGCTGTGCCGTCTTTATGCTGAACGTGCCAATACGCGGATCATTCTGGGCTCTCTTTTTCGGAGCCTTTCTGATGATTGCCGCCTCGTCATCATTCGGCCTTCTGGTCTCATGCTTTGTAAGAACGCAGGTGGCGGCGATATTCGGTTCGGCCATTCTGTCCATTCTTCCGGCCATCAATTTTTCAGGCTTTCTGTACCCGCTGTCCACTCTTGAGGGTGCAGCCTACCATATGGGCCGGTTATTTCCGTGTTCATGGTTTCAGATTATATGTCTCGGAAGCTTTACCAAGGGACTCGGAGCTGAAAGCTTTCTCAGAATCTATGTGATAATAGGCAGCATGGCTCTGACTTATCTGCTGCTTGCCTGCATGCTTCTCCGGAAGCAGGAAAAATAGGAGGCACGGGAATATGTACATCTGGCTGTCCAACATCTTCATTCTGAGCCTCAAGGAGGTAAAGAGTCTCCTTAGTGACCTCATTCTGGTCGCACTTATGGTTTATTTCTTTACCGTGGCAGTTGTGGTGGCAGCCAAAGGCGCCAGCCAGGAGGTCCGAAACGCTCCCGTGGCCGTTGCTGATCATGACGTTTCAGCTCTGTCACTCAGACTCATGGATGCAGTAAGACCTCCGCACTTCAAGATCCCTGAGTCGGTTTCCGACGATGCCGTGCAGCGTCACATGGATCTCGGTGATTATTATTTTGTGCTCGACATTCCCCCTAACTACGAAAAGGATTATCTTGACGGCAGAAATCCCCGCATTCAGATTCTGGTTGATGCCACGGCCATGACTCTTGCGGGAACGGGAACAGGGTACCTGAGCTCGGTTCTTGCGGATGAACTCGGCAAAACCTCGGCTGCTTACGGCAGAACCGGACAGAGTCCGGCGGAGCCCGCCGTTCTGAAGGCCGAGCCCGTCATAAACGTGATGTTCAATCCCAATTCCTCAGCCATCTGGCACATGGGCGTGGTACAGATTATCGGCAATCTCACCCTGCTGACGCTCATGCTTTCCGGAGCTGCGGTTATTCGCGAAAAGGAAAGGGGGACGATCGAGCATCTTCTGGTGATGCCTGTTTCCGCTTCGGAAATAGCCATTGCCAAGGTCTGTGCCAACGGCTCCGTCATTGTGCTGCTGGCTCTGGTTTCACTCTGGTGCATCGTGCATACCTGCCTGGGAGTGCCGATAGAAGGCAACATAGGACTGCTGGTGTCAGGAATGCTGATATACGTGCTGAGCTTTGCGTCCCTCGGAATTTTTCTTGCGGTTCTGGCTCCGTCAATGCCACAGTTCGGGCTTCTCTGCATTCCCGTATACATGCTGGTATACCTACTTGCCGGTGCCACCAGTCCCGTGGAGAGCATGCCTGAGACCATGCAGAAGATAATTCAGATATCACCGACCGCACAGTTCGTGTCATTTGTTCAGGATGTGGTGCACCGTGGGTCGGGGCTTGAGGACGTATACCGCCGGATGCTCATCATGCTCGGACAGGGACTGTTCTTTCTGATTCTGGCTCTTTCCAGATTTAAATCGATGCTGTCCAGACAGTAGAAGATGTGTCGGCAGGCAGGATTGTATTCGGCAGGGGGGAATTTATCATGAAAAATGGCAATGACATTATTTTGAAGGAAGAAATCCGTGAATGCCGGAAACGCGGCGGACGAAATCCGCGTGCATCAGCCGGAAACCGTGGACGTCTCCTTCTGACGGAACTCATTATCGGAACGGCCCTGTCATTCTGCTCCGCTGGCTGTGCGCCACTTTCCGTTGACAATACCCCGGAGGTGACGATTCCTGAAGGTTATGCGGGCTTTATCCCGGGGGAAATGAATGAGAAGGAACTTAACGAGTGGTGGCGGCTTTTCAACGATGACTATCTCAGTTCCCTGATTGAAAAGGCCGTTATCAGCAACACGGACATCAGAACGGCACGAATGAGGTACGGCAAAGCCCTGCATGAGGCTGGTTTCAGGGAAGCCGATCGCGGTCCTTCGGCCGTTCTTCACGGCATGGGTGCCGGTGGGCGAAGCGATGTGGAATCCTCTGGCAGAATGTATGATTCCACGGACAGTCAGGCCGTTCTTATGACGGGGCTCCAGGCCTCATGGGAGCCGGATTTCTTCGGTGAGAAGCAGAGTAAGCTTGACGCTGCAAGATACAGGGCTCTGGCGGCTCAGGACGCTGTCAATGCCGTCAGAACTTCAGTTACGGCCCTGCTTGCCCGCAAGTATTTCGAGATACTGTATCTTAAGGAGAGAAAGGCGGTGCTTTACGACGGCATTGCAAACCTTAAGAGTCTGAGGAACTATGCGGCAGGCAGGTTCAGTGCCGGACAGACCACGATGTATGACGTTACCGACATAGATGCACGGATAACGGATATGGAGGCCGGACTTGCGGTTCTTGACGATGCCGAGGCTTCGGCTGTCAGAGCGGTTGCCGTTCTTGCCGGAGAGACGCCGCAGACGTTCAATCCCGAAAAAATGCCCGCAGGTCTGCCACGGAATATTCCTCTTCCTCCGGCGGGGGCGGTTCCCGGAGAGCTGCTGCTGCGACGCCCGGATCTCCTTTCAAAAAGAAATGAGGTGAATGCCGCGGCTTCCATGACGGCAGCGGCCATGGCCGATCTGTATCCCCGCTTCGAGATAAGCTTTCTGGGACAGCTCGGCAGAATAGAGATGCACTCAAGACCCGACATTGACTTCGGTGTCGGATTCATCACCGGTTCAGTATCCGTTCCCGTTTTTACAAACGGGAGAATCAGGGCACGCATAGAGGCGGAAAACGCCGCCATGAAGGCTGCGCTTGCCGAATATGACGGGCTCATTCTGAATGCCCTAAGGGAGGTGGATGACGGCTATTACGGAGTTATGAAGCTCGGAGAACGGGCAGAAAGGCTGGAAAAGGGCCGTGAGGAAGCGGAACAAATGCTTGCGGAAGCGGAAAAGCTCTTTAAATACGGCATGGCCGAATTTGACAAAAAGGTTGAGGCCAGAAACAGAATTATCTCCTTTGATGAAAAAATCTGCGAGACCGGGTTTAACAGAATAGTAAGGCTGATAGATCTTTACAAGGCTCTCGGCGGCGGGTGGAATTACTCCGGCGGGAGCGGATCAGACGTCCGCAATGCTGCGGAGGTGAATCAGCCAGATGCGGACTGAGCCTTTGTGCGGTATACTCAGAGACGGTTCCTCCGTATTAGTGACGGCTTTCTTATAAATCGTGCAAACAGGCTGCAGTTTTGGCTGAATGCTAAAAAAAGTCGTACAATGAAATCATGGCTATAAATGACAGTATCCGGAGAATTAACATGAATCAGCAGAATAACGGCGCCAGGGATGCGGATTTTGATGATCAGTACTGGGATTTCGGTTTTGTCTCCCATCGGGATCCCGGACTCGGCATCTTTAACGTCAATTTTATAAGAAGTCCCGGACACAACCGCGGCTATTCGGTTATTGACGCCCTGAAAACCTGCATAAACAAGCTTTTCATCATCAGGGGACGGGCATGCAGATCCGAGTTCTGGTGGTATATGCTGGTTGTATGGATACTGGTGATTCCGCTTATTCCGCACCTGTTATCCAATAACATTGTAGTCATGATTATTGAATATGTTCTGAATATTTCCGTGGTGGCGGTTGCGGTCAGAAGACTTCATGACAAGGATCGGAGCGGACTTTGGGTGCTTCCGGTGTTCATTCCTTATCTCGGTTTCCTGTACACGCTGCTCCTGATGTTCTGTTTCTGCTTCAGGGGAACTCCTGAGGCCAATAAATACGGCGTCGATCCGTTGGCATAGCGGGACTTTCCCGGATGAGACGTGAATGATCCCGTGACTGCGGATTACCGGCAGTGACGGGACGTCCCGCGGGAAGTCTGCCTTTTAGTCCTTTTTTTCTGTTATGATTTCGGTGCGGGATCTGTCGGATCTTGCAGGATCATCAAAAATGATTTCTCTGATGTCTTCAGCCTTTATTCTGCCGGAAATCGGATTTTTGATGCTGTCGATGACGCTGTTTATGTCGGCATCCACCGTGGAGTACTCGAAAGCCAGGTTGGTGTTAAGCAGGGTGCAGTCTTCAAGAATAACGTTATCCATGTAGCAGAAGCCCTGCAGACTTTCAATGATACAGTTTACGAACTTTACGTTTTTGGCGTTCCATCCGATGTATTCACCGGAAATGAAAGAGTTTCTCACTTCTACGTTCTCGGCGTTCCAGAATGAATCCTTGGAAAGCATGCGGGCATTGCTGATGACTATGTTTCTGGCTCCGTCAAACGAGTAGTTGCCTATCAGTTCAAAGTCATTGATTTCCATGTTTTCACTATTCATGGCAAAGTAGTTTCCCTTGGCATGTACCCTGTTCATAATGACGTCGCGGCAGTGCCACAGTGTTTCATCCGCATTTGGAATCGATACGCCGTCGAGTCTGATGTTCGAGCTTCTTCTGAATGTCTTGGGAGCTTCAATGATGCAGTCGGTCATGTCAATGCCGTCCGTATACCATATGCCGGCTCTGGCGGTATCAAACAGGGTACAGTTCTTCAGGGTGAACCTTCTGCCGTACCACATGGGATACTTCCATTTGAAGAAGGAATTTCTCAGGGAAATGTCCGAAGCTTCCTTGAGTGGTGATTCTCCGTCCGCGAAGGTTGTATTTATGATTTCAATGTTTTTGGCCTGGAACAGGGCTCGTTCTCCGGTTAAAAGCTCCTGATTAACAATTTTTGACATGCTTTCTCCTGATAGTTTTAGTTTATCTGTTAATTATATAACTATTTTTTCTTTTTGTCGGAACTCTCAGCCACTGTTTATTTTCATCATGAAAAGCAGGATATCCGTGAAACGGCAGCAGAATATCAGTGAAACGGCGGCAAAATGCCTGTGTTTTATATGGTTTTGTGCGGATGGAATTCAGGAGGACGGGAGAGGGAAAGGATGGCAAGTGCGGGATTGCGGCAGCCGCGAACGGCGGCGACGGGGGACGACCTGAGCATGTGGTATATGATAAAAATGTGCCGACTGCACATCAGACTGAAAATGTCAGGTCTCTGTCCTTGTGTTATGTAGGGATCAGATGCCTGCTCCCATCATCATCTCATTCAGGTTAATGCGGTCGATTTCGGCCAGATCCGCAATGGAGGTGTTGTCAACCACATCGTTAATGCTCTGGTTAAGCTTTTCCCAGAGATGATATGTCGCACAGGAGTATTTTCTTTCACACGGTATGCCGTTGTTTTCAAGACAAGGTACCGGGGAAAGATCACCTTCCGTCAGTCTGAGAATGGTTCCGACGGTAATGTCTTTCGGATTCTTGGCCAGCTCATAGCCGCCCTGTGTGCCTCTTTTGGCGTTTACAACTCCGCCGCGACGCATCAGACCGATTATCTGTTCGGCATATTTTTCTGATATGCTCTGTCTTTCTGCCAGTTCCTTGAGACGAACCGGGGTTGTCTGGTCAAATTTTGCCAGCTCAATCATGAGACGAAGTGCATATCTGCCTTTGGTTGAAATCTTCATACTGACTCCTTATGTCTGGAAATGTGTTTTCTCATAGAGTAAATACATACTAAAATAATATGTTTTAAATCATATGGTAATTTATAGTAAAAATTTTTATATGTTTATAATATAAGTATAACAAAAGAATATAAATAAATTATTCTTATTATTCTTAAAATATTGTTTTTTATTATTATTAAAAAACGTCAGGTAATATTACTATTAATAGATAGGAATTTACAAGTTAAGATTTTGTGAATTAGGAGGTAAATCCATATTTTAGTTTATTTCCTATCAGAATTTATGTAATTAACGTACACATTTCAGAAAATTGTTCAGGGATTGTGTTTTTCTCCGTATCTGAATCGTTGCCCCGTAAGGCCTGAAGGCAGGTTCCCGTCGAACCGAAGCCTTCAGCGGCTCAATGTTGCTGATAAATGAGTCTCTCGGGCATGTTTTTCCTTCCCGGCTGCCGCCGGTATGATTGACCTGGAGCCGTCTGTATGTCCGTATTTCATGCTCTGCATCGCATAAAACGTATTTCAGAATAATAACTACCGGTTATTTTATGTACATAACATTATCCGTGCAGGCACGGTGTTATCATTATTTTTAACGGCAGTGGAACATGGAAGGGAAGACATAAAACAAGTCTGAATCCTTTGCCGCCGTTTCATTTCGTGATAAGTAAGGAGATGCCTATGAAAATGAATTTTATCAGAGCCGGACTGCCCGGACTGTGTTTAATGGCTTCATGTTTCTGTTTTTCTGCATGTTCCAGTCAGAACGGGGCATATGCTGATTCCGAAGATTGCAGTGCCGGTAATGATACCGTCTATCAGGTTGCACAGCTTCATTCTCTTATTCAGGGCTATTATGACGGCGTCATAACCGTCGGTGAGCTCAGAAAGCACGGCAACATCGGTCTGGGAACATTTCAGGGAGTGAACGGTGAAATGATTGTTCTTGACGGAACCGTGTATCAGGCCGTCAGTGACGGAACCGTGGTTTTGCCTTCGGATTCCGAAACCGTGCCGTTTTCAAATGTTACGTTCTTCGATGAGGATGCCTCCATTGAACTGAAGAATATAGGCAGTATGGCTGAACTGAAGGATTCGCTGGATGCGTTTGTTTCTTCCCACGGAAAGAATCTTTTCTATACCGTCAGGATAACCGGTGAGTTTGCGTACGTGAAGGCGAGAAGTGAAAGACCGCAGAAGAAGCCTTACATTCCTCTTGACGAGGTTATGGCGAGGGATCAGATTGAATTTGCCTTCAGGAATCAGAGGGGCACGATCGTAGGCATGTATTTCCCTGGATTTATGGACAAGCTTAATGCTGCGGGCTGGCATTTCCATTTCATTACTGAAGACCGTACGAAGGGCGGGCACGTAATGGACGTAGGCTTTGACAGTGCCGTCGCCGGAATCGACGTGGCTGATGAATTCAGGATGCTTATGCCGAAGGACGGTGATTACCAGAAGATGAATCTTGAAAAGAACGTTGATGAGGCCATCAGAGTAACCGAAACCGGTTCAAAGGACTGATGATTCCTGTATGCCGCACATCATGTAAGACAGATTTTCGTCCACGGAGTGGTCTGACAGGTGCGGCATTCTTTATTCGTGTCGGTACGGTAAAATTAAGAATAATGTTTAACGTTTTACCTGACTGACCTATAATATACGGTCAGTCACATGTTTACATGTCTGTTTCATGTTTACATTCCTTTTACAATTTTAGGCAAATACATGAGCATACACGCCACAATCTACACTCTGGACATGATGTCCTCCCTTATATGTGCCACACTGGTTCTTATTGCCGGTTATTTCTTCAAGAGGCTCATTCCGTTTCTCGGTAAGTTTTTTATTCCGGAACCGGTGATTGGAGGAATATTTTTTGCCACGCTTGTTTTCTTCGCCCATGAATACTTTTATATAGAATTTTCTTTTGACGGACAGCTGAAGGATCTGACAATGATGATGTTCTTCACGTCAATTGGTTACATGGCTTCGTTGAAGATGCTGCTCAAGGGGGGGAAAGAGGTCTTCCTTTTTGCCGTCTGTACCGTTCTGCTTATATTCTTCCAGAATTGCACCGGGATAGGTATGGCATGGCTTTTTCACGAGAATCCTCTTTTGGGTCTTGCAACAGGTTCGATTTCCCTGATCGGAGGCCACGGTACTTCAGCGGCGTTCGGTGTTGAGCTGGAAAAGGCCGGTCTTGCCGGTGCCGTGTCGGCTGCCGTTACATGTGCCACCTTCGGCCTTATTTCCGGTTCGCTTATAGGAGGCCCTCTCGGAAAGTTTATTATAAAAAGACACAGACTAAAGACATACGCAGACGAAGCCGTCCGTCACGGCAAAAATGATGATGACTCAGATTCCGTAGGGGCACCGGTTGAAGAGATAAAGCTTCTTCATGAGGATTCTCTCGGTGTCGCACTGATATGCATATTTACGGCAATAGCCTGCGGCAACCTTATCATGAGGGAACTCAGTGAACTGGGAATCGTGCTTCCCGCATATCTCGGACCAATGGTTGTCGCATGCTTTATCCGAAACATGGCTGATTTGTTCAGACGTCCGGTTCCGGATCATGCTGTCAGGGTCAGCGGCAGTTTAGCCCTGCAGTATTTTCTGGCATTTGCGCTGATGAATCTGCATCTGTGGGATCTGAAGAGTCTGGCACTGCCGATAGTCGCAACGCTTTTTGTTCAGTGTGTCGTGCTGGTGATGTTTGTTTATTTTGTGACGTTCAGAATAATGGGAAAATCCTATGAGTCGGCCGTGCTGTGCTGCGGTCAGTGCGGTTTCGGAATGGGGGCAACTCCAAATGCTTTGGCCAACATGGCCACGCTGTCATCTTACTACGGTGAGGCTCCCCGGGCGTTTTTCGTGGTGTCCATAGTCGGTTCCCTGATTATCGATTTTGTCAACGCCATAATAATAACGGGCTTCCTGCATGTGCTTTAACGATTCGCACTGCCTGCAGTGTGCCGTATGTTGAATTCTGTTCCGGAATGTCCGGTTAAGAGAGGTGAACAGCCATGAATAACGTTAATGCTGATGGTTACACGGATGGTTCCGTGTTCCATTCTTCTGATTCATCCGTATATTCCGGAACTGATGCCGATGACGGACGCTATTTCAAATCGGCTTCGGGTATGGCAAGAGTCGTGTACCGCAATTCCCACGAGAATGCGGATTTTCCGGAAGATGATCCCAGACACGGAGCCGGATTGAATTTCTGCAGGTGGATTACTTCCGAACAGTCCGGAACGGCAGAGCATTTTTCCTCTAACGGCAATCTTAATGCGATAATTGAAAGCCGTCTTGAACCGGGAGCTTCTCTCGGTCTGCATACCCATTATGATACGGAGGAATACTACTACATCCTTGATGGGGAAGTTTTTGTGGAATGCCGTGACAAAAACGGTTCTGTTTACGGTAAGGAGCTTAAGGCCGGTGATCTGCACCGCATCTCGGCCGGCATGAGTCACTATGCGAAAGCCGGTTCCGAAGGTGTCAGATTTCTGGCGATTATTGTGAGGGCCGGATGATTATGAGAGTTGCTGTTATAGGATTGCATTGGGGGCATGTGCACATAAACGCATACAGGGCTCTCGGACATGATGTGGTAGCTGTTGCCGACGCGGATTATGATTACTGTAATAAGGTCGGGGACATGTACGGGATCCCTTTAAGATATTCCTCGGCTGATGAACTTCAGAATCTTAAGGTTGACGTGGTTTCGGTAGTTGTTCCGGCTAAACATCACAATGAAGTTCTGAGAAAGGTGATGAAGCTCGGCTGTGCCGTTATCTGTGAGAAACCGGTTCTTGGGTTCACTGCATCGCAGGACATGTACGACGGACTTCGTGACGATATCTTTTTTAACTATGCTTATCCGTTTTTGCGGGATATCGGTGTGTTTTACGAAAAACTTAAAGGCATGGGAAAGCTTGGGAGAATTGAAATAGAATGCCTCTATAACCTTCCCCTGAACGAGGGAATGAGTACGGAGGAAATGTTTTTTGAGACCGTTTCACATCCTGTGGCTCTTGTGGTTCATGCCGTTCCTGACATTGTATCTGCCGTGAGAACCTCCGAGACGTCAGTTCTGGCTGAATCTTCAGGTGGAACTGAAATCTGCATCGTCTGCAGAAAGGAGGATTCCATTAAGGGAATAAGGCACAGAGTGACGGTGAAGGGATCCGATGAACTGGTTCTTTCAGGAGGATTTACCTTAGGCTCAAACTGGCACTATCTTCCTGTTATGTTCAACGGCAGGCCTGTTTCCGGCGAATACTGGCCCGAGGAGGATCCCTGGTATACGGCTAACAGGAATTCCATTGACTGCATCCTGCGTTATTTCTCTCATGAGCAGAGTATGGATGATACGCTTAAGGCTGGTGCATTCTGTCTTAAGAAGGCTATGATTGTCGAAAATATTCTGAATTGCCTGAAGAACTCACGGTAAGCACGGATTTCAGACCGGTTTTCAGGATATGTCCTCCGTCACGTAACGGTGCATAAGCCTCTCTGTTTTTGTGACAGCCCGTGAGTTTACTGAAACCTTTCCTTTAAGGGGAAGACCGGGGACGCTAAAATTACATTATCTCTTGTTGTTTTGTGCATACTTTCATGCACCGTATGTTCAAAAGGGGGAATGTTTATGCAGAAACACCGTTTTTTATGTCTTTTGGCCGCGGCCGTGCTTGCTTTGGGCCAGACTGCCTATGCGGATACGGTGAAGAAAGTGTCCAGAAACAGTGTGGGGTATGATGTGGCCGGTGCGGATTCAAGACATAAAAGCAAGTCTAAGTACCCGTCATTCGCCGACTCCCCGAAAAGGGATTACGCCGATGCAATTATGCTTCTGCCTGCGCCTCCTGCGGAAAACTCCAAGCGTTTTGAGATAGACAAGGATGTTTATCGTGAAAACATGGAAAAGTACAGGGGAACCAGAGTCTGGGAAGAGGCAAAGAATGCTGCTAAGATTGACGGAGAATCAGTTGCTGAATTCTTTTCTTCTGCCATGGGGATAAGAATGAGCAGAAGCACCACGCCTAAGCTGGTGTTCCTTATTGAAAATACCCTCGGTGACTTTCTGGAACCGGGTAACAATGCAAAGCGGTATTACAAGCGCAAGCGTCCTTTCGTGTACTTCGACGATCGTACATGCTCAACTCCCGATGAGGATCTTAAGCATGAAAGAGACGGTTCCTATCCGTCAGGGTATTCAACCTATGGCTGGGGAGTGGCTCTGATTCTTACCGAAATCAATCCGAAGAGAAGTAATCAGATTCTTGAAACAGGACTGAGAATGGGGCAGAACAGGGTTATCTGCGGGTTCCACTGGCAGTCCGACGTTGACTGGGGACGTACTCTTGCATCCTACATTGTTGCGGAGCTTCATACCCTGGATAATTTCAACAGGGCCCTTGCTGAAGCCAAGGAAGAGTTTGCCAGGGTGTCGGAGGAACAGAAAAAGTCCAGAGTAAGATCAAGATAGTTTCCTGCAAATCAAAAAAAGATAATCCCAGCACTCCGTCGTACATACTGCGGGTGACGGGATTTCATTTTTCCGGTGCGGCGTTTTTATGCGCCGTTTATAATTAACACGGAAACGGAATGTCAGTTCTGTGTATTCTCAGCCTGTTGCGGCTGTTCTTCGCCGTTCTTTTTTTCAGCACCGTTTTCGGTTACGGCGTTTCTGTTGTCGTATTTTGTCCTTGCTTCGTTAGAACGTTCAAGATCCTCTCCGCTTAAAGGCCATCCGCCGAGACGTCTGAATTTGTTTACGAAGTAGCAGAAGAGTTCCGCTTCACGATCCGTATCATATGCGGCATCGTGGGCGCTGTCAGCCTCAAACGGAATGCCTGCGGAGTCACAGGCCACGGAGAGAACGGAATGTCCCAGAAACAGTGAGGCAAGCGTTGCGGTATCAATAACGGTAAAAGGGTGGAACGGATTGCGCTTGTATTTGAGTCTTTCAGCGGCTGCCATTATGAAAGAGTGGTCAAAATGGGCGTTATGACCGATAAGAACGGCTCTTTTGCATCCTGCCGCCTTAACCTTCTTGTTGAGCTGCTTTAAAATCGGGAGCAGCCCTGTTTTTTCATCTACGGCCTTTCTTTCAGGATCAAACGGATCAATTCCCAGAAAACGTATGTTTGCTTCTTCGATTACTGAATTCGGGAACGGCTTGAGATTGCAGTGTATAAGCTCGTCCTTTTCGAAATCCCCGTTCTCATTAATCTTTAAGGTACAGAACGCAACTTCCAGAAGGGCACTTGTTTTGGGATCAAATCCCGCCGTTTCCACATCTACCACTACAGGGTAGTAGCCCCTGAATCTCTGGGATATATCCTGAATACTTACGTTATTTTCAGATGCTGTACTTTCTGACATGTTTCTGCCTTCGATTTATTCTTGCGTGTTTCGGGGCGTCGGCTATGCCGAAGCGCATTGGCCTCTCTCCGTCCCGCGTGCATGACGGCCCGTTCCGGCATGCATCGTTGTTGTTATGGTGCAGTGCTCCGTGACATGTTGCAGCGGCTTTTCAGCGTCATGAGGGAACATTACGAAACGTGGCTTATAATACAGTATACGCATTTCAATTACAATTCATTTGCATTGCGGACTGATTACTGAAAAGGTTATGCCTTTCGTAAGATCCGTATGACATGTTACCTGCCGCCTGAACCTGCCGGCGGAAAAAGAGATGTTTTTTAAGCGAAAAATTTTGTCAAATTAAAATGTATGAAATGAATAAATTTTCATGATCATTTTAACATTTTTGCTGTTATAATCTGCAAATCGTATATTTAATTATACGTTTTACTGGTTTAAGAATATACGTGGAACGTCATTATGCTTAATTGCCACGGTGTAAAGCCGCATTCTGTGTTCCATGATAGTCTTACGGTGTGTGTTTTATAATAATTAAAATTATATCGGAATCAGACGGTGTCCTCCGGTGAACTGCTGGTACGAATATAATTATTCTGACAATCATCTAATGAACTGAATTTATTTTGGTTTAATACAGGAATGTTTGTAATGAAAAATATAATAATCTCTGCGGTCGGCTGCATGCTGGCAGCAGCTTCTCTTGCCGGTGAAATGAATTTGCCTGACGGATACGAAGTAGTTTCTTCAGAAAAAGCGTCCGTCGTTATTGCCAATGCCTCAACCTCAGGTCTGATGTCTTACAACAGATTTTCTGCAGAAGGCAAGAAGTCATTCGTAGAGAATGACATTACTGAAATCATCACTTCCTTCAGTTGTCGCGAAGGTGTCCTCATGAATCCTCATAAGCTTATCGGAACCGGTTGCTATTTTGACGGCGGTACTCCGGTTAACATCGTTCTGTATCTGGACAACGGACGTGATCTTATTCATTCCGTATCCGTCAATGATAAGGTTAACGAGTCAGAGGTTGTGACTTTTGCAAAAAACTTTGCAAATAAATAAGACACGGACGCCACTGATGGTATAACATGATCATTGTTAGCTTCCTGTATTGCTTCCGCGGAAAATTATTTAAGGGAGAGTTTCTGCAAAGGAATAATCCTGTTTGTCTGAAAATATAATTTTTATTGTATTGGCATTTTACTCGTACGATTTTCTGCCGGATGTATGGGAGTTTAGCACTGAAGCGCAGTCGGAATTATCCGGCTGCGTTTTTTTATTGTTTCAGTGAAACCTGAGATGTCAGCCGGTGAGACAGGCCGGATCAAAGACATATTTTCCGTTAAGAAAATCCCTGATTTCATTTATTTCGGCAATTTCATTGCGGATTTTTTCTGTTTCACCGGTGTCCGCATCTGCGGCGCTGCCGTCAGCAGGATCCGTCTTGTGAAGGGCGTGTTCCTTTTCCGGAAGCATTTCATCAAGAAGGCGGAGCAGGCTGTTTCTTTTTGCGGTCGTGATTTCACCCAGCGGCGTGGAAGCAAAAAGCTCGGTGCATGTTCCCACGAAGTCGGTGAAACTGCCGTCGTGACAGAAATTCAGATTTTCGGCAGCGGCCTTCGATATCAGTTCGGCGTTGTCGGTTTCAAGTGCTTTTCGCAGAGAGGCGAGAGGAAAAAGATTCAGAAAAGTCTGTTTCATTGGATTTACGGCAAGTCCCGATGCCAGTGACGGAATCAGGTTTCGGCCGGAGAACGGTTTAAGGTAGAGATGGTCGCTTGCCTTTCTGCCGTCGTTTACCGGATAGTTGTCCCAGATAAATGGCTTGCGTCCGAGAATGTCCGCCGCCAGCCGGAGATCCTTCTCCGTATATTCAGTGCTTATGACCTTTGCACCGGTCCAAAAAAAATCAACGCTGTCCGGCAGCCCCCTGAGCAAATCGGAATAGTAGCACTCGGGCATCTTTCCGAACACCTTTTCAAGAATCGGGTCAGTGGTATAAAAGCTTGAACAGGTAATCAGGCGTACTCCGTAGGGAGTCAGAACGTCTAGACATTCCCTGATAAAGGCATTCTGCAGAACACCTTCATGTTCGAGGGAGATTTTCATGTCGTCAAACAGCAGGGCAAGGTAGTCGGGACGGAGTTCTTCTGCCAGAAGCTTTATCTGGCGTCTGAACACCGGCAGACTTTTGGCGCTGTCCGCAGTGGCTCCGAGCGGCGAGAAGCCGATGCCAAACTTCATGCCTGCCGATTTAACCTTTAAGGCAAGTTGTTTAAGTCCGGCCGTGTATTCGGCTGAGAAATCCCCGCTCCAGCGGGATCTGAGACACGGGTCGTTCTTCGGAGCATAGATGTAGAAATTGAGCCCCATGCGTGGGATCCTTTCGATAAATGTCATGCGTGACCGCATGTCCCATGGAGTTCCGAAAAAGCCTTCGATGATTCCGACAGGAAAATCCTGCGGAACCGGTAATGAATTCTGTGAGCCTGTTGCTGTCATGACTGCCCCCGGAGTCTTAAATGAAAACGGCTGTTTTCCGCCTGTATGCATAAGGAAACACTGCAGGTTGGAACGGCTTCTTCCCGAAGCCGTCACTAATTCGGAATGATATCAGCAAAGGTGTGAAAAAGCATGGACTGCGTTTTGAATTTGCTTATGAAGACGTTTTTGTTTTGACCTGTGTATATTTCTTGCTCATATTTACGAAAAAAGCTTTCAAATATTTCTTTTTGTGAAGCAGGTCAGGGGGTTAGAGGGTATTTTTGAGTTTACAGAGGCCGTTTGTCGCATTATAATGCGGTAATTTTTAATAAGGTTTATTTTTTCCTGCACGTCCGTTTTAAAGGTGCTGGAATGCAATACTTAAATTATTTTAAAAATTGTTTGATAAGGTTTTTAAAATTTAACTACTATTATTGAGGTGAAAACATGCAAGTTTCCGTTGAATCATCAGAAGGTTTAAATCGTAAGATCAAAGTTGTTATTCCGGCTGAAGAATACAAGAAGACATATTATGCCGTAGTACGCAAAATCGGTAAGACCAGCCGTATCCCTGGTTTCAGAAAGGGTAAGGTACCTGATGATGTAGTTATTAAGCAGTTCGGCTATCAGATTAAGGATGAATCAGTTAATGATATCATCAGCAAGTCAATGTACCAGGCTCTTAATGAAGCAAAGATCGAAAATATTGCAGATTCAATGCCTTTAATTGAAAGCATTGAAGATACCGGTATCAGCAATGATTTCGCATATACCTTCTCAGTAGAAGTATATCCTGAAGTAGACTTCTCAGAAGGCGTTGAAAGCGTTGAGTTCAAGAAGGTTGTTGGCAACATCACCGAAGCTGACATCGATAAGATGATTGACACCCTCTGCCGTCAGCAGGGTTCATGGGAAGCTTCAGAAGCTGAAATCGCCAAGGAAAACCTCGTACGTATCAACTTCGAAGGTTTCAAGGACGGTCAGGCCATCGACAAGACTAAGGCTGACAACTACCCAATCATCATCGGTTCAAGCCGCATGATCCCTGGTTTCGAAGATCAGTTAATCGGTCACAAGGTTAACGATGAATTTGAATTCAACATCACTTTCCCTGCTGACTACCATGCTGAAGATCTCGCAGGTGTTGAAGTTCTCTTCAAGGTTAAGGTTAACGAAGTAATGATTCGCAAGCCTGCAGAATTAAATGACGAACTCGTAAAGAGCTTCGGCGTTGACGGCGGCGTTGATGCATTCCGCGCTGACGTTAAGAAGAACATGGAACGCGAACTCAATCAGGTTGTGTTCAGAGAAAACAGCGATGAAGTTATCGGCAAGCTCGTTGCCAAGTACGGTAACTTCGAATTACCTTCAAGAGAAGTTGAAAACCTGTTCAACAACGTGAAGAAGGATCAGAAGAATGCTGACGAAGCTAAGTTAAAGGCTTCTTGCGAAAACATGATCAAGCAGAAGATCGTAGTTGGTGCTGTATGCAGAAAGTACGGTATTACCCTTGACGAAGCTCGTGTAAATGCCTTCATCGATTCAATCGCTTCAGCATACGATCAGGCTGATGAATTCAAGAAGGCTCTGGCAAAGAACCCTGAACAGCTCCAGAACATCCGTAACCGTGCCATGTTCGAACAGATCGTTGATGAAGTTCTTGCAAAGGGCAAGGTTACCGAAGAAACCAAGAGCTTCTACGAACTCGTTAACCATAACTTCTAATATGTCTGAGCCTCAGTGAGGCAGTGACATTAGCGATTTTATGAATAAAAAACCCGGTTTATGCCGGGTTTTTTTATTTGTCAAAGGGCCGCAGGTTTTCAGACAGTGCTGCGGCTAACCGGGCTGCGAAAACATGTTTTGGTTCATTTGGCACACTGAATGAGGTGTTCCGTATGAGTAATGTCCGGTAGGTGTTTTAATTTTAGACAAATTGCCGGAATGTGGTATTTATTATGTGTCCTGTGAGATGTTTTAACGTCCGCACAGTGTAAAAATTTAACGTTTTCATATATAATTATGCCTCAGATATTTACGCTCGCGGAGAAGTTCCGTGTCGTTTACCAAGACAGAATTTATTTAATGTTGATAGAGGAATTGGATTATGTCCGCAACCGCTGATGCAACCACCATGTCCACACTGGTTCCCTATGTTATAGAACAGACTGCCAAGGGTGAGAGATCCTATGACATCTACTCACGTCTGCTCAAAGATCGTATTATATTCCTCACCGGTGAGGTAGAGGATCACATGGCTAATCTGATTTGTGCCCAGTTGCTTTTCCTTGAATCAGAAGATCCCGATAAAGACATCTACATGTATATCAATTCACCAGGCGGGGTTGTGACTGCAGGTATGAGCATATATGATACAATGCAGTTTATCAGACCTGACGTTGTTACCGTGTGCATGGGACAGGCCTGTTCAATGGGATCGTTTCTGCTTACCGCGGGAGCAAAGGGTAAGAGATATTCCCTCCCAAGTTCAAGAATCATGATTCATCAGCCTCTCGGCGGTTTCAAGGGACAGGCTTCAGATATTGAAATCCATGCCCGTGAAACTTTGAGAATCAAGGAAGAACTGAACAGAAAACTGGCTCTGCATACAGGCAGAACCTATGAGGAAATTCTTCTGGCCACGGACAGGGATAATTTTATGTCAGCGGAGGAAGCCAAGAGTTTCGGTCTGATTGACGATGTGATTACCAAGCGCCCATAATTCATAAAGGTTAGTAAATGTCAAATAACAAAGATAACAAGAACGAACCGTTGCGTTGCTCATTCTGTAATAAGTCGCAGTTTGAGGTACGGAAGCTGATTAAAGGTGTTGATCAGGGGGTATACATCTGCAACGAATGTATTGACCTGTGTAATGACATTATCACCAAGGATCGCCTGAAGTCAGAAGCCAACGAACGCAAGGGAGATATATCCAAGGAACTTGAGGCTCTGCCTACACCTCATGAGATCAAGGAACATCTTGATGATTACGTTATCGGTCAGGAAAGGGCCAAGAAGATTCTGTCAGTTGCCGTGTACAATCACTACAAGCGTCAGCTCGTAAACGATAAGTACGACGGGGTTGAACTCAATAAGTCAAATATTCTGCTTATCGGTCCTACCGGTTCAGGTAAGACTCTGCTTGCCCAGACTTTGGCAAGACTGCTGAATGTTCCGTTCGCAATGGCTGATGCCACCACTCTTACCGAAGCTGGTTACGTGGGTGAGGACGTGGAAAACATTATACAGAAGCTTCTGCAGAACTGCGATTATGACGTGGAGAAGGCTCAGCGCGGTATTGTGTTCATCGATGAAATCGACAAGATTTCCCGTAAGTCTGACAATCCGTCAATTACCAGAGACGTAAGCGGTGAAGGCGTACAGCAGGCTCTGCTTAAGCTTATTGAAGGTACCATCGCTTCCGTACCTCCTCAGGGCGGCAGAAAGCACCCTCAGCAGGATTTTGTGCAGGTTGATACTTCCAAGATTCTGTTTATCTGCGGCGGTGCCTTTGCAGGCATTGACAAGATTGTTGAAAAGCGTGTTGAAAAGAATTCAGGTATAGGTTTTAACGCTACCGTTTACGGTAAGCAGGACGAACTTAATCTGAGTGAGAAGATTGCCAAGGTTGAGCCTGACGATCTTACCAAGTTCGGTCTCATTCCTGAATTCATCGGTCGTCTGCCGGTTATAGCCACACTTGACGAATTAGGCCTGGAAGCCTTAATCAATGTTCTTACTGAACCAAAGAATGCGATTACCCGGCAGTTCAAGGCTCTGTTCAAGCTTAACAAGGTTACCCTTGATTTTACTCCAGATGCGCTTACGGCAATGGCCGAGAAGGCAATGGAACGTCATACCGGTGCCAGAGGTCTGCGTTCAATAGTTGAATCAATGCTTCTCGATACCATGTATGATCTGCCGTCCAGCACCGAGGTTGCCAAGGTTATCATTGACGGTGATGTTGTAAACGGCGTTAAGGATCCTGTGCTCATAAGAGATGATGAGTTCTTTAAAAAATAGGAAGCTCCCCGTTTCGACCGAGGGTAACGGCTTCGGAATGATTCGGTGATGATATCCGAAAAAGCCCGTCCCGCATAAAGCGTGGCGGGCTTTCATTTTCTGAGTGTGCTGTCATGCGTGTCAGCCTGACAAACGGAGACACTGAGCGGGTTTTAACGGCGGAGCGTGAACCGTTGTTCAGTCAGATAGGTTGAATAATGTACAAACGAATGTAAAAAATGTGGCATCGTTCTTGAAATCAGCTATTATCAACCATATTTAGTTACTGTATATTATATTTTATGATTAATCATGTATAAAAATTCATTTGCAGTAATGAATTACGGACAGTAAGGAATCGTTTATGGTTCAAAGAAGAAAAAAAACCAAGTTCATACCGGTGTTGGGAGTAAGTTATCCGGTCATCTCAATGTCTATGCTGCCGATAACCCCGTATCCGCGAATTGAAAAGATTCTCGAGGAATCCTGCTCAAAGAACACGGATTTTATTATGGTGTATCATCCGGATGAATCCCTGAAGGACTGTTCCGTTGAGGAACTGCAGGAATGTTATGCCTGTCTTGCATCCGTTTCCAGCAGAGAGAACTTCAGTGACGGTTCCCATGCGTACATCGTCTGTGTCAAAGGCAGGGTGACTGTCGACGATGTCAATCGCATAACCGATTTTGTGGAAGAGTCAAACTTCGAGCTGCTAGCAACCTACAAACCTCTTTTCCTTGTACCTTATGACAATGAAACGGTTAGTGAGGCCATGATGCGTCAGGATATGCTCATGGAGTACAAGAAGTTCGCACTGAGCCATAACGGTCACATTAATTCAGAAATGATTAAGGTTATTGAGGAGGGGGCTCCTTCCTTCACTCTTTTCTGTGACAGTATAGCCTCAACCGTTCTCTTTGATGAAAAGCAGAGAGCGGAATACATTTCCTTAAAGAGCGAGAACGAACTTGCCGAATTCCTTATGACCGTCATGTCAATGGATGCCAAAAACCAGCAGATGATGGAGCAGATTCGTGACAGGGCAAAGGAAAGCATTGAAATAAATCAGAAGATTTATTTTCTGAGCGAACATCTTAAGTCTGCCCAGCAGGAGCTTAAGAATCTGAAGAACAGCAGGGCCCAGATTGACGGTGGTCAGGAAGCGTCTTTTGCCGATGACGGACTGCAGGAGAACGTGGACGAAGTTGCTGTTCTGCGCACCAAGATTAAAGAAGCAGACATGCCTGAAGACGTTGCCGAGAAGTGCAATGCCGAACTCCGTAAGCTTGCAATGCAGCCGGGATTCAGTCAGGACGCCGCAATCAGCAGAAACTACATTGAAACCATTCTTGCCCTTCCATGGAATAAGAGTTCCGAACTGAAAAAGGATCTTAAAGGGGCAGAAGAAATACTGGATCATGATCATTACGGTCTGGACAAGGTTAAGGAAAGAATTCTGGAATACCTTGCCGTACAGAACCGAGCTGACAGACTTCATGCTCCTATTATCTGCCTTGTCGGACCTCCTGGTGTCGGCAAGACCTCTCTCGGTGTGTCAATTGCCAAGGCTACCGGCAGAACCTATGTACGCGTCGCCCTTGGCGGTATGCGTGATGAGGCTGAAATCAGAGGTCACAGACGTACCTACGTCGGTGCTCTTCCGGGAAAGATCATTCAGAAGCTCATGAAGTGCGGAGTTAAGAATCCTCTGTTCCTGCTGGATGAGATCGATAAGATTTCCACCGACAGCTACAGGGGCGATCCTGCATCAGCTCTGCTTGAGGTACTTGATCCTGAACAGAACAAGAGCTTTACCGATAACTATCTTGAGGTTGATTTTGACCTGTCAGACGTTATGTTCGTCGCAACGTCAAACAGTCTGAACATTCCGCCGGCACTTCGTGACCGAATGGAAATAATCAATCTGAGCAGTTATACGGAAGAGGAAAAGCTGCACATTGCCAGAAATCATCTTATTCCTAAGCAGATGACTGACAACAACGTGAAGGATGATGAAATCACCTTTACCGATGAAGCCATACTCTCTCTTATAAGAAACTATACCAGTGAAGCTGGCGTGCGTAATCTTGAAAGGGAAATCGGCAGACTCTGCAGAAAGACCGTTAAGGAAATCATGCTGAGCTCCGGAAAGATTACCCATATCGACATTACCGGAGAAGCCGTCAAGAAGATGCTCGGACCATGGGTGTTCGACCACACTGATATTACTCTGGACAACAAGGTCGGTATCGTGAACGGCCTTGCCTATACCTCAGTCGGTGGTGAGATTCTTACCATTGAGGCTTCAAGCATTCCGGGATTCGGCAAGCAGGTCTATACCGGTAAGCTCGGTGAGGTAATGAGAGAATCAATTTCAGCGGCCTTTACCGTTGTGCGTTCATACATTGCCGGACTCGGCTATACGCCTAAATACTTCAGACAGAATGATTTCCATATCCACTGTCCTGAAGGTGCGATTCCGAAGGACGGACCTAGTGCCGGTATCGCAATGTGTACCGCCATCATAAGCGCCATTACAGGAACTCCGGTAAGGGGTGACGTTGCCATGACCGGTGAAATCACCCTTCGCGGAGAGGTTCTTCCTATCGGTGGAGTTAAGGAGAAGCTTATTGGTGCCGTAAGAGGCGGAGTAAGGAAGGTTCTTATTCCTCACGGTAACGTGAAGGATCTTGAAGAAGTTCCTGAATCAACCCTTAAGGCTCTTACCGTTGTGCCTGTTAAGCATATTACCGAGGTGTTCAAGGAGGCTCTGAGCGGTCCGATAAAGAAGTTTAAGCCAAAGGCTGGCGATGACTCCGAAGAACTCCCGCCAAATCCTGATGATGAAAACGAGTTCGGTGAAGTCTTTGATGAGGAAAAGGAAAAAGCCGTCACAAAGAAAAAGACGGTGAAGAAAACTGCATCCAAAGCCTCAGGTACGTCTAAGACCGGTAAGGGCGGTTCCGCCGCAAAGACGTCAGCCAAAAAGACCACAGGCGTAAAGAAGACATCAACCGCATCGAAGCCTGCAAAGAAGACCGTAAAGTCTGATGATAAGCTTGATGCAGGTGCAGAGGACGGAATTTCTTCAGCAAAGGATGAGTTTGTCCGTGGCGGCGATGATCTTACAAGATCCTCCGAGGAGTTTACCGACGGTCTGGATAACGACAGTGTAGAGATTTCATAGGCCCCTGCGTAGGTTATCATGAATGAAGGCCCCTTTACGGCATAAGTGCGTGAAGGGGTTTTTTTGTGTCTCGGCTTACCAATGAAAAATTAAAAAAGCATCACGCCGCCAAGCAGTGCGTTCCGCATGCCTCCGGCAGCGGATTACTGTAAGTTTCAGCGGATAATAACAAATCAGTACTTTGCGCATTTTTTACTTTAATCCCGGTCTGTGTCAAAGTAGGGCGATGCCTGATTATGAATTCACTGATGACGGATAGGGCGATTTTGAGTATGAAAAACTCATTTTTTAGAAAATGTCTGAGATGCAGAAGTTGTTAGGCGGCAAAGCCTGAAACTGGTATTTAGAGCCGTTTATGTCCCAATAATTGTGAAAAAAAAGTCAAATAGGCCTGAATTTAGTGATCAATAACTTAATTTTGTTTATTACACATTGCCCAACATTGTTTATCCACTGATAATTATAAACGTTTAGCGTAGCCTTTGTGCTGACGCTGAGAGGAAAGTCTAAAACAATAACGTGAAAAGAGGGCAAAGATGAATAAGACCCAGCTAGTTGAGAAGATTGCTGAAAGAGCAAACATTACCAAGAAGAAGGCTGATGAAGCTCTTAAGGCATTCGAATCTGTAGTAACTGAAACTCTTGGCAACGATGAGACCATTACCCTTGTTGGTTTTGGTACTTTTGAAGCCAGCGAGCGTAAGAGCCGTGAAGGCCGTAACCCAAGAACCGGTGAAGTCGTTAAGATTGACGCCCGCAAGGTACCTAAGTTCCGTCCAGGCAAAGCTTTAAAGGATGCTTTAAAGTAAGCTGCGGAATCGGCTAATCCATTACAAGAAAGCACACATTTATGTGTGCTTTTCATTTATGGACGGCTGAAAATGCGAGACGTCTAAAAAAGCAGCAGAATACCCGTGTGTCAGCACACAGTAAATCTGTTATTTTTTGTACAGTCTCCATTTCTAACCGTGATAAATAATAAAAATGAAATAATAATAGTGAGATTATTAAAACATTTTCATTTATAATAATCACAATTTTTTAACTTTTTTAGTTTTGTAATTTATTTGATTGCATAGTGTATATTTCGGAGTAAAGAATACATGTTTACTGATAAACTCCGCGAAGGTTCAACCGGTCCGGCAGCCAAGATACTGTTCGGCATCATCATTGTTTCCTTCGCCGTTGCCGGTGTCGGCTCTTATTTAATTCCAGATCGTAATGAAGAGCCTGTAAAGGTTAACAAGGTTAAAATTCCTGAATATGAGCTTGAAAATCAGGTTCGCCTTGAAAAGAACAAGCTTGAAAGACAGTTCGGTAAGCAGTTCTTCGAACAGCAGATGGCAGCTGATGAGAACTTTAATAACAAGTTCAAGGCATCCATCCTTGAAAAGATGATTAACGATGAGGTTCTTACCCAGCTTATTGCCAGAGACGGCGTTGAAATCCCTGCTGCCATCGTGAAGGCTAAGATTAAGAGCATGCCTGAATTTATGGTTGACGGTAAGTTTAATCAGGAACAGTACGAAAAGGTTCTTGCCATGGCAGGATTCCAGAGCCCTGACGTATACGGCGAAGCCTTAAGAACCGATCTTGCAAAAGAAACCTTCTTTAAGCCTGTTATTGAAGCTGAGTTTGCCTTACCGGGTGAAGTCAGCCATCTTACGGATCTTTTGACCGAAAAACGTACCTATACCATGGTAAACGTAAACAAAGCCAAGTTTACCGAAAATATTTCAGTTTCAGACAAGGAAATCGCTGATTACTACGAAGCGAATAAGAATAACTATCTGCAGGCTGATAAGGTAAAGTTCTCTTACATCTATCTGACTTCAGATGATGTTAAGTCAGACGTGCACTACACTGATGACGATCTGCTTAACTACTATAATCTCCATTCTGAAATCTACACCGTTCCAGAAAAGCGTGAAATTTCCCATATCCTTTTAACCGGTGACGATGCAGTGGAAAAGGCAAAGGAAGTAAAGGCTAAGCTGGATGCCGGTGCAGACTTTGCGGAGCTTGCCAAGCAGTATTCTCAGGACCCTTCTTCCGCACAGAACGGCGGCAGACTTCCTGCATTCGCTTCAACTAATCAGGATAAGAGTATTGCCAACGCAACATTTGCTCTTGTAAAGCCTGGTGACGTGAGTGATCCTGTTCAGTCTGATTTCGGTGTGCACATTATCAAGCTCAACACCATCATTCCTGCCACATCAAAGACTTTCAGTGAATCAAAGGATGACGTAATCAGAAGATACGTTAAGCAGCTGAGTCAGGAAGTGTTCCTTGACAAGCGTCAGATTGTTTCAGATATTTCTTTCGAAAATCCTGATTCCCTGGATCTTGCCGCCAAGGAGGCAAATGCTTCAGACAAGGAGCATCCTTCTGAAACCGTTAAGGTTCAGGTTCATGACTATATCGCTTCTGACGCGAAGGATCTTCCGTTCCCGTTCAGCGAAAAGGCAGTCATGGATAAGATTTTTGATCCGGAACTCCGTGAAACAGGTGTGAATTCCGATGTTATTGAACTCGGTCAGAATGCCTTTGTTGTTGTTCATATCGAGGATTATGTAGCAAAAACTCCTAAGAAGCTTGAAGAAGTCAAGGATGTGATTAAGGCTGACATCAGTGATGAAGCTGCAAAGTCCAAGATTGACGAATACGTAAACGGACTTCTTGCTTCTCTTTCAAATGGTGAGTCCATTGAAAACGAAGTCGCTTCCGGAAAGATTACCATCGACAGTCCAAGAACAATTTCCCGTCTCGAAAACAAGGTTGACGAGGAAGTTTCAAAGAACGTATTTGAACTGGCTCATGCTGAAAAGGGTAATATCAATTTCGGCAGATATACCGGTAAGAACGGTGATGTGTATGTTCTGATTCTTGATTCAGTTGAACACAAGGCTGAACAGGATGTATCACGTGATGACTTCCTTACCCAGCAGATCACCGTAATGAAGTCCAGAGCGGATACCTTTGTACTAACCGATTCCGCACGTTCCGATGCCAAGATCGAGTATAACCGTACAAAGAAATACCTTAAGAATTCTTCCGATAAGGGAGAATAGTTACGGAGGGTGAGCCGGAGCCCGGTTCCTTCCTTATAATCAGTCACCGTTCCTCATCCATGGGAACGGTGATTTTTTTGGTTCTTCACGGAATTGTTGGGAATGTAGATATTGAAGAAGGCGCAAAAGTATTCTGGTATTTAAGTTACCACACAAAAAACAAATAGAGATACTTTATGCCCCTTCAGACATGTGATACACAGATAGACTCAGTTTGCCAACCATTTACTGCTGTTTCAAACAGCTTTGCCCCCAAAACCTTAAAATCCGTTTATTCTTTCGAAAGCAACAGCCAAACGTCGGACATGAGATGTCCTTATTGCGGGAAAATGAACGTGTATGTTCATGCCTGACATGCCACGGAAATTAAGGATTTTCCGTTCCTTCCAAAACACAGACAAAGTCTTGTTTTTCACTACCATGGTTATAAATGCAGAGAATGCGGACATCATTTTATGGAACCCATACCCGCAAAAGTTCCGAATGCCAGAATAACCATACGGGCAACCAAATGGATTAAAGGGCTGTTATCCCGGAACATGCCTGTTTCCGCAGTTGCTGAGATTACCGGTTTTCATTGGGAAACAGTTAAGAAAATTCATCTTGGCATCATTAAAGAAAAACGTCTATAATTTACATGTATTTTTATATGTGGTGTGGGATATGTGTAGAAAACCATATTGTATCGATGTTCTTCAATCAATTATTTCCAGTAAAAAACGTGGATATTTTTCTAATTCGACAATTCGTCATGAGCCTTCTTTCATTATATTTATATGTCTTGTGTTTGCGATGGTAATACTTATTATCTATGCGGGTTACAGGAATGCTAGTTTACCGGGGGTATTGAAATACTATTTAAACATGTCGGTAGACGGATACGGCTATGCTGAGGGAAGGGGACAAATCATTAAATTTTGGGATAGTCAACATTCGAGAAGCGGGGATAGTTGTTCTTATATTGTACAGGTAACATCAATTAAAAAATCATCTCCCAATCATAATATTCCTCAGCAGTTGAAACTCCGCGGTCTTTATTGCAACTTACCTAAAGGTACGGCAGTTACATTTATTTATAAAACAGACGATCCTTCAACCGCTCAGATTGTTGATAGGCATGAAAAACGTGATGTTTTTTCAGATTTGCTTTTCCTGGTTATGATTTCTGTCTATATTATCTGGTTTGTGCTGTTTTTTGCTGAAATGCCGATACTCAGCATAAGACGCCGTGATGCCATAAACAGATATGAACCTCTGGTTCTGCACCTTCTGAAAGTGGAAGATTTCAATGGGTTGGGGTCTTGTCAGGTTGAACTCCTTTCTGATTCTGAAAAGGAGGAAGCAGAAATTGAACTTACGCCTAATCTAAAACGGATAGTTCATCACAGGAGAACAAAATCAAGAGTCGGATTCTGGTTTAATTCCAGACCGAGATTTGAAAGATTCCATAATTTTTACGTAACCAGACGCAATAACGTCTGTGTAAGAATGCGGCAAGTAAGACCGTTCAGCAACATAATGCATTGTTACTTATACGCAATTAAAGAAAGTGAGCTGATAAAAGCGGCTGGCATACCATTAAAAAATCCGAAAAAATGTCCGTCACAAAAAAAGGACAGGACAATCTTTTTTGTAGGTCCCTGGCAATTTCGGTTCTCGAAGCCCGCAGAAGAACTAAATCTTTATATAACCGATAACGGAATAAAAGATTATTTTACTACTGTTCGAAAGTAACTGTTATCCGCAAATATACGGTTTTGGTACGAAACAGGGGACAACAGACTTAAGCTGAATAATCCCATCCGATTGGCATCATGGATGAATTCCTCAGAAAGCGTAAAGAGGAACTTCAGCGTTCAGGATACAAACCTACGTACCTTGAGGTTGATGAATTTGCAATACACAAAGGCCACAGCTATGCATCCTGCGTAATGGATCTGGAAACCGGAGAAATCCTGTGGGTGGGGAAAGGCGTGGCATGGAGAATTTCAGAAAGTTCTTCGAGGAGTATGACATGGAACGTCTGAGTAACGTAAAGGCATTTGCCATGGACATGAACGCTTTATTTAACCGTCTTGTTGAAAAATACATGCCTAAAACAGAGATTGTCTATGACCGTTATCATATGTAGGCACAGTACGGAAAGGATGTTCTCGGTTCCGTCAGACTTGAGGAGGCAAGAAAGCATCAGACCAAAGCCAACGAATTAAAAAAACAGGTTGAAACCATAACGGATAAAGAAGTCCTGCAGGAACTAAAACATAATATTCGTAATGAAAGCCAGAGGTACACCAGACTGAAAAGAGCCTGCTGGACCGTGTTAACCAACAGTCGGAATCTTAGCAGATCCGGAGAAGAAGTCTTAGGTGAAATACTTCAAACGCATAATGATCTAGCCACCTGTTATGCAATGAAGGAAGAAATGAACCGCCTATTTGAATTACGTGACAAAGAAGAAGCCTACTACGGATGGATGAAATGGTTTACGGCGCGAAGGAAAGTGGAATACCGCAACCTCAGAAATTTGCAGAGTTGAAAGAAAGACGTCTGAGAGGACTGGTTGCTCACGCTACCCATCCCATCAGTACCGGAAAACTGGAGGGTACAAATAATAGGATTAAGGTAGCTGAAAGAATAGCTTTTGGGTACCGGGATGAAGAGTATTTCTTCCCCCTGATTAGATACCTGTCGTCTCTCGGTCTCCCAACAATTCCGTGAAGAACCATTTTTTTTGTGTGATGAATCATCCTGTCCGGATCGTTACGGTGGTGCTTCTCAGCCCTGTCCATGCGTGTTTTAGCGTCAATACGGTTGACTAAAGATATGTGCTGTTGTAACATGACGTGAGTTTCTTACACGTGGCTGTTCAGACTGCTTCTGCTCTGTCTGTCATGATGCCGTTTGCCGGTGTCGTTCGGTTGCAGACTGTAGGGGACGTTCACAGGCACAACGGTAATAATTGCAGGTGTCAGTTAACGGAGAGCTGTTGTGCGGCTCCGGCTGGGAGCACGGCTGAATGTTGACGTGTTATCCGGTTTTCAAGTATGGTGGCTGGAAATTTGTCCGGCCGGGAAATCAAAAATAAGGATTTATTTTAATGGAATTCAAAACTACTGAAGATAAGGTTTGTTACGGTATCGGTACTCAGGTTGGCGATCAGTTAAAACACAGCATGTTTCCTGCATTCAACGTTGATGCAGTGATTGAAGGCGTGAAGGATTCTCTTGCAGGCAAGTTACAGCTCAGCCAGCAGGACCTCATGGATGCTTTCAAGGAATTAAATGAAAAGCTCGCAAAGGAACAGGCCGCTCTTGCTGAAGTTGCCAAGAAGAAGGGTGCTGAATACCTTGCCGAAAATGCCAAGAAGGAATCTGTAGTAGTAACTCCGTCAGGTCTTCAGTATGAAGTTCTTTCAGAAGGTAACGGTGCGGTTCCAAATGAAAATAACGTGGTTAAGGTTCATTACCATGGCACTCTCATTGACGGTACCGTATTTGATTCATCCGTATTAAGAGGCGAACCTGCACAGTTCGGCGTAAATCAGGTTATCAAGGGCTGGGTTGAAGGTCTTCAGTTAATGAAGGTCGGTTCAAAGTACCGTTTAACAATCCCTTATGAACTTGCTTACGGTGAAAACGGAGCCGGTTCTATTCCACCATGCAGCGTTCTCGTATTTGAAGTAGAACTTCTCGATATCGTTAAGTAAGCGTTAAGCATGCGGTAAGTGAGCCTTCAGGCTTACATAATTCCGGGGTGGCGGGAAGTCCTATGGTGCAGTGCAAAACGCATCAGGATTCCCGCCTTAAGTTTAAGATACCGTATGACATACGGAAATTTAAGCCTGCACAGAAGATCTGAAACGGCAGTGTTTTCAGGTCTCTTTGGAAGGATGCCCGATAAAACGGGCTTCTGAGACTGGAGCAGGAATCCCGTGCCATGTCACGGGAGTGTCAGTTGGAGTCAAATTATGAGTAAGTTACGTATTGCCGTTGCCGGTGTAAACGGCAGAATGGGTCGCTGCCTGGTGCAGTCCGTGTTTGCCGCCGGTGAAAAGTGTGAACTTGTGGCCGCTACCGAACATCCTGAGTCTTCAGTTATCGGTGCAGATGCCGGGGAGATTGCCGGAGTTGGCAAATTGGGCGTATCAGTTGTTGCATCTCTTAAGGATGCAGCCGCATTCGACGTTCTGATTGATTTTACCCGTCCTCAGTCATCTCTCGACAATCTTGCGGAATGCGTTTCACGTGGTGCCAAGGTGGTTTTGGGTACCACCGGTTTTACCGACGAACAGAAGAAGCAGATTGCCGCTTTCGCTGAAAAGACAGCCGTTGTTTTTGCATCAAATTTCAGTGTCGGCGTAAATCTTGTGTTCAAGCTTCTTGAAATGGCAGCAAAGGTTATGGGTGATTATTCAGACATCGAAGTTGTTGAAGCTCACCACAGACATAAGGTTGATGCTCCGTCAGGAACCGCACTCAGTATGGGTGAGGCAGTTGCATCAGCTCTCGGTAAGAACCTTAATGATATTGCCGTGAAGGAACGTAACGGCATTATCGGGGAAAGAAAGCCGGGCACTATCGGTTTCTCAACCATCCGTGCCGGTGACATTGTTGGTGAACATACCGTAATGTTTGCAGACATCGGTGAACGCGTGGAGATTTCTCATAAGGCTTCCAGCCGCATGACCTTTGCCAACGGTGCCGTAAGGGCTGCTCAGTGGCTCAGTGACAGAAGCACCGGTCTTTTCAATATGCAGGATGTTCTTAATCTGAAGTAATTTAAAGCCGCATTGCTGAAGTGTGACTGGAATCTTAAGGAGAAACGGTAGTAATGCCGTTTCTCCTTTTTTATGCGCTCGCCAGGAGAGAGTCATTTTTACTAAGAAGCGCATAATTGCTTTCGGATTAGATATTCGCTGTGCAATTGTAATGATATAAGGAATGTGTTTTTTATTTGATCACAAATGAGGAAGCTGAATATAACTAAAAATGGTCAAAAAACAACAGTAAACTGTAAGACTGTTTGTCATTCTTTCTGTCTGTCTTCAGTTTGGAGTATGAGTTGGCTCATGACCGGGGCATAAAGAAAAATGTTAAATTTAGTCAGGTGAAAACAGCTTAAATAATGTTTTTGTCGAAATGATAAAACAGAACCACGGGGAGTCATCAAAGCAGTCGCATGCATTATTACAGCCTGATCAGAACATCCTGCTGGATATGCGGTTATTCGGAGTCTTCCTGTTCGCTGCCGGCTTTTCCGTTTCTGATGAGAGATGATATGGCATCCTCTGCCGAGATCTTATGACGGCAGATTTTGGTGTAGACACTGGTAGGGTTCAGACCGAAGTATGCTGAAGCCTCAATGATGGAGTTGAACGTCATTCCGTTAATGCTTACCTTTTTCATGCTGTCTGATTCGTATGACAGACATAATTCCAGAGCCTTCTCGGCATTTCCGGTTTTTCTGATAACGTTGTTCCATCTTGATCTTCCGATTCCGTAGTGTCTGCACATCTCTGATACGGATTCGAAAGTTTTTCCGCGAACGGTAATGCTGGTCTTTTTTCCTGTCATGTTAATTTTGATATTAGTAGAAAAATTAAATGTACTGATTTGGTTTTTATATAGTATCAAAAATATACACTATAGTAAATAGCCAGTACAATATTAGTTTAATGTACATTAAACAGGCGGTCACATAAAAGCAAAAATATGTCAGACAGTTATCGAAGCTGGAGCCATGCCGGAAATTGGCTCAGGACTTTGCGGAATTGCGTAACGTGCAAAGGTAAAATCAGTAAACGGGATGTGCGGAGTGATCATTCATGGATTACTTTACTTTCGGGAGATCCTCCCAGCTGGTGGTGTATGACGGGGAACGCCGTTCCTGTTTTGAGACCTGTGAGTGAGCATACATTCCCTGTGCGGCCAGAAATACCGAGTTGCGTTTTTTTCGGTTAAGAATGTCAACGGCACTCTGAAGCTTTTCTCTTTTCTGACGCAGTTCCTCTGATTCGCACGGAGTATCGAACATGTCAGACTGCGACTCTCTTACGGGGGACAGATCTTCAAGAATGACTCCAGCTTTATAGTAGAGATAGCCTGGGACAAAGATTCTTTCAAGCACCCTGATTCCGGCGTTCATAAGTTCGGTAGTGTCGCAGGTTTTTATGCTGAGACTGGCATTGGCCTGTTTGGCGTATTTCCGGTCAACCTTGGAAGCCAGGTTTGTCTGGATGAAGATGCTGATAAGTCCTGCATACTGACCATCCTCCCTGAGTTTTTCCGCCGCTCTGGCGATAAAGTCGGCAACAATCTGTCGCAGCTCGGACAGATCCACGATGTGATGTCCGAAGGTTCTGCTCCACATAATCTGCTTTTTGGGCCGAGGCTCATCTTCAAGTGTGAGACATGATATGCCGTTGAGTTCCCTGATTATGTTGGCGACGGTTACGCTGAATCTTTTTTTTACCTTTTCAGGATCCAGAAGGGAAAGATCGTATGCGGTTTTTATTCCGTAATCACGACTGAATTTTTCATTAAGGGCACGGCCGATTCCCCATATGTCGTCAAGGGGAGTCTGCTTAAGGGCAAACAGTCTCTCGTCGTCGGTGTCAATGGTCATGACTCCGCCCGGCAGAAGTCCTTTTTTGGCACAGTGATTGGCAATTTTTGCCAGGGTCTTGGTGGAAGCTCCTCCCACGCATATCGGAATTCCCACATCATGGGTTACGGCATGCCTGATGTCCATGCAGTGGTCATGTATGTTCAGTGTTTTTCCAAGTCCGGTAAGATCGATGAAAGATTCATCTATACTGTATCTTTCAATGTTTACCGCGTACTCGCAGAGTTTGGAAAAAACTCTGTTGGATATGTCAAGATAAAGACCGAAATTGGAGCTGAATACAGCGATGCCGTACCGGCTGACAAGATGTTTAATCTTGAACAGAGGAATACCCATGGGGATCCCCAGCTTCTTGGATTCATTTGATCTGGATATTACGCATCCGTCGTTGTTAGAGAGAACAATTACCGGTCTGTTTTTCAGATCCGGACGGAACAGTCTTTCGCATGACACAAAGAAATTGTTACAGTCAGCCAGGGCAAAATAACGCCTGGAGGCGTTCATTTCATAGGCCCTGAGTCTTGAAATGTCTTCCGGCGTGGCCTTGTCCGGATCCGTGTATCTGATTATGCTCATGTGACTGCCGACAGGGGGTTTGTGGGTGTAAATTTTATGTTATTCTGAAAGCGAATGCCGCAAATCTCAGAGACTCTGTTATTATCAGTGCGGACTCAAAAATTCTCTCTCAGTAAGGTTATTATACATCAATTATGAGTGCTCACCGGAATGAATATAAAACAACGACTATAATTTATATTGTTTTATTGCGATAAATTAATTCATGAGACATGTTTCTCCTATGCGAAACGTTTTATAATTAAAAGGATTGAGGCATTACCTGAGGATTGCGCTATGAACAGGGCACAGATAACGGAACTTTTTGAAATATTCGAATCCATAAATGACAGTCCGCAATCGGAGCTTAAGTACAGTAACGCATTCGAGCTGCTCTGTGCGGTGGTGCTTTCAGCTCAGGCAACCGATGCTTCCGTTAACAGGGTTACGCCTGAACTGTTCATGCTTGCTCCGGATCCTGAATCAATGTCCGTACTTCCCGTTGAGGAGATAGAACGCATCATATCCTCAATAGGTCTTTACAGGGCTAAGGCCCGTTATCTTTCGGGGCTGTCAGGGAAACTTGTTTCCGATTTCGGAGGCAGGGTTCCAATGACCGAATCAGAACTTACGTCTCTTCCGGGTGTCGGAGTCAAAACCGCCAGAGTGGTGCTTAATGTTGCTTTCGGCATGAATACCATTGCCGTGGATACTCACATATTCCGGGTTGCAGACCGGATAGGGCTCAGTCATGCCAAAACTCCGGACCTCATGAGTGATGTTCTGGCACGTCGCATTCCTTCACGTTTTCTCAAAAATGCCCATCATCACCTCATACTTCACGGGCGCTATGTCTGCACCGCCAGAAAGCCCAAATGCGACATCTGTCCCGTAAGCTCTCTCTGTCACTTTTTTAAAAAGGTCTCAGTGGCCTCAAAGTGAGTAAAATCAACATCTTTTTTTGATTTAGTGATCCAGTAAGTTTTTTAATTTTGCGTTTTATGTAATCATTATAAAGATAGGAGAGTTACGCGTGATTAACATTTGGACAGTTGTCGCGTTCAAATGATGTCGTTTAGTATTTTTGGGAATTTTGAATGTCTTTTTGCGGATAAACATTTAAAATATCCCTGATGCGTCGATTTTATCTATCGATGTAATAAGTAAGTCAGAGGAACGGTTGCACATGATGCTCCTGATTCCTTCTGGGGCAGTCAAGAGGAATCATTCATCAACATTGAGACTGCGAAACAGACATCTGTGTGACTCCGATATTAATGACAATGGCTGGTTGTGTATTTTTGGAAAGGCGATCTATGAACGATACAGACAAAAAAAATAATGAACAGAAGATAATTAGCTCGCTTGTAAGAGACTTTATCATATATATAGATCAGGAATGCTTTAAGAGCCCGGAAGACTTTAATCCGTTCGTTGATCTGGTGGTTCCGACCCTTCGTAAATATAATCAGAAGTTAAATGTTAACTGCGATTATATTAAACATGTCCGTAAAGTACTGGCAAATGAGAAGAACCTGAAGAATAACCTTGATATTCTGCAGAGAAGCGGTCGTTTAAGCATCGTGGACTGTGATTCGGTCGGTGATCTTATAAGCAGTCATCATTCAGACGGCAATACACTGTTTATCACTCAGAACTACGATCAGGCTACCAGTATCAAGAACAGTGAGGACACTTTTGACAGTAACAATCTGTTTATAAAGTGCATCAATCTTGAAGCTTCGCTGGATTATTTCAAGGGGATCAGAAACAAGTATGCCAGCCTCGGTAATTCTCCTGCCGAAGCTGCGAAGATGGATTCGATTATCATTGATATGTCATCATTGTTTTTTGAAAATACCTCATTCTTCCTTGATGACCTGAATCTGTTCAATAATCCGAGTTTTAAGTACAAGTTCTATATATGTAAGCCTGACCTTGACAAATTCTACAATGAAGTCAAGATAAGTCATTTTGCCGATTCCAGCTACAGCCGACTCGACAGAGAGTTTGGTGCGATTACGTTCAATCCGCATCTTGAGGGCAAGGACGACAGTGCCACGGTCAGAAAATTCAGAACAGAAAAGAATGTAGGTGTTCTGACTTTCAGTGACAGCAGAGCAAGTGAGTTCTACAACATGAACGAGCCTGATCTTTCAGGCCGCTGGGTATGTCCGTTCAAGATTAAGGATGGAGATGCCTGCACTGATTATCCTTCCAGTCCTTGGAAAAATGATATAAACAGCCTTTTCGCAAAGGTGAAGGATTTCCTTAACTCAAATGAGGATTCTTTTGCAAAGTACGCGGAACTTTCCAAAGCGCGTACTGCAGCCAGCATTGAAGAAGACGAAAAGAAGAAGCAGATTGAAAGAGCACCGGCAAAGCCTGCAGAGGAAAAGAAGCCTGTTGCCGATCCTATAATTAAGGTAAATAACTCTGATTTCTCCGATCTCGTTGTTGAATCCGATGCAACAAAGAATAATGAAATGATGTTTGCAAAATCCAAGGATTTTGCAAAGGCCGTCGTTCAGCCTAAGTCTCAGGATGTGGTTGCTCCGTTAGCCACTTCATCAGTTAAGGCTTCCACGATTAATCCTGAGGTTGCCTCCACTGACGACAGCGTTATCCGTCAGGTTAATCAGAACAACAATCTTCAGTTCGTTAAGAGTGACGAAAAGAAGCCGTCCATAGCTGATAGAGTTCAGCAGCCGGCTCAGATTGGAAAGAAGATTGAAACTCCTGTCACCCTGGAAAAGAAGACTGAACCTGCAGTGACCGGAACCAAAACTACTGTTTCCGTTGTCGGTGCCGCCAAGAGTGTTGCCGATTCCGTATCTGTTGAAAAGATTGAGCCTCAGGAAGACACAAAGGTTGAATCTTTTGACTCTGTTTTCACCGGGGCAAAAACTGAACAGATTGTTAAGCCAGAAGTATCCGCTCCTGAAAAGCAACCGGTGCAGGCAGCTCAAAAGGTCGAAGTAAAACCTGAAGTAAAGGCTGACGTTAAGCCGGAAGCAAAGACGGAAGTGAAGGTTGATGCTAAGGTTGAAAACAAGTCTGAAGAAAAGATCGTTGAAAAGGTTGAAGTAAAGCCTGAAGAGAAGATCGTCGAAAAGGTTGAAGTAAAGCCTGAAGAGAAGATCGTCGAAAAGGTTGAAGTAAAGCCTGAAGAGAAGATCGTCGAAAAGGTTGAAGAAAAGCCTGTAGAAAAGACCGTCGAAAAGGTTGAAGAAAAGCCTGAAGAAAAGATCGTTGAAAAGGTAGAAGCCAAACCTGTAGTTAAGGAAGAAAAAAAGCACAGAGGTTTTTTCGGTTTCTCACTTTTTGGTCGTAAAAAGAATAAGGCCGAAGAAAATGCTAAAGAAGTAAAGACGGAGAGCAAGGAAGTTGTTGAACCCGTCAAAAATGATGTGACTGAAAAGGTGGAAGCTGTACAGAAAACAGTAGAAGCCAAAGTTGAAGAAATTAAGTCAGATATCAGTGAAAAGGCTGAAGCAGTTAAGGCTGATGTTGCTGAAAAGGTAGCTGAAGTTAAGACTTTAGTTGCTGAAAAGGCTGTTGAAGCCAAGACTGCCGTAACTGAAAAGGTAGAAGCAGTTAAGGCGGAAACCGCTGAAAAGGTTGCTGATGCCAAGGCTAAGGCTGAAGAGGTTAAGACTGCAGTTGCAGAAAAGGCTGTTGAAGCCAAGACTGCCGTAACTGAAAAGGTAGAAGCAGTTAAGGCGGAAACCGCTGAAAAGGTTGCTGATGCCAAGGCTAAGGTTGACGAGGCTAAGACTGCTGTTGCAGACAAGGCTGCCGAAGTTAAGGCTTCATTAACCGAAAAGATCGAAGAAGTTAAGACTGATGTAGCCGAAAAAGCTGAAGAATCCAAGAGCGTCGATCCGGTTATAGGTGTTGCAAACGGCGCCAGCGAATCTGCTGAAGATGCAATAAAGGCTCAGAAGAGTATTAAGGAGTCAATTGCCGGTATAGTTGGTGATACTGACATTCTTAACGATAACGATGAACATAACAAAAAGGTGAAATTCATGTCTTCCGGCCTGGGCTTCAACTTTACAAAGAAGCACGAGTCAAAGAATGATTCACCTGCAGAACATGATTCGTCAGAACATGAAGCAAAAGCAGTAAAGTTTGTATCAAGCGGTTCAAACTATAAGTTCACCTTTAAGAAGAAGCATGATGATTCAGTTGCATCAGAAGAACATTCTGATACTCATGCAGGCGAGCATGCCAAGTACAGCTTTGTTTCCAGCGGTTCAAACTTCATGTTTACCGTAAAGAAGAAAGCGGAAGATACTGAAGAAAAGAAGACTGAAGCAGCACCTGCAAAGGCTGAAGAAAAGAAGGCCGAAGCAGCACCTGCAAAGGTCGAAGAAAAGAAGGCTGAGACAATCAGCTCTGATGATAAGAAGCTTCTCAATTTAAGCCATGAAACTACCAGAATTGCTTTGGATTCAGGCACTGCAGTAAGCAGTGACGTTCCTGCCAAGCCAAGTGTCAAGAAGAGCAGTTTTGATAGTAAGGGTGCTTCCGTGTCTCTTGCTGATGCGGTTAAGATCCATGACGGTGCTCAGGCTTCTCAGAATGTTAAGACCAATGACAGCGGAATTACCGCAAGTGATGTGCTGAAGAACGTTTCTGTTGATGACAAGACGAATATCGTTAACGACTTCAACAGATTCAGAGTATCAGATATAGCTGACAGCATTATCGATAGCAGTAACCGTGCTGAAAAGGCTGATACTGATTCAGGTTCAACAGGAGAAAGCATTACTGCAGGCTCATCTACCTCATATAAGGATGCCGTATCTACACTTGCCAGAAAGACCAAGGCAGAAAACAGTGTAATGGTCGGCAGCGCTTCCTCAATGGCTGAGAGAACCGAGGAGATTAAGAAGTCATTTGCCAAGACCGTTGAGCTCGCTTCAGAAATGGTTAAGTCTGAAGCTGAATCAGCTGTCAGAAGAGCTGATGTTACCAGTATCGACAGCGGCAGAAACAATGCTCAGGATCTGATCAAAAAACTTAATCCAGTGAAGATGTCCAAGGAAGAGTATGCCGCCAAGGGTAAGTCAATAGTTAATGAAATGCTCTCATCCATCGATCAGGTGAAGTCAAACACTTCCTTCGGTGAATCTGACGCAATCCGTGATGAGGACAAGACTCCGGCTGCCTTACAGCTCAAGCCTAGTGCCGCAGGCTTCAACCTGACCGGAAAGGAACTTGAAAAGATCCAGAAGGAAAGAGAAGCTGAAGAAAAGGCTCGTCTTGCTCAGGAAGCCAAGCAGCGTGAGGAGGATATTGCTCTCGGCAAGATCAAGGTTCCTCATGTTACCCAGAACTTTAAGCTGGACAAGACTACCGGCGGATTCAACATCACTTCCGACAAGGCCGAAGAACTTCAGGAACGTCACCGTATCAACAATATCGGTCTCGTTGAAGCTCTTAAGGCTGAGAAGAACCGTCAGGAAAAGGAAGCTGCCGATTATGCCAGAGACGTTAACACCGTTAAGGCAATAGAGGAGTTTGAACTTGAAGGCGAAAACGCTGATTACGTATACGGCAAGTCTTCAAAGATCAAGGATGATACTCCTGTTGAAGATTTCGACATGAATGAAAAGCGCAAGGAAATGCTTCGTAACTATGAAGCAAGCCAGAGAAGCGAAGTTTCAGTCAGAAGAAATCTGGATTCCGCAAGCTTCTATAATGCCAATGACAAGCGCAAGAGCAGATACGGCAATGCCGTAAACTCTGCCGGTCAGACTGCCAGAAAGGTTGCTGACGTACGCGGCTTTGACAGTTCACTGTTCAGTGACAAGCCTAAGTCATCAAGCGTGCAGAAGACCAATCCTGAAAGAAGTACTCAGGATTACGCACGCGTTAATCAGATGATCGAGGAAAGAACCAGGGAACTCGAAAGCAGAAAGCCTGAAGCTGCACTTCAGCAGACTCAGACCAGAACCGATGCAACTTCAACCCAGTCCCAGACCGTTGATATTGTCATCAGCAGTCAGGACGGCGTGAAGGCCGGTGCCGTTAAGGAAGTTGCTGCCGTAAGAACCGAAGCTTCCAGTGTTGAGGAATCAATTGACGTTAAGCAGGTTTCAGAGGATCGCAGCGTGGTTTCCTCAAAGGATAATTCCGCTCAGGCTCCGTTCGCCAGAACCGGTAATCCGTATCAGGTTACCGTAGGTCTCGGTATTGTTGAGATTCCTAAGCTTAATGACAGCGTGTTCATCAACGGTGCCGAAGTTAAACTGACGAATCCTATTATCATGAGCCAGAGCCTTGCAATTTACGCCAATGAAAAGGATCCTGAAACAATCATCAAGATCTTCGGCAGAAATTCTCTGAATGCTTCCATGATTGCAAAGCTTGAAACCATGATGGAAAATCAGGTTAACATTGACGGCATTGAGTGGCCTCGTGCTCTTATCAAGAACGCTGCCGGTGATATTGTTGGCTGCGTTATGAGAAAGATAAACACCACATCACTGCAGGTAATGTGCAATTCAAGAGAGTACTACTTCCACGGCTATAACCGCATTGATCTTGTTAAGATGGCTCTGGATTACCTGAATAAGGTTGCCAAGCTGCATGAACTTAACATCTTCCTCGGTGTTGAGGATCTTAATGCAATTGCGATTGATGCTTATAAGAAGGTGTCTTTCCTGAACCTCGAAAGAATGCAGATTGGTGATTATCCTTATCTGCCTGTTCTGAATGCCGTGACTGCTCCTGAACTTTCAAGTGAGCTTTCAGCCAACATGGCCGGCGAAATCAGCGACAGATATGTGGTTGCATATACACTGTTCAAGCTTCTTTTCCTGGGCAGAAGTCCGTATGTAACCAGCCATCTCCAGGGGGTTCCGGTAGATAAGCTTACCGCTTTCAGATTCCCTGAAAATGTATTTGATCCGATGGTTCCGCCAAAGGATGAAGCATTCTACATCTGGAGTTATCTGCCTCAGTACATTAAGGAAGCGTTCATTTCCTCACTGTCTACCGGTTACCATGAATCAGATCGCCGTAAGACCGTGAACGAATGGCTTGTTCTGATGAACAAGTTCCTGGCGGAGATTACTAATCCTGCCGTGGCTCCTATGGCACTTGAGCTCTCTCCTTCAAGAGCGGCATCTGCAGACTCTTCAACCAGTGTTGAATGTAAGCTCTGCCGTTCAGCGGTTTCAAAGATTGATGCCAGCGTAACTGACGGATTCTGTCACCACTGCTTCAATCAGAGAGGTCGCCTTGCAAAGTGCTCATGCTGTGGTAAGACCTTCCTGGTAAGCTACAGAGACATCAAGGTCGGCGGTGATGACAGTCCTAAGTTCTGTCAGTCATGCAAGACCAAGTTCATGCATACCAAGACAATCAGTAAGTGTCATGAATGCAACAGAAGTTACGTTGTAACCGAAGGTGATGAACTGATGTACGGTTCTGAAATCTACTCAAGATGTCAGGACTGTCTGAAGGCTGAAAGAGATAAGAAAAAGGAAGCTGAAGCCAAGGTCGACTCTATGATCACCAAGAAATAACCAAGAATTTATTAACCAGCAATTTGAGTGTCGCTTTCCGGGTGACACTCTTTTTTTTGTGTTTTATCCAACAAAAGTACAAAAAATATGCAAAAAACCATAACTCAGGTTGTTATGCCTGTATTTAGGGCACTCTTGTCTCTTTTTTTTGTTAAAATATGCGCGGATTAGCGTGGAACCGCTTACATTCTGCTCAAAAGTAATTTTTTATTTTGCTAAACTTCAAAAAATTATATTGCTTAAGTTTAATGATTATTAGTAAAAAGTTATCCTTTTAAGTGGAGATAATTTGCTTGTTACCATGTGTGGGATATTAATAAACTGATTATAATAAAAATGATATTCCGGCAGTTGTTAAATATAATCCGTAATCATTTTAATGAACTGGTTATGGTAAGGTGCTGAGAAGTTGATAAATATTTTTTTAGTGGATGATCATGACCTTGTACGAACAGGTATAAAAAAGATTTTAGAAGAATGTACGGGGATCAACGTTGTTGGGGAAGCTTCAAGCGGGGAAGCAGCAGTTGCGTGGTGCAGACAGCATCAGTGTGACATTATATTCATGGACATGAATATGCCGGGAATTGACGGCATAGAGGCTACAAAAAGAATACTTCGCTATAATCCGGGGGCCAGAATTATTATGCTGACCGTTCACACTGACGATCCAATCCCAAGTCAGGTGATGAAGGCCGGTGCATGGGGATTTCTTACCAAAGGCGCTTCAGCGGAAGAAATGCTGAAGGCAATTCATGAGGTTTTTTCAGGCCATCGCTATCTTGAATCAAACATCGCCCAGATGATGGCGCTCGTACGCTTCCCGGGAAACGGCAAGAAGGAAGTCGGAGACGACGGTAATCCGTTTGGGATCCTTGCTGAAAGAGAACTGCAGATAAGCACAATGATTTCTCAGGGCATGAAGGTGAGCGAGATCGCCGACAGGCTCGCCATAAGTCCTAAAACCGTAAACAGTTACAGATACAGAGTGTTTAAGAAGCTGGGAATCAACGGTGACGTTGAACTTACCAGATTGGCACTGAGATACGGACTTGACGGCTTAAAGTAAAGGCCCGTACCATACTTTTACCTTTATGCGCAAAAACGGATCTGTAAAGGATGGTTCATCCTGACAGATCTGTTTGCTTTTTTAGGCTTTATCTGATCTGCTTATTCAACTGATGAAACATGACTTTAAGTCATCGGATATTTATATATTCTGAATGCTTCCTTTATTTTGTCAGTATTTCTGATTTCTGTACCCCAGGTAGATCTGCACGGCTCCGTTCTTAAGATGTACCATATCCTGTTCAAGATCCCTTACGGCTATGAGGATCGTGGTGCAGGAACGGTGGGCGTGCATCAGTGTCTCCAGTTCGTTATTTACCGTATGAAGCTCGCTGAGATACTGTTCGCAGCGCTTTCTGTCCAGATTCATGAGACTCAGCAGAATGCGCTTGGTCAGAATTCTGTTTCTTTCAAGAAGGGATTTGATTTCATCGCTGAAGTCAAGATCCTCAGGCAGGTTTCCGATGCTCGAGATAAGAACCATGTTGAGGATTCTCATTTTGTGAATGCGGTGCAGGAATCTGGTAAAGGATCTGAAGATGAATACGTTGAAGAAAAGTGCATAGCGCCATACCGGAAGCTTTTCCTGATAAACCCGGCTGCTTTTTAAAATTTCATTTACCCTGATGTCGGTCTTTTCCGCAGGAGTGTCCGGATGATTCCTGAGAGAGTAAATGCAGAGTCTGTATTCAAGATAGAATCTTGTCAGATAATGGCGGTATGTTCTCAGCATGTCGGGTTTTTCCGTCGCGGGCATGAACACGGCACTTACGGCAAGAGAGATGATTGCACCTATGGTGGTAAATATGACCCTTTCCGTAATGAGATAGTTAGGTGTCAGGGCGGTGTGTCTCATGAGAATGGCCAGAAGCATGATGGTTGCGGCGGTTATGCAGGACACAAAAAGATAGTAAAGCGAGGTGAAAGCCCGGCTCCACAGGGTAAGCCCCGCAAATATCACCAGAAACGTCATGAGTCCGGATTCGCTTGGAAAAAGCAGACATATGAGACCTGCGATGATAACGCCGCAGATGCTTCCGCCTATGCGGTGAACCGTTCTTCTCAGGGCCGTAAGAGGCGTGTCGATGTAGAGACAGACGCAGAAGGTGGTGAGCGGTATCCAGAAGCTCTGATCCACCGGATACGCCCATGCGGCAAGCTCCGCAATCAGCATTGACACGGCCATGACCTTAATTTGCGCCTTAAGCGGACTTTTATTCTGATGAGGCATTTTTGATTTCCCTCATTTTTAGTTCGGTAATGGCTTCTATTACTTCTCCCGCATGTCTTTTCATTTCACCGTTGCAGAAGGGATCGTCAGGCACCATGGCCAGATTCAGACGGAAGAAGTTAAGTTCATCGACGGCGGTTTTCACGTCAGCGTCAGACCCTGCGGAAAGCAGACCGTACATGAGTTTGAAGATACTGTTTCTCAGACTGTTTATGTGTGCCACGTGAACGCTGTCGGTGTCGGTGGTCGGCCAGTAGGTTATGAGAACCACGCCGTTCAGAATTTTCACGTATCTTTCCCGTCTCTCTGGATCGTCAACGTGTTTGGTTATGTTGTAGAGGGAGCTCTGCAGCATCAGCAGCCTGTTTTTGGATTTTTCGCTGAGGTCAGAAAATGAGTCATAGTAGCTGGAACGGCACATCATGCGTGCGTAGAGCTTCAGATCGTGATAGAAGCAGTGATTAATCAGCAGACACCAGTGAAATTTAAGAACCGGTACCGCAAGCACCGAGGTTATTACGCATAGTGAGCCGCAACCGGCGGCAACGGAGAAGTTTGCCGGATTCACCTCGTGATTCACGTCGAGGAGGCCCATGCCGAAATTAACGATGTTAAAAACGCTCATGAACATGATCGTTCCCGAAGCGGATTTGTGTCCGGCAAGAGCGTAAACGGTTGCCGAAGAAAGCACGATGGCGGTGACGGTCTGTGCAAGGTACATGTGGTTGTGTCCGTACCAGATGCTTAGTCCGATTGTGCCGACGAGAAGAAACAGACTTATTATTATGTTAAGCAGTCTGCGCGGAAGCGTTTCTCCGGTCATTGATCTCAGACCGTTAAGCGCCACAATGAGAATATATGCCCGGGCTTCGCCCAGTTCCAGAATCTGAGTCAGAATAACCGCAAAAAACATGCTGATGGCACCGCGGAGAAGTTCAGCGGTGTATACGCCTTCCAGATCGTTTCGGATGTAGTCAGTTATTCCAAGCATGGCTTTGTCCGGTCATTGGTTGCAGATTGGTCTCCATACCTCAATTCTATGTAACGCAGGCACAAAAATCAAATAAACCGTATAATAATCCGATTTACGTCCGTGGTTTGCTCATTTTATGATGCAATAACGGGATCTGAGGCTTTATTTGGGACTGTTTTTAACGGTAAAAGGTAATTCTGCTGATAAAAACCGTTCATATTTTCGGTGGAACTGGGATGCCGGAACGGAATTTCCCGTTCGGGCGGAAAGAGGTCATACATGCAGTATATGTTATTCTGCTCGTGAATGACGTCAGTAAGCTGATGTCATAAGAGTGAAGGAATGTTATAATTAATGGATTATGACAAGGTATATTCCGGTCTGAAGTGATATCGGGGACCAAAGCTTCATTACGATCCGCGGATTCTGCGCTAATCAGTCCGGAAAAATGAATAATCAGGCAGTAAGAGCATAATTTAAAAAGATATTTTTATTGGAGTAAATAATGTCTAATAACACGGTTGCACAGCACTCAAGAGCCGCGTTCGTTTCTAAACTCGGAGGGCTTCTTGCCGTTGCGGGCTCCGCCGTCGGTCTGGGTAATATCTGGCGTTTTCCGACACAGGTCGGAGAAAACGGCGGTTCGGCTTTTCTTCTCGTATACATGGGTATTATTCTGCTGTTCGGCGTACCGCTGCTCCTGTCTGAGTTTGTAATAGGACGCAGGGCCAGGGCTAATGTCGGCCGTGCCTATACCGAGCTTGCCCCGGGAAGCAGATGGTGGATCGTCGGCATGGGGTCTTCCCTGGTTGCATTCGCCATTTTCTGTTATTACGTGATTATCGTTGCCTGGGTTTTGTACTATTTTGTTCTGAGCCTTACCGGAGAGCTCACCGCAGGCGGCGCCGGAGTTCACTTTAAGGATCTGTTTACCGGCTTTACCACTGATCCGTACTGGCCTATTATCTGCACGGCGGTAACAATGGGGATTATCCATTTCATCATTCAGGCCGGTGTCGAAAAGGGGATTGAGAGATCGTCAAAGTTCCTTATGCCGGCACTTTTTATCATCCTGCTGGTGCTGACAGTTGTTGCCATGTTCATGCCTGGTGCTGAGGAAGGCTACAGATTTCTGTTTGACTTTGATCCGAAGCAGGTTTCCCCAAGCGTCTGTCTTTCAGCCCTCGGTCAGTGTTTCTACTCTTTCTCCATAGGTATGGGTCTTGTTACCTACGCATCATATTTCGGCCGTAACGTAAATCTGAACCGCACGGCTCTCACCGTTGGCGGACTTGACACCATGGTTGCGATCCTTGCCGGTCTGATAATTTTCCCGGCGGTGTTTTCCGTTCCGGGACTGTCACCTTCAAGCGGAGCCGGACTGGTGTTTGTGTCGCTCCCGGAAGTGTTCAGCACCGCATTATCCGGCAGTGCGTTTCTGACCTGGTTCGTGCCGACTCTTTTCTATTTCATTCTCTTTGTGGCTGCCGTAACTTCAGCAATGTTTCTGCATGAGGTGGCTACTGCCTTCGTTCAGGAAAAGATAGGGTATTCAAGAAAGAAGTCCGCAACGTTAATATCCGTTTCTTCACTGATCATTGCGTGCGTTGCGTCTCTTTCTCTCGGCCCGTGGGATTTTATAAGACCGTTCGGCATGAATCTTGTTGATTTTCTGGACTACACAACCTCTAAGATTATTCTTCCGCTTACCGGTCTTGGCTCTGCCATTTTTGTAGGCTGGGTAATGAAGAGAAATGACGTCATAGACGAAATCACCAGCGGCGGAACATTCAGATTCAAGTGGTCAAGTATGTTCCTTTTCATAATCAAATACATCGTTCCGGTGCTGATTATGGTCATCATGGTAAGCCAGTTTGTGATGTAAAGACCGGTAATGGTCGGATACGTAAGTGACAGACGCCCGGACAGTCTCCGTGACGGGCGCCTACGGAAACCGGTTGTTACGGATGTGTTTTAACGGCGTGGACGGACACGAACATGAGTTTTGACAGTGAGGCCTTTCTGGCAACGGTACCGCATCAGAGCGGCGTGTACCGCATGTTTAACAGTGACGGCGTGATTATCTACATCGGTAAGGCGAAGGATCTCCGAAAGCGTCTCGGCCAGTATTTCATGAAGGATCTGCCGAACGTCAAGACGGCAAAGCTGGTTTCTCTCATTGATCATATCGAATTCACCGTCACTTTTTCCGAAACTGATGCGCTTATCCTGGAATGCAATCTTATTAAGCAGTATCAGCCGAAATACAATATTCTCCTTAAGGACGACAAGTCATATCCATATATTCTCCTCACCGATGAAAAACATCCCAGGATTTCATCCCATCGCGGAGCCAAAAAAAGCCGGGGAACCTATTTCGGACCGTATCCGAGTTCGGGAGCCGTGCGCGAGTCTCTGCGTCTTCTGCAGAAGATATTTCCCGTAAGACAGTGCAGTGACACCGTATACAGAAACAGGAAAAGGCCGTGCCTCATGTACCAGATGGGCAGATGCATGGCTCCGTGCGTGCCGGAGATCTGTGATGACGCGGAGTATGCCAGACAGGTTCATCTCTGCCGTCTTTTTCTGCAGGGAAAAAATCAGCAACTTCTGAATGATCTGGTTGAAGAGATGGATGCCGCTTCCGCAAATCTGGATTTTGAAAAAGCCATTAAGTTCAGGGATCAGCTGACAAACCTGCGCAAGGTTCAGGAGCAGCAGAGCGTCAGCGGCGAAATATCAAGCGATCTTGATATCCTCGGATGTGCGGTTGAGGACGGCCTGGCCTGTGTGCACGTGCTGTTTATCAGAACCGGGAAGATCCTCGGAACCAGAAGCTATTTTCCAAAAATGCCGGCCGATAATTCGCCCGAATATCTGCTGGAGTCATTTATCGGCCAGTTTTATCTTATCGACCGGCATGGACGCAGTATTCCGGATGAAATTATTCTTTCGGCTGAACCTGAAAACATCAGGGAAATCGAAGAGGCCCTGAACAGAACCCTTTCCAAAAACGTCAGACTTACGGCAACCGTCAGAGGTGAACGTGCGGGCTATCTGCGTCTTGCCAGGGCCAATGCGGAAGCTTCACTCAGATCAAGACTTGCCCATGAGAATACCATGGCTGAAAGAATCGAATGTTTCGAGGAGCTTTTCGGACTGTCCGATGTAGAACGTATGGAGTGCTTTGATATTTCCCATACCATGGGTGAGCTTACCGTGGCATCCTGCGTGGTATTTAACCGTGAGGGGCCGGACACTTCGGAATACCGCAGATTCAACATCGAGGGGATTACGCCGGGGGACGATTTCGCGGCCATGCATCAGGCTCTTACGAGAAGGTTCAGAGGTATTACCGCGGACGGAAAGGTTCCGCAGGTTCTGTTTATTGACGGCGGAATGGGGCAGCTGCATGAGGCTGAACGCATGATTGGTGAAATATTCAGGGACGTTACCGACGTCATGCCTCCCTTTCTTATCGGCGTAGCAAAGGGGGAAGGCCGTAAACCCGGACTTGAAACACTGATAACCGGATACACTCATGAGGAATATAATCTCACCCTTGATAATCCGGCACTGCAGCTGGTGCTGCACATAAGAGACGAATCCCACCGTTTTGCCATAACCGGACACAGACACCGCAGGGAAAAGAGCCGGGTAACCTCAAGGCTTCAGGATATTCCGGGTGTGGGTTCCGTACGCCGTCAGGCCCTGCTTAAACACATGGGTGGCATGCAGGAGCTTCTTAGGGCAAGTGCGGATGAAATCAGCAAGGTTCCAGGGATCAGCCGAAAACTTGCGGAACAGATTTATGAGTGGCTTCACGGGTGACGCGTTCCCGGGACTGTCGTACGCTTTCATGCTGTCAGAACGGTGTTTTTTGTGTTATAAGATAAGAGTAAGGGAGTGTTCCGCCTCGTGGAAACATGAGGAACCTTCCCGGTCAGGTTCGCATTCAGTATTTTGGGAGAGCTGCAGTGGACGGTGAAATAATCCGTAAGCCGAGAAAGCAGAAGGCCGCATTCAGGGATAAATCCGTTAATCCCGATGAGGCTCAGGAGCTTATGTTGCTTACCGCACGTGAAATAAGAAGGCTGAGATCTGAGGGAAAGGACGTCCGGTCAACATCCCGCAGAAAACACGGCTGCAACAGATGTCGCGTCTGTACCGGAGCCTGCCCGACATAGTCATGCTGCCGGAGACCGGCTGCATTCAGGACGACACCGTTCCGTCAAGTTCAGTTTGATTTTTCACGTGTTAATCTCATGTTAAATAAAAGATAATAATTATGTGGCATATTTTGCGTTTACGCCTGTTTTGTCATGAACGAGAGTGCCTCAATCCGTTATTTTTCAAGGGTTGCCTGGCTGTCGACAATCAGCTTTAGGTGATTCACGAACCCTTCGACGGGGATCTCAGACCCGAATTATCTTAAGATGTATAATCCCATAATAATTGTTTGTATCCATTAATAAGACTGTTCCCGGACGGAGTCTTTTTCGTCAGAGTCATGTGGTTGGTTTTTCCTCCCTGTCAGGAAGAAATTCGGCATGTTGCTGCTTACGATCCGCTTTCTTCCGGTATATATGCATGCCGGAGGAGGGGCGTATATTTTCCGGGAACGTCATACCGACCGGAGGGATTATGGAATCAGGTTCCAAATCAGCGGCTGCTGATAACAACTCACAAGTTTCTCTTTCCTTAAAGCGCAGAATAAGACGGCTGACCGAGCTTGTGGCTGACGGGCTGACCGACAGAACGGATACCGTAAGATCGTCGGTTCTCGCTACACTGTGCGGACTTAATACCTTTCTGTACGGACCTCCGGGAACCGCAAAGAGTAAAATCTGCCGCAGACTTAATGAAATCTTTGCAGGTGGCGGCAGGTACTTTGAGCATCTGATGCACAGGTTCTGTACTCCTGAGGAGCTTTTCGGCCCGATAAGCATTTCAAAGCTTAAGCAGGATGAGTACGAAAGAAAAACAGCAGGGTATCTTGCCGATGCGGATTTTGCCTTTCTTGACGAAATTTGGAAGTCATCTCCGGCCGTACTGAACACTCTTCTTACCCTTATCAACGAGAGAACCTATCATAACGGCAACAGGATAGTTTCAGCTCCGCTGCGGAGCATGGTGGTCGCCTCCAATGAGATCCCCCTCAGCGAAGATGATCTTGCCGCACTTTACGACAGATTTATCGTCAGACTCGTAATTGAACCGGTACGTGGCACAGATAATTTCAGAAAACTGCTTCTTTCCGCTCCGGAGGTTGACAGGGAGGAGCATCTTCACAGGGATCGGCTTAAGGATCTGGCTGTTAAGGACGATGAATACGCGAGCTGGAAAAAGCTCATTGATGACGTCAGATTGTCAGATGAACTTCTCGGTGCCATGGCATCTCTCCGTGAAGTCCTTTCTGCAAAATATGCTGAGGAATCAGCCGTAAAGGACGTAAAACAGGGTTATGACGGCTTTTCGGAAAATGAGAAGGCCGGTACTTCCGTTTCCTACATTTCCGACAGACGCTGGGTTCAGAGTGCCCGCTATCTCAAAGCTGCGGCTTTCTTTAATGAGGAGAATGAGGCTGCAATCAAGTATCTTATTCTTCTGGAGGACATTCTCTGGCATGCTCCTGCTGAAAAATCCGGACTCAGAACGCTTATTCTTAGTGAACTGAGAAGAGCCGTGGATGAGAGAATAAGGCATACGGATGAGGGCAGAATTCTGGAGAACAGCCGCATACTGGACGAAATTCTTACGTCCTGCAGCAATGAGCAGCTTTTTACAGATCACAACATTGCCATCAGAATGCTCAACGAGGGTGACGAACTTAAGGTTACCTTCAGCATGCTCAAGGATTACGGCTTTACCTATGTAAAGTCCAACGATTACTGGAACCTTGAATCCTGGTTCAAAAAGACGGATATCAAGTCACTTTATCCTGAAGAGGTCATATCCGGATGCAGAAATCAGGTAAAGGACGGTAAAACGGCCATACTGCTTCCGGAAACCGGTGACGTAATCAGGATTATACTCTACCGTGATCTTAACGGTTACTTCTCCAAGGGGGACTCTGAAGGGACTGAGGTATTCACGTTCTCGGTTCCGGGGCACAGGGGCAGTGACGGACAGTCTCTCGAGGAGGAACGCTATACCGCGCCTTCCGTTCTAATGCCGAAGCTGGTACAGCTGTGGCTTAAGAACAGACTTGAGGACCGATTCGAAATGTATGCGCGCATTTCTGAAATTCAGAGTCATTTCGGCGGTCTGGAAAAGAAGATCAAAACAACCATCAGAATTAATTTTGAAGGTATTTTCAGTGATGAATGCGGCAGGGCCGAAAGACATGCCGCCGACGTTGCGGCCGTTAAATCAGCGGTTGCGCTTAAACCTGAGGAACGTGCCGAATACATGCCGGGGCGTTTCATGATGACGTCCGCCACCGATGTTTACATTCTGACAATGGAGAACGGAGACAGGGTAATATATCAGACTCAGCACGGCAATTTCCCTCCGGCAAAGGGAGAGGTGCTGACCTACGAGAGAAGATATAACGGCAAAGGCTACGTCTGGGCGGAAAAGGAAAGCTATCGCAGATGGTTCAATGCCGAAGTCACCAGACTCGGGATGGCATCCGCGAGACATCTTAACTGTACCTTTAACGAAGATAACGAGCTGTTTGCCGGTGGGCTTCACTGTGTTCTCAATGACGGTGAAACACCGGTTCCCGGCAGGAATGCCATGCGCCTTCAGACAATAAACTACGAAAAGGCTCTTCTTGAACTGTCTCCTGAAGACAGACTTGACATAACCTCGGCAAGGATTCCGTTTGACGAATTCCGGCAGAAGGATGAGTTTACGGTTCTGGATCATGAGGGCAGGCCATGCGGAAAGGCAACTTCCAGGGAGGCTCCGACAGGCAGATCCGTAAAGATCCGTTTTGATAACGGCGGTGAGGTTAACAGCTTCATATCCAGTGACATTCTGCGCTTTTTGAATGAAACCATCAGTTCATTCCAGACCGTCAGAAGGATTATCGACGAGAACGCCAGGTTTATAAAGGATACCAGAGAGCGCCTTGACGGAATACGTGATTCGGTAAACAATGATATCTTCCTTTCCGATGAACAGAAGAAATGCCTTACGGACATCGTAGAGGAGGTTTATGCTCCGGTCAATGCGGAAATAGCCCGTGCCGGACATTATGAAAAGGTGGCTTCCGAGCTGGTTGAAAAGTACTCCATAAGAAAACAGACCGCAAAATAGGAGCTTTTGTCGCAGACCGTGCGTAACGCACGGTCCCGGCCTAACCTGCCTGCCGTAACTTCGGCGGAGCCATGCGTCTCCGTCTGCCGGATGGAAGATTACGGCCGGCATCAGATAAGGAATAAGATATATGCAGACAGCAGAAATGACGTCAGGCGTATCAGCCGGAGGGGGCACAAATCCGTTGAATATGTCCGTTGCGGATGAATCAGTCACGGAACGGTCTGCAGTTTCTTCCGGTTTTCCAGATAAGGAACATCACCCGGAAGAAATGGCGGTTACGGGATCCCGGGAACGTACCGGATCAGTGCCTGGTGTTTTTCCGATAACGGATTTTTATGCCTGCGGCCTGGAAAAGCTCCGCAGCCTCAGGGAAAATAAGCTTCGCGATCTCAGGACTCCGTCTCCGTCCGTAATCAATAACATCGATGCGGCACTTGCAGGGCTGAACAGACTTAATGCCGCTCTCTCCGAATCCTTTAATTCCAGACTGGAGAATCACAGCAGGTATGCCTCAGATCTGCTTCTGGCCGATTATCTTGCCCGCAGAACCCTTGAAGATTTCCGCAAAAAGGATAAATATCTTTCCGACCTGGACATTCTGGGTGAGAAGTATCTTCACAGTCCTCTGTATTCCGGTGAGCTTCGCGAACGCATGAACGGACTTGCGGCAGCCGAAACTGAACTTGCGGCTCTCTTGTCCCTGCGGGACACCGTGCCGCATACTGACAGAATTGAGGATCTCACCGACAGGTGCAGGCGTGAGTTCAATGTGGCAGACGGAATCAGAAAAGCACTTATTGCCACGGTAAGAAATGAGATAAGCAGACTGGAGCTTAAGAAGGAAGAGTCCATGAAGAGCTTCCTGGAAAAGGCTCTTGAAACCCAGTTCGGGGAGATGTGGGACAATATCAGTTTCTGCACCGGACAGGGCATACCGTATTCCGTTTATGCCAGATCCTTCGGCGGCAGCGGGGATGATGAGGAAACCCGTGAAATGACGGAGCATTATCTTTCTGCCTACCTGAAACAGCGTAACAGGGGAAAGGCCGACGGACGGGAAACTGAACTCAGTGCCTATTCGAAGGTTCGTCCTTCCGCATCAGGAAGTATTTTCCTTAAATACCTTAACGTGGTCAGGAAAAACATTCCTCTCATGAAAATGCTCGAGTCCCTCGGAAGATATCTCAGTCTGGACGTCCTTGCCGGAGAAAGGGCTGAGAAGCTTTATACCGAAAGAATGGAAAAATACCGCAGGAACGTACGCGGGGAGCACCTGTCCGGAGTCACGCTTGGGGATACGCTTGACTATGCCCTGCCTGAAGAACTGGCGGGACTTTCAGATCCCGATCTGGAGCACCTCTTTGACATAAAGCTCATAAACCGCTGCCTTCTTACCTTTGATTTCATAAGAATGGCCCGTGTTTTTGAAGGCGGGAAGGGTACCAGACCACAGAAGCAGGAGGAAAAAGGACCTGTAATAATCTGTGTGGACACCAGCGGATCAATGAAAGGCGAGGCTGAAGACTACGGCAAAGCCGTTGCTCTTGTTCTGGCTCTTAAGTGTCTCGAGGCATCAAGACCGTGTCACATCATAAACTTCGCCATCGAAACTGAAAACATTACCGTGGAAAGCAGCCGCACCGAGGCATCGCTCGATGAGGTGAATTCCTTCCTCAGACGTTCCTTCAGGGGCGGAACATCCATAGACAATGCCATGCTTAAGGTGTCTGAAATGATAGAGAATGAACCTGATTTTGCCAAAGCCGACGTTCTCTTCATCACCGACGGCAAGTATATGTTCAGCAGTGAAACCGTGGGTGAGGCATCCAGAATTAAGCAGAAATCCGGGGCAAGATACGTGGAATTTATCAAGGGATTCTCAGATTTTAATAAAAACGGAATTTTTGATAGAATTTTTGTGATATGTAACAATAACTTCACTGAAAAATAACATGATTTTATTGTAAAATAGGAAATAAGTATTGAAATATGTGTGCCGCCTATAAAAAATTTTTAAAACAGCCTTGCGGTAATCTTAGTCTAATAATAATTCGCATACTCCGGGAAACTGTTGTTTTACGCTTATGCAGACCGTAAAAGGCGCGGGTGGACAAATACTGTTCTAAAGAAGTCTATTTGGGGAATTTTTGTATGCCATTAGAGTCAGCCTTACTGAATCTGCTTGTTGATAAGGGAATTATCAGCAATCCTAAAAAAAGCGTTGTAATCGGTGAATGTGAAGAATATGAGAAGTCCGTTATTGCGACTGTAATAAGTCTCAGTTATGCAGAACCAAAACAGCTTATGGATCTCCTTGCCGAAGAGTATGCACTCCCGTCTATGGACTTCAGTCAGTTCAATCCCAAAACAGCTCCGCAGAAATATCTCAACGAAGATTACTGCATGAAATATGAGCTTGTGCCGATGGGCGTCGTGGACAATACCCTTTATCTTGCCGTGTCCGATCCGTCATGCCCGAAGGCCATTGAAGGTCTCGACGCGTTCGCTACCAAGTACGGCATCAGCACTGACATGATAGTTGTGGAAGAGGATAAGCTTCAGAGAGCCCTCACCATTCTTTTCCGCAAGAACATAAACCTTGCCGATGACGAGAAACAGGAAGGCAACTGGTTTGACTGACGGACGTTCAGACTTCAGGTTTTCGGATCTGAATCTTATTTACCGATAACGGCGGCGAGGATGTTTGTCCTGCCGCCGTTATCATTAGGAACTTTCCGTAAATCAGCGTATATCCCAGACCGACCATGGTGACTGTATATCTATGATAACGGTGGTTTCTCTTGGATCCAGTCGCCAGCGGATATCGTCATTGATTGCTATCCCCACATAGGTGATTTTTGGATCGGGATCCGGAAAATATCGGCCTTTTAAATTAACGGTAACATTTATTTCAGGATATCCTGACCTGCTGTCTCCGGCATTAGTCGATGTTACTTCTACGGAGTCCACTAATTCAGAAGCATAGGCGCGAGGAGAACGCAGTTTCCAGCCGAATCCCTCGACAGGTTCATACGTGTTGTCACAGATATCCGCAAAATCAGTGTAATTAAACTCATAGGCACAGATTTCGGCCTGCCGCTTTACTTTATCGGCCTGCATGAAAATCTCGGTAAATACTTCGTTTTTTATATGCTGGATGACGATCGGTAAACTGATTGCGGCTCCTATGCCGGAGAGCATAAACATAAGCAGTATTAAGATAATCGGAATCCAGATAATCAGTCTGCCGCCCGGCTTCTTCGGATGATTTCTGTTGCGCACAATTGAATCCATAACGTTCATTATGGTGTAGAGACGGATGAAACAGTAGATTTCAAGTACCATTGCCACAAAAGCCATGACGAAACAGACGGCATAACCTCCAAGCATCATCTTGACAGACAGTTCTGCAATGCCGATGAACATGACGATTGCCGCCACAGCCATCAGTATGGATGACAGCAGTATGACCGCACACTTGGTTCTGACGCCGTCGGATATTTTGGCGTATTCATAATAGCGGTATCTGCGTAAAACGCTGGTTACCCTGACGGAAAGACTGAAAGACTTGATTACTATTACCAGAAGCAGAATCTGTCCCAGCAAATTCACCAGGGGAATAAAAAAAGACGCGAGGCAGACGATCTGCATGATGTTCATGGTGTCGAGTTTTTTGATTACAGCATTAAGCTCCTGGTCATTGTTTTTCTGACCTGTTGCATCCTCACGTTCAGTCCCTGAATCTGCCGCTTTCTGAAAGTCGGCGTCGGTTTCGGCATGGGACTTCATTCCGCTGACGGTTTCATTATTACCGGAAACCGGGGAATACTGCTACCGGTTATTTTGAGCCCCGGCGTCAGCCTGCAGCTTTTTACCGCATTCTGGACAGAAGTTGGAATTGTCGCTGATTTCTTTATGGCAAAAAGGACATATCATAAACATCTCTCACAAAGGTCATTAACCAATTCATCCGCCTGTATATCCGTCGGTAAATTCAGTGCGGCGTGATGATATAACGGTGGAAGTTTTTTATTGCCGAAACATGCCGGTTACTCAGCTGGCAGAATCTGACCGGCTTTTTTCGCCTTTCTCATTCTAAAGTATTTCGCTGTTTCCTCATAGATAACGTTTCTCAGCAGAAAGATGGCGATAAGGTTAGGGAATGCCATGAGTCCGTTTGCTATGTCCGCCATTGTCCAAATGGCAAATATGGCGGTATTTCCGGAAATGTTCTGGGCGTCAACGAAAACAACAACCAGAATATATGATGCTACAATGCATATGTACAGCGGTCTGTAAAATTTTATGGCTTTCGTTCCGAAAAGATATATAACGCATCTTTCGGCATAGAAATTCCAGCCTATGATGGAGGTGAAGGCAAAGAGGATAAGGCTTACGTTTACAATAAGTCTGCCGCCGGTGTCTCCGATAACTGTCTGAAATGCCTTGGTGGTCATGTCAACGCCGGTAAATTCCGATGTCCAGGCGTTGGTAACGACAAGAGTAAGGCCTGTCAGCATACAGATAACCATCGTATCTATAAATGTGGCAGTCATGGAAATCAGCCCCTGTTCCACAGCGGAGTTTGTTTTGGCTGATGCCGAGGCAATAGGGGCGGAACCAAGACCGGCTTCGTTAGAAAAGATACCTCTGGCCACGCCGCTCTGTATTGCCATAAGAACCGTTGCTCCGGCAAAGCCGCCCACGGCCTGAGCCGGATGGAAGGCACTCGTGACGATGAGCAGAAGGGCATCGGGAACGACACGAATATTGGCGCAGACAATGATTAGGCATCCCATAATGTACAGAAATGCCATGGCGGGCACGATGAACCTGGATGCTGTGGAAATGGTTCTTATGCCGCCGAACGTGATTACTGCAACTAAAACCGTCACGAGAACGGAGGCATGAACCGGGTTACAGTGAAGCTGAACAGCTGATTTTACGATCGAGTCAACCTGAGTATAGGTTCCGATGCCGAAGCATGCGGCCAGAATGCCGAATACGGAGAACATTATTGCCAGAATTTTGGCTGTTCTGGAGTATCTTGGTCCAATACCTCTTCTGATGTACAGCATCGGTCCGCCGATAAAGTTACCGGAAGAATCCTTTTCACGATACCTGACAGCAAGCATACATTCCGCGTATTTGGTGGCCATTCCGAGAAAGGCTGCCAAAAACATCCAGAACAGTGCGCCGGGACCGCCAATGCTTACAGCCGTAGCCACACCTGCAATGTTAGCCGTACCTACGGTGGCTGCCATAGCGGTACAGAGTGCGGCAAAACTTGTTACGTCACCCTGTTTGGTCGGATCTCCGTCATGTGGCGTGCATGCCATTTTCATGGCAGTGGAAAACTTTCTGATCTGCAGTACCCTCAGTTTTAATGTCAGAAGAAGTCCCAGCCCTAGGAGCAGGATAATCATTGGAAGCCCCCAGATAAAACCCTGAGCGGCCGAGAGATAGCTTGAGATTATGGTAACTAGGTCTTTCATGTTAATGCCCGTGAAAAAATAATTGCTGATCGCTGGTTATTAAAACAGTCATCATTTAAAAGCAGTTATGTGCCGTAGTCGTCTGTTTGTTATTCTGTTTATTTGGAAAATAAACATCATAGGCCTGGCATACAACTTAACTGCCGTGGCGGGCACCTTTGTCACTTTACGTGTTTTAAGGGATTGTCTCTGCAATCTTCAAACATTTGGAGAGCTACTGGAGATGCTGTAATAATATTCATGTTATCAGAACATGTTTTCAGGAATATTAATTTTTTTTGATTTTATGAGCGAAATTCAAAAGTCATGAAATTATTTTATAAGAATTTATTATTAATTGTCCGGCAGATGACGGCGGGAAGGGACAAAACCTGCGGATCTTCTCTGATGTAAGTCAGCGCAGTTCTTTGGAGTACCTGTTTATGATCTGACCGGGAGCAATACTGTCGTCGGGGAAGAATTTAAGCGTGTCGGTTCCCGGCGGATTAAGACCGAGAAACTCCGAAAGTCTTTCAATGTAACCAATGCCTATGGCAGTTTCAAACGCTGATGAGAGGGTAAGTCCCGGAAGATTAAGTTTACGGTAATCATTGTCCGCGTGGTTCTCAGTATCTGAATCTGTCGAATCATCAGTAATCATATTCAGAGGTACGTTCCTAATGCTGTTGCGGTTCAGGTAAAGATTAAGAAGTTCGTGAATATTGTCTGTCAGTCCCGGTTTAACGACCAAGGTATCACTGCTGCCCAGTGCTTTTATTGCTGACAGCATGCCTCCTTCCTGTCCGGATCTGAATAGTTCGTCAAATCCCACGGGTAAATCATGTCTGATTCTTTTGAGGCCGGCAATATCCTGGCACGGGTCTTCAATATATTTAATGAAATCAGCAGTGGTACTGAAGTAATCCAATACCGACTCCGGAGTCATGGAAAGATTGGCGTCAAGCACCAGTCTGATTCTGATGGATAATGTTTTTTCGTGTTCTTCTAATATTTTTACCATTTCTTTCAGCATCATCAGTTCGTCATTGCGCGGATATAATCCGATTTTAAGCTTGATGATTCTTTCTGGATACTCACCTGAACAGTCATTTCCCGCTTCAGAATTACCACATACGGATAATCCGGACTTAACGTTCTCGCCGTAACATTGTCTCTCTGCTTCGTATCGGCTGACGATTTTTCTGAAAAGGGCAAGTGATTCTGACGGATTACCAAGAATAAAATCATAGGCGGTTTTTCTGGAAACACCTGATAACGGATGCATGAGCATCCAAATGGCAAACTGCACGGAAGGGCATTGAGGTTTTAATGCCGACATGGCATATTGAAGAATTTCGTTTTGTTTTCCGCTTTCACCGGAATCTGATATGCATGCATCAGCGTGTTCCGAACTGATAAAATTCCGGAAGGAGATTATTTCGTTCCTTGCATCATCAAGATTTTCCCGGGAAAATTCCGGAAGGGGACTTATTTCCGCATATATTCCATGATGCTCAAGAATAAGACCTTTACGTTCACGGAGAACACCTCTCTGAAGTTTAAGCTCTTTTCTGAGAGGAATTTCGTATTCGTAAATTTTCAGTTCAGAGAAACCTGCGGCCATAATTACCTGGAAATAACAAAGAAAGAAATGTTCGTGATTCGGGATTGTTTGATCTGCGGGCAGGACGGCAAAGCTCCGTCCTGCCCGGAAACCCAATGGTTCGGTTTTTCAGAACTGGCATTATCAGTCAGACGAACCTTGAGTAAAAATCAGTATTTCTGATGTTAAGGATTACGCTTGAATTTGGAGAAGTCAGGTTTTCTCTTTTCGTTAAAGGCGTTTCTGCCTTCCTGTCCTTCTTCAGTCATGTAGAAGAGCATGGTTGCATCTCCTGCAAGCTCCTGAAGACCGGTCTGACCGTCGCAGTCTGCATTAAGCGCAGCCTTCATGCATCTTAAGGCGATAGGGCTGTGGCATAACATTTCACGGCACCAGGCAACAGTTTCCTTTTCCAGATCCTTCAAAGGAACAACCGTATTTACAAGTCCCATTTCAAGAGCTTCCTCAGCGTTGTACTGACGGCAGAGGAACCAGATTTCACGGGCCTTCTTCTGACCGATGATGCGGGCCATGTATGAAGCACCGAAACCGCCGTCAAATGAACCAACCTTCGGACCTGTCTGTCCGAATACGGCATTGTCGGCAGCTATGGTCAGGTCACATACAAGGTGAAGCACGTGACCGCCTCCGATTGCGTAACCTGCAACCATTGCAACAACTGGCTTTGGACAGGTTCTGATCTGTCTCTGAAGATCCAGAACATTTAAATGATGAACACCGCTGTCATCCTTATATCCGCCGTAGTCACCGCGGATTTTCTGATCTCCGCCGGAGCAGAAGGCAAGATCTCCTGCACCGGTAAAGATAATTACGCCGATGTCCGCATCGAAACGGGCGTCAGCAAGTGCGCGTTCCATTTCCATAACGGTTTTAGGTCTGAAAGCATTACGTACGCGAGGGCGGTTAATGGTAATCTTGGCAATACCGTCAGCAGATTTATGATACAGAATGTCTTCAAACATGAAATTTGGGGTTAAATCGTTCCATTCTACAGGAGCGTATAATGCAGGATCGTTCTTTTTCATTGTATGTTTCATTACGCAGATTATCGCGTAAAGCCCTTGATATAAAGTAAAACAGTAAACGTCTGTAATACGTTTTTTCCTGCTGTAAAGATACAAAAAAGACACAAGAGTGTCAAGAAAGAGGAACGGCATGTACCGACTGATATCGGTATAAGCACCAAGTAATTATTTATCGAATATTAATTTATACAGGCCGTTCTGCATAATGATAAATCCTCATCATTGATTTGCTCTTCATTGCCGTTAGTGGAACTTTTGAAAATGCTCCGGCTTTCCTCCTGGGCAAAGAGGCAAGTAGAGTTAGCATCAGTTCACCATCACCCGACAGTGAACGAATACGTTCTTTCTCGAACTGTACCTCGATGCCCAGCTCCTTTAATCGCCTTACGGTGTTGAGCAGATCTACCGTGTTGCGGGCAAATCTGCTGATGGACTTGGTGAGAATGATGACAATCTTACCGTCCTCACAGTCCTGAATCATTCGTTTAAACTCGGCTCTGCGTTCAACACTTGTACCGGAAATGAAGTTGTCGGCATACACTCCGGCAAATTCCCATTCAGGATTATTCTGAATGAGATCGTTGTAGTAGCTGATTTGAGTTGACTGGGAATGAGCCAGTCTGTCAGATTCCATGGAGACACGTGCGTATGCTGCCACCCGTTTTCGAGCAGGCAGGGCAATGCTTTTCACATCAATTTTCTTTATCGTTTTCATAGCTATATCCTCGTTTTGATACCACTATTACTCACTCTTATCGCCGGACTTATCAAGCGATAGTGTTAAGAGTTTTTCGATAAGAGGGGAGAATGTCCTGACAAGAAAATCATCAATTTTTCTGAACTCGGTTTTGGTCATGAATCCCTGTTTCAGAAAGCATTCAGCTAAATGCCTTGCTACCAGATAGTTCATTTCAGACTCAAACTGTTTCGGTGTCACAGGTTACTCCTTCATAACGATGTTTGATGTAGCATTCGTGGGTGCAGAACTTATGCTGTTTGATGCCAAAGTAGGTGAATTCTTTTCCACAGCAGAGACACTTTACTGTGTGAGGATTACGGCGCTTAACCAGTTCCGGATGTGCATTCCACCAGGTTACCCGACACGCATCAGAGCAGAATTTACGGTGTTTAACCTTTTCCCTCTGGATGAGCTGCTTGCCACAGCATCTGCAGAAAGTCGGAAGCTCCAAAGGTGTATCTGACTGAGACTTAAACGCCTCCTTACGGTTGCCTGCGAGACCTGCACGCTGGCAGTAACTTTTAACTGTAGCCACGGTGACACCCATCGCTTTGGCAATGGCGTTATAACTGAAATTCTGCTCGCGCAGAGTTTTGATTATGGATTTCTGTTGTTCTGTCATAAATCTTTGACCTCCTACTATATCAATGGACGTGAAAACCATGTTTTGACGAAGGCTATAGAAAAATAATTTTTGAATGATTAAAAGTTGTACAGCCGTGTATCGAGATGAGCGTCAAGGCGATAGAGCGAATGTGTTTGTGGAAGAATGAGGCTGGTTAGCGATCAGTCAATTACACGGATAGAAAGAATGTGTTTTTTATTTGGATCACAAATGTGAATTCTGAATATACCTAAAAATGGTCAAAAAAAAAAAAACAGTAAACTTACAGAGAAGGTTTATTGAAAGAGGATAAAACTATGAAAAATCAGTTAATTTCAGTTGGTCTGTTATCACTTGTTCTTGCAGGATGTAATATGACCGATTTCAGGCTTCCGACTATCGGAGAAAGCAATTCAGACAGTGCTGCCACTAAAACGGCCTCAGCTTCCCAGTCGGATATTGTCAGTAATTCACTTATAGACGAAATGTGTACTACCGCTAAAAAGAATAAGGCCAGGGCACAGGAATTGTACATGGGAAAGGTGATATCCGCCCGTGGACGTTTTTTGCTGGGTGAGCTCTCTAATAACAGATATTCTCCGGGAATTGACTTTGAGACTCAGAATTATAATGTCATCATGGATATGAATTCTAAAACAGAACCATGGAAACAATATGATCGAGGTCAGATTGTTAACTCAGGGAGTATTAAAATCACGCAGGTTGTCGTAAGACTTGACAGTATATTATTTGATGATAAATGTACATGTTATATCATAGGTAATGATTTATAAATAATGCGTAAAATGCATTGATTTATCCGTAGAGTCGACAGTCCTCATCACTGCCGGCTCTTTTGTTTTCTACACTCCTGGTTCTTCATTTGATAGACAATTACACGGTTAGAAGGTATCTGTTTTTTATTTGGATCACAAATGTAAATTCAGAATATGACTAAAAATGGTCAAAAAAAAAACAACAGTAAACTTACAGAGAAAGTTTATTGAAAGAGGATAAAACTATGAAATTTAAGAATGTTTTATGTTGCACTGTGGCTATCCTGCCGATGTTTTGTGCTGTTGAATCTCAAGCAGGTTTTGCGGAAGAATATGATAAGGCTAGGTTGGAGAAAAAGCATAATTCGGAAGGTTATAAGAACACTCAAAAATTGAATGATAAGCAAAAACTGTTTCTTCGTGAAGTTATGGGGAATGGAACACGCATCCAAGTAGAGCTGTGTCATATGGATACGGGGTCTCTAAAACAATGTAAAGATGGAAGTCAGGGCATGGGGTGGAGATTACCTGCTAACAACAACTCCAAATATATATCAAATGTGACGATTAGTGTTGAAGGAGACGATTCTATAATAAAAATTACAGCATCACCTGATTTCTTCGGAGAAAATGTAACATTAATCTATGATTGCTCAGTTGCTGAAGGGCGTGTGGATTGCCCTATTTCCGCAAAGTCAAGCTGTCTTGAAAAAGGTCTTTGCTCTGCTGGGGTATATGATGTTGAACCAGATGATTCCGTTACGTTAAGAGAAGTTGAATACAAAATTAAATAGTAAAAGATAAGGTCATGTCATGTAGAGCCGACAGTCCTCATCACTGCCGGCTTTATTATTTTTACACTCCAAGTCGGCTATTCACCGCTTGAGCAAAATCACCCAATTTACTGAATAGCCAATTCCCTGGACAGGATTTTCTGGCAAACCAGCGATGGACGGTGAGGAGCATTTCGTCAGGTTTAACCTCATAGATTAAAGCCTTATCCCGATCTGCAATCCACACCAGTTTCCGTTTGCCGTTCCGTCTGCAGATGTCAGCGCAGAGATCTATTAGCGCGGAATACACCTCAGGCTTCATGGCATAAGGCTCGGTCAGACCTGATGCACATTCAATGGTGACGGCACGCTGGTCATTATCCCTTGATGAAGAGCACCGGGAGCGGTTCTGCTCATCAACGCAAAGTCCGATTCTGCCGTCAGTTCCGATGGCATAATTGCAGCTTGCCTGTCTGTCCTTGCCGGCAAAGCAGCCGCAGATTCTTTCTACTGAAAGCTGACCGACAACGGCATGAGGTGTAATTCTTGAAATTTGGCAGACACGTTTGCCTGAATGGTTCGGACTCAATTTGGTGTAACTCACTAATGGACTATTTGCCATTTTCGTTCTCCTTATTTTCTGATTTATCGTGTAACTGGTTTAATGCCTTTCTGACCACCGTCGGTATCGGCAGACCGAGATGTGCAGCGTTCTCGATCATCAAGTCCGTGAATGGCGGCATTGGTAGCTTCTGCCTGTTTTGCGGATGCATCAAGATTTGCTCCCATGGCGGCAGCCGAGGAGGAAACAGCGTCCTTCATGGCCGTCATCTCTTCGGCAATTTTGGAGAGTGAATCCGAGAGAGCTGACGTGTCGGCAGAAAGCCTGATGGTGCTGTCGTTCATTTTGAAACTCCTGAAAATAAAAAAGTACCTCGACACTTTTGACAAGATCGAGGAAAACTCTGAGATATATTGAAATTAAAAGAAGAAAGTGTCTAGAAACAGTTACTGAAGATTAAACACTGACTTAAAACGGCATATGTGTAGTTACCGGATATACTTTCGAGTTAAGTCCGTATACATTCCGGCGTGGTATTAGGGATAAAATTGATGTAGGGATGGAAGTAATGGGAATTACCGCAATCAGGTAGTATGCATTTCTCTTAATGTTTAAGTTTTTGGGATTTTTCCCATTCTTCAAAAAGTTTTTCTCCTCTTGCAACCTTTTCAGCATAGATATGATTTTTCATACGATGTTCTGATTCAGAGAACAGTGTATCGAAATTTTTCATAAATGAGCCTTTCCGGTGGAGTCTGAATATGGCGAGCAAAAATTTATACAGTCCTATTCCAGCGATGATTTCTATCATCAGTTCACAACCAAAAAGCTTTATATTCGGTGCATCTGGGCCGAATAATTCTTCGGCATACATTATTTCCTGTAGCTCGCTCTTAAGAAAATATCCAACTGAAATCATAATTGCAACCGAAATAAAGGAAAGTCCTGAAAACAGGAGAATACATATCAGTTGCGATTTTCGAAAACATTTATATCTGTATGACTGCCACGCCTTTACCGGTGCCGCAAGCTCAATTGCATTGTTGTCATAAAGATTTATGTGACATTGCGGACATTTGATTAGCGCGGGACCGATGCTCTTTTCATAAAGAGACGGGCGTTTGAGCATATAACCGCAGTAACTGCAACAGTAGTTATCTATAAGATATACGTCGTCTTGACGTTGTGAATTGTCGATGAAAAAAATGCCTTGTTTGGCATTATCTCGGGAATTTATTAGTTTTTTGTATTTAACTGGCAGTGTTATACCAAATCTTTCCATGGCCTTCAGGTATTCTGTGTTGCTAAGCCTTCGGGCAGATTCGGCAAATTCTTTTTTACAGTCATCGGAATATTTTGCGCCGTAATAAATCAATGAAACCAAACCCAAAAAACAGAATATGCTTATGATAATGAGGTTAGGTGTAACAGTACACTGAAGATTTCCCGCAGATGCTTGCATTCCGGTAAGACAATTCAAAAATCCGGAAAAATAAAGATAAAGTATGTATCCCGTAATGATGGCAAACAGCATAAACCAAAATCCTGACAGTACGGCGATCCTGTTGCGGGTACCGCTAAGAGCAACTTCAGTGTTTGCCGGATTGAAATAAACAGTTCCACATTTGTCACAGTACTGCAGTACTGGACCGGGGCGTAAATTTAGAATTTCATGCCCGTTATAAATGTGATTTATGAGTTCTATAAGAGGTGATAAAGTTATTCCACTGGTATAACTACCGATTTTTCCACATTGAGGACAGCTCGGATATTGAATTTTCCCAATAGTTTTGAAAGCGCACATTTTGGCTTCTTTCAGATTCTGTCGGGTATAACAATCATTAGGCATGAATTATTTCTCCAACTTTTCAATCAGGCACTGGTGATCCTTTGTTTTAGGATTATAGTTAATGCCTATAAGCAACACATCGTTAGGATAATCACCATCACGGTATCTGCTGAAAAACTCCTTCTCCTTAATCTGATTCATGGCTTCTTCCGCGCTCTGACCATATTTAAATTCTATGAGCAGGATAGGAAGGTTTATGTTCCTCTTCGGTGCATAAATCAGATCGGCGCTTCCTTTACCGGACTGCAGTTCACGGAAGCATTCATATTCACGTTCGGTTCGCCACTTGAGACCGGATATAAGGCAGAACACCATGGATTCTTCACGGTTATAGGTAAGAAGGGATACATTAGGTGAGTTATGAATCTCAGTGATGATTTCTGCAGTCTTATTACCATCAAGCTCTGTTATGGCTTTAAAAAGCGATTCTGAACGCTCAATTATAGGCATTGAATTAAACCATGGCTGAGCCTTCACCAGAGAAGAAAGAGCTGTTTTTATTTCTTTGTTAGGCACATAGGCAACACGATAATCTCCTTCATCATCAACGCACCCGAGATAACCAAGACATACCAGCAACGAGAAAATATCATCTTTATTCTCAATTGACACCATATCGTTTTGGAAACTTCTGCAGTTGAATTGAATAGTGCTGCCTTCTATAAGGTGGATGATATCATCCTTGATTCCAGCGAAATTCATGTTAATCAAAGATATGAATTCTTCGTTGGATGATGTTCCGCTCCAATAACTGATACATTCGTTTCGGCTGACAGCTTTGCATACGGAATTAGGGTTGTAAATAACCATACCTTTGATTTTATAACCCTCGTACCACTCCTTTAAATCATGATGTGACACTTTACAGTTAGGTGATTTTACAATATTGGCTACCTCATCTTCCGTAAAACCGACGTAAGCAGCAGAGTCACCAGGAGAAAGCATGTTATATTCATCAAAGCCATTGAGTGCAGACTGAGAGTTATATTTTTTGATCGGAAGAATACCCGTAAGATATGCAAGTGCGAAGCAAACCTGTCCACCATCAGCCTTAAACAAATTTTTTAACAGCTTAATAAATTTTTTCTGTAGAACTTCATCGTTACAATATTCCCGATATACCAAATCCCATTCATCCATAATAAAAATGAATTTGGTATTCAAATCCTGAGTAATAGCAAGTAAAGTTTCCAAAAGTCCTGTGTTTTCAATCTGATGTTTTTCGAGACACCCTACAAATTCACTGCTTGATTTTAATTCTTTAATTATTGAATACTCGAAATAGTCAACCAGATCATTAACGCCATCTACCTTCTGTTTCTTGTTGGAATAGCCGTCAAACAATCCGTCAATGGTATTCATATCAATATAAATGACATTGTATTTGTTGAGGTATTTTTCGTAACTGTCTTTAAATTCATTGTTCGTTATTTTTAGATTATCAAAAATCTTTTGACCGGCATATCCTTTGGAATAGTAAGCTGACAGCATATGAGCTGTTACGGTTTTGCCAAATCTGCGGGGACGGGTTACAGCCAAAAGCTTTCCATCAGTGTTAAAAAGCGCATTGGTTTTTTCAATAAAATCAGTTTTATCAACAAACACTCTGGTATCTCTGGCTTTAACCAGATTAATAAAGCTGTTATCCTTGTCAGGATTCAGAATGCTTCCCATGACTTTAACCACCCCGAACTCAACACCATCGACTGTCATTTTATCATAGCGCCGAATTTTTATCCGTGATACAGGACATAACTTCCTGTTAACAATTAGCCGTACTGTTCATATGTCAGTAATTTAACTAGTACCAGCAAATTATTCAACTGTTATTTTAAGCTTAATCTGCGAACAAGTCGTTCATCAAAATGCTACCGTTTACTCATCATCCGTTTAAATTTTTCAACCTCTTTTGAACAATCCTCATTGCTCATTCCATATCTGTACCTCTCTTTCGGATGTGCCTCATAGTATTCTTCCTGAAATACCACCGCCCAGTAGTTAAACTCGGTGGTGGGATATTCCAGAACTTCAGAGATTGGGCGGTGGATTTCCCGGGCAATTCTCACCGCCTGTCTGAATACGAAACTGCCCCGGATTAGTTTTTTAGGTTGTTCTCACTTTAGGTTGTTCTCACTTTAGGTTGTTCTCACTGGTGATATTGAGAGCCGAGAAGGCATTCACCAGTGCGTTCAGCACCTTATTCGGTACTGATTCCATAAAATGTCAATATATTTTCTGAGAAAACAATAAATAGTTATATAAAAACAAATACTTATCACAATGTTCGAATTAAAATTGGATGTTTGATAATTCTGCTCTTAAAAAACTGATTGGGTGTGTTAATAATAGTAAGTGTTAACGATCTGTGGTTTGATTTGCAGCTGGAAGATTAAACACTGGTGATAGTATAGGTGCATTTTTATTATTACATCATGCAAAGATAATGAGGCCGCGCCAATTGTTTTTATTTAAATATTGGAGGTTAAGTATGTCCAAGAATTCCCTTAAAAAAAGTTCATCAATAATGGATATAGCACATGCCTATGCTTTAGGTTGGGAATGCTCCCGAAAAAGACATGTCGAAAAAGGAAACATTTGTGGAGAAGACGATATAACTAAATCAGAAAATGTGACAACCAAAGATATTGAACTGGCATTTATGAAAGGTTTTGCATTTGCTGCCGGTATTGAATGTGGTAAAAAGCATCGACGGGAGCTGATTATATCAACAAATAATAAAGTGAATTTCATGAATTCGTCAAGATGTTTTCTGAATAATGCGAATGATACTACTGAATACAGCCAATCTTTTGACGACATAATTGCTGAAGATCGTTTTGTAACACTGTATACAAAAACAGGCAGACCATATCCTTATTTCTTTGATGAATTAAGTGAAGAAGAAAAAGCCAAACTTGATAAAGATCCTGTTACCGGGGGCAGATATGATTACGTTAAATATTGTACCAACGGTTCCATCTACGATGTTCATCATATAATAAGTGCTGAGGCTCTCAAGGTCACAGGACTGCTATCCTATAATACAGCGCCATGCATTCGAATGCTTAAAAGAGATCATAAGAAAACAAAATCACATGGACACATGAATAATTCAAAAGTTTATAGAAACCGACAAATTGAACTTATTCAACTTGGAAGAATAAAAAAGGTCATTCTGGAAGAAATAAATACTATCCGTTCGCTATTTGGTTCCAGGTACGACAGGGAAATAAAAGAAATGGTGAAATTCGTAAAAAAATTGGAAGACAACAATTGGGAGGTTTAATATGAAAGTTTTTGAATGGATACCAAATAAATCAATCGGCGATCTGATCTTCAACATGACAAGGGATGAAGCCAGAAAGGTTATGGGGAAGGCTGTTTATATCCCTTGGTTTAAAGGCAGATCAGACTTCTATGATGAATACAGTATACGTTTGGATTATGATGAAAACGGCCTTCTCGAAGCGGTTGAATTTCTGGGAATGGAAAAGGGCTTTTTTGAAGTCTGGTATAAAGGGGAATTGATATACCCTAAATATGAAAAACATTTCTTTAGGATTTTTGATAAAAAACTTTTTAAATCTGATGACACATCGTCGTATCAGTACAATGGACTCAATGTCAGTGTCACATGGAATAAAGATTATGGCCCGTCTTTTGGTGTGGCTAGAGAACATTATTGGGATGACTCTGATAAGAGGATTGAAGAATGCTCTCGTCTAGATAAACTGTCATTCAAATTAAAACCCGGTATGACCAGGGAAGAAACACGAGAAATTCTTAAAGAGAAATCTGATAAATTGATGGTTAGGGGACGTGGTGATATCTATTCCAGATATCTGTTAGTTATATTTGATGAAAATGACAGAATGGTGTCTACAAAATATGACTATGACAGAATGTAGTCGGAATGGGCAGATTGGCTCTTTAGCCTATGAGCTTCTTGACGGTAAACTGATCCGCACCGAGGCGGTTAAGGTGTCCGCAGTTTTTTTTGGTTCTATTTTTTGCGGATACTGAGTTTACAGGCGAAAAAATGTCAATATCAGAAAAAGCTTATGCCTTAGCTGTCTGCGAAGAAAACAGTGTTTAATCTACGCATGTTTTGCGGAGATTAAACACCTTTATCTCCGCAAAATCTGTATATTATCCGCTAATCATATGTTCCTGTTCAGATTAGTGAGGATAAATTATTATGGATAACACACTTATGGCTCCAGGTAAGCAACGCAATGAGTCTGGCACGGCTATTGCCAAATCAATTATTTAATCAGCCGATTGACGGTTGGAATATTTCAGATGAAGATTAAAAAATCTATTCTTAAGAATTAGTTACAAGGTAATATACAAGATACGTCACTCATACAGGTTACCAGGTTGTATGAGTGACGGTCTAAAAATTGGGTGTATGAACCAAACTCTGTAAATTACATATGAAGTCAGAATGGTAATTTACACCACAAATGCCATTGAAAGTCTTAATGCGCCTTACCGCAAACTGAATCGTCAAAGAAGCGTATTTCCAAGCAACCAGGCATACTTTTGTATCCATCAGTCGTCTGTAATTCCACTTTCTGAAAGAATTACATAATCCCAAAATATCATAAATTTAAACAGTAGTGTTTAGAGAAAATATCAATGATTTTTTATCTTTACGTATCAAAACTTTAAGATACATTAAAGTGAGAATGGCAAACAATTGTTTATTCATTTATCATATCTGAAGCTATTTTTACCATAACAAATGACTATTCATTATGCTGAGTGATCTTATAAAGTCTTTTTTTAATCATAAACAGGACTTTTTGAATCCTGTGCTTAACTCTTCCAGAGATATAACTGATAACCTGATTGATCGGATTATTTCAAACAATCTGCAGACGCTGACTATTAATTATGAATTTACCAGACGTCGAGGTTTGCATGAAAGCTGGAAGAAATTTTATGGTTATATCAGCAAAAAAAATCCTTTTTACGTAGCCAATCTGAAAAAGCCCCTTAAACATCTTGATTTTGAAATAAGATTCGGTCCCCGGGTACACTCTCTGTCAATGGCCTTTCACGGTCTTAAAGAACTGGAATCCGTGAATATTCCAACCATTTCCGGCATTACGGATCTAAGTGGCATATTTAGTTCCTGTGAAGCGTTAAATCAACCTTTGGCTCACTGGAATACCACAAGTGTTACCGACATGAGCGGCATGTTCTGCGGAGCTTCTTCATTCAATCAGCCGATTGGAAATTGGGACACAGCCAACGTAACAGATATGAGTAGCATGTTCGGGAATGCAGAATCCTTCAATCAGCCTATCGGAGATTGGGATACTTCAAAAGTCACTGACATGAACGAAATGTTCGGTGGGGCATCGAGCTTTAATCAGCCTATAGGAGGCTGGAATACGTCAAATGTAACCTGTATGGCAAACATGTTTCGTTTCGCCAGGTCATTCAATCAGCCGATAGGATCATGGAACACCTCAAAAGTAACAACGATGTCGCAAATGTTCCGCTCAGCATTTGTATTCAACCAGCCATTGCAAAACTGGGATACTTCCAACGTTACCAATATGTCCTGCATGTTTAGAAATGCAGGAGCATTTGTTCAACCATTAGATAAATGGAATATGTCAAATGTTATCTTCAAGGAGCATATGTTTCATTTGGATTGGGACTGTGGAGGATTAAGAACGGATTCTACTATCCGTATTGAATGAAATTCCTTAAGATATTACCTGAGTCATACAGTTCTTTTTTTTGTTTGAAAAATTGATGCTGAACGGAGGTTGTTCTGAACAGAATTCCATCAAACATGGTATCAATTATAAAATGCGGTACAAAAGAACATCTCCGTCAAAACTCTAAGTATATTTATCCAGGATATGTTTCCGTATCTTAAACGGAATAAACACATATAAAAGATGTATATAATGTGTTCAATAAGAAATTAAGTAGTAATTTTTAGATATGGAACAGATTATGTAATTATGCTCAATTGGTAAAATATGAGTAGAGCTTTTAAGGGCTTTTATTAACCTTTACCGCTCTGAATAATACCAAGAGGATAATATGGACGAAGATAAACAGCCAAAGGATGCAATGGACTACCTGGCAATGCTTGTCAGAACACAGGGACTGCTTTTCTCATATGTTGCAAGGGAATATCCGCAGATGGATACAGCTGATTTCATTCATTTTTACATGGAATCAAAAACAAGAAGAGTTATCGATGAGAATGAGGTCGGTTCGCATACGCTTGAACTTAAGGATCTTCTTGAATACATAGACAAAAATGAAGTTTATGAGTTTAAAAAAGGTAAAGCCATAGATCCGGAGATTGCTGAATGGATTGGTGAGTTCTATGCGTATTATCAGTTATGCGTGAACGTTCCGAGCAGAGAAATGATCAAGAAGATACCTGTAAGTTATCTGGTAAGCATATATCCGCGATTTGCCAATTTCGATCTTGAATTTGTAATGCAGCATATCTCAAAGACTGTTACTCACGATAAGAAGTAAGAGGTGTTATAGTGGAAAACAATGGGGGAAAATAAGCGCATGCAAACTTAAATGTTTGTATATATACATGATCGCATAATATCCATTATGTTAACAAAAGGGGCCGTATTTATCTCCGTACATCTCTTCCTATCTTCCTAAGCCATGCCTACGGCTGTCCTCTCGTTCCTCTTGTCTCCCGGTTCTTTTACTGCAGTGTAATACCATGAACCTTTGCCGGCGTGAGCGTTAATCAGGACCAGAAATCCCTTCTCATTCCGCACTTATCAAAGAAATCCGTAAATAAAGTATCGATGACAGTTATAACTATATCATAGAAAACTCTCTTATTGTCCTATGCTCAGAACGTACAGCCCCGCCTTGAGCTGATCCTGCTCTGAATAGGACTTTATAAAACCGTTACTTATGTTACGTCGGATTATTGCTCCCGGTATCAGTGTTGTATATGAATTTAATATGGTTTCTATATTCTTTATATTGAGATCCTTGTCGAAATATTCATTTATTTCGTTCGATAATGCTCTTACATTTTAATAACATTGATATTAACGACAATAATTGCACTTCATATCCATGACGTGTCGTTCCCGTTTCTGTTTGTGCCGCAGTATGTTTAAAGGTCTTTACTTAAACGGTTTAGGATATGTTTTATAGACGTAAGGATAATCATGAAAAAAAGCATTATTTCTGCCCTGTCATTATTTTCAGTGATTGCCTGTGCTCAGGCGTCAGCTGATGAGATTGAAAGTAACGGAGCAACGGTTTTCACTGATAATTTCAGTGTGGTTGAGCAACAGGACAAGGGCGAAACAAAGTCTCTTATCGTTGTTTCCGGCGAAAATGAGCTTGGTTCGCTCGGAGACAAATTTGTTGTTTCCGGAAAAAAGGCTTCAAATCATATAGCATATGTAAAGAACGCCAATAATGAGAATAATTACATTATCAAGGATTCAATTTCAGTTCAGTGTGCAAGAGATGTGGACTGTATTCCGTCAGGTCTTGAGGCTAAAAAGATCAGCAGAAGTGTTTATGAGCTTCAGGTTAGTAATTATGACGAATGGAAATCACTTCAGGAAGAACTTCGCAATACTGCCGGAGTACTCAAAGTGGCGCCTTCATTTGAGTACGGAATCAAACCTCAGCTCAAATAAATGTTTTGTTACCGTGTTACGGTAAATGATGGTGCTGCAGGTTTCACTGCGGTAACCGATATGGATTTTTTAAATTATATTTTTGGCTTCTCCCCTCTTTAATATGAATACGGAAACATAAACCCATAGTAAAGAGGTAGTGTCATTATAGAAGGAAAATCATGAAATTATTAACAAAGAAACCAACTTTGGCGTTGTTGAGTATGGCAATTCTTACTGCTTGCGGTGGTGGCGGCGGTGGCGGCGGTGATAACCCGAAGCCCGAACCGGATTACATGAAAATTTTTACGGTTGAGACCTATGGTGACATGTTTACCGGTAAGCCGTACGTTCTTTCCATCAATAACGCTTATCGCGAAGGCTATGAATTTTCTGCAAGATACGGTGAACTTTCTGATGTTAATCCGCTGACCGGTGAGCAGGCGGAAGCTGGTAAACTGTTTTATTACATTCCTGAATCAGTATTGGGAACGACGTCAGATTACTATAACTTTAAGGAAGAATTTAAGGCCGTATCAGATGAAGATACAGTCAATGGCGAATTAAGCTTAGGCACAAAATCAGGTAAAAGTGACTACCTCTTTAGTGACCAGTGGCACATCATGAACCAGGGACAGAATCCTTTCGGTGTCGCAAAATCCCCTGTCAAAGGAATAGATCTTAACGTGATACCTGCCTGGCATCTTAAGGACTCAGAAAACAATCTGATTTCAGGCAAAAATGTAAAGATTGCGGTATTCGACGCAAGAGTTGATTTTAAACATGAAGATCTTAAGGCTCATAAATACGTTCCTTCGCTGGTCAGGAGTTACATTAATGCAGATCTGCCGCTGGCTGATTTGCAGGAAGTGAGTGATCTTGCTCACGGTTCAGCGGTTGCCGGTATTATAGGAGCCATCGCCAATAACGGTGTCGGCGGACGCGGCATTGCCTACGATTCTGTTTTGACATCGTATGATCTGCTTACGGATTTCCCGTATAGTGATCTGACTGTTAAGGATGATATAGATATAATCAATGCCAGTATGGGGGTTTCTACCAGTTTCGCTTATGAACCTGATTTGGATGTCCAGGTGCAGGCCTTGCTTGAGAACGGAATACCGTTAGTAAAGTCTATGGGCAATGAGTTTTACAGTATTGAATTCAAACATTCCAGCATATATCCTACATACTGTATGACTTACGGCGTGAACTGCCAATTTAATCAAACATCATCATGGAACAGAGGCAGATATTTTATTAATGTCGGTGCTTTGAACTCCCTGGGTGTAAAATCTTCATATTCAAGTACAGGTTCACATATCTGGGTTTCCGGTACCGGCGGTGAGTTCGGCTATAGCAGCCTCGCAGCTAATTCATCAGCAGCCATGGTAACCACTCTTTCAAGCTATTTACCGGAAAAGTATGATGATTGGGATGAAGACAGTCCGTGGAGAGAAAACCAAACCTATTACGACAAACGAAAGTTCTATACTCATAAGATGAACGGAACTTCATCGGCTGCACCGTCAGTTACCGGCGTTATTGCCTTGATTAATCAGGCCAAGCCTGACGTGACAGTGCCTCAGGTAAGATATATTCTGGCTAAAACTGCTAACAACAAGAATACATCAGGATGGGAATCACTTGATTATTCACCTGTTCAGAAGGAAATAAGCGAGTTTGATGACGAAAACATTGTTCTTGAAAACGGTTGGCATAAGAATGGTGCCGGATTGTGGTTCTCCAATTACTTCGGTTTTGGTGTCGTTAACGCTGAAAAGGCAGTGCAGAAAGCTCTTGACTGTGATTCTGATGAGGGGTGCGAAATGAGAAAGGAGCTGCCTTCAATGTATAAAAGCTCCGGATCAAGTCCCTGCACCAGTACAGACGGCGGATTGAACATAACATGCAGCCTGTCCGGGTTTGTGAACGTCGATGATCCAAGTGATACTAATGCTGTTTTTGAAATAGATAATCTGGCGATTAATGTCCGTTCATTAGTTTTTGCTTCAAGCACAAACAGCGTGTGTTCTGATGCGGCCGGAGAGTACGAGAGCGGTGTTGCCGAAGCGAACGCATTTCTGCAGATCAGCATGACTTCTCCTTCCGGAACGGAAGCTCTGATTAAACCTGTGTATGCAAATTGGGATTATTCAGGGATTACATACAGAAAACAGATAACAGAACCGTTTTTAATTCAGACGTCTGATTTCTTTACCGAAAATGTCTCTGCATCAGATAAATTTACTCTCAAAATCAAGAGTATGTGTCCGCTTGATGTCTCTGCCCTTAACAGTGATGTCTTTGTCCTTATCGACGGATATGCCAAGTAGCTGATCTCACAGACTCAGGACTCTGAAGTCTGACGGAACGTTTGAACAAAACGAACAGAAATTAAATACCGCACTGTTAAACAATGTACCGGTGCGGTATTTTTTTTTGGCCAGACAGATTCCCTTATTTCGTAGGAAAATTACGGAAAACAGGTTCCCGCAGAGCCTTATTTGCAGGATCTTCTTTTAATGTTTTATTGCGATCTTTGTCTAAATACCGTTCAGTAATTTTCGATTGTTCAGTATTCGTGTTTTACAATTTTCTAATTGGTCAGCATGCGTGTTGATGGTTGTTATGGTGAGATTGATTGCCATCCGGCGTAATACTTCTTCTGCCCCTGACAATACATGAATGAAGCATACTTGTGCATGCATGTTTTTTTCGTGACATTATAAGTTAGACCACAGGCAGTCATACTTTCGGAGATTGTGATGAAGATTAAAACAGTCCTTATGTCGGCTCTTTCCCTGTTCTCGGTTACGGCATGCGCGTCCGATGCTCAGATGATGATAAGGGAAAGTAACGGGACAACGGTATATACGGATAACTTCAAGGTTTTGGATGCGGCGGAGAAAATCAATAAAACTGAAGGAATTTTGGGAACGCTTGGAGACAGGATTGTTATTTCCGGAACCAGAGCTCCTGATCACATCGCCTTTGTGAGACATGATGATGAACGTAATAACTTTATAATCAGAAACATTCTTATGATTCAGTGTGCCAAAGATGCAGAATGCATTCCTGATGACATTGACTCAGTAAAACTAAGCAGAAGCGTCTATGAGGTTAAGGTTAATAATTACGAAGAGTGGAAGTCAATGCAGGAGCGTCTCCGTAGTGCCGAAGGCGTGAAAAATGTTGCTCCGTCACTTTATTATGGCATTAAGCCTGAACTAAAGAACACAGACGAAGGTGAATAATGAACTCAGCACTATCAGAAACCAAACTTCTTCTTCTCAGTGTGTCCGTCTGGGCATCAGTCTCTGCCTGTGGCGGAAGCGGAGACGGAGATCCTCCGACTCCGCCTGCTCCTCCAATTCATATGGTTGAATTCGGAGATATATTCACCGGACGTCCTTATGTTTTTATGATTCCTCTGCAATACAGATCTCCGGGATATGAACTTAAGGCAAAGTATGGTGTTATTACCGACAGGAATCCTGTTACGGGAGAGACCGCTGAGGATGGTGTTTTTTATTATTATGTTCCCGAAAACATTCTGAATGACCTTCCTGATTTTTACGGATTTACCGAAGAAATATCAATTATTAACGGAGACAGTGAAGCTGTTTCTTACATAACGCTCGGAGCTGAAAGCAAAAACGGAGATCCCCTGTTTAAGGATCAGTGGCATTTGAAAAATCTCGGACAGAATCCTTTCAGTGTCAGCAGGTCCCCTTCCAAAGGCAAAGATCTTAACGTGATATCAGCATGGCACCTAAAGGATTTAAACAATGAACTTATTTCCGGTAAGACAATATGAAACGACCTCCACGAATGAATGTAAAAACGTGGATTTACCGTGTAAACTGTAGATGTATGTAAACAGATACGGATTTACCGCAAACATTAAATGAAGGTCGTTATGAATAAGATAATATATATTGGAATGGATGTCCACTCTTCTAACTTTACTTTGTGCTCTTTTGAACCGGGTTACGGCATGACCGAGGATAAGATATTCGGTCAGGTGCAGTTTAAAGAAGACTTAATAAAAAACACCGAAAAGTATATCAACAATTTGAAATCACAGAGAAAAGACATCGATATTGTTTGTGGTTACGAAGCCGGTTGCCTTGGTTATGTTCCCTGCAGAGAATTAACCAAGGCCGGCATCAACTGTAAGATTCTGGCTCCAAGTACAATGGCTGTACAGAAAGGCGGAAAGAAGCAGAAGAATGACTTCAGGGATGCTTTGGATATTGCCAGATGTTTGGCAAGCGGAGCCTATAAAGCTGTCAATATTCCCGATATTGAAGACGAGGATGTGAGGGATTACCTCAGAATGCGTGATGATCATCAGACAGCTCTAAAACAGATAAAGCAGCGATTGAATGCATTTTGTTTAAGACACGGATTTCAGTATGACAAATCCAAATGGACACTTGCCCATATTCAATGGATAAAGCGCTTGGAGTGCACATTTAAGCAACAAGAAATCATAAATGAATACCTTGCAACATACGAAGCGCTTAAAAGCAAAATTGAAGCTTTTGATGTCAGAATAGAGGATTTTGCCTCAAGTGAACGGTATGCCGACAAAGTGAAGAAACTGGT
>JAGAYS010000016.1 GCA_017940385.1 Ruminobacter sp. | reverse complement strand
TTTAACTCAGAAACAGTACGAGAAAATCATGAATTACCGATTCAAATAACTGGTATTTTTAAAAGTGAATCACGATGGCAAATTCTTTAGTAATTTTAAAAGTTCTCACAAGGATTTGGCGAAAAACTCGAAAGTCAGGTATGATGTAAATATTTTGGCTTTTACATGTTTTAATTATGTCAAATGCTTTCATTATGGTTATAATAGTAACAGTTTTTTGACGAATGGCTATGTAAGCACTTAAATAACTGTCCGCCACGAAAAAGATTTATTATGAAGGAGTCTAAAAATGTCCGAAGTGACTAATCAGAAAGTTGCTATTCTCAACATACCGGGTTTGGATCCGATTGAACTTCCCATTCTGAAGGGAACGGAAGGTCCGGAAGTAATTGACGTGAGAGCTCTTGGTTCTCACGGATACTTTACCTACGACCCAGGTTTTGTTTCAACGGCCTCATGTAAATCAAAGATCACCTTTATCGACGGTGAAAAGGGCATCTTACTTCATCGCGGATACCCAATTGCACAGCTGGCAACCCAGACCGACTACCTTCAGGTCTGCTACCTGCTTCTCAACGGAGATCTGCCTAACGAAGAACAGTATGCAAACTTCAAAAAGCGCATAACCTATCACACCATGGTTCATGAACAGATTAACTCACTGTTCAAGGCATTCCGCAGAGACTCCCACCCAATGGCAATAATGTGCGGTATTGCCGGTGCTCTTTCAGCGTTCTATCACGACAATCTCGATATCTATGATCCTGAACACCGTGAACTGACCGCTATGCGTCTGGTTGCAAAAATGCCTACCCTCGCAGCCATGGCCTACAAGTACTCAATCGGTCAGCCGTTCATGTCTCCGAAGAATGATTTAAGCTATGCCGGTAACTTCCTGCACATGATGTTTGCAACCCCTTGTGAGGAATATGTGGTTAATCCTGTCATTGAAAAGGCGCTTGACAGAATTTTCATTCTCCATGCCGATCATGAACAGAATGCATCAACCTCCTCAGTTCGTCTTGCAGGATCTTCAGGTGCAAACCCTTATGCCTGTATTGCTGCCGGTATTGCCTCTCTCTGGGGGCCTGCTCACGGCGGTGCAAACGAAGCATGTCTGAGAATGCTCGAACGTATCGGAACCGTAGATCGTATTCCTGAATTCATAGCCAAGGCAAAGGACAAGAACGATCCGTTCAGACTCATGGGATTCGGCCACCGCGTATACAAGAACTACGATCCTAGAGCAACAGTAATGCGCGACACCTGTCACGAAGTTCTGAAGGAATTAAACATCAAGGATCATCCTATTCTTGACGTTGCCGTAGAACTCGAAAGAATAGCACGCAGCGATGAATACTTCATTCAGCGTAAGCTCTACCCTAACGTAGACTTCTACTCAGGCATTATTCTGAACGCAATCGGCATTCCAACCAACATGTTCACCGTAATTTTTGCTCTTGCAAGAACCATCGGCTGGATTACCCACTGGATTGAAATGAACGAAGAAGCAGACTCACGTATCGGCAGACCTCGTCAGATCTACGTAGGCAGTCCAACCAGAGACGTAAAGCCTATGAGTGAACGTGAAGCATGCCCTAAGAAGTTCTAATGGCATATTAAAATTTTTCATTCAATAAAAGGAAAAGACCTAATCCGGTCTTTTCCTTTTTTTATGCATACTGTGCGTCCGTGACACGGTCAATCGTGCGTTACACCTAAAAAATCATTGAAAACAGGCTTTTCGGCAATGGTTGCCATAGCAGTGAATTGAGATATTAGGCTTGGACACAGGCATGAATATTCTATATACTGATGACATCGTTATTTCAGAATCATTTTACCGGATACCCATGACTCCCATTACCGAAGCTGAAGTTTTACGTATTGCCAGAAGCCTTCTTCTTAAAGGAGAAAAGGTCAGCGTGAATAAAATCAGAGACTCTCTCGGTCACGGTTCCTATTCCACAATTCTGGAAATTCTGGAAAAGAACGGCATAAGAACGGCAAAAAATAAAATATCACGCACGACGACGGAAGTTACCGACATGAAGCGTCTGGAGATTCTCAGCCAGTTGCAGAAATCAGTAATTATGGAACAGTGCCGCAATGAAGCCTTAAGGGAAAAAATACGCAAGCTGCATGATCCCGCCATAATAGAAAATATCATTCTTCTTAATCTTGTAAAAACAATTCTGGTACGGCATCTCTCACAGGAAAACAGGCATGATAAATTCATGCCTGACGATGAACTGAAATGGAAGTTTCTCAAAGAGCATGCAGACTTTTCCCAAAGCACCATAGACAACATGGAGCGCATGCTTATAGATGATTTTCTGAACGGAATTCAGACCTTGAAAAACAATATGGGAAACCTGCGGCTGAATGGCGGGTATCAGAGTCTGATGAATATTGAAAAAATGCTTAGAGATTTACTAAACAGGAATAAAAATGACGGGGTTTACAACTACTGAGATTGATCTGGCCATAAAAAATCTGGAAGCAACCAATCAGAAGGTCTCAACCATCAACATGAGGAAAATCCTCGGTCGGGGGTCTTACGGCACTTTGCAGAAAATTCTGCGGCAGAAAGGTTATCTGGAAGAGACAGTGAGAAGTTCGGAAACAGGTAGGAGCAATGATTCAGTACGCAGTTATGAGACAAATGGCGGAGACACAGACCACAACAATCCCGCAGTTACGGAGACTAACGAAACATACAGATCTCTCGGTTCCTCAGGCATTGAAAGTATGATACACGATGCCGAAAAAACTCTGAATTTACTCAGAAATGAGAATCTTAAACTCACCGGCGACATTCAGCACATTGAAAATGACATTACCGCCCCACTGTCGGAATATCAGGCAGTTCTCAAATTTTTCAACAACAGATTCTTTCAGGGGAGTTGCCCGGAAATTCCTGAGGATCTTTTAATAGTTTTACGAGAACTTATAATAAGAAGCAGACAGCATCTGGGCATTCTTCATAACGACAAATCGGAATTCTACCGCGATGAGGCTGACAAACTGCTCAAAGCTATATTTCTAAGTCAAAACATCTGAACTGAAAAAAACATCCTCAAGCATAGAGATCTTACGCAGGTATTCACGTATTGTGTCAGCAACAACAATCATCAGTGCTTATAACGATCCGCAACATTCCTGTCATAATCGCTACGTCTGCAACTATTCACCTTAGGTCTGCTCCTGTTTCCTTTGCCGTCAGATTTATTCACAAGATCCTTAAGAAGACAGTACAGTAAAAATCCGGCAAATACCAGAAAGACAATTAGAAGAATGTACTTAACAAAAGGATAGGTATTAAGAAACTCATCACTGAACAGACCACCACCTGAATGTCCTCTAAAGCGAAAACCATGACCATGGTGTCTGCAAAAATAATACAGATGCGGAATATTATTAAACATTATAATTAAAACTCAAACATGTAAAAAACCCCGGAATTTCCGGGGTTAGTATTATTTAAAAATATCCTAAATCAGATATTAGAGGGAGTTCTTAGAACCTAATTCTTCGAAAGCTTCCTGTAAACGAGCGATCATGCCTTCCTGACCCTTACGTAACCATACGCGTGGATCGTAGTACTTCTTGTTAGGAGCATGTTCACCTTCTGGGTTACCTAACTGACCCTGTAAGTAAGCTTCCTTATCCTTGTAGTAGTTTAATACACCACTCCAGGTAGCCCACTGGGTATCGGTATCGATGTTCATCTTAACAACACCGTAGCTAACTGCATCACGGATATCCTGAGCAGCAGAACCTGAACCGCCGTGGAATATGAAGCTTAATGGCTTAGCACCCTTAGCAAGACCTAACTTTTCAGCTACATAAGCCTGTGAATCACGAAGGATGGTTGGCTTGAGCTTAACGTTACCGGCCTGGTAAACACCGTGTACGTTACCGAATGATGCAGCGATGGTGAAGTTAGGGCTGATCTTGCTTAAACGTTCGTAAGCATAGTAAACATCTTCTGGCTGAGTATAGAGAGCTGATTCATCCTTACCTGAATTATCAACACCGTCTTCTTCACCGCCGGTGCAGCCTAATTCTAATTCGAGGGTCATGTCGATCTTAGCCATACGTTCTAAGTACTTGCAGCAGAGGTCGATGTTGTCCTTTAAAGATTCTTCTGAAAGGTCGATCATGTGAGAAGAGAATAAAGGTACACCGTGTTCAGCGTAGTACTTTTCACCAGCATCAAGAAGACCGTCGATCCATGGAAGAAGCTTCTTAGCGCAGTGGTCAGTGTGCATGATTACAGGTACGCCGTAAGCTTCAGCTACGTTGCGTGCGTGTAAAGCTGCAGAAATAGAACCTAAAACCTGAGCCTTCTGACCTTCAAGCTTTAAACCCTTACCAGCGATAAACTGAGCACCGCCGTTAGAAATCTGAACGATAACCGGAGCCTGAGCAACACGTGCAGCTTCGATAACGGCATTGATAGAATCGGTACCAACACAGTTAACAGCTGGAATTGCAAAGCCGTTTTCTCTTGCAACTGCAAAAACCTTGTTTAAATCCTTACCAGCAATAACGCCTGGCTTTACAACGTCTAAAATCTTAGTCATTTAGATAATTCCCAATATATATATTGATTTATAAAATAAAAGCTGAAGCGGGAGGACTGACATCCTCCCGTTTAATTTCATTAATTAAGCCTGTTCAGCTGCACGCTTTTCCAGAATTTCTACAGCTGGGAGCTTCTTGCCTTCAACGAATTCAAGGAATGCACCGCCACCGGTAGAAATGTAAGAGATCTTGTCGGTTACGCCGAACTTCTGGATAGCATTGATGGTATCACCACCGCCTGCAATTGAGAATGCGTCGCTTTCAGCAATTGCCTTAGCCATTTCTTCAGTACCCTTGGCAAAATTGTCGAATTCGAATACACCTACAGGACCGTTCCAGAGAATGGTCTTTGCATTCTTGATGATTTCAACAATCTTTGCAGTGCTCTTTGGACCGAAGTCGAAAATCTTGTCGTCAGCGGTAACATCAGCAACATCCTTGGTTTCAGCAGCTGCGGTTTCGCTGAATTCCTTACCGGTTACAACGTCGATAACTTCAGGAATAGTGGTCTTGCTTGCGATATCCTTAGCGGTATCAACGAGATCTGGTTCGTATAATGAACCGCCTACGTTCTTGCCTTCAGCAGCGATGAAGGTGTTGGCAATACCGCCACCTACGATGATCTGGTCAGCAATCTTTGCTAAAGAGTATAAAACTTCGATCTTGGTAGAAACCTTTGAACCGCCAACAATAGCAACCATTGGTCTTGCTGGGTTATCCATAGCCTTACCTAAAGCGTCAAGTTCTGCAGCGAGAAGAGGACCGGCACATGCGATAGGAGCAAACTGAGCAGCACCGTAGGTGGTACCCTGAGCACGGTGAGCAGTACCGAAAGCATCCATTACGAATACGTCGCAGAGAGCAGCATACTTCTTGGCAAGAGCTTCATCATTCTTCTTTTCGCCCTTGTTGAAACGGCAATTTTCGAGAACTACAAGTTCACCGGCCTTAACGTCAACAGGAGTATCAAGATAATCCTTTACGAGACGTACCGGACAATCCATGTGATCCTTTAAGTAATCAACTACTGGCTTTAATGAGAAAGCTTCATCGTATTCACCTTCAGTTGGTCTACCCAGGTGAGAAGTAACCATAACCTTTGCACCTTTTTCAAGAGCGTACTTAATGGTTGGCATGGTAGCGGTAATACGCTTGTCAGAAGCAACCTTACCATCTTTTACAGGTACGTTAAGGTCGGCACGGATTAAAACTCTCTTACCGGCTAAGTCTAAGTCAGTCATCTTGATAATTGACATATCAAAGTCCTCATTCTTATTAAGACAAAATAACAAAAAACTACCGATGATTTTAAATCACCGGTCAACAATTCAGATGCCGTCTTGCGGCACAGTCATTTAATTTAAAAGCAGCACCGGTACCACATCTGCCGTACCGAATATTATTCCGGCTGCCCAAAACTGCAGTCTGCATAAAAGCCCTGAGATGAAGCCGTCATCTTAGCGTTAAAATCTCAGCACTTTTTATGCACCCGTTAATTGTACTACTTTTTATGAAAACTGTCTTTTAAAAAATTCTTAAACAGCCTTTCAGAGAAATTTTAAACACAAGTGTTGTTTTTTAAGAATAAGGCTTAATGCCGGATGACAGTTTTCTGTTCAAAATACGTTCAAAATATTAGTACAGATCTTAAAAAATATCAATCTGTTTTAACACAACGCTTCCATTATTTTCTCTTTCCACGAAACAGCTTTAACATACAGGTAAAAAGGCGCCGTCAGTATGCACTGACGGCGCCTTTATCTGATACATGGCAGACGTAACCGACGCCATGTAATTTTCTAAACGACTTACTTTAACAGGGTCTTAGCCTTGCTTACGGCATTCTCAACGGTAAAACCGAAGAGTTTGAAAAGCTGATCTGCCGGAGCTGATTCGCCGAAGCTGTCCATACCAAGGATAACACCGTTCAGACCGACATACTTGTACCAGAAATCACTGATACCGGCTTCTATGGCCATACGTGCGGTTACTGATGAAGGGAGCACGGATTCCCTGTATTCGGCACTCTGTCTGTCGAATACTTCAGTACATACCATGGACACTACACGAACCTTCTTTCCTTCAGCTTCAAGAGCCTCAGCAGTCTTCATGGCAAGTTCAACCTCAGAACCGGTAGCAATTATGATTAAGTCAGGAGTTTCGGCACCGTACTTCAGTACATAACCGCCCTTCTTAACATTTGCAAGCTGTTCAGGAGTTCTGTCCATCTGAGCGAGATTCTGACGGGAGAAAATCAAGGCACTTGGAGTTGTCTTTGATTCAATTGCCTGCTGCCAAGCAACTGCTGATTCAACCTGATCGCAAGGTCTCCAGGTGTTGAGATTGAGACTTAATCTTAAGGTTGAAATCTGTTCTACAGGCTGATGGGTAGGACCGTCTTCACCAAGACCGATTGAATCATGGGTGAACACGTAGATTACAGGAAGCTTCATGAGAGAACTCATTCTTACGGCATTCTTTGCATATTCCATAAACATCAGGAAGGTCGCACCGTAAGGAATAAAACCGCCATGGAGGTATACACCGTTCATGATGGCACTCATACCGAATTCACGCACACCGTAATGAATGTAGTTACCTGATGCATCGTCAGGGGTAACGGACTTTGAATTACGGTTAAAGGTCAGGTTACTTGGAGCAAGGTCAGCAGAACCGCCAAGGAATTCAGGAAGAACGTCACTGTAAGCATCGAGTGCGTTCTGACTTGCCTTACGGCTTGCAATCTTTGCAGGATTTGCCTGTAATTCGCGAATATAGGCTTCAGACTTTTCAGCAAAGTCTGCAGGCAGTTCATGATTCATGCGACGCAGAAATTCTGCGGCAAGTTCAGGATACTTGGCACTGTACTTTGCAAAAAGCTCATTCCAGGCGTTTTCCTTCTGTTCACCGGCCTTTCTGGCATCCCATGCTTCGTAAACTTCGGCAGGAACTTCAAAAGGACCGTAATTCCAGCCGAGATTCTCCTTAGCCAGAGCAATTTCGGCATCACCCAATGGTGAACCGTGACACTTTTCAGTACCCTGCTTGTTTGGAGAGCCGCAACCTATAACAGTCTTACAGCAGATAATGCTTGGCTTGTCGGTAACTTTCTGGGCTTCCTTTACGGCAGCTTCGATTGCAGCGCTGTCATGACCGTCAACCTTCTGCACATGCCAGCCGTATGCGGCAAAACGGGCTGCGGTATCTTCGGCGAACCAGCCTGAGGTATTACCGTCAATTGAAATTCCGTTATCATCCCAGAACGCTATGAGCTTGCCGAGCTTTAATGTACCGGCAAGAGAGCAGGCCTCATGGGAAACGCCTTCCATAAGACATCCGTCCCCCATAAATACATATGTATAGTGATCAACAATATTCAGACCATCGCGATTAAACTGAGCTGCAAGAACTTTTTCAGCCAGAGCCATGCCAACTGCGTTGGTGATACCCTGTCCCAACGGACCGGTAGTGGTTTCCACACCGTCGGCATAACCGTATTCAGGATGTCCGGGAGTCTTTGAATGCAGCTGTCTGAAATTCTTTAAATCTTCAATTGAAAGATTGTATCCGGTTAAATGAAGCAGAGAATAAAGAAGCATTGAACCATGACCGTTGGATAATACGAAACGATCGCGGTTTACCCACTTAGGATCAGCAGGATTGTGATTTAAAAAATGACGCCATAATACTTCCGCAATATCAGCCATACCCATAGGTGCACCTGGATGACCTGAGTTGGCCTTCTGAATTGCATCCATACTTAAGGCTCTTATGGCATTTGCCAATGTTTTGTTGGACAACATCTCATACTCCATCATTCGATCTGAAAAAGTTTACCCCATGAAACCGATGACTCAATACAGCCAGGCACCGGTATTCAGGCAGGCAAAAAAATCATAAAAACTACCAAATTAACAGCAGGTATTAATTTTTTCTGCATTATGCCATTATGCCGCTCTTAAATCAATTTAATATTGCAGCACATGCTCATAAACAAACTTGTGAAATGCGCAAGGAAAACGAAGTTTCCTTTCCTACTGATTGTTGAACATTATTGATCTGATTACGTAATGCTTGTTAAGACGAGGAGACAGACAGCTATTAACCTCGACAATGTTTTCATTAAGCCAGTTCATTTCATGAAGAAGTTCTTCGTCCGTAAACACATATCCTTCAGGAAGCATGAGCAGACCGTTATTATTGAAAATAGGACCGCTGAACACATACTCATGACCGTGAGACAGTTCGGATATTATGTTATTGAGATAATAGAGGCTGTTTTCATTCAGTTCCTTATGCAGGGTTCGGCTGTAATCAAAACTGATGGCCTTATCCGAATAACCGAAGAAATACCTGTTGGAAGTTGATTTGCTGTCGGCGGCTATAATTTCAATAATGGTTCTGAATATGACGGAAGGATCGTAATAATACCTGCCGAGAATTGTGCCCTTTTTGGATTCACCGCCCTTAACCATAAAATTAAAATAGTACAGATCCTGAGCCATGGCATATCTGCACCATTTACACGGTGAATTGGTACCGTCTAGGATTCTGATATTGTATTTTTTTATAAATCTTGTAATTTCACTGAAATTCTGCTCTTCCGTGTTGTCCTGATTAAGCCAGAGAACATAAAGTTTCTTTTCGGAAAAGGCTCTCTGCAGCCCCAAAGCGAACGCATTTATGTTTCTTTTCTCATATGTGCTGCAGCTGTTTGCTATATAACCCACGTTGCCGGAATGAAGACTTTTTGAAAGTGATGCCGCAAGATCATCATACTGACTGTACCTGTCGTTATCATCATATTTCTTGCTGTTGCTGAGAAAAGCCCCTGAAATATACCCGGCCAGGTATTTTGCCACGTAGCTCTTGTCGGTATACGTGACAACGTTAGGTTCACTGACATCGAGACTGCTGACAAAAAACCTCATGTCATTAAATCTGCGGAAAATGTTTCCCAAGGCGTTATTCATTTCAAAGCCGCTGAGAAATACATACCTGGTTCCCTCATGATGAGCATTGCTCACGATTTCCTCAAGACGGCGGTAGTCACTGCCCACACCTTCTATTACGTTAATTTCCATCTGCGGATATTTCTTCAGAGTTGAAATAAAACCGTGCAGGTTTATGTACTCCATGGATTTCGGTTCAAGATTATTGGATTCAATATAATACAGCTTCTTTACACTGGTTGCCCCCTCCAGTACGTTTTTCTGCAACGTGGCTGAGCTTGAACTGAAACTGAAATTATTAACGGAAAACAGCACCACTACCGATACTATGACCAGAAACAAAATAATAAATAAAATTAATCCTGCTATATCCTGATTCTTATTTCTCATGATTATTCGACGGAAACCCCCTCCACAAACCAGTCCATAGAGAAAATCTGTTTTGGGCTGTCCTGCAGCACACTACCCTTATCAAGTCTCAGATGGTGCTCATTGTCATATAACGGACCGGAGAAAATATTGTCGCTTCTCCCCATAAAATTACTGAACATAAGATCCAGTGACTGAAGCGTATTCGGCGGAATGATACCGGCATTGAAATTTGTAATTCTTACGGTACCGGTGCTTACGTCGAGCAGATAATTTCCTGGCTCAAACGAATTGGTGACCGTTCTTGACAGAACACGGCTGAAAAAACCCCGGTAATCAACTATTATACTGGCTATGTTACTGGAAAAATACTTACTTGCAAAATCCCTGTCATAACGAATGCAGTAATACATTTTCTGCTCACAGAAATCATCAACGGTAACATCAGTATAATCTGCTGTCATCAGTCGAACACCCGGGTTCTTTCTCAGAGCATCAACAAGCTGAGCGTACTGAATGTTCTCGTTTTTGCTCTTCAAAACAACGACCTTAACCACACCGTTCTTCTTGTACTTTCTTACCCCGATGGTAAAGGCGTTTATATTTCGGTATGCATCCTCATTCAAATCCGAAACCACAAAGAAAAACGACTCATCGGTATCGGTATTCACGTTAGCCGCAATCACGCCGCCCAGATAATAAACCTGATAAAGATGAACCTTGAATGTAATCAGCTTGTCACTCGGTTTAAGGTTTTTGTCGTATGCACTCACGAAATAAACCTTCTGAGTATTACCATATTCCTTTACGGCGGAATTGATACACTCGTTTAGTTTTCTTGAAGGAGAAACAATAATCGAAACATCACGTTCCACATAGGTTCTGATACTTTCAAGACACTCCTCGTTGTTGCTGATATTATCCACGGCATAAGCTCTTATACCTATGCGGGAGGCCGCAACCAGAAAGTCATTCAGACGGTACTTGTCATCCGCATGCTTTTCCTTAGGCAGCAGATAAATGGCCTGATATTCCTTTCTCGGAATTATACCGTCGGCTATCTCAACATCTTTTGACGAGACGTCATAAAAATAAATGGACATTCCTGTAAGGATTGCCACAAGAATACAAGCAATGATGATCCAGAACAAAAGAACATTTTTATATTCTTCGCTATCTCCAGTCTTCAAAAATCTTATCCTCACACAAAAGTCTTTCAAACTCAGCCACAGGAAGCGGAGCAGAATAATAATACCCCTGACAGTATTCGCATCCCAGGTCCCGCAGAATGTTCTTCTGATCGAGATTCTCAACCCCCTCCACAAGGCTGTGAATTCCGAAATGCTTGGTTATCTGAATAACGTCACTGACCAGCATAACGTCAGGAGATGACCTAAAGTTTACATCAATCTTGTCCACAAACGACTTATCAAGCTTAATTGTGTCGAACGGATACAGCGATATGTTGGAAAGACAGGAATAACCTGTTCCGAAATCATCCATGGAAAGCTTGAACCCTATTTCCTTGAGTTCGTTAAGTATTTCCAATACGGTTTCCTGACTGTCAATTGTTGATGATTCGGTAATCTCGATGTCGATGTACCTGATAATATCCTCATATCCCCTGATGCGATGCTTAAGATCCCTCAGAAGGTTAGGATTTCTAAACTGTACCTGTGAAAAATTGACTGAAATTGGAACAAGTCTATAGCCCAGTTCCTTCCACCTTTTAAGCAGATCAAGAATTGACACAAAAATAAAGTTGTCAATATGTGCAATGGAACCGTTCTTTTCGAACACAGGTATAAACTGTCCAGGTGGCAGAAGTCTCTGCAACTTGTAGTTCCACCTAATCAATGCCTCAGCCCCTGAAAGCCTGTTGCTGTTCAGATCATACTTAGGCTGAAGATACACCAGAAATTCCCCGTTGTAGATTGCAGGAATTAGCTCCTTCTCGAGATTATTCTGCCTGATAATCTCCTCCTGCATCGCAGGTACGAAAAAGACTATGGAGTTTCTGTTCACGTTTTCATCTTTGTGATCGTACAGGGCAATACTGCACTTATCCATTATATCGTCAATGTTATGAGGCATTGATGAAGACGTAAAGCTGCATACGCCGGCCTTAAAAAGCGAACGATATTCAATATTGTCAATGGACTGGGCGCTGGCAAAAAGCTTTCTGAGTGCTATCTCCACCTCGCCTCTGTTATCGGCTTTGATGATGGCATAATAGCTGTTATTTCCCTTGTACGGAGTAAAGAGACGGCTCTCCATCTGCTTCATGCTTGAAGCCAGCTTAAGTTCGAATCTGTTGGATATTTCAGTTCCGTACAGATTATGCAGCATGTGGAAATTACTGATTATTACGGTGACAAAGTAGTACTTATCAATATGATCATGATAAGTCGACTCGTATACTTCCTTGTAATTGTTTCGGAGATTAACCCTGTTTGGAAGCCCGGTAAATTCATCAAAATATGCCAGGTTGTACATCTTCTTCCTGTTGGTTTCCACTGTGTACTCGTAATAAACCAGAAGAATTGTAAGTATCACCAGAGTACCGATGGTCAGAAAACCGAACATTGTCATAATGGCCCTGATCTTGGTATCAAGCTCTGAGGCAGGAAGCATATAGACGAAACTCCAGCCATCATACGGAAGTCTTATTATTGACATGTAGTGGGCAGGAAGTCCGTTTCCCTGAAACACGTAAAGGTTATCTATTACCTGATTCTGAATCTGTCGGTGGCTGATGTTAATGCTGGAACGGTTTCTTGTATTGTCAACAAGCTCACGGACCGTGTATTTCGGAAGTAAACGGTTCTGAGTCTTCTCGTTGATATGCACCACGTCATACATGTTGTAAAGAAGAAAACTCAGAGATGAACCGAAATCATCGTCATAGAGAGTGTATTTGTTAAAATACTTAATAAGCTCCTCACCGGTTGCTCTTATAAAAAGGGCATAGCGTACATAACTCTGGTTCACATAAACGGGAACCGCAATCAGAACATCGTAATTTCCGCCATACTTGGAAGCAATCACCGTAACAACGGTTTTTCCGACATAAACGTTGCGGAGTTTGGCTATATCCTCCTCCTCAAGTTTAAAGCCGTACATTACCTTGTCATTCAGATCTGTTATGCCTATATCCAGAAATCCTGTAACCCTGGTTATGTCATTCAGTGTTTCAACGGTTTTTGTGGAACCGATGTAGTTACCTTTGGAAATCCCCTTTGAAATATTTGATGATGCGAGGTTCAGAACACTTATGATGCGGTTAAAATTATGATTGACGGCCTCAAGCCCGCCTTTTGATTTGAGAACTATCTGCTGCTTAAGGGCGTCAGCCATGATCTCTTCAATCTTGTATTTATAGACAAAAGAAACCGTAATCATGGTGAATACCAAAACCATGATTATGAACAGAGACTGTCTATAGTTCTTTAATTCAGAAAACCACCCTAGCATTTAATTCTATTTATTCTTTTAATTATTGTAATTTTTCTGTACAGACAAAAGAGAAACATCCTTGCAATCAGCTTTCGGTATATTGTTCCGCTGACGTCACTATCCGGTTTCAGCACTGAGGATTCACTCTTCGACATTATTAAACGGATGATGACAACCGTAATTTATACAGACAATCAGACAGGAAAAATAATTTAAACAAAAACAGCACCCTGCAGCCGAAATCCATTTACTGCCGATCAAGGCCTTCTCTTTCGTGATTGAAAACAGAAATATCAGTTATCCTTAACATCCTTCCGCTTAGGATACATTATATTTACAACAAATAATCTGATTTAATATACATTTATTCAAAATAATTGAAATTTTTATACAGATAATAATTACTCTTATTCTGGCAAGTCAGATGACTTTTGTCCTCCTTAATGTTGGAAAAACGGATTTTTATGATAAAATGTGACAGCATGAACGTTTTTTGCCTTTCATGCGACAGACCGAAAGAATTCCATACCTTTCACAGGTCTTGCTATCAATGAAAGCATAAGGAAAACCGGTCTGATTTAAAATGAAAACAGTTCCCTTCCCGGATTCATTTTTCTCGGTCAGGCCAAGGATCCTTCTTCTGACTTTACCGACTGTCTTGTCTGGAAAGAGCCATAAACGAAATATCGGTCTGAAGGGACAAAAAACAAAGCAACTTACATAAATCACAAACACATAATAAGTATAAGGACCCATCATGTCATATTTATTTACTTCAGAATCCGTGTCTGAAGGACATCCTGATAAAATAGCCGATCAGATTTCTGATGCCGTGCTCGACGAAATTCTTAAACAGGATCAGTATGCTCACGTAGCATGTGAAACATTCATCAAAACAGGTATGGTTCTTGTTGGCGGAGAAATCTCAACAACTGCCTGGGTTGATATAGAGGCTCTTGTTAGAAAGATTGTATGCAATATCGGTTACAACCATTCAGATATGGGCTTTGATGCCAATTCCTGTGCTGTTTTAAATGCCATCGGCAAACAGTCTCCTGACATCAATCAGGGTGTATCAAGACAAAATCCTAAGGATCAGGGCGCCGGAGACCAGGGACTTATGTTCGGTTTTGCCTGTGATGAAACCGACGTGTTCATGCCTGCTCCTATCACCTACGCACACCGCCTTATGAAGAGACAGGCCGAAGCCCGTAAGAACGGTACGCTCAAATGGCTCCGTCCTGACGCAAAAAGTCAGGTAACTTTCCTTTACAATGATGACGGCAGCATTGAGGGCATTGACACTATAGTAATTTCCACTCAGCACGACGAAACCGTAACCAACAAGGAAATTCACGAAGGCGTACGCGAAGAAATTATCAACAAGGTAATTCCTCAAAAGTGGCTTACCGACAAAACCAAATACTTCATCAACCCAACCGGCCGTTTCGTAATCGGCGGACCTATGGGTGACTGCGGTCTTACCGGAAGAAAGATTATCGTTGACACTTACGGCGGTTATGCAAGACATGGCGGTGGTGCCTTCTCCGGCAAGGATCCGTCAAAAGTAGACAGAAGTGCGGCATATGCTGCCAGATACGTAGCCAAGAATGTTGTTGCCGCAGGTCTTGCCAGAAAGTGTGAAATTCAGATCTCCTATGCCATCGGCGTTGCAGAACCAGTATCCCTTTCAGTAAACACCTTCGGTACCGGCATCGTATCAGAAGCCAAGCTTGTTGAGATTATCAGAAAGACCTTCGATCTGAGACCATACGGCCTGATTGAAATGCTTAACCTCAAGAGACCAATCTACCTGCCTACCGCAAGTTACGGTCACTTCGGTCGTGAAGAATTCCCTTGGGAACAGATCGACAAGGCTGAAGTTTTAAGACACCTTGCCAAGTAAAGTAAACACATCTTTACGATAAAGCATTCAAAAAAAGGTTCGGACTGCTCCGAACCTTTTTTTAACCTCTAAATGTCATAGTGCAATTAAAAATCATAACGGCATATTCCGCCACTCTTGAGCGAAGCAGTGCCATGACAAAAAAACTCCGTGACGTAATCTGCTTCTGCAGTTCATGACACGGAGTTTTTATGGAATCTACGTCAGCAGACTACTTTGTTAAATAGTCCTTAACGTTCTTCTCGATTCTTGCAAGCAAATCAGCATCGGCAGCCTTTTCGAACTTTTCACCGATGATATTTTCATAAAGCTCAAGATAACGCTCGGAAATTGAATTAACAATTTCCGGAGTCATTTCAGGAACCTTCTGGCCTTCCTTACCCTGGAAACCGTTGCTCATTAACCATTCACGAACGAACTCCTTGGAAAGCTGCTTCTGAGGTTCACCTTTTGCGAATCTTTCTTCATAGCCGTCCTTGTAGAAATAGCGGCTTGAATCAGGAGTATGGATTTCATCCATAAGATAGATTTCACCGTTGTAAGTACCGAATTCGTACTTGGTATCTACGAGAATAAGACCTCTCTTTTCAGCAATTTCAGAACCGCGCTTGAACAGGGCAAGAGCATACTTTTCAAGAGTTGCATATTCTTCAGGAGTTGCAAGACCCTTTGCAAGAATTTCTTCCTTTGAGATATCCTCATCGTGAAGACCAAGTTCTGCCTTGGTGGTCGGAGTAATGATTGGTTCAGGGAACTTCTGATTTTCCTTCATGCCTTCAGGAAGCTTAACGCCGCAGATTTCACGAACACCGCTCTTATATGCTCTCCATGAACTTCCGCACAGGTAGCCGCGAACAATCATTTCGATAGGGAAGCCTTTACACATAACACCAACGGTAACCATTGGATCAGGAGAAGCAAGTTTCCAGTTTGGACAGATATCCGCAGTTGCATCTAAGAACTTGGCCGCTATCTGATTTAAAACCTGTCCCTTGAACGGAATTCCCTTTGGAAGAATTACGTCAAAAGCGGAAATTCTGTCCGTAGCTACCATCACCAGCTTTTCATCGTTGATATTGTAAACATCACGAACCTTTCCGTGATACACACTCTTCTGTGAAGGGAAGACAAATTCGGTATTAGTTAATGCTGAAGTCATAATTTATAACTACCTATCTATAAAACGCATGTCGCTTTTCCGTTTCCGGAGCTGACGACAGATAAAAACAGAGACTTTTAGGTAAACATTTACTGATGTAGCCATCAGCGGGCACCTTCACAGACAACACGGTCAGAACGGCTTACGCACCTGTCTCAACCTGCATTACCTCATGAATGCCCTGTCGGGAAACTAATCATTTTCCTACATTATTAAAGATGATAGTTTATTCTTTTTCAACCTGCTTATCAAGAGCAATATACGTCACCGGAACACGGTTCCACATGAACTGCCGACAGTCATTACCGATGTGTCTGAGCCGGATGCATAAACATACTGTCAGGATTGGCGATGCTCAAAATTCCCAAGTGCATAACAAAAAACCGCCATTCGCCGCATAAAGACGAATGACGGTTTTTACACGATACTAACAGAAAAAATTAAACGGCCTTCTGAACCAGAGCACTGATGCCGTCAGATGCAAAGCTGTCATTTTCAACCATTTTCATGATCTCTTCGCCGGTATATCTTTCATGATAGACCACGACGTAGCTTATGTCGCCAGGCTGAAGGAAATGAGTTTCACCATATTCGGTGTAACGGGTCGCACCGATGCTTATCAGTGCCATTTCAGGTTTGGCGCAGTCAAGAAGATATTCGTGAATGTTTTCCGCAGGACCTTCATCCTTCTGATTATTCATTCTGTCAACAATCCAGGAAAGCAGGGTTCCGTACATGTAGCTGTAGTCACGGGCGGCACTGTCAACGCCGTAAACGTTAACCTCGCCGTTTCTCTTAAGGAAACAGGCGATCCTGTATGAAGATATCTCACTGGACTCATCGAAACCGGAAAGAGAAATCAGACTTGCGCTGAACCCCTTGCTGTCTGCTCCCCAGTTCTTCTTTTCACTGATTTTCTTGGCTCCGGGACGTCTGATTGAACAATCGTTGTATGCTCCGAAGGCAACAGGTTTTAACGCACTGACTCTATCTCCGTCGTACTCAATTTCACACAGAACTCCCACTTCAGGTTCAATCTGGTGGTTTTCGGAAATGGTTCCTGAAATATTCACCCTGTCTGATGACAATGGGAAAGTGTGTAAAAAGGTATCCAGTCTGCTTTCGGCACTCTTCGGCAGGTAAAAAGGAAATATCGCCTTAGGCGCCTTTGCATCCTTTACGGTCACGTTTTTAAAATCTGCTGCTTCTCCAGCCTGCTCAAGATGTCCGGTGAAATTTCCGGCCACACCGAGACCGATATCTTTTTCTAAATTCATTTTCTGCTCCAAAACGGCGTTCCCGTACGACCAGTTGCCGAAACGGGCCCCAAAAGACACTTCAAAAGGAGATCATTCTGAAATTACTTGCACAAAAATACAGCCATTAATGTACAATTACCCCATAAAACAGTTGCCAAGATAATATCAAAAAAAATCTGTAACCGCAGTGAATTTTTTAATTCTACGGCAATTTTCATTTCTGAATCCAAAGCACTATATTGTATGAGAACCGTAAGAGTATACGACAACCAGCCACTGCAGACGGATACGGAGGTTACCCTGTGCAGTGATGCCTTTAACCACGCCATAAAAGTACTGCGCATGAATGTCAACGATCCGTTAACACTGTTTAACGGCGACGGATGTGATTATCAGGCAGTTATTACTTCCGTTCAGAAAAAATCCGCTGATGTCCGCATTATCGGGTGCACTGAAAAAAACAACGAATCCCCTATCAAAATTCACCTTGGACAGGTTCTAAGCCGGGGGGACAAGATGGACTTCACCGTACAGAAGTCGGTGGAACTCGGAATTAACGTCATCACCCCGCTGGTATCCGAACGTTGCGGAGTCCGGTTAAATGATGAACGCTCACAGAAGAAACAGGAAACGCTGCAGAAGATAGTAATCAGTGCATGTGAACAGAGCGGCCGTGCAATCATTCCTGAAGTACGCCCCCTAATGTCCATCGAGGAGTTTTTAAGCGAAAACACTGATGCCGATGAACTCAAGGTCACGATGAATCCGTATGCAGACTGCAGATTCCGCGATCTGCCGCAGGCAGGAAGTTACCGTCTGCTGGTGGGACCGGAAGGCGGTTTTACCGACGAAGAGGTGGAACTCAGCAGGAAAGCAGGATACAGAGACGTGCTTGTAGGGCCGAGAATTCTCAGAACAGAGACTGCGGCACTTGTGGCACTCAGTATTATTCAGTCCTGCTTCGGTGACATCTGAGTCCTGAGCGGCCGGTGTAAATGCAGACAGAACGTTAAACACATGAATTATCACGAACGTTCCTTCGGTAACGTTTTAAACAGGAAAAACAGATGATTTCGGAAAACATTTCAGAGCTTTCAAAAAATCTTGTTCTCGGTAAAAAAACCGCCTATGAAACCCGATACAATGCGGATCTTCTGCAGACGGTTCCAAGATCGCTCAACAGGAATACACTGAACATTTCCACACCGTTTTACGGCTATGACGTATGGCATCATTACGAGATCTCATATCTTAATTTCCGTGGACGTCCGGAAGTAGCCGTTGGCGTCATATACGTTCCGGCCGACTCGGAATGCATAATCGAATCAAAATCTCTGAAGCTGTATTTCAACAGCTTCAACATGACAAAATTTTTAAATATCAATGCAGTTAAAAGTACTGTTGAAAATGATTTGAGCAGAGCACTGGGGACAACAGTGACCGTTGAACTGTTCCGTCCTTCAGACACGCCTCAGTCATTCGAATTCGGCAGACTTGACGCAGTAAATCTTGATGAACTCGACATTGAAGTCTCTCAATACACCTTACATCCCGACTTTATAGTCCAGGAGAAATCAGGGGAAGTCGTTACCGAAGCTCTGAAATCAGATCTGCTCAAATCAAACTGTCTGATAACGGGACAGCCTGACTGGGGCACGATATACGTCAAATATACAGGAAAAAAGATCAACCATGAAGGCCTGTTGCAGTATATTATATCCATGCGTACTCATAATGAATTTCATGAGCATTGTGTGGAAAGAATATTTACCGACATCGCAAACAGATGCGACGTGTCATATCTTGAGGTAAGAGCTTTCTATACCAGACGAGGCGGTCTTGACATAAATCCCGTGAGAGCCACTCACGAGCTTCCGTACGACTCATTGAGACTCATCAGACAGTAACGGTTAACGGGGTTTTCATTTATGCTGGACATGTTATTAATACCCATAATTCTGCCGTCAATCGAGGTAAACGATGACACGGTACTTCCTCCTCAGGTGGAAATGGCTGAACACTTTCAGGACAAAAATCCATATAAGTGCATTGAACTCATTAATTCATATATTGATAACAATCAGCAGGGATTAAAGCTCGCTGTACCCGCACCTCAGCCCCTGATTTCTGACTCACCTGCGGATACAGGCAAAGAACCGGCAGACACGGTGAACGACAACCCGGTAACACTCCCTGAACAGCATGATCACGAACAGAATACAGACTTAGGCCAGTCTGCTTCCGAGACAGAACCTGTTGCTGTTGCAGCTACATCTGCGGAACAGCCTGAACCACGGCAGTCAGGTTCTGAAACAGCCCAGGCCACAGAGACGCCAAACAACGAAAACGCAACCGCTGAAAATAACGATGTTCAGGAACAGACGGAACCGACCGAACAGGCCGAACCGACAGATGAAAAAGAACCGACTGTCAACGAAGAGTCCTCTCTGGAAAGCGAACTGGCTCTGATGACGGAAAACGAAAATAAAAAAGAAAACGTCTCAGAACAGCGTCAGCCTGTCTATACAGCCGAAAACCCGGAACTTGAAAAACAGAGACAGCAGTTTTTCCGCCAAAAGCCTTCTCCGGAAAAAGACTCCATATTCAACGTTCTGACATCCTGCAAAATAAAAGTAGGTCAGGCAAAGGATACGGACTTCAGTTCTAAAATTCTGTACAGAAAAGGCAATCTCTCATCAATAATAAACAATTACAACCGAATCAGGGCATCTCTGCAGAACGGAACAATGAAGCCGATAGAAATAAGCTTTATTGATACCCCTTCTGCAGTAAACAGAGAAAACTTCCTGAAGATTAAACCGTACATTCAGCTGATCGAATTATACAAACTGTCCAAGAGCAACAACCTGAAAGCCGTATCTTTCTTTGAAACAAGCGTTAATGATGATGCTTTCAGCAGTTACCCGGACAGCATTAAAAACGCATTCTGGCTTCAGGGATTCAACATCTACTATGAGCTGAACAACAAAAACGTGGCATACTATCTGCTTAATCAGGTGGAAAAGAACTACGCCGGCAAGCCGCAATACATGTATAACAACGCAATTTTGTCCAAACTGCTGAGCGATCTTTTTCTGGAAAGTGATTATCCGGAATTTGCCGATGAACATCTCAGTAAATACGTTTCAGTCATTGAGCAGTTTCCGCAGGAACAGCTTAACTACATCGACAACCTGCTTAAACTCAGTGAAATAAAAATCAGAATCGGTCGTCAGAATGATGCCATGACACTTCTGAGAAAAGCGGACAACCTGATAAATTACACACAAATGGCTCCTGAAAACGAGGACAGATTACGGGAAAAACTCGGACATCTCTACATAAAACTCGGTGATTACGACAGAGCCCTGCTGTTCCTCGGAAATAGCAAACACGACTACTCATTCAACAGCGAGGATTCGGAATCCATCGTCAGACTTATTGATCTTGCCGTTGCATTAAACGGGACGGGACAGACCAATAACGCCTCTCAGCTCATTAAAACCCTGAGTACGTATATTGATAAGATTCCTCAGGAATACATACCGAAGTACTATCATACCAAGGGAATTATTGAAGCCACTCAGGGCAACTATGCAGAGGCTTACAAAAATCTCGAAATCGCCTTTAACCTTACGTCCGAGACCTCAAAACGTGTTCCGCCAAAGAACAGCCATATACTCCCGTCACCTGTTTTCTACCCTAACTACATGTCGCACGGCAGTAACATAATAAACATCCCGGTGAGAATGCTTATCGTCATGCTTTCCGGCTTTACGGTCATGTTTCTCATAGTGTCTCTCGCTCTCATGCGTTACTACAATAAATCCAGAGAGCTCGAACGTGAAATAGACAGGCTGGAAGATGACTATCCGCAGTCATTCGGAGGAGACATCAAGAACTACAACGACTTCCTTAACTTTGTTATCAGACAGAGCATGAACTACCACCAGTCTGAGGATGATCAGGGAACAAAGAACATTGATCTTATCAATAACAAGGATATCTACCAGATATTTATTCCGGGATTTACCGACCTGTCAATAAGACGAGGTTATAAACAGTCCCAGAATCAGAGAAATGCGTTTATCGATAAGCTGCAGAATCTTATTCACATAGCTTCAGACATCTATGTAATAAATGATTCCCGATACATAATCGTAACCAAACCAAATGCTGACATGGACGCCTTCACGATGAGCAACAGCATAATTACCAAGGTGGAGCAGGTTCTGAAGGAACTCCACATTGAACCGGTCGTTAATGCAGGCATAATCAGTTATCCTTTTATCAACAGTGCCCCATATTCCCTGGAGTCCAACAGAATATACGAACTCCTTTCACTGGCTCTTGCCGGTGCCAGAACCCTGTCAGAACACAGTCAGCAGTCGTCATTTGTAAGACTTACGGCAAACAGGCTGGACAAAACCAGTCTTCAGGACGGAGATACATACATAAGGGCTATCAACTGCATCAAGAAGGGCTGCATAAAGACGGTAACTCTGCCTGAAGACAGTCAGATTGACTGGCAGCAGATACAGGAAGACATCATGCTCTAAAGGCTTGATCATAAAACACGAAAAACCGGCTTCCTGCCGGTTTTTTTCACTGTCCCGAAATAAGCAGGAAGAACACAGAACAAGGCACCAATACAGGATTTTATGAACATTTTCTTAGACAAACGAACACTTTCGGTTTAGAACAGAAAAAGGAAATATCTCCCCAAATTTTGCGAGAATAGATAAGTACACAATACAAAAAACTCAAAGAAACACCATTTTTCAGTGGTGTTTCTTTGTTTTATCTGTTATACTAGATATGTTGTATTAATATCTATCTAGGCCAATTATGTTAGTTACTAAACCAGAATTACCTTCTCTTCTCTGTATGAAATCCGGAAAATGCTTCTCCATGTATTCTTACAAAAATGCATGGGATGAAGTCAAAAAACG
>JAGAYS010000015.1 GCA_017940385.1 Ruminobacter sp. | reverse complement strand
TGTCTTGATGAAACCAGCACAAGGATAGCTAGGTACATTAGATAATTTTTCAAAAGGGGCTTAACAAGGGTTTACACGGAATCGCGTTCACTCTCTTTTAGACATACATATTCCTCTTCTTTATTTCATTTCCAAATTTTAGAACCGTCAACTTCCATAGGGTTCTCATCAAACGGATCTAGCATTCCTCTATTGCAAATAAGTTTTACTATTTTATCACTATTCTCGGAATCACTTGTATCAAACAAATCTTCCTCCATACGAATTTTGAATATACCACCCATCTTAATCCTGTTTGCTGGATCTTTTAGTTTCTGAAGGTGCGCATCATTAAATGACACAAACTTTCTTGGATTCTGCCCTTTTTTGGCCGCCGATGAAAAAGCTTTAAAATTATTAACTATGTTTAAATCTTCTATCTCTTTAACTTTTGCCTCACAGATGTTTCTATACGCACGTTCCATATTAAACAGATTTTCTCCTGCAAGAGTGAGCATGTAAACTGTATCATCCATAATAACAACATCAATAGATGTTCGCAGATTAATAACCTTATTAGGTATTTCTTCAAAACTTCCGTTAACACTCCAGAACTTATGCTTAAGAGTTGTTACAGGGTTATGCATCGAAATTAATATTACTGGCCTATCGTCATTAATTTTCCCTTTTAGAACATATGCCTGAGCTTTAAATTCCAGAGGATTAATTTCCACATCAGGGAATGAAATTTCATCAATTAATGTCTCATACTCACTAGCAATCAATTTATCTGATTTGCTAAGACGATAGATGAGCTTATCTACAGTAGAGCCATCATAATCTCTGACATCAGAATAAGACAAAAGAACGCCTTTACTTTCATTAATATAATAGTCTGAGATTTCTTCTACAAATTTTGTTAATCTCCCTTTTGGGGAAAGAGTAATTTCTCTTCCTATATACGAAGTACCATTACATTTTGATGTTTTGATTCCTAGTAATTGTAAAGACCATGCTTTGGAACTTGATAAAGCCTTAAACATAGTTCTAATTTTTTCAAGTGACACCTATCTTCTCCTTTTAACAGCAGTGATCATATAAATCTAGAGATCTTATTCTTATCTGAGCAATCTATATATTATAAGTATGTTCTTTGCTCATATGAACTGACACTATTTACAGAATATTATAGATTTGTTTTTACCAATATTTAATTATTGCATCCGATTATATTTTGTTTACAGGTGCGCCTTCAGAAGTTTTTAATCCGCATTAACCACATCCTCAAAAACAAAAGTCAATGAAATTTTTTTGTAAATCAAATAATAAATCTATGCGATTTGTGTACCCCACAGTGGTTTTGTAACGTGACAGACACTAAATAATATTACCTGAATACAGAATACTATTGAATTTTGAGAAATATATTTTTTCATTGTAACGGTGAAAAATAATAAACAAAACAATTGGGGGCTATATTATCCCACATATAACCAAAAAACCGGACGGTATTACCGTCCGGCCTGATTTAGTGAACAGTTGTCAACAAAGTTTCAGACTGACTTCATCAGTTACATTAGTTGAACTGACTTCTTAAGATCTTGGCTGCTTCAACCAGGTTCTGGAGACTCTTGACGGTTTCTTCGTTGCCGCGGGTCTTCAGACCACAGTCAGGGTTTACCCAAACCTTGTGATAGTCTTCTCTTGAAACTATAAGCTTAAGAGCATTAACGATTTCGTCAACTGAAGGAACGCGAGGTGAGTGAATATCGTAAACACCAGGACCTACTTCAGTCTTGAAGTTGTTTGCCTTTAATGCGTCAAGAACAGCGAAGTCTGAACGTGAAGCTTCAAAGGTAATTACGTCTGCATCCATTGCATCAATCCAAGGGATGATTTCATTGAATTCACTGTAGCACATGTGGGTGTGAATCTGAGTTTCAGGCTTAACACCGCTGTGAACGAGTCTGAATGCAGGAATTGCAAAATCGAGGTATTCACTTTCCCAGTCACTGCGACGGAGCGGTAACTTTTCCTTTAAAGCGGCTTCGTCGATCTGAATGATTCTGATGCCGGCCTTTTCAAGATCAAGCACTTCATCTCTTAAAGCAAGAGCAAGTTGCTGGATTGAAGTCTTAACAGGAAGATCTTCACGTGGGAATGACCAGTTGAAGATGGTTACAGGACCGGTGAGCATACCCTTAACATCCTTATCGGACTTGCTGTTTGCAAAGGCACTCATCTTAACGGTCATGGCTTCCTTACGGGTTACGTTACCCCAGATTACAGGAGGCTTAACGCAACGGCTGCCGTATGACTGAACCCAGCCGTTCTGAGTGAAGATGTAACCTTCGAGCTTTTCACCGAAGTATTCAACCATGTCATTACGTTCGAATTCACCGTGTACAAGTACGTCAAGACCGAGGTCTTCCTGTAACTTGATGCACTCAACGGTAAGAGCTGCAATGCCGTCTTCGTAAGCCTGCTGGGTGATAACACCGTTCTTGTAATCACGTCTTAAGGCTCTGATCTGAGCAGTCTGAGGGAATGAACCGATGGTAGTGGTTGGGAATAAAGGCAGACCGAGAACCTTGTGCTGAATGCTGAGACGTTCGGTTCTTTCAGGTAATCTGGTGTAATCCGCATCAGTTAATGAAGCGATCTTGGCATCAAGAGCCGCATCATCCTCTACACGCTTAACACTGAATAGAGCCTTATTGGCTGCGAGGAACTTGTCGGCGCCTTCTTCACCGTTAACGATAGCCTTGATTTCATGGAGTTCGGCAAGCTTCTGTCTTGCAAATGAGAGATAGCTTAATACCTTTTCTGAAAGCTTGGTTTCAAATTCAGTACTTTCAGGTACGTGTAATAATGAACAGCTGCAGCCGAGAACGCAGTTAATGCCTAAAGACTTGAGTTCATCAAGAGCCTTGATTACGGTTTCGTAGTTACTGCGCCAAATGTTCTTACCGTTGATTAAACCCGCAACGAGAACGGTGTCCTTAGGGAAGCCGTTCGCTCTGATGAGATCAAAGGTCTTTCTGCCTTCCTTAAAGTCAAGGGAAATGGCATCAAAACCAAGGCCGGTAACTTCATTATATATATCTCTGATATCACCGAAGTAAGTATCAAGACCGAGCTTCAGACTGCCCTTTTCAGCCAGAAGTCTGGTATAAATTTCAACAAAGAGCTGCTTGTCTTCAGCAGTAAGATCCTTAACCAGTGAAGGTTCTGCAAGAGACACGAATGAAGCGTTCTTTGAAGCACAGAACTTAAGAAGTTCAACGTAACCGTTAACAACGGCATCCTTAAGATCCTTAACTGAAGTGCCTGCAACATACTTAACAAGCTTTAACAGGGTGAAAGGACCAATCTGTGCAACCTTGTAGTTAAGCTTTAATTCATTTGCTTCATCAATGAGGCCTGACAGGAATACAGGATTAAACTTAACATCATTCTTACCGTCAAATTCAGGTTCGATGTAGTGGTAGTTGGTGTTAAACCACTTCTTCATAGGCAGTGCCTTGAGATCCACTCCGGCAGCCTGCACACCGCGGGCCATTGCGAAATAGGTATCAAGAGCATTCAGACCGCCCTTTACATAACGTTCAGGGATAATGTTAAACAGAACGGCAGTATCGAGCATGTTGTCATAGAAAGAGAAATCACCGCATGGAACAAGATCAATCTTCTGTTCAGCAAAATAACCGTAGTGCTGCTTACGGATGGTTGCGGCAACATTCTGTAATTCTTCAGCAGGAATTTCATGCTTAAAGTACTTTTCAAGAGCGAACTTGAGTTCACGCTTTCCGCCGATGCGCGGATAACCGATAATGGTATTTAACATTATCCATCTCCTTGTATTTATGGTTATATAAGAACAGTAAAACTGTTTTTGGTAAAAAATTTATGTTGGACAGGATTTAAAATTGCAGTCCCAAACAGGTAGAAATCAGTATTAAATGCCGAATTAAAGATGCTGACGCAAGCCTGTTCAGGAACAGGCAAGATTATATTTTCTTTTATTGTTATAGGCAATTTTTATTTAATTATACTGCGTTATAAATATTTTTTATCATGAGTACGCACAACGTTCAAAAACGGCATGCTCAGGCATCCGTATCTGCTTTTTAAAGGGAGCCGGGTAACGCAAAAACAGACGGTGTCATAAACATCAGAATGACGTGTATGACACCGCAGAACGTATCATAAATTACGACAACGGCACATTGCCGCAAAGGGACGGTGCAGACCGTCAGTTACCGGAATACTTCTTTCTGAGATGAGACCAGAAGATATCCATGACGGCCTCCCCCTGTCCGCCGAAGTAGAATCCCGGCCATAAGGTTGCAAGAATAAACGTAAGCAGAGGAAGAACCAGTATTCCCACAATGGTAAGCCCTGCCGTCAGGTAATCATCACTCACATATCCTGTGAGAGCCTGCAGAAAAACAGACAGATAAAAGGTAAAACCGTCGGATAGAAATAAAAACAGCGTATTGACACAGATGAGAAGAATCAGGCTGAACACGAGGGCATAAAAGAACATGCAACTCCAGAGGCGGGCTATGTTTTTCCTGACCGCAACCATGCTGAGCCATAACGCTTTAGGAGCGGAAACCCTGCCGAGCACAATCAGAGGCACTGCATAGGCCTTAAAAAAGAAATAGCATCCTCCGAAAACAAAACTTGCGGCAAACGACAACATTCTTACACCGAAAAATGAGGAACCGGTAATTTCTGCATCCGGGACACTGCTTCCCGCCACATGATCCGAAACCAGCCAGCCGTGGAACTCGGAAAGATGTCCTAAGATAAAAACCAGAGCCAGAAGGCCGAGAATTAAGAACAGAAGAAAATAATCAAGAACCGATACCATCAGAATTCCGGGAACCGATCTGCCGAGCATTCCGAACATGTCGCCATATACACCTTCCCTGCCGTGTCCATACCGTGAGGCAATAACGTACATGAAACCGAGAGCGGACAGAATATTGATAATCAGCGGAAAAAACAGAGGAAAGCAGAAAAAAAGAAAACAGCAGCCGCACGCTGTTCCTGCAATCAGCCAAAAAGGAAGCGAGGCAACCGACCTGAGGCCTGCACGCTTCCATTTCTTCGCCACGGATCCCGGAACCTTCGAAGCCGCGGGATGCTGCAGCATAAAGTCCTTAAAGGAAAATCCCTCTAATCTGTTAACATCCGGAAGTAAAACGTTCATTAGGTTTCCCCCAGTCAAAACCGCTCAGACGCTGACAGGGCTACGGCTCGTGTACCTTTATCCTGCAACTTAAGCATTCAGTCAGAGACTGAGCCATACCAAACAGCCACGTCGTCAAAAACAGTAATAATGCCCCAAAACACATATGTAACGGTGATTTATGATTATAAATTCATCAACACATACCGTAAGCAGAGTTTATCAGAAAAGAAACGAAATCACATCAGAAAACAAAATCACCTCCATAAAAAAAGGTATCATCGGGCTGCTATTATCTCCATCATAACAATGATTAAAAACATCATAATCACGCCGATAAGTACTAACACACTGCATCCAATCTGACGTTTTACGAAATATCTGCTTTTGGACGGCACTCGATGCTTGGGATCCAGCTTTTTTAAATCCTCATGAATCCGCATAACATCGTTGACAAGACGTTTGATAACATCAATATTCTGTCCTGGTTTAGCCACATATTCTCCCCTTATGTTGTCATACGAAAGAGACAGAGCAGAAATCAGAGCGTCATGGACTTCTATGAGATTTCTGCTTCTTGTAGCTGTTCCTGCAGCATCACTTCTGCCGAGGTTTACGGCTGCATTAAGCATTTCAATAATGACCGTAGCTTCGTTAAAGGCATCATTAAAATTCTGAGGATCTATAGTCATGCGTTCTCCTATGCGCGGCAGATTAGGAATTACTTCATTCCACATGCGGGAGGCAACATTGTTAATTTTGGAGGCCAAACCTGATGCAGAGGAGTCTCTTCGTGCAGGATCATACTGAGTGAGCAGCGGCTCACACAGGCTGTAATACTGTTTAAGTAACGCATTTAAAGAATTCATGTCATTACGGATGGAGTAGATGTAAAAGCGCCCGTCAAGTAAATTTCCGTAAAGAACAAGCACGCTTTCAATATTGGTGACTGCCGATTCAACTGATCCTCCGGAGCACAGGAAATGGCTGTGGTCAGACAACTCACGCATTCACTGAGATTATAATTTCCGTTTATCGCATTAAGACATCCGGTGACCGCACCTTTAATGAGCCACGCTCTGTAATCACCGGTATCATTCTCAAGAATGTTCTGACTGTATCTCAGGGCTTCATTCCAATTGCCTGACGTAAGTGCTCTGGAGGCCAGCTCCATAAAATTATCGATCTGCTTTTTTGAATAGCCTGACATATTGATGTTGATGTCAAGAATCTTTCTTGCGGCTTCCTCCGTATATTTTGCACCGCAGCTCTGACAGACAAAAAGATCTCCGGATTTAACCAGATCAACACCTCCGCACAGTTCACAAACAAGTTTTTTCATAAAACTTTATACCTCAGTAAAAACGACATACATTCAAGGAGATGAAACATACTTATATTTTATATTCATATCAAGGTAAATCAACGTAATGCACACAATAATATATTTCAATTAAGAACCTGTTTCACAAAAATACGGTGCTGCACAAAGGCATGAATATGAAGATGAAACGCAGACTATGCAATCCTTCACGTTCGGGCGGTAAAGCCAACTGCTTAAAAAATAACCACAAATCAATTTATAAATTTCCAACTAAATCTGTTTATCAAACCGTTTTATGAGAAACCAGTCACATTTAGTCCGAAATTCCCCCACAAATAATGTGATTGTGTATAAAGTTTTTAACAATTATTCTACATAAACAACACTATTTTAACTAGAATAAGGATCGTTGAGTGATAATCGCGTCGAAAATACGGATTATCTATGATTTTTGAATGTCGTGAACATGAAAAAACTCAATCCGATTCCATACAAAAATAAAAAATAGAATTTTAATAATAATTATAATCAATGGTGGATACTCATGGGACTATTGAACACTATAACAAATATAATGTCCGGCAACTACGGAAAAGCCGGTCTGCGTAACATGGAAACAACAAGCGAGGAATACGCAAACCGTTACAATCCTAACGAGTTAATCAAACGTATTGAATCCCGTAGCGGTCAGATTTCTCCTTCAACCCGTGAAACATGCTGTCTTGCCCTTCTTAAGAAAAACCCGAACTTAAGACAGGTGGCGGAAGTATGGTCCGTATATTACGGCTCTAAAAGAACAGCTCTGAATCAGGTGGACAATTATAAGAGAGCCGGTTCAGACGTATTTTCTCACGCCCTGCTGCAGAAGCTTGATAATCTGCGCGAGGTATTTAACGAGAACGGAATGTATTAATACCTGAATCCGGTATTCCGGATATATGAACCTTACGATTGCATAAGCATGGCGTGAGATAAAACTGACATATACATATTTACCACGTAGCGGTTTATTTAAAACTAATTAAACCAAACCTCCAAGTCAAGGCTTGCCAGCTTTCCCCAAGGCTCAAGCCTTGTTTTTTATTAATGTTTTACCGGTTTTCTTCATAATTTTTCAGCACGCACAAAACCAAAGCAGGAAAAACAGATAACAGTCTGACACCATATAAAGACATTCACCTGCCGTCGTCAAACAGAATGCCGTAAACTTAAAAACCGCCCTTTACGCTAATCTTTCCGCCTTTGATATTTTCAAGAAGCTCCATGAACATTCTGCGTGATAGAAGCCTGAGCACCCAGACTGCTGCCCCTGTGTAATAAACAAAACAGACGGCAAAAACCGTATCGGAACTTAACGTAACGTTAAACTCCTTTATCTGAGGTGCGTAATTCTGCAGAAATCTTATGAAAAAGGATATTACTGCCGGCAGATTAGCCTCGAACAGAACTATCACTCCAGAAAGAAGCAGCACGAGAAGTATCAGCTGCACGCAATTAAATACAAGCTGCTTCACCGATACCGTAACCGCATGAAATACCTTAAGTGACGGAATCTTAACCGAAATGTAAAAAATCAGGGTATTAAGCACCATGACAAGATAAAGGAAAGACAACCCCAGCCAGTTAAGGATTCTGAAACGGAAAACCGTCATGGCTGAAATACCGCTGCCGTCATAAGTTTCCTGAATTTCAGTGTCCCAGAGATTGCAGTATACGATGACAAATCCGGAAAAAAGAGCGATCATCACCGGAAACTCGGACAGAAACAGCCACCTGAGACGAAGTGACAGACCGACAAGAGATTTTACGCAGTTAATCTTCTTTAAAGCCATAAATCCCGGCAGAATCCACCAGCACAGAGGAAGAAGAAGCACGGAGATGCAGGCCATCACAAATGACTGCAACCACATCACGGGACGCGTAATAAAAACAATCATTCCCTGTTTTACGAGAGATGAAAACCATAATACTTCACCGTCTTTCTCTGTCTTTATCATTTAAGCCTTCCGAACCGATAACACTGTGCGGAGAAAAGTACATGTCAACTTCATAAGCCTCCCTTTCAGCCGCATATAAAAAACGGCAGGGGATAACCTCTGCCGTCCTTATTCTGCCGTCTAAGACAATATTACTTAATTACTTAGACATAAGTGCGTATGCAATCACGATCATCAGCTGAGGAGTGAGAATACGCAGGAACATTGTAAACGGATATACGGTTGCATAACCTAAAGAACTGGCTTCTGAGTTCTTGTACATACCGTTTGCAAAGGCGAGAGCCGGAGGATCTGTCATGGAACCCGCCATAGCACCGCATACTGACAGATAATTAATCTTGGAGAACTTATATGCCAGAATACCGCAGATGAAAATAGGAATAAACGTTACGAACACACCGTAACCCATCCACTTGAGACCGTCACCGCCAACAAGGGTATCAACGAAGCCGTTGGCACCTGAGTTGAAACCTACGATAGCAAGGAACAGCACAATACCGATTTCTCTTAAGGCACTGTTACCTGAAGCAGGCATGAACCAGTGCATCTTACCCATGGTAATAACATGACCGAAACGGGAAAGAAGAATTGCAACAACCAGCGGACCGCCTGCAAGACCTAACTTAAGTGCGGCAGGAAGACCAGGAACCGGAATTGCCAGACAGCCGAGGAACATACCTAAAACGAGGCCTACGAATACCGGCATCATATGAACCTTCTGCATGGCTACGGCACTGTCACCCACTACATTGGCAACTGCATCGATTGATTCCTTGCGGCCAACGATGTTCAACTGGTCACCGAAGTGAAGCACGGTACCGCTGTGAGGAATGAATTCCATACCGGTACGGATTAAACGTGAAACGGCAACATCAAACTTGGACTTGATTTCAAGTGCGTCAAGAGTCTTACCGAGGATCTTTTCATTGGTAACAACAACCTTGCGTACTGAAAGATCGGTACCCTTGGTGGTTAATGAAACCTGCACGGTTTCACCGATGAAACTGCATGCATCATTAAGATCCTCGTCCTTTTCACCGATGAGGTGAAGAATATCACCTGCATATACGACGGTATCAGACTTAGGTACCATAAGGATGTTGCCTCTCTTGAGACGTGAGCAGCCAACCTTTCCTTTCTGAAGAACAGAGATTTCGGAAATCTTGAGACCGAACAGATCTGAATTGTTTACGGAAACGTTCTGAGTGTGCAGATCCTTTCTGTTGCTCTTCTTCTGAAGTTCATATTTTTCACCTTCAGCGTTGATGTTCACACTGAAGAAGAATCTGATGAGAAGCATGGTCAGAAGAATACCGCAAATACCGAACGGATATGCAACGGCATAGGCAGAAGCGACGTTCTTAACGTCAAAGCCTTCCGGAACAGCGAGTCCCTGTTCGTTAAGACCGTTAACAAGGTCACCAATCATTGCCTGACCTGCGCCGAGAGCAGGAGTATTGGTTACTGCACCTGCGTAGATACCTACGGTTGAATCAAGATTCAGACCGAAGAACACGTTGAAGCTGAGGGCAATTGAGGCACCGAGGAATACGATGGCAATCGCGTAACCGATAAGCTTAACGCCTGAACCCCTGAGGCTGGCAAAGAATCCCGGACCTACCTGAATACCAATGGTATACACGAACAGGATCAAACCGAATTCCTGAACATAATGAAGAATGTGCTTGAAGCACTGTACCTTATTTACTGATTCTGCAGTCTTGACAACATCAACACCGCCGGCGGCAAGAACATCAAAAGAATCTTTGGAGAATTCAGGAATCCATCCCATCTTCTGAGCAAGCCATCCCATAAAAATACCGCCGAACAGAACGCCGCCGATACCCAGACCCACACCTTTATACTTTACTGCACCCAGCGCTATACCTATTACTGAGGATAAAGCAATCATAATGGTGATGATCGAGATTTCACTGAAGGAAAATAAACTCATACACACAATACCGATTGATTTACAAAAAACAATTATCGGCCGGAAACAACGTCAAATCAGCCGAAACAAAAAAAACGTGTGCATTTTATCACTTTAGATTTTAAATGGCTATATCAAAAAAGCGGATCTTTTGTTCACTGCAACGGACATCCGGCTAAAATCCGTACAACTATTTCTCATCGGTGAATAACCGACATAATTTTTTATTTTTTTACAATCTTTTAACCCGTCTCACAAAAATATGTATAATATGCTCGGATTTTAATTTTTTCGTTTTTAGTTTTTTAGTTTTTTAGTTTTTT
>JAGAYS010000014.1 GCA_017940385.1 Ruminobacter sp. | reverse complement strand
TTTTTAGTTTTTTTTAGAGTTTGAGGATTTGTTTCATATGAATACAGTCACCCCGGCAAATCAGTCGACATTCGGAGCCGTGATTGATGCGCTCAGAACGAACTTTCTGGGCGATGCACCTTCATGGTACAAACGCATCATCATATTGTTCCTTATCGCCAATCCTTTTATATACATGTGTTCACCTGTAATATCAGGATGGTGTCTTGTTGCAGAATTCATTTTAACCCTGGCAATGGCACTCAAGTGCTATCCCCTTCTTCCAGGCGGACTTCTGGCCATTGAAGCAGTAGCCATCGGCATGACTTCAGCCCACGAGGTAAAGGCTGAAATCTATCATAACTTGGAAGTAATCCTTCTGCTGATGTTCATGGTTGCGGGTATCCACTTCATCAGAGAGCTTCTGGTAAGCATCTTTACCAAAATCCTTCTCAGGGTAAGATCAAAGATTCTGCTTTCGGTAATCTTCTGCGTGCTTGCAAGCTTCCTTTCAGCATTCCTTGACGCCCTTACGGTTCTTGCCGTTATCATTACCGTATGCACGGGCTTCTACGGCATCTATCACAGAGCCGTTGCAGGCGCCAAGACCCAGATGAACGACAACTCCGGGATTACCGCTGAAGACCGCGTTGATCTGGACAATTTCAGAGCCTTCCTGCGTTCACTTCTGATGCACTCTGCCGTCGGTACTGCCTTAGGCGGTATTTTTACCATCGTCGGCGAACCTCAGAATCTGATTATCGGCGACACCGCAGGATGGAATTTCACTGAATTTGCCCTCCGCGTAAGTCCTATTTCAGTACCGGTATTCATTGCGGGCATTCTTACCTGTATCTTCGTTGAAAAGTTCAAAATCATCGGCTTCGGTCAGCCTCTGCCTGAAAAGGTATATAAGATTCTTGAACAGAACTACCTTAAGAACCTGAACGGGCTCACCATGCGCACCAAAGTATCCCTTGTCTGTCAGGCCATCGTGGCTCTCTGGCTCATCGTGGGACTTGCGTTTCATCTGGCTGCGGTAGGCTTAATCGGTCTTACCGTAATCATTCTGGCCACCACCGCAACCGGCGTGAACAGTGAATCAGAAATCGGCAAGGCCTTTACCGAAAGCTTACCGTTCACCTCCCTGCTCTGCGTGTTCCTGTCCATAGTAGCCGTAATCGACCACCTCGGTCTGTTCGACCCAATCATCAAATGGGTTCTTTCCGTGGACAAGGCTGCCCAGCTTCCGCTGTTCTACGTTGCCAACGGTATTCTGTCCTCTGTTTCAGACAACGTGTTTGTGGCATCTGTATACATTTCCCAGATTAACAACGCACTTCAGAGCTGTCATCTTGACAGAGAGCAGTTTGACATGCTGGCAATTGCCATCAACTCTGGAACCAATCTGCCTTCAGTGGCCACCCCTAACGGTCAGGCAGCATTCCTCTTCCTGCTGACTTCCGCCATTGCTCCGCTTGTGAGACTGTCATACGGCAGAATGTTCCTCATGGCCATCCCGTACACCATAGTGCTTTCCGTTGTCGGTTTTGTCTGCACCTGGTTTGTTCTTCCGGCCATGACCGACATCTTCATCGACCTCGGCTGGCTCAGTGAAGTTCAGAAGGTCTGCACCAAGTAAAATAAAACGGACCGGCGGCACATGCCGTCTAATCCGTTAACAGTAATTATCAGGATACCGTGACGCTCCCGTCACGGTATCTTTTTTCGGTTCGTAAACCGCACACCACCGGCTTTCACCCCATAATTAACAAAATCCCCGCCCTGCAGTCATTCCCTGAAAACAGATGATGTATAATGATGGATATCGTGTTTCACATTAGGCAAATACCAGGAAAAATCCGTAACATCCATGTTCAGTGACATATACAACCTTACAGGTCCCGTCGGGATTCTGCTGATAATACTCGCCGTGGCAGCCTGCTTTCTTGCCATTTACGGCGCCAGCTACATTCTCTATTCCCTGATGTACTTCAGAAACTTTATCAGGAATCTGCGCAGGATTCCGGAAAATGCCGAAAGACTCGTCAAGTCCAACGAATTCTGCCACATAACACTCCTGACACTGAAACGCCTCCTCAGCCGAAAGGAAATCACGGCGGAAAACATCCGTCAGGAAACAGGTTTTCTTTTCAATATCAGACTCAGAAAGCTTTTCGGAGTCCTTACATGTCTTAAGGTTATTTCCGTAATATCCCCGCTGTGCGGTCTTCTGGGAACGGTTCTCGGCATGCTTGACGTCTTTCAGGCGCTGGCGCAGAGCACGGGTGTAGATGCGGGACTTCTTTCCAAAGGAATATCCGAAGCCCTCACCACCACGGTTATGGGCCTGGTTATAGCCATTCCGGCACTTATTGTCTATTACCTGCTGAATCTGTGGCTAAGATCGGTTAACGGCATGATACTGGAAAGAATCAGCATTCACGCGGATGAACTGCTGTCAGATCCCGTACTGAGAACACGGCAGGCGGAGATGCTGCAGAAACTCAGCTTCAGCGGAGCAGACGCCTGATACGGCAGATGCAGTAACACATTCAGGGAGAACGACCAGAATGCCTGATTTCATGAATAATTCTGACAGTGAAGACATTTCCATTGATTTAACTCCGTTAATCGATGTCATCTTCATGCTCATTATTTTCTTCGTACTGACCGCAAGCTTCATCACCACGGGAATCAGAGCGGAACTGCCGGCTTCTGAGCATTCAGCCTCAATAACCGACGGCAGGTATCTCATGACCGGATTTGATGAAAACGGAAAACTTATGCTGGATGACAGGCCTGTCTCTCTCGAAGAGCTGGAAGAGGCCATAATCGCCAGTCCCGAAAAGGAAATAAACCTCTATACGAATAAAACCACCCCTTTCGAGGATGTGCTTAAAATTATCGATCTGGCTAAAACCCACCGCAACGGCAGAATAGTAATCACCACAGTAACACCGGATAAAGAGTAACACAGATGACGGACAGAACCGGACGGTACGCAACGCTTACGGCCTCGGCAGGCACAGTATTCATACTGCTCCTCGTGCTTTATCTTTTTGCCGGAGTGGAAACAGCAAAAAACCCTGCAGGAAGCGGAGAAATGACGGGAATTACCGTAACGGGCATTATCCCGGCGCGCGGCTCATCCTCAGGCAGTCCGGACGTTTTATCTGAAAAAAAGATTTCCGATGCACTCGCGTCATCAGCAACGGACTCTGCTTCGGCAGAATCACTCACGAATTCGGCAGGAAAACCGGAAAGTACGAACGCAAACCGGACTGATATAAGGAAATCAAAGGAATCCCCCGTTCCAGTGATTACGGATAAAAAAACCGAAAATCCGGTCTCTGCGGAAGATAAGGCAGCCCGTTCACAGAAGACTCATTCTGCAGTCACGGCGAATACCGATACCTCTGCAAAATCCGAAAAGACACCGAATCATAAGCGGAAAAACAGCCATCAGGCGCAGACCGGAAAAAATACCGCTTCGGCTCCTGCCACGGTAAGTAATTCATCGTCACCGAAAAAAGCTGCGGTGGCACGAGAGAACGGTTCGGGAACGGAATCCTCTGCTCAGGGAACGGAGCATGACGGACATTATTCTCACGGCAGTTCAGCAGGTTCAGACAACTACCAAAAAGCCTACGGTGCCCTCCTGGCCAGAACCAGGGAGCTTCATTCATATCCGTATCAGGCCAGAAAAAGAGGAATCGAAGGCAGAGGCATACTCAGGGTTACCATAAACAGTAACGGTATGGTAACGGAAACGGCAATCATGAAAGACACGGGATCTCACGTGCTAGACAGAGCCATGGATGAACTTGGAGAAAAACTTACGGGATTTGATACCGGCATCCGGGGACTCAGTCTGCAGGTGGATATTCCTCTTGTTTATAAGCTGACGGGAAACAGATAGCATCTGCAGTCCTTGCTTGTTTTTATCGGAAAAAACTCTCTTTCATAAAAAACAAAAGTTTATCTCATGATCACGCCAACCGCATTAAAAAACAATGCAGTGACGTTTTTTTTGCTAAAATACATGAAGGCGGATGTGAATGACAACCGGACTGATAAACCGCTCCAGTATTTATGTCAGGAGATAACCGAAAACCGATGAGCTTTAATCCTTACCTTAATCTGAGATTCATAAATCATCTTAACGAACCTCATTTTGTTCCATTTTCCGCTCCGGAACTCTACTGGGCCACTCAGACCTGTCAGTCCGAAGTTCTGGCATACACCGAACGACTGCTGAGACAGGATAAGGTAAGCAATTACACCTCTCTGAAAAACTACCTCATTTCCATGAGAGACACCAATGCCTGGAAAATCGGTGCATTCAAATTCTTCTACAACTACAACAAAACTCATCCCAACGCAATTTCCCGCCTCAGCCTTAAAAATGACTCATCCGCCATGGAAAATTTCATTGACGAAATTGAGATCAACCCTAACCTTGCGGATTACTACGAAGAATGCGGTCACGATCCGCATCTTGCCATGAAGTATTCAGTATCCAAGATCATCTGCGATGAAAGACGTCTTAACTGGATGAACACCTTCTGCGACAAGTTTGCTTCCATATTGGAAATAGCCGCAGATACCGGAATAGTGGCCAGCAATCTCATAAAGCAGTTGGATCTTGTTGACTGTGCATTCAGCATCGGCATCATTAATCAGCAGGAAAACGATGACCTTCTCAAAACCTGCGGAGACAGGATAATAAAGATGTTTCCGTCATGGGGGGCCTATCTTGCGGCTTTTCTCCTCTGCAGACTCTATGACATCTGTCTGTCAGCGGCTGAGGTAAGATATCTTCCGCGTCAGGCTCAGACACTGATTGACAGCTATTACCTGTGCTGCAGCAACAAACTCAACGAGATGCTTCCGGTACCGGGCTGGGAGCACGAGGATCTCTCAAAACTCAGAAAAGCCCTGAGACCTTTGGTCAATGCAGAGGTTCTTGATGCCCGCTGGAACGGAGCCAGCGACTATGAGATAGTCTGCATAAACAGACTTACCGACGGATTCTGGCTTTTTGAAAAGAAGCTCCTTCCATACATAAGGGAACACAATCTGCACCTCTTCATAAAGGAATCAGGAAAGTTTGACGAATTCATTCCGATTGTCGGCGGCAGGGATTTTAATCTGTATCTGAAGACCCTGCACCTTCCGCTCGTAAACGGGGAAGTTCCGCTGATGCTTACCAAATACGGACTCTTTTCGAATCTCGGTTTCTGGACCTTCGATACCTACCCGAATCCTAAATTCGCACCGTGGCCGGAAAGTCTCACGGTAGATGCAGGCGTGCCGGTCAACAGAGATTACGGACACATATCCATTCCGTTCTTCATTCACGAGTTTCAGTGCGACATAAACGTCAGCCTGCCGCACCAGTACACCTGCAACAGTCTGTTCCTCAAGAAAACTCCGCCGGAACAGTCCGAGTACATCCGCGGGGAAACCGAAGATCTGAGGCTTTTCTTCAGTTCACTCCCTTCCCTGCTTAAATAGCACTCGCCTAATCATAACTGAGGCCGGGGCCGCCAGACACGGACTGTCCTCATGCATTCAGCCTGACAAGCAATAAAAGAACGCGGCTCCCGGAAAAATTTCCGGTACGCCGCGTTCTGATATTTATAAGCCGGAGATGACTGGAAAACCGTCTCTTCGTATCCGCTAATCGGGCTTGGTCAGGACAAAGCCCTTCTTAAGGGTAATTTTGCCGTCACCGTTGTCATTAACCATCATGGCGACAATAAGTTCATAGATGGCAAGAATGGTAACCACGATTCCAGGAATCACAAGGAATGAGAAGATCAGCATCAACAGATAAATGATGCCTTCCTTAACCTGGCCGGCGTAGAACTTGTGTGCACCGAATGCGCCAAGGAAAAATGCCAGCAGAATATAGGTAAGCTTATCTACCGTTACCGTCTCGTATGCCGGTGACACGTTTGCGAACTGAGCATCCGACTGGGAGTTTGGATTATTGCCATTGTTATTATCCATTTAGATATCCTCCTGATGTTAGATAAAAACGCAACCCAAGTTTGATTATAAGCCAGACATATTTTTTCATAAGACAATCAGTATAAAATGAATAATTCTTTTAAAACCGAAGTCACAATATTGATGAATATCCGCCTTAGTATCCATGTTTCAGGCAATACTCAGAAAAAATCATCGAAAAAAAAGGAAGAGAATCGCCATCGATTCTCTTCCTTTTAATAAATAATATTTTACTTCAGGATTTAACCTTTTCTGTTTCTCATTCCAAGGTAGGTTCCGAAAGGAATGAATGACAGCAGTGTCACGATGCCTGCAACGGCAGCATTGCAGATATAAATAAAAATAATCCACTGAACCATGGTAAGTCCCGCAAAATCCCAGGCGGCATCACCGCAGACACCGGTTGGCGCAAACACTGACGGAAGCCATTCATCAAGCTTCATGTATGGCGGGAAATTCGCATGGAAGCCGCAGGTGCTGAACGATGCGAACGGATCCAGCAGTGACTTCTGATAATCAATTTCATAGCCTCTGTGCTCAATGGCTATGATAAGTCCCCATACGGATGAAACCAGCCATACCAGGGAAGCGCAGAGTCTTATGAGCAGATACTTCGGTGCGGTCACGCCGATAAGTGCAGCCACGCCGAAAAACATGAAGCAGGCTCTCTCGTAGACACATTCTATGCACGGATTAAGCTTAAGCCAGTACTGAAAATAAAGGCCGCATGCTTCATAAAAAATAAAACCGAGAAACAGCAGAGCCCAGAGAATTCTGGTATGCGGGAACCATACCCTGAGAAAGAAAGATTTTATGTTGTTCATTATCAGTATCCTAATTTGAATCAGACGGAGACAGGACCACGGGAGAAAAAACTCCGCTCACAAAAAACAATCCTTATCATAAATCCGTATTGTCAGCATTCATGATTGTATAATAAAGCCGTGACCGGTGCTTAAAAACAGGCTGATTTTACGGAATAATGGGACTGCATCCGCAAAAAACATGAATTCAGCCCCGTATTGTTTCCACTGATTCCTTCCGCCTCCGAATAATGAACCAGAAATTCATCCTATTACCGGCTTTCACATTCTCATAACTTCAGCCGTGATCGTTTAATAACACACTATTTACATTATAATGTTGTTTATTATTCATTATCCCGAATATATTGAATGACTGATTCTCAATTTTAAAATAAATAAATTTTAGAACGGGTTAAAAAAAGACAGATAACATATAATCAGATTAAGAGGATTCCAATCTATCTTAAAGCAGGAATCCGCAATGCCGGCGAAGTGACAACGCACGCATGATACCGCTCAGTCATAACTAATCGCAGATAATAAGGAGTTCTCATGAGTCTTTTTTTACCGAAGCTTAAATATGAAATGGATGAACTTGAGCCGTTCATTTCCGCAAGAACCATGGATTTTCACTACAACAAACATTTCCAGAACTACATCAACACCGCAAACACCCTGATTCAGGATACTGATTTTGCGGACAAGTCGCTCAAGGAAATTGTTCAGACGTCCATAGGCCCGATCTTCAACAACGCCGCCCAGGCATTTAATCATGAATTCTACTTTAACGGTCTTTGTCCGAAAAGCAGAGCCGTGCCGGTTCCACAGGTTCTGGCCGATGCCATCAATGACAATTTCGGTTCCATGGCCGGCTTCAAGGAACAGTTCTCAAAAAGTGCCATCGGCAATTTCGGCTCAGGCTGGACCTGGCTGGTACAGAATCCGGTAAGCCGCAAGCTGTCCATAGTAAACACCGGTAATGCCGCCACGCCTCTTACTGACGGCATGTGCGTACTGCTATGCATTGATGTATGGGAGCATGCATACTATCTTGACTATCAGAACCGCCGCAAGGACTACGTACTCGAATTCTTCGACTATGTTGACTGGAACTTCGTGGCAGAAAACCTCATCAAATAAAACATTCAGCCCTGCTTTCATTACTCCGTAACGTTCCGGAGCGATCATCAATTCATGGAAAACGGCATCGGACATGCCGTTTTCCTTATTTCTGAAATCGTAAAAACCACCTTTGCGATCACCATGCGAACGGGGATGAATTCCCCGTTTTTTTAGCCCTTTTTATGGTTAAGATAAAAGTAAAAATGTGATAGAATACGCACGATTGTTAATAATTTAGTTTTTTTCGGGGTTATTCATTCATGACTTCTACAGCAAAACCACTATTCGTAACATGTGCCCTGCCGTATGCTAACGGCTCCATTCATTTAGGACATATTCTTGAACACATTCAGGCTGACATTTATGTACGTTTCCAGCGCATGCTCGGCCGCAAGGTATATTTTGTATGTGCCGATGACCAGCACGGAAGTCCTATAATGCTCAAGGCTCAGAAGCTTGGCAAGACTCCGGAAGAAATGATTGCCGAGGTGGAAAAGGAACACCGTGCCGACTTTGCAGGCTTCAACATCACCTACGACAACTACTATCGTACAAATTCTCCGGAAAATCAGGAAATCTGTACCTGCATGTTCAACAAGCTGAAGGAAAAGGGCTACATCAAGAGCCGCACAATCTCTCAGCTTTTCGATCCTGAAAAGAACATGTTCCTTCCAGACAGATTCGTAAAGGGAACCTGCCCTAAGTGCGGTGCAGCGGATCAGTACGGCGACAACTGCGAAGTATGCGGTGCCACCTACTCTCCAACCGAACTTAAGGATGCCTATTCAGCCATTTCAGGTGCCAAACCCGTTCTCAAAGACTCAGAACACTTCTTCTTTGATCTCCCACAGTTCGAGGAATTCCTCAAGAGCTGGACAAAGAGCGGTGCTCTTCAGGCTGAAATGAGCAACAAGCTTCAGGAATGGTTCGAACAGGGACTTCAGCAGTGGGACATCAGCCGCGACGCACCATACTTCGGCTTTAAGATTCCGGGAACCGATGACAAGTATTTCTATGTATGGCTTGACGCTCCGGTAGGATATCTGGCATCCCTCAAGAACCTTCTCGACAGACAGGGGCTTGACGTATACGACGTCATCAGCAAGAATAACGATACTGAAATCGTTCATTTCATCGGTAAGGACATCCTTTACTTCCATTCACTGTTCTGGCCGGCAACTCTCGAAGGCTGCGGTTACAAGTCACCAAGCAAGATCTTTGTACACGGATACGTAACCGTAAACGGAGCAAAGATGAGTAAGTCAAAGGGAACCTTCATCAAAGCTTCAACCTACCTAAAGCACTTCAATGCAGAATGTCTGAGATACTACTATGCCTCAAAGATGAACGGCAAGATTGACGATCTGGACTTTAACCTCGAAGACTTCGTTGCCAAGGTTAACTCAGACATTGTAAACAAGATTGTAAACCTGGCTTCAAGAACCGCCGGCTTCATTACCAAGAAATTCGGCGGCAGACTCGGTGACAGCATTGCTGACTCTGAACTTTTGAGCAAGTTCACCGCCGTTAAGGAAACGATCACCAATGATTACCTTAACAGGGAATACAGCCATGCCATCCGCGAAATCATGTCTCTTGCGGATCTTGCCAACAAGTATGTTGACGACAAGGCTCCATGGGTTATCGCCAAGGACGAAAGCAGACAGCAGGAACTTCAGGACGTATGTACCATGTCTCTTAACCTGTACAGAATCCTTATCACCTACCTGTCACCTATTCTCCCTGAATTAACCGCAAAAAGCGCAGACTTTCTGGCAACCGACCTGTCATGGGACAGCATTGACACTCCTCTTACAGGTTCTGAAATCAAGCCTTTCAAGGCTCTGTTCAACAGAATCGACAGTAAGACCGTAGCCCAGATGATTGAAGACTCTAAGGAAGACATCAAGGCTGAACAGGCTCCTGCTCCAAAGGCTGAAAAGAAGCCTGCCAAAAAGGACGTCGATGAAGCTCCGGCCGAAATCACAATCGATGAATTTGCCAAGGTTGACATGCGTGCCGCAAAGGTTCTGGCCTGTGAAGCCGTTCCTGAATCAAAGAAGCTTCTCCGCTTCGAACTGGATCTCGGTAACGGTGAAAAGCGTCAGATTTTCTCCGGCATCAAGTCTGCATACCAGAATCCAGAAGAACTTGTCGGCCGCTTCGTAATCGTTGTATACAACCTTGCTCCGCGCAAGATGAAGTTCGGTGTTTCCGAAGGCATGATTCTGAGTGCCGGTTCAGGTGACAGCGACATCTTCCTGCTGAGTGCAGACAGTGGCGTTAAGCCTGGTGACAGAGTAATGTAACGCCCTTTTAAAGGACATTCATAACACCTTAAATCCCGTACCGCTCAGTGACCGCTGCGGTACGGGATTTTTTCTGCCGTCTGTAACAGTGCTGGATACGGACGCGGTTAGATGCCGGATCTGCTGATGCTTTTATTTCCGGACAAAAAAATCCCGTGACACCATCATCTGATATCACGGGATCGTTCTTTCGTTTACTTATTACCTGAATAAGGATTTCCGCAGAAATCCCGGTCAGGATTATTCAGCCTTAATTACTTCAAGACCGTTCATGTACTTTCTGAGAACTTCAGGTACAACGATAGAACCGTCAGCCTGCTGATAGTTTTCCATAACGGCTACGAGGCAACGGCCTACGGCCAGGCCGGAACCGTTCAGAGTGTGAACCAGTCTGGTCTTGCCATCGGTATCACGGAAACGGGCCTGCATTCTTCTAGCCTGGAAGTCGGTACAGTTAGAGCATGAAGAAATTTCTCTGTAGCAGCCCTGAGCAGGAATCCAAACTTCAAGGTCATAGGTCTTGGCAGAGCTGAAGCCCATGTCACCGGTAGACAGAGCAAGCACACGGTAAGGAAGCTTTAACTCCTTAAGTACGTCTTCCGCATCTGATGTAAGCTGTTCAAGAGCTTCCCATGAGTGATCAGGATGTACAACCTGAACCATTTCCACCTTATCAAACTGGTGCATTCTGATAAGACCGCGGGTATCACGACCGGCTGAACCTGCTTCAGATCTGAAACAAGGGGTGTGAGCGGTAACCTTTAAAGGTAAGTCCTTAACATCGAGAATGGTGTCACGGACTATGTTGGTTAAAGGTACTTCTGCGGTAGGAATCAGACAGAACTTACGGTTTACGTTGTCTCCATCGGCATTTCCGTCCAGAGAAGTATGGAAAAGGTCTTCCGCAAACTTAGGCAGCTGACCGGTACCGTACAGTGAATCGTGATTTACGAGATAAGGAACGTAGCATTCTGAATAACCGTGCTTTTCAGTATGAAGATCAAGCATGAACTGAGCCAGGGCTCTGTGCAGTCTTGCTATAGGACCGCGCATGAGAGCAAAACGGGCACCGGAAATCTTACGTGCATTATCAAAATCAAGCTGAGCAAGGTTTTCACCAAGTGCAACGTGATCCTTTGGTTCGAAATCAAATTCTCTTGGAGTACCGACAACGCGTACAACCACATTTTCCGTTTCATCCTTTCCTACAGGAACTGAATCATCAGGAATGTTTGGAACGGTAAGCGCATAAGTGTTGATTTCGGCAAGAACGGCATCCTGCTTAGCCTTAACTTCCGTAAGCTCATCACCGATCTGTTTAACCTGTTCTTTGATGGCAGAAACATCTTCACCATTTTTCATGGCCACGCCAATGGACTTGGAGAGGCTGTTACGCTGAGCCTGAAGATCCTGAGTTTTAATCTGAAGTTCACGGCGCTGTTCTTCCAGAGCGTTTAACTTTTCAACATCAAGCTTAAAATTACGGGTTGCCAGGCGAGCTGCGGCATATTCAATCTCGCCGCGAAGATATTTTGAATCTAGCATTTAAAAAGACCACAAATCAATATTGTTTTTCTTAAAAACAAACTTACTCAAAAATCATTCCTTTAAAAGGAATACACAAAATATAAAACCAAGTGAATTATACTCTAATTTGAACAAAAAGGCATTATGGGAATGGATATTAAAGATGGCAAAAGCCGGGCGGACACATCGGCATAACCGCGACTTGCAACCACTTGAACTTCTGCCTGAAAGTAACTGAGGAAAAGCCCGGCGCATGAGCCGGAACTGTACTCATTAACCGGTCAAAACACGGTAAAAAGAGCCACAGACGCCGCAACGATAAGGAAATGAATGAATTTACGGAGCATACATGCCGGCTCCACATTTTAACGCCGAAAATAAACCGGCGGCGTGAATTACATTCGCTTGGTTTTTTTGAGGGACAGATGCTTTACCACAACTTCCTTCTTTCTCTTCTGGAAGTATTTGGCCAGAGTTTCGGCAATGTACACACTGCGGTGCTGTCCGCCGGTACAGCCTATCGCCACGGTCAGATAGCTTCTGTTTGAACGTTCAAAGAAAGGCAGCCACTGATTCAGAAGGCTGTCTATGTTCTGGATGTAAAGCTGAACCTCCGGATAATCAGCAAAGAAGTCGACAACTTCCTGATCAAGGCCCGTGAGAGGTCTCAGTTTGGCAACCCAGTGAGGATTTGGCAGAAATCTGCTGTCGAATACAAAATCCGCATCCTTGGCTATGCCGTTCTTGAAACCGAAGGACTCAAAAATCATGGTCAGGGTTTTTTCCTTCTTACCGAGCACCAGGGATGTTATGTGCTGAGTCAGATCGTGTATGCTTAAATTTGAAGTATCAATGCGGGCATCGGCAAGCTCAGCTATCGGGTCAAGAATCTCATGCTCCTTCACGATGGCCTCACCGAGGGAAAGCTTCTGCTGGCCTTTTGACAGTGGATGAAGTCTGCGTGTTTCCTCATAACGCTTAATCAGAATCTGATCATCGGCATCCAGAAATATGCTTATCACTTCATTGTCAGGATCGTTTTTAACGGAATCGATAAACCCGGTGTAATCAACGGTATCGTTGGTGAAGTTTCTGATATCGATACTTACGGCAACTGATGAATATTCCCTGCTGCTGAGTTTTACCAGTTCGGGAAGAAAGGACATCGGCAGATTATCTACGCAGTAGAATCCCAGATCCTCCAACACTCCCAGAGCTATAGACTTACCGGCTCCGCTTCGGCCACTGACAACAAATAATCTCATAACCGTCATCCAATTTCATAAACACCCCCGTACGGTCCTAAGGGAAGAAACGTCCGGACACGTTAGAGTACGGGGCTCTGACACAAAACCATTATATATTTTAAAAAAGAGAAATGGAATAAAACAGACACTTATGGTCCAAATGATAGGTTTTATGGATATTTAATTCACAAAGGTTAAGAAAATGTATAAAACCACAGTCTTATTCGTATGAAAAAAAAAACTAAAAGCCCGGCTTACGGAACTGACGGATAAAAAAATCCCCGGATGGAGGTCCTTCCGGGGCAAATCGCTCAAAACAAATTACTTTTTGAATCGAAAATAAAGTTTATGTATTTATTGAAAAATGCCCGGCAGAAGCTCTTATTATTGTCTTTTTTGCATACTGCCGTATGACATCTGCGTTCTATCTGCTGATTACGTTCTTTATGCTCTCACAAATCTTCATTGCAACCCTAGGGTTGTTCATGGTGTAAATGTGGATACCGTCAACGCCTGCGGCCAGAAGATCAATGATCTGACTTGTAGCATAGGCGATACCGGCATCAAACAGAGCCTCCTTATTGTCTGCGTATTTATCAAGAATTCTCTTCATGTTATCAGGAAGAGAAGCACCGCAGAGGGTCACCATTCTTTCAATCTGAGCCTTATTGATTACAGGCATGATACCCGCTTCGATAGGAACATTGATGCCGGCAACCTTACAGAGCTCAGTAAATCTGTAAAAAATATTATTATCAAAAAACAGCTGGGATACCAGATGCTCGGCACCGACATCCACCTTGTGCTTCAGATTAAGCACGTCCTCACTGAGATTTGCGGATTCAGGATGACCTTCAGGATAACAGGCTGCACTGATGCCGAGGTCACTGTTCTGCTTCACGAACTCAATAAGATCAGACGCATGCTTAAAATCATTCTTTGGTTCAAGATTAGGATTGTGATCCCCTCTTAAAGCAAGTATGTTTTCAATATCATTAGCCTTGAGATTATTAACCATCTCAATAATTTCGGCCTTGGAATAATTGAGACAAGTCAGATGGGCAACAGCCTCAATTCCGTAGTTTCTCTTAATCTTGCCTGCAATTTCAACGGTTTTTGAGTTGGTCAGAGAACCGCCTGCTCCGAAAGTTACGGAAATGAAATCTGGTTTAAGTTCAGTAAGCACTTCCAGAGTTCCGTCAATGCTTTTTAAGGCTTCATCCCTTTTTGGCGGAAAAATCTCGAAGGAAACAACCGGTTTTTTCTGCTTAAAAATTTGAGCGACATGCATAAAAACACCTTTATTTTTTTATTATCGTATTATTTGAATATTAATTCTGTTTTATTATAAATTCGTTGTCAGAGAGTCGGAAACGTCGAGACAGCCCTTCTCTCAGCGCTTTTCATTTTATAATAAAGTACGTTATTTGAATAATTATATATAAAACTAACTCATTATAAAAAATTTTTATACCAAAATCCGGTTCAGAATCAACTTATGTGAATCCGTATTCTTAAAATCGGTACACCACACCGTTAAAAGCCGTCGGAATAATCCATGTCTTCGGTAATGAGACATGACTCCGGAAGGGATTCCCTTAGGTAATTCACGTACGTATCGGTCAGCGGATTCGGAGTTATGTCCTTGTGTTTTAAAATCACTATATCCATATACCCCTTCTCTTCAAGCGGAATTGCTCTGATTTCCGGATTCAGCTCCTGTTCGATGACACCTGATGAAATGGTGTAGCCGTTGAGGCCGGTCAGCAGATTGAACAGCGTTGCACGGTCACTCACTCTTATCATTCTGCTTCCTTCAGGATTCCTGATGATTTCTTCTGAAAAGTAATCAGCACTGTACCCGCCCTGCTCAAAGGAGAGAAACGGCATGTCCTTCAGGTCAGAAAGCGTAACATACGGCTTCTCACAGAGACTGCTGTTACTGCTGATGAATACGTGAGGAGTAAGTCTTGCCAGAGGAACATACGTAATGTCCTGCTCCTTTAAAAGTCGCTTCAGCAGACGGCTGTTGCTTTTGGAAAAGTAAATAATGCCCACGTCGGCACTGAGATTATGAACATCCTGAATAATATCCCTTGTTCTGGTCTCGCGCAGACAGAAGTCATACTTATCCATACCGAACTTCTCCACCAGTCGAATAAACGAGCTTACGGCGAACGAATAGTGCTGAGCACTCACCACGAATTTAACGGTGGTGTTCTTTTTCTTCTTAAAGTGCTCCTTCAGAAGGTCGGTCTGCGCCAGAATCTGTCTGGCATACCCAAGAAACTCAAGTCCTTCATTTGTTATTTCAATACCGTGATTCGTGCGGTTGAACAGCTTTATGTTTACTTCCGTCTCAAGTTCCTTAATGGCGGTGGAAATAGTCGGCTGAGTAACAAACAAGGAGGAGGCTGCCTCATTTATTGATCTGTAATTGGCAACCGCCAAAACATATTTTAGCTGGACTAAAGTCATGATAACCCCTGAACGAAATAAAAAATATAAATATTAATCAAACCTTTATCACAAATATGTATCTCATCTGTCATTATATATGAGTTTATCAGAACAAATATTATTTACAACCGCCATAATTATAAATTTTTAAAAATTTTTTCACAAAATCTTAACATTTTTTCAAAAACTGATGTATAATGCTCACAACTTGAGCATGCTAAACAATAGAATGTTTGAGTTCGTTATTTATTTTTCATTTTTCCTCAAATGTTGATGATTTGCCGCCGGTACACCCGGCGGTTTTTTTATGTAAAATCAACACTTCTCATATAAAAAAATCATAATGACAGTTACGGATGTCAGTGATAAAGACACTTAATCTTAACATATGCCGGCACCGGCAGGCATTCGTAATCTTTAACTGAAAAGGATAATGCGGATAAACTTCAAATAAGTAACCTTTTTGAGGTCTCAAGGCCACAGATGGAAATTAAAGCAGTTACGGAACGACACAAAAACAAAAGTTGTGAATGTCAGAACGCCGTTATTTAATTATTTAGAATTTAGAAAGCATATGACTCATTTTATGTTTTTATATTTTATTCACAATACTTTATACACAGTTTATATTATTCACAGGTTTATATAATAATATCCGACAATTTTTTAATATTTGTCGGACAAATCTATATAATAATTCTGAACAGCTCAAAACTTATCCACAATTAATATATCAAACTTATTAAATTATCAACAATTGATGAATCCTTCGGGAGTTCCCGCCGTTAATTCTCATCATTGACGCTCTGCAGGACATCATTTACCGATAATTCCGAAAATCAGAAGCGCAACGATAAGATTTATGGAGAAATTTGCCGAAGCATGAACAGCGTAGCCGGCAGCAATGCTGTGATATTTTTCCGAAATCCACTGCAAAAACAAACCTATTACGACAAGTCCCGCAACGCAGAGAGTAAATATCGGAAGACTGAACCAGGTAATGAATATGCCTATATGGTACAGCGAGAAGAGAACCGCACTAATCAGTGCTCCTGTCGCCTTACTCCTAAAAAGTCCGAAAACAAACCCCCTGAAAAATGCCTCTTCCAGAAATGCGTTGCAGAGAATGATATAGACAAATACGTAAAAACAGTTCTCCGGTGACAGATTCTCCTTTCTCATCAGATTCTGTTTGATGCCGGCAAGATCAAGACTGTCTCTGGAAATAAAAAAAAGTACTGCGACACCGACTGAAAACAGCAGCATGGAAAAAATAATCGGAGCGACCCCTGATATTTTCCTTAAATTGATTGTTTCGGTAAGACTTTTTCCGCTCAGGAAGGAATAAAGAATCACAGGAGCAGAAAAGGCAAGAACCTTAATGGAACTTTTAATCCAGTATGACGGCTGAATCACCTGTTCAACCAGAAATACCGCGGTTACGGCAATAAGTACCGCTGCAAATCCCGGAAATCTGAATCCGCTGTCATTTATATGTCTCATGGTTATGCCTCTTTAAAGCCTGCAGATACTACCGCACGTAACCGAAGCACCTTAAATTCCATGTTAGGCGCGGAACGCATCTGCCTAAAAACATCTCTCCGATGCCGACAGTAAAAATATGAACAAATCGGGGATCTTCCTTATCGAAGATCCCCCTTTCTAAAACACCTTATGCTTCGATGTATGAAGCTTATTATTTGCCGGAGGCTGAAATAGCCCCGACGATAGCTTCCAGATTATGGTTAAGGATCCCTGTATATGTTGAACACTCGCCTTCCGGAGCCAGAGTATCGGCATAAAGTTCAACATTCTTTATCTTTCTGTCACCGGCCAGCTGATCAAGTATGGCGTTGTTGCCGTTCTTTTCCATAAATACGGCCTTAACAACTCCCCTGCTGATAATATCCTTTAATTCGGCTATTCTCTTGGCTGAAGGTTCGGAACCAGTGCTGAGTCCGAACGGAGAAAGAATACGCAGATCATAATGGCGTGCCAGATAACCGAATGCATCATGGGTAGTGATGATAACCCTGTTTTCCTTCGGAATCCCGCTGAGCTCACTGCGGTACTTTGCGTCAAGTGACTTCAACTCACTGATGTAATCAGCCGCTCTCTTCTTAAAGTACTGACAATTTCCGGCATCAGCCTTGCACAGTGCGTCAGCGATGTTCTGTGCGTAAAGAGCTCCGTTCAGAGGATTCTGCCAGGCATGAGGGTCGGTTCCTCCGTGATGGTGATGATGGTGATGTCTGTGAGCTATGTGCTCATGAACCTTATTATGGTCAGCATCATGATCATGGTCAACATCATGATCGTGGTCAGCATCGTGGTCATGGTCGGCATCATGATCATGGTCAGCATCGTGGTCATGGTCGGCATCATGATCATGGTCAGCATCGTGGTCATGGTCGGCATCATGATCGTGGTCAGCATCGTGGTCATGGTCGGCATCATGGTCATGGTCTGATTGATGTTCTTCATTAAAAGCAAGCTTCTCAATGCCTTCAGAAGCCACAACAATCTTCTTTGCATACTTATCCTGAGTCAGATACCTTTCAAGGTATCCTTCAAATGAAAGACCGTTGATAATGATAAGATCACTGTTTTCCATATCAATCATGTTGGCTGCCGTAAGATTGTAAGCATGAGGATCACTTCCGACAGGTACGATTACCTTTACTTTAGCCCTGTCACCGGCAACATTTTTAGTTATATCTTCAATAATACCAAAACTTGCAAGCACTGTTAAGCCGTCATCGGCCACGGCATCTGCACATGGTGATAAAGTTCCAAAAAGAAAAATGCCTACGGCACTTACGCCTGATAATAATCCGCGTCCCAGAACGTTATGTCTGATTTTCATATACTGATATCTCCTTTTCAGCAGATTACGGAGAAGATAATTCCGACTATCTGTTTCTCTCCACTGATTCACGTTTTCATCCTTACCGGCCCGAAAGCAAAAAACATCACTGTCAGACAGGATAAAGAACCCGTTATTTTATCAGAAATATCATGCTTTAAACCATCAAAAACAGACAAAAATTCCCGATTATTGCTTAATATCTAAAAATATCGTTACTGACAGCGCTCATATGTTCCGTGACTGGCAAGATCGTCTGCATCGCCACGGATCCGGAAGCTCATCTCCATACAGCAAAAAAAATCCGGTTCCTGACGGAACCGGATTAACTTACAGTCGTTTCATGTTAAAGAGATATGAACTGTTCGTTCACCATCTTTTACTTCTTTTCCTTAACAATACGTTCTTCAGCAGTCTTTAATGCATCATCAACTGACTGACGACCGGTAGTTGCATTCTTAAGTGCAGTCTGCAGAGAGCTCCAGAATCTGTTCATTTCAGGAACGCTAGGCATTACGTCGCCCATCTTTGCGTTGCTCATGGTTACAGCAATTCTTGGATCTGATTCAAGCTTGTCTTCGAAAGACTTCAGAGCTGCTGCACCTAATGGCTTGTCATCGTTAACTTCCTTAAGACCTGCATCGGTTAACAGATAGTTAAGGAGGAATTCCTTAGCCAAATCCTTATTAGGAGAAGCCTGATTGATGGTCATGCCGAGTACGCCTACGAATGGCTTACCTGGATTACCGTCGAGAGTTGGGAACGGATTAACACTGTAGTTAACCTTGTTGTACTGACCCCATGCCCAGGCACCATTGATGATACAGCCAACCTTACCTGCTACGAAGCTTGATTCCATGATACCGTAGTCAGCTCCCTTAGGGATATGGCCCTTCTTAACCATGTTAACGAGGTAGTTAAGACCCTTCTTGGCACCTTCGTTATTAACACCGGTCTTGGTTACGTCATAAACACCGTTAGCATCGGTTCTGAATGCGAAACCACCATTGGCGGAAAGTAAAGGATAGGTAAAGTATGCGTTGTTGTAATCCCACATGATTGCATGCTTGCCTTCCTTCTGGAGCTTGTCATCAAGAGCGGCAAGTTCTTCAAAGGTCTTTGGAGCTTCAGGAACGATGTCCTTATTACAAATCATGGCGATTGCTTCGATTGATACAGGGTAACCGTAGTACTTGCCGTTTACCTTCATTGCATCCCATGCAACCTTCTGGAAACGGTTAAGTTCATCCTGGGTTGGTTCAATTTCAGTTAAAAGACCGGCCTGAACCCATTCACCGAAACGGTCATGAGCCCACATAAAAATATCCGGACCGTTACCTGAAGCAGCATTCTGCTGGAACTTAACTTCAACCTGATCTGGGTGAGCCACGGTAACCTTAACACCGGTCATTTCTTCAAAACGCTGACCTACTCTTGCAATACCGTCATAACCCTTATCGCCGTTAACCCAAATGGTTAACTGGCCTTCTTCGATACCGGCAGCTGAAGCAACTGACCCCAAACCTAAAGTTACTAATCCAACGATTGCTGATAAAATATTCTTTTTCATTAGTCTTTTCCTTAAATGATCTTCGGCATTTCGAAAATGAAACATATACCGAGTATGCAATTATTTTTTGTCATAAAACGTCGGTTTGAAAATCTTGCACACACATCATAAACCGACAAGAGGAATCATAAACTTTTAAAAATTTATTTAAACTGCCAATAATCGTTTTTTGCGTTCATGTCTCACTATACGAAATTATTATGTTTATTTCGTGTTAAAAATCACAGATTATCTGACTGAATTTTAATCATCTGGATATTTTTAATTTTATTTTGCACGTTAACACATAAATATTATTCCATATTATTTTTTATTCTGTTTTACATTTTGAACAGATAATGTCAAAACAGGCATGTAATGCGGTTTTCAGCCGTTCTATAAAAATCAACAATGTGAGCTTTGTCGAATTTTTTAAGATGTAAACGTACGTATGTTTTTTAAAAATTAGATGTCAGCAACAGAAACTAATAACGCCTGAAAAAAACGGATTCACATTTATTTTACAAAAACCAAAACCCGAAGGACCCGGCAGTAACCGTCCCTCCGGAAGGCTTCACGAATCATCAGTCACTGATGATTATGTAAATCCAGATAATGAACGGTATGGTGAAAATACACAGAAAATCCGTAATGATGTTCACGCCGGAGGCTGAACGGTAATCCTGATTTGTGATTAAGGCCATCTGAGATACGATTACTGCTGAAGGTGCGGCCGTAGCCAGCAGAACCGTGGTAAATACCAGTCTGCTGTCATCTGAAAGTAAACCCTCGGGCCAGAGAGCAAAAAGCAGAACCGGAATTACGGGGAAAAGCAGAAGACGCATGGCGGATACCATGAAATTTCTGATGCGGAAAATATCCGTCACTCTGGAGGATCCGAGCATTATGCCGATTGAAAACATTGCCAGAGGACCGATGGTCTTCCCCATTCCGGTAAACGCCGTTTCCAGCGGACCGGTTATGCGGATCTCGGCAAAAAAGCAGATAATTCCGAGAATAATGGCTATCGTGTTGACGTTGCTCATCATCTTCTTCCAGGAAAAACCGGAAGTTCCCTTAATCAGCGCAAAGCAGTGAGTCCAGACAAGAATTGTCTGAACCGCAAGAAAAGTACTTGCGTACATGACGGCCTTGGTTCCCAGCACGCTCATTACAAGAGGCACGGTAAGATTTCCGGAGTTCGTGTAGATTATACTGGCGCGTTCCACATTGGAAAGCTTCAGGAACCGTCCCGCCAGCTTCACGCCGGCAATGAGAATCACATGCACCAGGACTGCCGCAAGAAAAGCCAGAACCAGTCCGCCCGCGACGCTTGAACTGTACTCGGTCTGGTACGACATCAGAATCACGCACGGTGTAATCACATACATGAGCATTCTGGTGAGTCCCTTGGTTTCCTCAGTACCGATAATTCCCGTACGCACGGAAACAAATCCCATGAAAATCATTATGAAGAAGGCAGCAATCTGCGCCGCCAGTAAAAACGGTAAATCGGGATTCATCCACTCCCCCGTATATCCTAAACGGGTACGGCTAAAAAACGCCGATACCCCGAAGTCGGTAAAAAGGGATATGCGTCCGCATATCCCTTCTGCCACAGTTATCACATAATGTCTGGTTTTAAAACCGGACACAGCTGATTAATACCTACGGCGCAAGTCTGCTGATGTCCCAACCGCCTTCGGCATTCTTCTCGTAAATGAATCTGTCATGAAGTCTGCTTGGTCTGCCCTGCCAGAATTCAACACTGTCAAAACGCACCCTGTAACCGCCCCAGAATGTAGGAATAGGGATCTTGCCCTCCTTGAATTTCTGCTTAAGTTCCATGAACTTGCTTTCAAGGGCTGAGCGTGCGGAAATCTTGGAACTCTGATGAGAAGTCCAGGCACCTATCTGAGAATCCCTCGGTCTGCTGGTAAAATACTTTACGACTTCAAGATATGACAGTCTTTCGGCCACGCCGGTAAAAGCCACCTGACGTTCAAGCATATACCATGGGAACAGAATGGAAACCTTAGGATTCTTTTCTATATGCTGAGACTTTCTGGAACCGTAGTTGGTAAAGAAAATAAGGCTGTTCTCATCATAATTCTTAAGAAGAACCATTCTTGAATAGGGCTGTCCCTCAGGATCCACGGTGCACACCACCATGCCGTTGGGATCTGGAATACCTGAATCAATGGCCTGCTTCAGCCAGGTTTCAAACAGATCTATCGGTTTTTCCGTCAGATCCTTGCGTGACAGACCACTTTTGGCATAGTTCTCACGCAACACAGAAACGTCAATCATTTATATCTCCGGATGGCCCGTCATGTATTTCGGGCCTGATGACGACCGCCACCGCAGTCCCTATACAGGGAATTAAAAACTGCAGCGTGCGGTCAGGTTAAAAATCTATATCGGACTGAAGGAATTTATGAATTCGCAGTCGATGTTAAAATGCTCTCCGACAACGCGGCCAAGTTCCCTTATTCCGCATATCTCAGTGGCATGATGTCCGCAGACGAATGCGGTTACGTTCTTTTCAACAGCCAGATGATAATGCTGCTCATGCACCTCACCGACAATCACAGCATCAATCCCCTCAATGTTCTCTTCAAGGATAAAGCCGCCTCCGCCGGAACATACTGCAATGTTTCTTATGAGTCTGTCGGAAGGCCCCATTACAAGAGGAGCCCTTTCGCAGAACGAGCTTAAAATCCCGTTAAGACGTTCCACCGTAACGGGTTCTGCAAAGCGTGCCGTAACCGCAATGCTTGAAGGTTCGCCAGGTTTCAGATAATTCACGAACTCCGCTCCGACGGCCTTAACGATCAGGGCATTGTTGCCGATTTCAGGATGAAGATCCAGCGGCAGATGATAGGCAGCAAGGGACATGCCCTCAAGAGCACGCACCCTTGCGCCGAGAATTCCTGTAAGACGCGGATCCCCGCCTTTCCAATAAAGACCGTGATGAACCAGCACGAGATCGGCGCCGACATCGCGTGCCTTATTAATCAGATCAACATTGCCGGTGACACCGGTAACGATCCTGTTTATTTTACTTCTGCCTTCAACCTGCAGTCCGTTAAAACTGTAATCACTGATTTCGCGTATGCGAAGATAATCATCAATGAATCCGACTATTTCCTTAAGTTCTGGCAAAACTGTCTCCTTCTCCTCGACTGTGCGGGGTTTTCGTTAAACGGGGAGCTACTTTGAAACGGTAAATGAATTTACGCCCGCTGCCCAGTCGACACGGTTCTTGATGGCTCTGAAAGGCGCATCGTTCTTCGCCGGTCCGACCAGAACGGTGTAGTTGCCGTTATTCGGAACCACCTTATAACCGAATCCAGAATCGATGTCCTTCATATACTCTTTAGGTACACCTATTCTAGCGGCCTTGAGTCGGTTTCGCACCTCATTGGCCTTAGCTAAGGTACTGAAGGTACCAACCTGCAGATAACGGCCTCTCGGAGCTGAATCAAGCTGTCCTGAAGGCGCCATTCTTTCGCGGTTCCTTTCCGCCTCAGCCCTGGCTTTTGCGGCAGCGGCCTCCTCTCTTGCCCTGCGTTCGGCTTCAGCTCTTGCCTTCTCAGCCTCAGCCCTGGCCTTCTCTGCTTCAGCCTTTGCTCTTGCCTCTGCTTCAGCCTTCTGTCTGGCAGCCTCAGCCTGAGCCCTGCGTTCAGCTTCAAGACGTGCGTTCTCCTGCTGGGCAAGCTTCTCAGCCTCAATGCGTTTCTTTTCCGCGGCAAGGCGTTCAGCTTCTGCCCTTGCCCTGTTTTCCTGTTCCGCGGCACTGTTTCTTGCGGCTTCGGCTTTTCTTCTGGCTTCCGCCTGCATTCTGGCCACTTCCGCAGGAGTATTACCGGTAATGGTAGGATTAGCCACAAACGTGCCGTTGCGTCCGTTCGCACCGTCTGCCTCGACACCTACGACAACACCTGATTTAACTGAATTGTCAGCGAACTCTACCGGAGGATTACTGCCTTCATCTTCAAGCAGATCCCCGTAACCGAAATTCTCATCCATTGCATCATATTCATCGACGGCATTAGCTTCATTACCAGCATTCTGAGCAGTCTGCCCCGACTGTTCTCCCGCAGCCCCAGCAGGTGCCGTATGGTCCACTATCTCCGTAGGTTTGCGGATATCATCAGCATTTTCCTTTGGAAAGAACTTTGGCACCGCAAAAGCCAGCAGTGCCAGCAGAATAATTGAGCCTACTAATACTCTGGTAAACTGATTAATCACTTTTTAGTACTCTTATGCAATATGTATGTCTGTCTTAGTTACTGCTCTTGGGCGGCAGTATTATCTTTATTTATATATTAAATCAGAAATATGTTAAAAAATCATTACCGCAAAAACAAAAAAACGTTTTTACGGCATAATTAATCACATGCAGCCGGTTCACGAAGTTTATGCCTGAAAAAACACCATCATCTTAATCACCGGAAGCACCGGATACCTGCATGCGACGTTTCTTAAAACTCCCGATTAAGCATTAAGCTTTCTTAAAAGCTCCTCGGCCGTAACGAAGGAACCGCATACCACCAGTTCCGCGTCTTCAGGAAGAAGGCTTACGGCCCTGACGTAAGCCTCATATGCCGTGTCGAAAGTCTCAACCTTCTCAGGCTCCATTCCGGTTCTTAAGAGATTTTCCCTTACGTGTTCGGCTGTTGAACCTCTTTCACCGGGAAGCGAGCATACGAATATTCTGTCAAATGTTCCCTTAAGCTCGCTGAGCGAACTGAATATATCCTTATCCTTGAGCATGCCTATGACGGCATACCTTACCCTGTCGCCGCGCTGTCGCAGCATTGAGGCGAGATAGCGCATGGCAGGCGGATTATGCGCCACGTCCAGAATAACGGTTGGATTCTCGGAAATAATCTCAACACGGCCGTGCAGTCTGGTGGTTCTGATACCTTCAAGAAGCTTTTCATAATCAGGTTTTTCACCGAGCATCTGAATAATCAGAAGAGCCGCGGTGAGGGACAGAGGCGCATTGATAAGAGGAAGAGCAGGAACATGAACTCCGTTCACCGTAAAAGGCGCCCTGAGGTTAAAATGGGTGGCATCCGTATATTCAACGGCAATTTCCTTTTCAAGGGAATAAATCGCAGTGTCTGAAAGACCTCTCTTTGACGCCTCGGAAACAATTGTTCCGAAAGCCTCACCGCTTAAGTATCCTAGAAGGACATTCCGGGTCGAAGTCTTTATGATCCCTGCCTTTTCAAAGGCTATTTCAGCCTCGGTGTTACCCAGAAGCGCACAGTGATCCCGGCCGATACTCGGAATTACCGCAATGTCACAGTCAAGAATGTTTACGGCATCAAGACGTCCGCCCAGACCGACCTCAAGCACCAGCACCCGACATTCGTTTTTTCTGAAAAGCCAGAAAGCGGCCAGAGTCGTATATTCAAAGAAGGTAAGATGAATACCCGTCTCCGTCACCGCATCATAAACTGCGGAAAAAGCCTCGCACAGTAATTTTTCGTCGGCATTCACACCGTTTACGGAGATTCTTTCGTTGAAATTAAGGATATGAGGAGACGTGTAAAGACCGCAGCTTATACCGGATGCGGTAAGGGCCGAAGCCAGCATTGACGCTGTGGATCCCTTGCCGTTTGTTCCTGCTACCGTAACAATCCTGCTGTCCGGGAAACTGTCGACTCCCATAAAGGCGGCAACCTTTCTGACTCTGTCGAGCCCCAGTTCAATGATGTTAGGATTAATACCGTTAAGATAATTCTCCCAGGAAGCCAGATCGCAAGGTCTGGAATTAAGATCCGTACTGCTCATTTTTATAATCTCCGAAAGCGTCCGTCACTCCGTTTACCGAGGCATGCCTAAAGCCGTGCGGTACGTGACGGACTCATGAATATCCATGTATTATGCGGAAACAATATACAGCTAGACGCCACTTATTACAACCAAAAAACACTGGTCAGGATTGACACCGACGCATGTCATTCCGGGTTTTCACGAAGCTTTGGGATTCCTCACTATTCCGAAAAGCCCAAATAAAACGGACACCGCCTGATGAGCGGTGTCCGTAATAAAAAAGAGTAAGTATCCGGGAAGGAAGTTACTTTCTGTCTTCCGCCTTTTCTTCCCTGCTGTTAACCTTCATAAGAATTGAAATGATGTTGGCCAGACGGTCACGCATTTCACGTCTGTCGATAATCATGTCAATCGCCCCCTTCTTAAGAAGGAATTCAGATCTCTGGAAGCCTTCAGGAAGCTTTTCGCGAACTGTCTGTTCGATAACGCGCGGACCTGCAAAGCCGATTAATGCCTTAGGTTCGGCAACATTAATGTCACCGAGCATTGCCAGTGACGCACTTACACCGCCCATTGTAGGGTTGGTGAGCACGCTGATGAACGGAATGCCTGCTTCGGAAAGTTTCTGAAGTGCGGCTGAAGTCTTTGCCATCTGCATTAAGGAGAACAGAGATTCCTGCATACGCGCACCGCCTGAAGTGGCAAAACAGATAAGGGCACGATTTTCATTAAGACATTCTTCAACGGCCTTTACAAAACGGGCACCGACAACGGACCCCATTGAACCGCCCATGAAAGAGAATTCAAAAGCAGCACACACAACCGGAAGACCTTTAAGATTTCCCTTGATTACAACAAGGGCATCCTTTTCGTTGGTGGTCTTCTGAGCGGCACTGATACGATCCTTATAGCGCTTGGTATCCTTGAATTTAAGAATGTCTTTAGGTTCAAGATTCTCACCTATCTCGATGAGTTCTCCATTATCAAGGAATCTTAAGATTCTTTCCCTGGCAGCTATTCTCTGGTGGTGTCCGCACTTCGGACAGACATTCAGATTTCTTTCAAGTTCAGCACGGTAGACCATCTGATCGCAAGATTCACATTTAGTCCAGATACCTTCAGGAATATTATGGCGAACAGCCTTTTCCTTACTTGGACTTATAATTTTTTCAAGCCAGCTCATTAAACAACCTTGTCAAATTCGTAAACAAATCTTAAAAATTTCACCTATTATAATTCAATAAAACCACAGATGCACTCAATTTGTGATTTATGACCGGAGACCGGGTTTTAAATTAAGACTGACGTCATTATTTTTAGTTCTAATGATCAATTATTAACCAACCAAAAACATGCACCCGGTCAACATTACCTTCTCCGACACCTTCCGTTAAGAAAAACATCCATCGGTCAGGCATGCCCCAGCAGGTTAAATGACGTTGCGAACACCGGGGAGTTTATGAATATATTTCCGCATGGTTACGGCAAATTAAGTTATCCCGGCATCACCGGATGAAAAGCGCTTCACACTGAAAAACGATAACTGCGTAACAAAAGATAAAATAAGTTAAATCATGTAACTTTTATTGAAAGATACCTCACACAGTTCAAAAAATATCATGTGCTATCATTTTTAGGACAATAATGGAGAGTCGGAACAGTTTTTATGCTTTTCACTCTCACATTTCCGGTAGGATTATCACATAAACATAAAGAATATAACGGATGCGTAAACATAACCGGAGCATCCGTACGTTAAAGGATTGGAATATGAATTCAATACTAGCCGTGTACAAAAAAACACCGCTTGTCATAAGACTGGTTCTCGGTCTTTTTATAGGCGGCATGCTGGGACTGCTGTGCCCGGAACAGTTCATGTGGATGGAAAAACTGGGGTATCTGTTTGTCACAGCCCTCAAATCAGTGGCTCCGATTTTGGTTTTCATTCTGCTTACCAACGCCATAGTACATTCACACATCGGCGATGACAAAGGAACCACCTACGGACTCAAGCGCCTTATACTGATGTTTTTCACCAGTGCCTTCATTGCTTCGGCATTATCAATAATAGTCTGCTCCCTGTACAGGATTCACATTTCTACGCATGATATTACCCCGAATATCGTTGACGTTGGCGATCAGTCTCTGCTCTCGACTTTCGTAAATGAAATCATCTACAATCCTGTGGAAGCTCTTGTTGAAGGCAGATATCTGTCAATTCTCATCTGGTCTGCCGTTTTCGGTTTTTTCATCCGTCAGTCAGAACAGACGACCAAACAGCTGGTAGCCGACCTTGCAGAAGTTATGACCAAGATTACCAAACTCATTCTTGAACTTGCACCTATCGGTGTAATGGGTCTGATGTTCCATGACATGGTGGAAACAACCGAAAACTTCAGCATCAACTTCAAGGACATTATTATTCTGTTCCTGGCCATTTCTGCCGTTACATTCTTTATCGTCAACCCGCTTCTTGTCTTCCTCATGACGGGAACAAACGCATTCAAGCACTTCCCTGCCCTGGAAAAGAGTATTCTTTACTCCTTCTTCACATGCAGCTCCGCCGCCAACATTCCTGTTAACCAGCAGATTGCCGATGAAAAGAATGTGACCAAGCAGCTCAGTACCATATCAATACCGCTCGGTGCAAGCATTCACAAGCCGGGCTCAATCATCACCATCAACATGCTGGCTCTCACAGCTCTGTACAGCTTCAACCCTGATGCCGACATCACAATGATGCAGTATCTGGAACTCGGCATTGTATCTGTTATAGCCTCAATATGTACCGCCGGCGTTCCTAACGGCTCAATAGTGCTTATTCCGATTGCCTGCCGTATTCTGAACGTACCTGATGACATGATTCTCAAAATCATCGAAATCAACATCATGATTTCGTTCATCAGAACATCAACCACAACCGTTCTTAACAGTTCATCGGACCTTCTCTTTACCCTTGCCATAGATGAACGTCACAAGAACAACTCATCTGAACTTGTTGACAACATCATCAACGCAAAGCGCGTAAGAATCCGCGAAGAGAACGAAAACGCAATCAAGAAGGCTCTTCAGGCAACCGCAAACGGTTCCGACAAACCTGAATAAAGCCGCAGAAACGGAGACGGCCGACGGCATGACCTCCGTACATGAAACGGCATAATTTCAGAAAACCTTTAACGGCACGTTAAAGGTTTTCTTTTTCATGAACGAATCACACTTACTCACCGTAACTGACCACCGGCGAAAATAATTCAGTTCCCCGATTATTGTCATGCCACCTGGGCATAATCTTTAAGTACTCGTGTTCACTCGATGCAGGGATACGCATTGACGTAAGAAATTTATCAGTCCTCAGTCGAAGCTCCGGACTCAGTCTGTCTTTTCTCCAGCTTCTCCTGTTTTTTCTGAGCTCTTCTGCCCGCAAAAAAAGCTGAAATCATGGAACTGCACTCTTCCTCAAGCACGCCTCCGACGACCACAGGATGATGATTGTGTCTTAAATCCTGCAGTATGTTGAATACGGAGACGTCACCGCCGGTCTTGTAGTCCCTTGCGCCATATACCACCCTGCCGATTCTGGCATGGATAATGGCTCCGGAACACATGATGCAGGGTTCGAGGGTAACATAAAGGACGGTATCAGTCATGCGGTAGTTGCCAATGACACGGCCTGCAGCGCGTATTGCCATAATTTCCGCATGAGCCGACGGGTCATTGGAGCTTATCATGTGATTATGCCCTCTGGCGATAATCACGTTTCCGGAAACCATAACGGCTCCGACTGGCACCTCTCCCAGTGCCGCGGCTTTTTCCGCCTCCTTCATGGCCTCACGCATAAAATATTCATCAGCCCCGTCGCCTTCCCTAGGCAGCGGGGTTTCATCAGAAAGGCTGGTTCCGGTATCTCTGCTGTCTGTCATCCGAGTATTCCTTAATACAAAAAACCGGTGCAGGGAACATTACCCCCTTCACCGGTCTTATTCAGTAACGTATCGTAATTACAGGGTTCCCTTGTAATCAGGATCAAATTCACCCATGGAAGGCTTGTTCTGCTGCCAGTAAGGTGAATATGAACGGAGCTCGCTGATGATTCCAGGAAGCACCTCGATCACTCTGTCGATTTCAGCTTCCCTGGTAAAACGGCTTAAGCTGAATCTTACCGTACCATGAGCGGAAGTGAATGGAATCTTCATGGCCCTCATTACGTGTGAAGGCTCCAGTGAACCGCTGGTACATGCACTGCCGCTGGTGGCGGCAATGCCATATTCGTTAAGCTTGAGCAGAATGCTTTCGCCTTCAACGTATTCGAACGCGATGTTTACGGTATTGGCAGTTCTGTTCTCCACGTCACCGGTAACAAAGCAGTTCGGAACAGCCTTAAGAATTCCGTACTGCAGACGATCCCTGAGTTCCTTCACGGTATCATTCATCATAGGCAGATGCATCTTTGCAAGTTCGCACGCTACACCGAGCCCTACAATGTATGGAGCGTTTTCGGTACCGGCTCTGCGGCCGCGTTCCTGATGACCGCCGTGCATGAACGAACGGAATCTTGTTCCGCGGCGAAGGTAAAGAACACCGATACCCTTCGGTGCATGAATCTTGTGACCGCTGAAGCTCAGCATGTCAATCTTGGTACGCTTGAGATCTATGTCAATCTTACCTGCAGCCTGCACGCCGTCGGTATGGAACTGAGCACCGACTTCCTTGGCCATTTCCGCCATCTGTTCAACAGGGAAAATGGTGCCGGTTTCATTGTTGGCCCACATTATGGAAACGATGGCTGTCTTATCAGACAGAAGTCTGCGGTATTCGTCAAGATCGAGACGTCCCCTGCCGTCAACGCCGAGATAATGAACCTTGTAGCCTTTCTTCTCCAAAGTGGCACAGGTATCAAGAATTGCTGGATGTTCCACAGCGGTAGTAATCACCTCACGACGTTCCGGCATGGCATTGAGTGCACTCCAGAGAGCCGTATTGTCAGATTCGGTAGCACATGAAGTAAAAATGATTTCATCATCATGTTCGGCACCGAGAAACTCGGCTACCTGATGTCTGGCTCTGTCTATTGCATGACGTACGGGTTCACCGAAATCATGCATGGAACTTGGATTGCCGTAGTATTCGGTGAAGAACGGAATCATGGCATTGTAAACCAGAGGATCCGTTTTGGTGGTGGCATTATTGTCTAAATAAATTCCCTGAACTTTAGTATCTGTCATAAACGCCTCTGTTTAGTGATGAGATGAAGTACCCACGTTCACAACCTGAATGTATTCACCGATTGCTTCCATAATCTGCTGCTGAATCCATGACAGTGTCATGTCGGTCATCATACAGCCCGTGCAGGCGCCTGAAAGTTCCACCTCAACGCGGTCAGGCGTAACCCTCTTGAGCACGACGTCGCCGCCGTCCTGAGCCAGGGCTGGCTTCATTCTTTCAATAATGTCCACCACTGCCTGATAGAAAGGAACAGCTTCATTTTCAGGAACATTTTCATCAGACGCAGGGGTCTGAACGGCTATTTCCTTTTCCTCAGCATGGGAATGAACATGTTCACACTGGTTCTTGTAGTAGGCATCACCTTCCATTTCCGCCAGTGTTCTGTTGAGAACATCCTCAATCTTCTCGATGCATGAGCCGCAGGCACCGCCGGCCTTGGTATAGTTGGTCACGTCCTGAACCGTCTTGAGATTGTTTTCCTTTATGGCTCTTACAATCTTGGCTTCATCAATGCCGAAGCATTTGCAGATGAGAGGAGAATCTTCGTTGTCATGGACGTATTCCTCCCCCTTGTACTGTGCAACGGCCGCTTCCAGCGCTTCCCTGCCCATTACGGAACAGTGCATCTTTTCCGGAGGAAGACCGTCAAGGAAATCAGCCACGTCCTGATTGGTAATCTTTAAAGCATCGTCAATGGTCTTGCCGATTATCATTTCGGTAAGAGCAGAAGATGAAGCAATGGCACTGCCGCATCCAAAGGTCTGGAACCCCGCATCCTCAATCACTTCGGTTTCAGGATTGATTTTCAGCATAAGACGCAGTGCGTCACCGCATGAAATTGAACCGACATCACCGATTGCGTTCGCATCCTCAACGACCTTGGCATTTCTTGGATGGAAGAAGTGATCCTTAACCTTCTCTGAATAATCCCACATAGATAATCCGTCCTCAATCTTGTAAAAACTTTCCCGCAGTATGCCGGAGAGGCTCTCGACACCCTGAGAAAAAATTAAATCTGTTCTTTCTTTACCGGCTGAAATTATAAATCATTAATCACACTTTTATCCTATTTTTTTTGGTTCACAGATAAATTTTTTCACTTAAAAAACCTTTTCCGTCAAAAGCCCGGAAAACCTCCGGCATGACACAAAACACGCGCCTCCCGTAAAAACACAGCATGTTCATAGGAATTCCTGACGCATTAATTTTCATGCCGGAACGTTCATGTCGGTTTTCTCCTTTTTTCCGGGCGGCATAATTTTTTTGAAGTCCCGATCTTTTTACGGACTTTTCATTTGTGATATAGTTTCGTTTCACGAATTACAAAATCACGCGCGGCGGATGCCGCGGAATCGGAAAAAGAATCCCCGGGCCGAAACCCCGGCCGAAGTTACCTTCCCGTTCCCGAACATCCCCGCCGACACATACAGGAACAGCGGACAATGCTCAATGCAAGGGAAATTGAAAAAATCACCAGCGGATACATGCATCTGCAGTCAAGGACCATATATGCCGTATATCTCTCAACCTATGCGGAAAACGGCGAAATCGTTCTTGACTACGTAACCGCATCCCGATGCATAAGCATTCTGAACCGCGACGGCAGTCAGGCATACAGTCCCAATGCCACGGAAATCAACGGTTACATACTGGAACTCATCGAATCCGGGCTTGTTGAACCGCAGGACGGACCGTCTTCCGTTCTCAGCGACGGAACTCCGTACTACAACGGTGTCCGCTGCCGGCTTCCGGCCAAATTCAACGGCGGAATATCCGACATTTCATTCAGGCTGTATCGCATGCACGCCGGCTGGCAGCCGTCCGTGCAGTTTTCCGAACAGGCCCTATTCAGCGGGCTCAGTGACATCTCATACAACCTCTCCGAGCTTAATGACTTCATCAGCTACTGGATTACCACAAAAGCCGTAAAGGATGACGCCCACTGGAATCTTGCCTTCATCTCCTTTCTGAAAAGAAGAAGACACGAAATCTGACGGCAAATCCGGGCGTTTTCTTCCGTGTTCCTGCGTCAACGTCAGAATGTTACATCCTGCCGATTTCTGTTATAATTGGCAGGTTTTTAAACAATGGAAGCTATCTGACTATGCATGACAATATTTTTGCGGCCCCGCGTGACCGCATCGGTGATTTTTCTTTTGATGACACTGTGGCCAACGTATTTCCGGACATGATTAAAAGATCAGTGCCAGGATATTCCAACATTGTCAGTGCCATAGGCATGTATACGGCAAAATTCTCAAAACCCGGTACCAAACTGTATGATCTCGGGTGCAGTCTCGGTGCATGCAGCATAGAAATGAACAGATATGCAGCCGAGGGCTGTGAGGTCATCGGCATCGACAATTCCGAGGCGATGGTATCCAGAGCCAGGGAAATCGTGAAAGGATATAAGGGAAACGGAAAGGTCACCGTTATCTCCGGAGACATTACAGACTATGATTTTGAACCAGCCTCCGTAGTTGTCCTCAACTTCGTACTGCAGTTCATTGCTCCGGAAAAACGCAATGCACTGATGAAAAAAATCGCTGACGCCCTTGTTCCCGGAGGAATTCTTGTTCTTAGCGAAAAATTCAGGTTCACCGACGAAACCATTCAGGACACGCTGTTTGACCTCCACCTGGATTTCAAGAAGGCGAACGGTTACTCCGATCTTGAAATAAGCCAGAAAAGAACCTCTCTTGAAAACGTGCTTATTTCCGATGACATTCCGACCCACTTAAGCAGGCTGACGTCCTGCGGATTCTCCCATGCGTCCGTATGGTACCAGTGCTTTAACTTCGGATCGATTATCGCCATAAAATAAAGAGAAGCCCTGATTTTTCCTGAAAACGGGCACTGACACTGACGTTCACCCTTACGCCCCCTTCGGCGGAGCGTTTTTTCGGGGATTGCGGAAGCCCGCACGTAACGGCCGTATTTTTTATTTTCAGGCCGTAAAAATCTGTTTACCAAAACAGTGCAAAACATTAAACTACGCATCGTGTAACAAACTATATTTTCATGGAGTGATTTTTCATGTTCAGTCCCTTCAATAAGTTTCTGGAAATAATTGCCGGTGATCCCGTTCTCGGCAGATGGCTGACCAGACTTCCACAGGATCTGGAAAACTTCCTGAAATCTGCAGAAGGACAGGAATTCCGCAGGTATGAAAAAATACTGGAACGCACCAGACCGCTGCACGCCGAATCCCTGAATCTCAAACAGCCTTACGTGTCGTTTGGCAGCAGCGATGCAATCACCGAAGGTCAGCATCAGATGCTTAAAAATCTCTTTAAGGAGATGATGCCGTGGCGCAAGGGACCTTATGAGCTCTTCGGCGAAAAGGTTGAATCGGAATGGCGAAGCTTCATGAAATGGGACAGGCTGCTGAGCGGCATTACTCCTCTTGAAGGACGCAGAATTCTGGATGTGGGATGCGGCAACGGATACCACATGTGGCGCATGCTCGGCGAAGGCGCCGAAAGAGTTGTCGGCATAGACCCGAGCGCACTTTTCACAGCCCAGTTCGAACTGTTTAAACGTACCGCTCCGGAAGAGATCCGACAGAAGATTCATCTGCTTCCGCTCGGCATCGAACAGCTGCCGGCGCTAGAAGCCTTTGACACTGTTTTTTCAATGGGAGTTCTCTATCACCGCAGAAGCGCGGTGGATCACCTGATGCAGCTGCAGAACCAGCTGGTACCCGGCGGTGAGCTCGTTCTGGAAACAATGGTCATCGAGGGAGACGAAAGCACGGTTCTGATTCCAAAGGACCGTTATGCCAAGATGCCGAACATCTGGTATATACCTTCGATCCCATCACTGAAAAATTTATTAAATAGATGCGGATATATTGATGTAGAATTAATAGACGTGTGCATGACGACAACCGAGGAACAGAGACGCACGGAATTAATGATTACGGAATCACTGGAAGACTTCCTTGATCCTCATGATCATACCAGAACCGTCGAAGGTTATCAGGCACCGACAAGAGCCGTATTTACAGCCAAGAAGAAAGGTAGATAGACATGCTCAGACATACAAAGAAATTATGTTCAGCCATTGCCGTGATTTTACTGTCAGCAACCGCCTGTCAGACAGCAGGTACCACACAGAACAGTGCTTCGCTTGACGCCATCAATGAATTAAAGGCCCAGCAGGCTCTGATTCTCCCTGAACTCAGTTCCATCAGGGCTGAACTTGCGGAATTACAGAATTCAAGAAGTGCCGACATGGCGGCGCTCAACGAAAAGATTGACCATGCAGGCAGCCGCAGGGAAATCGCCGAGGTCAACAGAAACATCAAGTCACTGCAGAATACCATGAACAGCAGAATGAACGCCACCGCAGAACCTCAGAAGGAAGTAAAGTCCATGAATTCAGACAACACCAAACTATCTGACGGCAAGATGCTCTTCGGCGAAGTAGAGTGGATTTACATCGGTGAAGCCGATGCCTCACTCGAAGGCCGTATTGACACCGGTGCCGCTGTTTCCTCAATAAGTGCGGTAGACGCCGAAAAGTTTGAAAGAGACGGCAAGACCTGGTACCGTTTCGGCATTCCGCTTACTGATGACAACGTCATCGTCGTAGAGGCCCCATGGGTACGCAACACCCAGATAAGACAGGCTTCAGGCAACGGTCAGCTCGAAGACAGACCTGTTGTCAGACTGACTGTAAAGGTGGACAACTATACCGGCAAGGCAGAGTTCTCACTCAAGAACAGAACAAGCATGGCCTATCCGGTGCTCATCGGCAGGGAATTCATCAAGGACATTGCCGTGGTTGACGTATCAAGACACCACATTCAGAAAAAAATAGACGCAAATACCGTCTTTACAAACTATCAGGACAACACCAAAAAGAATCTGCAGAAAAAGGAAAGCAGAAAAGAGGAAATTCCGGCAAAACCGGCAGCCTCTGAAAAAGCCGTAACTGCGGGGAATGAAGCCAAACCTGCCAAGTAAATATAGCCGACAGAATCAGAAGATAACATGTTTATCTTCTGATTGTTTCTTTTATAATAGGCACATTTGATATCATAAGAAAAAAGGAACCTGAAGCTGATTCCTTTAACTAATCGGAAACATTAGAAAAACATATAATATTCAGGACAAAATATCATGATAAGTCGTGGAGTGTACTACCTCGTTATAGCCATACTTCTGATAACCGGCATCAGTCTGATGTGTTATCAGCACATCACCTATTCGGTGCCGTGGCTTCCGGGCAAGAAGAACGTGGCATGGGACATTGAAGCCAAAATAACCTTTCAGGCCAATAAGGAAAACCTGCCGGTAAAGGTATCCTTTGCGATTCCGACCCAGCAGCCGGGATACAAAGTCGTTAATGAAACATCGGCAAGCCCTGACTACGGACTCATCTACAAGGACGTAAACGGTCAGCAGCGCGCCGAATGGAGCAAGAGACTCGCATCAGGCAACCAGACCCTGTACTACAGAGTTGAGGTTCTTGCCGATGAAGCCTTCAACAACACCCTTATGACAGTTCCTGAGGTTTCAGAAATTCTTGAACCGGAACCTTACTATACCGCCATGGTTCAGATAAAGGACGCTGCCTACTCCAGAAGTGTCGATCCTTTCAGTCTCACCCATGAAATCTTCCAGGAACTTAATAATCAGGATCAGAATGCCAAGCTTCTTCTCAACAAGTATAAGAAGGCCGACCTCATCGTCAAGATTCTGAACCTTGCCAAGATTCCCGCTCAGCAGGTAACAGCCATCAAGCTTGAAGACGGCAGAAGAAACCAGAAGCTTCTCACCTACATTGCCGTATTCAATGAAAACAATGAATACCATATCTTTGATCCGACCTCCGAAACCATCGGTCTCGGCAAGGACGTATTCATCTGGAATAACAACAACAGTTCCACCATTGACGTTACCGGCGGGGAGAACGCAAACGTAAACTTCTCCATCGTCCGCAACTTCATCAGTGACCAGAAGGCCTTTGACCTGAAGCACAACGTGACGAACTCTCAGGGTAAGGAATACTTTGACCTTTCAGTAAACACCCTTCCGATTGAGGAAAGAGCAGTATTCAAGAGCGTGCTTCTCATCCCTATCGGCGTTCTCATTGTGGTGTTCCTGCGCATAATCGTAGGCCTCAAGACTTCAGGTACGTTCATGCCTGTGCTTATTGCCATGTCATTCCTCCAGACCAACCTCTCCGTGGGTCTCATCGGCTTCCTGGCAATCGTGGGCATAGGTCTTATCATACGTTCATGGCTGTCTCACCTTAACCTGCTGCTGGTAGCCCGAATATCGACGGTTATCATTGCGGTTATCGGCATTATCGGCATACTGAGCTTCCTCACCTACAAGATCGGTATTTCAGACGGCATCAAGATTACATTTTTCCCGATGATTATTCTTTCATGGACAATTGAAAGAATGTCCATTCTCTGGGAAGAAGAGGGGCCGAGAGAAGTAATGAAGCAGGGGTCCGGCTCACTGCTTGTAGCCGTACTTGCATACCTTGCCATGAACAACACCATCATTCAGCACGTTACCTTCAACTTCCTCGGCCTGCAGCTGATAATTCTGGCAGCCGTTCTGCTTATGGGTAACTACACCGGATACCGCTTAAGCGAATTAAAGCGTTTCAAACCGCTTGCAGAACAGATCAACTCACCTACCGGACAGAAGCTTGAAGCAGACAGACTGAAGCAGGAAATCAAAGAGCTGAAAAAGGATTTATAATATGAATTTATGGCCTTTAAAGAAATACTGCTCTCCGTTCACCCTGGGAAGACTGGGGATAATGGGAATGAATCAGCGTAACGTAAACTATATCGGACGCTACAATGAACGCGCCCTGTATCCTCTGGTCGACAACAAACTGCTGACCAAGGAACTGGCGCTTAAGAACAAGGTTTCAACAACCAACCTGATCGGATCCATCAAGCATCAGTATGATGTGGAAAACTTTACAAAAATCGTAAAGGACAAAAGCGGCTTCTGCATCAAACCTGCTCACGGTTCCGGCGGTAAGGGGATTCTGGTAATAACCAAAGCCGAAGGAAACTCTTTCTACAAACCTAACGGCCAGGCCTTAAGTGCCATGGACATAGAAAGACACATTTCCAACATTCTTGCCGGACTGTTCTCTCTGGGCGGTAAACAGGACTTTGCCCTGATTGAGGATCTGATTAACTTTGATGACGTATTTGCCGACTACAGCTATGAAGGCGTGCCTGACGTACGCGTAATCGTATTCCAGGGATATCCTGTAATGAGCATGATGCGTCTGTCCACCGCTGCCTCCGACGGCAAGGCGAATCTGCATCAGGGCGCCGTGGGCGTTGGTATATGTCTGCGTTCAGGCAAGGCTGTCCGTGCCGTGCAGTTCAACCAGCCTATTGAAAAGCACCCGGACACCGGAGCCCTGCTCTCAAACCTTCAGGTTCCGCAGTGGGAAAATGTTCTGAATCTGGCAGCAAGATGCTATGACATGTCCCGTCTCGGCTATATCGGTACCGACATCGTTCTCGATAAGAAGAGAGGCCCTCTGCTCCTTGAACTTAATGCCCGTCCGGGCATGGCCATTCAGACCGCAAACGGTGCCGGACTTCTTCCAAGACTGCATTTTGTGGAAGCATTCATTGAAAAGTACGGCTATCTGCCTCCTGAAGAAAGAGTCAGGATTTCTCAGGAACATTTCGGCGTACACAATATTTAACCGTCGCCCCCCGAACTGATGATAAAACGGAAAGGCTGCCCGATGGCAGCCTTTTTCTATATAAACGGACAAGTGCCGCACATACTATACTCTCAGCGAAAAAGTTACGGGGCCGTCATTCTCCAGCAGAATCTTCATGTCTGCACCGAACATGCCGCACTGCACGTCAGGATTTTTAGCCCTGGCAAGTTCAAGAAGTTCCGCAAACATTACCTCCGCATCGGCAGGAGGCATTGCCGTATCAAAGCTCGGACGGTTTCCCCTGTCGGTATTTGCTGCAAGCGTAAACTGAGGTACAAGCATGATGTTGCCGCCGGCATCACTCACATTGAGATTCATCTTACCGGCATCATCACTGAAAATACGATAATTTGAGATACGCTCAAGCATGCGTACGGATTTCTGCGGCGTATCACCGCGTTCATAGGCGATAAAAGCCAGCACGCCCTTTTCCATTGAGGCAATGCACCGGCCGTCGACATTTATTCTTGCGTGATTCACACGCTGCAGTAAAGCAATCATTAAAATCTCCGAACCTGACGGAAACGGTAATGCGGCAATCGCGCTTCCCGAATTCCAGCGGTAAAAATCTGACAGAAAAAGGTTCTTCACGGAACTGTTGGGAATATAGATATTTAAGAAGAGGCAGATGAACTCGTGTCCGTGATACGTGAAAGTTTAATTGCGACATTCACTGTTCTTGAAGAAACATTGAAGGCAAAAAGCGAAAACACAGATAGTGAACTTTAAGTCCTCTACCAGCAATACACGCATTCCGGATTGCATACGGCAACCGGGATGAGGACTATTTCTTTACTCCAATTCGATACCTGTACTCTCCGGGACTCCCGACATTCCGTGAAAACAAAAAAAAATACCACACCCTGAGGTGTGGTACATTTCACCAAAATATTAACAGTATGTCAATCTACTGAATTAGAGAGCAGCCTTAGCCTTTTCTACAAGTACAGTAAAGGTTGACTTATCATTAACAGCGATGTTGGCGAGGATCTTACGATCTAATTCGATAGATGCCTTCTTTAAGCCACATACAAACTTGCTGTATGATAAACCGTTTACGCGAGCAGCAGCGTTGATACGTACAATCCATAACTGACGGAACTGACGCTTCTTCTGACGACGGTCACGATAAGCATACTGACCAGCCTTGGTTACAGCCTGAACTGCAACACGGTAAACACGTGAACGTGCACCGTAATAACCCTTGGCAGCCTTTAAAACCTTCTTATGACGTGCATGAGCGGTAACACCGCGTTTTACTCTAGCCATTTCCTAACTACTCCTCTGTTATGCGTAAGGTAATAAATTAACGATGTTACGAAGATCAGACTTATGAATCATGGTCATCGCACGTAAATGACGCTTACGCTTGGTAGACTTCTTAGTCAGAATATGACGAAGATTACAGTGCTTACGCTTGAAGCCGTTAGCGGTCTTCTTAAAACGCTTATGAGCACCCTTATCAGTTTTCATTTTTGGCATAATAAAAAAACTCCACATTGGAATATTAAAAACACATAATACGGGAGGCTGTACTTTCGTACCGCACTTTGGTTAACTTCCCCGGATTACTACCTTTTTTTAGGTGATAACACCATGACAGCCTGGCGACCTTCCATCTTAGAGGCAGATTCAACCACGGCAAGGTCTCTGTCGACACAAAGTTCTTTTTCAATACGCTTCATAACGTCGAGACCGATGTCCTGATGAGCAATTTCACGACCGCGGTAACGCATGGTTACCTTAGCCTTGTCACCATCTTCCAGGAAACGTATCAGGTTGCGAAGTTTTACCTGATAGTCGCCTTCGTCAGTTGCAGGACGGAATTTGATTTCCTTTACCTGCACCTGCTTTTGCTTTTTCTTCTGCTCTTTCTGAGCCTTACTCTTTTCGTAGAGGAATTTACCATAGTCCATTATACGACATACAGGCGGTTCTGCATTCGGACTGATTTCTACTAAATCAACACCTGCCTCAGTAGCCTTGTTTAAGGCTTCTGAAGAACTCATTATACCTAAAGCTTCTCCATCGAGACCGATTAAACGAACTTCACGGTATCTAATTTCACCATTTATTCTGGTCTTATTAGCGGCCTGCTTGCCGGTTTTCTTTACGTTATTAATGGTATTACTCCTCTGAGTTACTAATTCCGCGGCTAATAATATCCTTTTTGATTAAAGAAATCAAGTCGGAAATTGAATAGCAGCCTAAATCTTCACCCTTTCTGGTTCTTACTGAAACAGTGCCGTTTTCAACTTCCTTGGCGCCGCATACGAGCATGTACGGAACCTTCATAAGAGTATGTTCTCTTACCTTGAAGCCCACCTTTTCATTTCTGAGGTCTGACTTAACACGGATTCCGGCTTCGTCAAGCATGTCGGTAACCTTGGTTACGTAATCTGCCTGAGCATCGGTAATCCCCATTACCACTGCCTGAACAGGAGCAAGCCAGGTTGGGAAAGCACCGGCGTATTCTTCGGTAAGGATACCAATGAAACGTTCCATTGAGCCGAGGATAGCTCTGTGAATCATAATAGGGTTGTGCTTTTCGTTGTCTTCACCGATGTAGGTGGCTTCAAGTCTCTGAGGGAGGAAGAAGTCAAGCTGTACGGTACCGCACTGCCAGTCACGGCCAAGACAGTCGTGAAGGGTGAATTCAATCTTAGGACCGTAGAACGCACCTTCGCCAGGCTGATATTCGAAAGCGATGCCGTTTTCGTCAAGAGCGTGGGCAAGGTCATGTTCCGCCTTATCCCATAATGCGTCGTCACCGATACGCTTTTCAGGTCTGGTTGAAAGCTTAACATCGATGTTATTAAAACCGAATGAGCCGTATACGTCATATACGAACTGAATACATCTGCTTACTTCCGACATTACCTGTTCTTCGGTACAGAAGATGTGGGCGTCATCCTGAGTAAAGCCTCTTACGCGCATCAGACCGTGAAGTGAACCTGAAGGTTCGTTACGGTGACACTGACCGAATTCAGCCATTCTTACAGGAAGATCGCGGTATGAATGCAGACGCTGGTTAAAAATCTGAATGTGAGCAGGACAGTTCATAGGCTTAACGGCATAATCCCTGTTTTCTGAACTGGTGGTGAACATGGCTTCAGAGTACTTTGCCCAGTGACCTGAACGTTCCCAGAGAACGCGGTCCATCATGAACGGAGTCTTAACTTCGATGTACTTGTACTTATGAAGCTTTTCACGCATGAAGTTTTCCAGAATGCGGTATACGGTCCAGCCGTCGTTATGCCAGAAAATCATGCCGGGAGCTTCCTGCTGCATGTGATAAAGGTCAAGCTGAGGACCAATCTTGCGATGGTCACGCTTTGCTGCTTCCTCAAGTCTCTTCAGGTATGCGTCAAGAGCCTTCTTATCAGCCCATGCGGTACCGTAGATTCTCTGAAGCATCTTGTTCTTTGCGTCGCCGCGCCAGTATGCGCCGGCAGACTTTGTAATCTTGAAGAACTTGCAGAAACGCATGTTCGGTACATGAGGACCGCGGCACATATCGGTGTATTCAAGGTGATGATAAAGTGCAGGATGGTCATCATGAGAGATGTTTTCTTCAAGGATAAGCTGCTTGTAAGGTTCGTTTCTTTCACCGAATACCTCGTGAGCCCTGTCCCATGTTACTCTTTCCTTGACAACGTCATACTCGGTCTTGGCAAGTTCATGCATTCTTTCGTCAAGCTTGGCAAGATCTTCTTCTGAAAGGGTATGGTCCAGATCAACGTCATAATAGAAGCCGTTGTCAATTACAGGACCGATTGCCATCTTGGTTTCAGGCCACAGCTGCTTGATGGCGTGACCGAGAAGATGAGCACATGAGTGTCTGATGATCTCAAGACCTTCCTGATCCTTAGGAGTTATGATGCTTAATGAAGCATCTTCGGTAATAAGTTCACAGGCATCAACGAGTTCCCCGTTCACCTTACCGGCAACACAGACTTTGGCTAAACCAGGACCAATACTCTGAGCAACGTCATAAACTGAAACAGGGTTTTCAAAATTTTTAATACTTCCGTCAGGAAGAGTAATAGCAGGCATTATCCTAACCTCATACGTACTGATACAAACCAAGTATCATGTACTCTAAAACAAATAAAACATCTTTAAAAAAGATACCCTCGAAAACGCAGGCTGACATACCGTATCAGAACACTGTATGCGGTTTTTCGGGTATTTCCGTAAAAAGTCCTGTCTGTTGCGGGTGCACAAAACTCTCCCGAAAAAAAACAGACCCGTACACTATAATTACATGAGATGGATTTTGCAAGCGTTTTAACGAGCAGAACAGAGGAAAACATACCGCAATTCCGTTTCGACGTACCTCCGTCCGGAGACCGCCGACGAAATCCATTTTCCCGACAAGTCAGAACACCTATTGTGTTCCGTGACACCGATATTTAAGAACAGGTTGTTTTTTGCACAGGCGAATTCTGATATATTGAGATATAATGCTCGCCCCGCCAAATAAAAAACTTATAAAAGAAGCAGATCGCGCGTATCGAATCAGAAATTCATATATTACCTGGACGGGACGGAACACGCGCGTAATGATAAAGAAACACAGACCACATTAAAAGACAACGACATGAATGCACAGAAATCGAACTACAGCAGCTCATATAAGGGCGTTCTGAAAAGTGAAATATTCCAGCAGCTCCGTCTGGTGATACCCATTCTCATCGGACAGCTCAGCACGTCACTGCTCGGGCTCATTGACACCGTCATGGCATCCAGTCTCGGCATTTCGGATCTGGCCGCAATATCACTCGGATGCAGCTTCTGGATCCCCATGTCCCTGCTCAGCATCGGCATCTGCCTCGGTCTGTCCCCGATAGTGGCATCACTTCTCGGTCAGAACGAACCGGAGGAAATTCCGAAATATGCCCACAACGCCCTGTTTCCGCTCATGATTATCACCGTAATCTCCATGATAGCACTGCTCATTCTTCCGGGGTTCATGCTCAGGCTCACCGACCTTGAACCGGAAGTCATCAGCAAGGCCACGTCATACATAAACCTGATAGTCATAGCCTTTCCGGGAATGAGTCTTTATCATCTCATGAAAAACACCGCCGAAGGCGTAATGGTTGCCGTACCGACCATGATTATCGGCATTGTTTCGGTTATCCTGAACATTCCTCTTAACTACGTATTCATGTACGGCAAGCTGGGAATGCCGGCAATGGGAGGCGTAGGATGCGGCGTGGCCACCGCCGTCATTTCCTGGTCTGCCTTTGCCATTATCCTGCTGTTCTGCAGATACAGCGGCAAGCTCAAGGAATTCCACATTCTGGGAAGAAAGGAAGCCATGGACTTTGCAATCATCAAGCACATTTTCAAAATCGGCTTTCCAATCTCCATAGCACTTCTCATTGAAAACTTCACCTATTACTTTTTCGGGTACGCCACGGCCCATCTCGGCAGTTCATACACCGCCGCACACCAGATAGCAAGCATTGTCAGCGTAATGGCGTTCGTGCTGCCGGTAGCCGTATCCACTGCTGAAGCCATAAGAATAAGCAACAATCTGGCCATAGGAAGCAAAAGCAAGGCAATACTCTCCGTAAAGGCCTCAACCATCATTGCGCACGCCATGATCATTCCCGTGGGACTGTGCATATTCCTGTTCCGCCACAGGATCATTGACTTTTTCACCGATGATCCGAAGCTCCATGCACTGGCTGCCCCGCTCTTTTTCGCCATTCTGGCTTTTCAGGTACAGGACTCCATTTTCGGCGTGGCGCTCGGAATCGTTCGCGGTTTTAAGGACAACAAAAACCTGATGATGATAAATTTTGCAATTCTATGGTGCGCCAGCGCCCCGCTCGGATATCTGGTGGGCTTTACCGATTTCTTCGGCAGAAAATACGGACTGTACGGCCTGTGGGGCGTAATAGTACTCTGCTACTGGAGTCTTACCTTTGCGTTTGCAGTCCGAAGCTTTTATCTCTTCAAACATCATAAATTCCGAATTTACAGGTACTGACGCCTTCACTGTGCTCCTCTGGCGCCAAAAACTTTGAATCAGGGCGCAAACGCCGGCAGAAACAGTCCCAATGACACCCGGCATCCGTATAATATAACGGTGTTTCGCAAATAATGCGGCACACCGTTTTTTTACGCACGATGACATGGATTAAACATGAGCACCATTCATAATTTACTGAGAAGGTATCTTTCCGGAATTATTCTCTTCCTGCTGCCGTTATCAGGCTCGGCGGCATCAGAGGAATCTTCCGCATGCTTTACGCAGGGGAACCTTCCGGAAAAGGCCGAAAAGGCATATAAGGCATGCAACAAGGCCTATATGCACGGGCTTCCGGATGCTCCGGCCGTGTGCACGGATGCGGCGAAGCTCTCTGATGATCCCAGGATACCCTATCTGCTCTCCCGCATTTACATCGAAGGAAAACACACGGCTCCTAACATCAGCAGACATATAAGCATGCTGAAAAAAGCCTCCGCACAGCACCTGGCTGAAGCCGATGCGGATCTGGCCGACATCATACTCAACGCCTATCTGCAGCAGGAAAACAAGAACAAATCCACGGGCAGACAGGGAATTGCATATCTTGACCGCGCCGCAGCCTGCGGCAGCGAAAAAGCCCTGTTCAGGCGGGCGGAAATCAGTCTGCACGCCGACTTTAAGGAACTGGGCATCCATGATGCCGATTCAGCCAACGCTGAATTAAAGAAACTTCTTCTTGACGGAAATCCGTATGCCATGGTCTACGGAGCGGTGTGGCTTCTTCACGGAGAAAAACCGGCAGATTCCGGAATTAACGGCACTCAGGAAGAGAAAAACGGACTGCACCGCATGTTCTTTGATTATCTTACGGGGGAATATGCCGGCAATCCCGATTATCCGCACTCGCTGCTGGAAAACGCCGCCGCGCGAGGCATGAAGGAAGCCTACGGAGTCCTTGCGGAAGAATATGTTTCAGCCGCTGACGACAAAACCAGACTGCGTGGACTGACATATGCACGTGCCGCGGCGGAATGCCGCGGACTTACGACTGACGCACTGGTAAAAAGTTATCTCAGCATGCCGGGCATCGACGTCGAGGCAGCAGATGCCGCAGTAAAAGCAGGAAAGGAGATTGCAGACACCAGAGGCTGTCATTAAATGCCGCCGACCTGAAACTTTCAGGCTACAAACGTGTCCAAACCCCTAATAATGACCGCACATCTCAGCAAACAGCTTTTTTGTGTGTTAGAATAAAGAACATATTGTGCTGACCGGATATCAGACATACCAGAAGGATTTATTTTTTTTATGAAAAAGACGGCAGTAAGATTTTTATCAGTCATCGGCCTCACCGTCATGACTCTCTGTGCGGACGGATGCGCTTACAGACCCGATGTTTATCAGGGCAATTTTACTGAACAAAAGGATGTTGACAAGCTGCGCGTGGGAATGACTCAGGAACAGGTGAAATTTGTTCTGGGCACACCGATGCTTCTGGATCCACTGGACAATACCAGATGGTACTACGTAAACTTTGTCCGCCATGGCTGGAACGACCCGGAATTCAAGACTCTGGTGATTCTTTTTGACGATGACAGGGTTGTCAAGGAAATTACCGGTGATTTCCAGAAGAGCAGAAATTTCTACACTCCGCTCTGACGGCTCCGGCACTCACGTTTAACAGCATAACGGACGTGGAAGGCATGAAAATGAAAACAGGTTACATACTGATGGCGCTGCTCCTCTGCGGGTGCGTTACCATTCCGGAAAGAAATCCAGCCAGACTCCCGCTGCGCCTCAACACGTTCAATGCGGAAAACAACGGGGTTTTCGAACCGCTTCCCGAACTTGGACGAAAGTTCACGGCCTATGCGAAGGAATGCGGAACAGGAATCCGTGAAAGTGCCGACAAGATGGCCGATCTCTTTGTCTCAACACTTGATGAGGATGCACCGGACTATCTCTATCTTCAGCAGTCAGGTTATCTGTACGAGTTCAAGCAGTGCATGACGCTGGTTAAGGACAGCATTTACGTGCGCAGTCTGAATTTCAGAAAACTGATGATGGAAAGAAGAGCGGCTGCGGACGCTTCCAAACCTGGGGAAAAGATACCGCGCGGCAGAATGACACCTACCGCCGATCCCGCCTTCCAGAAAACCTATGACAGACTTGCGGAAGTACTGCCGTCAACTCCTGATGAAATCGGTAAAATCATCCTCGACTTCTACCTGCTTAAGGACTACAGGAGTGCCAACGCCTGGCAGAATGAACTTAACAGGGTACTGACAAAGGAAGACAACATTTCTCCGGAGCTTTTTGTCGCCAGATACTTCTTCAGGAACGCCGAAACAAAGGACATCGGCTACAGAATGCTTGAAGATTTTGCCATGGGCGGCAGCACAAGAGCTCTGGAAATTATGGATACGACTTCCGGCGTAAAGTACAGAAAGGAACATCCTGACGCCATAGCGAGATACAAAAAGATTGTGGAAATGCACGTTAATTCGGAATAATCCCCGAAGCTCGCTTTTTCGGCCGGCATCTCAATGACAAAGGGCCGCCCGACCGCAAATATTTGTATATGTTCACATCCCCCGCATTCCAATATATTGTATGATAGAAACTGTGTGTTTTAGCATACCCCTGGAGGCAGAACCTCCCTCATCGGAAGTTCTTAAAGATAAATAATAAATAACAACTACCTTAACTGTAACGGTACAAAAACAAATGTCAGAAAACAATACTCTTAACAATGACGGCAGCAATGCCGCAGCCGGAAGCCCGGACTCCGTAATCAACAACGACAGGCTGGAACAGGCAATAACCAATCTCAGTGAATCGAACACCCAGATCAACTCCCAGAGGGTAATTCAGCTGCTGATTAATGCCAAAGTGGTAGTACCGTTTAACATTTCAGATGAAAACAAAGCCTTAAAAACCGAAGAAAAGGCCGACGGCAGCGGTGAAGTCATCATCAACAGCGGTGCTGAAATCAATCTGGTGCTTCTCACGAATGATGAACGTGAAACCTACTGTCCGGTATTCACCTCCAAGGAAGAATCAGACAAAATGACCATTCCTAGCTCAGGCATGTTCATTCAGCCTTTTACCGCACTGGCAAAGGCCGTTACCGCGACCGATGCCGGTATCAAGGGGATTGTAATCAATCCTTTCGGGATGGCCATGACCCTGTCAACCGAGCTGCTGAAAAACATCATCAAAAAGGCCGAGGAACAGACCAGAAACCGCAACTACACCCTGAAGGCCGGTGAAAAGGTGGTTATCACGGAAGCGGACGAGTCCTCAAAGACGCTGAAGGACATCATTACAGCGGTTGTCCGAAACCACAAGTGCATTGAACGCGCATTTTTAAGAAAGATGATAAGACCTGAAGCACCGAAGGAAAACAACTCCAGCTACCTCATCATTCTTGATTCAAGTGACAGGGACGAGGACATTACCCACCTTTTCAGGGATTTGGGAAAGCTGTGTACCCCGCACGTCAAAGACATGCCTCTGGACTTTCTGCGCTATGACGAATCAAACCGTTTCGTAACCGAAGCCGTTAAGGACGCCAAGCCCTTCTACCGCAGGAAAATCTTCGGACTGTTCTGATAAAGGCAGCGTTATCAGGTTCCCGAAGGATTATGTTTTTGGCACATGCTGATAAAATTCACTCACGCAGGCAGAGAGTAATTATGAAAAACGATACTTTAATGGCTAAAGAATTAAGCTGGATTTCCTTTAATGAGAGAGTTCTGCAGGAAGCACAGGATCCAACCGTCCCCATTATCGAAAGAGTTCGTTTTCTGGGCATATACTCAAGCAATCAGGATGAATTTTTCAAGGTAAAGATAGCCGAACTCAAAAGACAGGTAATGATTGAGGAGGAAAGCGGTCCGAATTCACCTGCCGGTGCTCTTCTCAAAAAGGCTCTCGCAAGGGTCAAGCAGCTCGGCAAGGTCTTCGACAGAACCTACAAGGAACTGATGGAAGAGCTGACCACCCATAACATCTACCTGCTTGATGAAAATCAGATATCCCCTACTCAGCTGGAATGGGTAAAAAACTATTTCAGAACCAACGTGCTTAAGCACATAAGTCCGGTAATCATCAACGAGAACATAGATCTGGTAACCTTTCTTAAGGACAAGTACCCTTATCTCTTCATAAAAATGAGCAAGAAGAAAGCTCCCGATCAGTACGCACTCATTGAAATACCTACCGACATTCTGCCGCGCTTTATCCAGATACCGTCCGACAACAGACGGGACAAGGTACTTATGATTCTCGACAACGTCATAAGAATCGGTCTCAACAGAATATTCTGCGGTCTTTTTGACTATGACGAAATCTGTGCCTATACCGTAAAAATGAACCGTGACGCAGAATACGACCTGTCCGCACAGATCGACAGAACCCTTCTGGAGAACATGTCCCACAGCCTCAAGCAGCGACTCATAGCCATGCCGGTAAGGGTTGCATACGACAGGGAAATGCCTAAGGCCATGGTGGAGCAGTTTATCAAACAGCTGCACATCAAGGACATGGATTCCGTTATGGACGGCGGCAGATACCACAATTTCAAGGATTTTATCAGCTTCCCTAACGTAGGCAGGGAATATCTGGAGCACACTAAGCTTCCTGCTCTGAACTCCAGCAGATTCGACAATGCCAGCAATATGTTCAGGGCCATTGCAGCCGGTGACATTCTGCTCTACTACCCATACCACTCATTCAGATACTTTACTGAACTTCTGCGTCAGGCCTCATACGATCCTGCCGTAAGATCCATAAAAATCAACATCTACCGCGTGGCAAGCAACAGCCGAGTAATCAATTCGCTCATTGACGCCGCAAACAACGGCAAGAACGTAACCGTTGTTGTTGAGCTTAAGGCCCGCTTTGACGAGGAAAACAATATCAGATGGGCAAGCCGTCTTACAGAAGCCGGCGTAAAGGTGCTGTTCGGCATGCCAAGCCTCAAGATTCACTCCAAGCTCTGTCTGATTTCCAGAATTGAGGACAACGCCATTGTGCGCTATGCCCACATCGGTACCGGTAACTTTAACGAAAAGACGGCAAAGATTTATACCGACTTTGCCCTGTTCACCAAGAATGCGGATCTCACTGAAGAAGTGGAAAAGGTATTTGACTTCATCGAATATCCTTATACAAGACCAAAATTCAGTCATCTGATGGTATCTCCTATCAATGCCCGCAAGAAGATCTACGAACTGATAGATAACGAAATCAAGAACGTTAAGGCCGGACTTGAAGCCAAAATCATTCTCAAGGTTAACAACCTGGTGGATAAATCTCTTATTGAAAGGCTTTATGCGGCCTCAGCAGCCGGAGTCAAAATTGACATTATAGTAAGAGGCATGTGTTCCCTGCTTCCGGGGGTTCCGGGCTTAAGTGACAACATAAAGGGCATCAGCATCGTTGACCGGTTCCTTGAGCATCCGCGCATCATGTATTTCCACAACAACGGCGATGCCAGACTCTATATCTCATCAGCCGACTGGATGACCAGAAATCTTGATCTCAGAATTGAAGTAGGCACTCCTATCTATGATCCTGAACTTAAGAGACATATTCTTAATATCCTTAACATACAGTTAAGCGATAACATGAAGGCACGTATCATCAACAGGGAACAGGACAACAAATACGTTCCCCGCGGTAACCGCAAAAAGATACGCTCCCAGATTGCCATCTATGACTATGTGGAGTCTCAGGAAAATGCCATGGCAAAGACAGCAGTACCTGACGGCTGCTGTGAGAAAGGCTGGAGCAAATAGCTGTTATCAGTCATCTCCCGTTCGATGTCTGACGGTTACCTGCAAATAAATAAACTGTTTTTAAGATTTTAGGATCAGGGCCAAGTATAACTGCAGTAATAGTTGGCCGATGCTGTTTGTCTGTTTATAATGAGTCACTGAAACATGAATTATCTCTGATTTCCGTGCGGGAACTTATCTTCCGCTTCATCAGTTTGTACTGTTTCCTGATTCCGAAAAAAAAACTAAAGAAGGAATAATCATGAATCATCTTCTTCCGGTACTTTTTCCTGTTATTACAGTCTGCATAATTTTTATATTGCCGGTTATGTGTTTTGTCATGTACCACAAATGCCCATACGATATGATTCTGGTTGTTTTCAAAAAGAATGACCGCAACAGAATCATAAAATATATTAACAGCGGAGGAACATTCGTTGTTCCTTTTATCCAGGACTATTCATACATACCTTATCCGATTTTATATTTCCCGATTCCACTGAAGGATGCTCCCGCACGCAACAATGTACGCATCACAATGCCCATAGCATTTTCAGTCGTGCTCTGCAATGATGATTTAGAAAAAGCCGTTAACTTTCTTTTTGACAAAAAAACAAACGAAATTGAAGAACGGGTAAACAAAATTATTAACGAACAGTTACGTCTGACCATTGCCTCATTTTCCGCTGAAGAGATTTTCAGTGACAAGGAAAAATTTTTGACACAGATTCGCAATGACGTAGATCGGAGGCTCAAAAAAATCGGACTGACTACAACCAATATGAATTGTACCGATCTTACCGATGACGCCGGATATTTCATAGAGGCAGGCCGTAAAATGGCCCAGGAAGCTCTTGAAAGAGCTAAAGCTGATATCGCACGCACAAAGGAAGCAGAAGCCAAATCAGAATCTGATGCTGCCGGCTAAATATACGGACACATGCTTATACGTTCACCAAATCCAAGAAAGTGAAAATATAATAAAGTAGCCGCCCCACTTTCCTACTTTGCAGCGATAGCTGTTAGTCGGATGGTAAGAGCGCCTATGCCAACAATTCCGTGAAAAACAAAAAACAGAACCATATCCGACGGATATGGTTCTATCTTCCATGGTATTTCGCAGTGAAAGCGTCAATGAGCTTACATAAAATAATCCATTATGTTGTCGCGTATCTCATCCTTCCAGCTGCCCCGGCTTACATTAAAGGTCTTCACAATTTTTGAATTATCCAGAATACTGTTTTTTGGCCTGCCCACGCTAAAGCCCAGCTCCATGGCTTTTACCGGTTCTATATTTGGACAGTCGGAAAGAAGTCCAGAACTGAGAACCACGGTTCTGACAAAATCCGCCACCTCAAATCTGCTGGCATTCGGTGTACCGCTGTAATTGTATACACCCCAGTCTTTAAATCCGGGCTCGGAAATTATTCTGCCGGCAATGAGCAGACAAACCTCGGCAAGATCCATGGCAAATGTAGGAGCACCTACCTCATCGTCAACCACCTTAAAATCATGTCCTTCCCTGAGACGTCTGATTATTGACGTTATGAAATTTTTTCTTCTGCGGGAAAAAAGCCATGATGTTCTGATTACTATCGCCCTGCCTCCGGTCTGAAGTACCACTTCCTCACCCGCCAGCTTGGCCTTGCCGTAGGCGTTGAGAGGATTGGTGACGTCATCCTCACTGTAGGCTCCGTTCTTACGGCCGTCGAATACAAAATCCGTTGAGATATGAATAAGCGGCTTTCTTTTCTTGCCGCACATAAGAGCTACGCACAGCGGCAAACGGGAATTGATGTCATAATTGGAAAGTGATTCTTCCTCAGCCATTTCCACGTTCGTATATGCAGCGGTATTGATGACAACATCCGGTTTGGCATCCAGGAAGGATTTTTCCAGACGCTCCATCAGTTCAACCATACTGGTTACGGGCAGACTTTCATGTCCCAGAAACTCAGCCGAAATCTGATGAAGTCTGCATCTTTCGGCAAGTGCCGTAGCCAGCTGACCATTTTTACCGATCACCAAAATATTCACGATACTCTCCCTGTCCTATCTCCGGCAAACGACCACGCACCGACATAAAAAGGCTCCGGTATCCTAGGCCCCGGACTTCAGACAGTTTCCGAGATACCATTCAAAGGTCATGCGAAGTCCTGCCTCAAGCTCAACGTCCTTCTTAAATCCGAGCTCCCGTTCAATTTTTTCGGCATTAACCGCGTAGCATATGTCATGCCCCGGGCGATCTGTCACGTGTCTTATGAAATCTGCAGACCTCATTCCCCTGCATACCGCAGCATTTGGGAACCGGGCACGGAGCTCTGCATCGGACTCAAGAACCGAGTCCAGCATGGAAAGTATTCCGTTAACCATTTCATTGTTTGTCATCGGTACGCCGTCGATGTTGTAATGTTCACCGCTCTTACCATAGCGTAAGACATAATCAACGGCTTTACAGTGATCAGTTACAAAAATCCATTCCCTCACCTGATTTCCACTGCCGTAGATGGGAATTTCCTGTCCGTTTAAAGCTCTGGTAAGGGTCATCGGAATCAGCTTTTCCGGATGCTGACAGTAGCCGTAGGTATTGGACCCGTGGGTTACGGTGGTGTTGAGACCATACGTGCGGTTAAACGATCTGACCAGCAGATCCGCCGAAGCCTTGGACGATGCATAAGGGGAATTCGGCAGATATACCTGTCCCTCGGTAAAATGACGGTCATCAGGAGAACTGAGTGAACCGTAAACCTCATCGGTGGAAATCTGATGGAAACGCGTATTCTCCGGTTTTCCGAAATCATTCCAGCATTTTCTGCAGGCCTTGAGAAGAGAATATGTTCCCTCAATGTTCGTTTTTATGAAATCATCGGCATCAGCTATGGAACGATCCACATGGGATTCAGCAGCAAAGTTCACGACCCTGAGAATGCGGTATTCCCTTAACAGGGATTCGACAAGGACTGTATCACATATGTCCCCTTTCACAAACTTCAGTCTGTCACCGCCGATACGGCGTGCCATGTCGAGATTTGAGGGATTGCCGGCATACGTGAGTTTATCAAGAACCACCACCCCGACATCGGAATAATGCTCGAGCAGATAAGCCGCGAAATTGGATCCGATAAATCCGGCTCCGCCGGTAACCATAATATACTCACTCATAGACACTCACCTCAGACGGAAACTGAGAACATGCACCCGGCTCCTGCGCCGCAGGGATATGCCGACACGTTAATCAATAGACGTAAAACGCAGAAAACCAAAAAACTAAAAATAAAGTGCATCCCTGAAAGCCGCAGCGGCCGCATCCTTTGCGGAGACAACTGGCGCCCTAATGGTACCGTCGGCATTCTTCACCGCAGGCCAGCTGATTGCCAGATCGGGATCATTCCACAGAATGGTCTGTTCCGATGAGGCATCATAATAATCCGTACAGCCGTATACAAAACAGGCTGACTCGCTCAGCACCAGAAAACCGTGAGCAAAGCCCTCAGGAATCCATAACATGCGGTGATTCTCCGCCGAAAGCACGGCAGAAACACTTCTGCCAAAGGTTGGGCTGTCACGGCGCAGATCCACGGCCACGTCAAAAACCTCTCCGTGAACCGCACGAACAAGCTTACCCTGAGGGTGCTTCATCTGACAATGCAGTCCCCTCAGCACTCCTTTTCCGGAAACTGACTGATTAATCTGAACCAGATTCTTTCCGCCGGTAATACGGCTGAAATCGGAGGCCCGCATTATTTCAGCAAACTCTCCGCGGGAATCCCGGTGCACGACGGGATCTATTATCAGTACGTCAGGTATATCGGTTTCGGTTATCTGCATAATCCATACAATCCGGTGTTCTTTTCACGATGGAAGAGAACGGAAACAAACAGGTGAAATAAAAACAGGTGATATGAAATCATCTCACTTCATGCATCACCTGAAACAAAGGTTAATCTACTTACGGGAACCAACCAGCTCGGTCAGATACCGGCCGTAATCGCTGTTTCCGTATTCTGCGGCAATTCTTCTCAGCTGTTCCGCATCGATGTAATGCTTAACGTAGGCTATTTCATCGGGAGAACAAATCTGACAATTGAGTCTTTTTTCAAGAGTCATGATATACGATGACGCCTCAAGCAGCAGTTCCGGAGTTCCCATGTCCAGCCAGGCCACTCCTCGACTCAGAATCTCTACCTTAAGCTCACCGTTCCTTAAGTATATATTATTGATATCGGTAATTTCCAGCTCATTGCGGGCAGAAGGTTTGATGCTTTTGGCGTAAGATACCACCTTCCGGTCATAGAAATAAATGCCGGTAACCGCATATGAAGATCCGGGATGCTCAGGCTTTTCCTCAATGGACACGGGTTCGCCATTGTCATTAAAGCTGACAACACCGTATCTTTCCGGATTATTTACCCTGTACCCGAATACCACGGCTCCGCTTTCGAGTGATGCAGATCGGCGCAGCAGTTCCGACAGCTGATGACCGTGGTAGATGTTGTCTCCGAGAATCAGACAGACACTGTCTCCGCCAATGAATTCCTCACCGATGATAAAAGCTTCCGCAAGACCGTTGGGAGCCTCCTGCGTTGCGTACTGAATGGAGAGTCCCCATTTGCTGCCGGAACCAAGGAGCCTTTTATAAAGATACTGTTCTTCCGGATTGGTGATGACGAGTATCTCCCTGATTCCCGCCAGCATCAGTATGGACAGGGGATAATAAATCATGGGCTTGTCATAAACGGGGAGAAGCTGCTTGTTTACCGCCACGGTAAGCGGATACAGCCTGCTGCCGGTTCCGCCGGCAAGAATGATTCCTTTCATGATTTCCGCCTTTCACTTTCTGTTTTCCGGATGAAAAACAACCTTTTTTCAGGTCACTGCATAAACTGATACCGGAGGTCCGGGCCTCCGGTATCAGTACGCGCAATACACTGCCGTTTAATGCGGACTCCGTCTGCGACCTCCGCACTCTCGCCGGTTACTGCCTTTTTACCAGCCTTACAGGTAAGGATCTTCCTTATTCAGGTAGTTGATGACGTAATCTGCCACACCTTCCTCAAGAGAGGTCATCGGCTTATCGTAGCCTGCGGCACGCAACTTGGTCATATCGGCTTCGGTAAAATACTGATATCTGTCTCTGATGTTTTCCGGCATGTCCACGAAAGTAATCTTTTCTTCAAGGCCCATGGCATTCCAGGTTGCCTTCGCCAGATCGTAGAATGAACGTGCCTTGCCGGTACCGACGTTAAACAGACCGCTGACCTGCGGATTGCGGAGCAGCCATACAATAACGTCAACCACGTCCTTCACGTATACGAAATCCCTTAACTGCCAGCCGTCCTTGTAATCAGGTCTGTATGACTTGAAGAGCTTTACAGGCTCGTTTCTCTTAACTGCAGGGAAGATATGGGCGATAACTGACTTCTGACCGCCCTTGTGATATTCGTTAGGACCGTACACGTTGAAGAACTTGAGACCGGCATACTGCTTTGGAGTTGCCCTGCCTTCAGCCAGTTCACGGGCAACCTTCACGTCGAATGAAGCCTTGCTCCAGCCGTACGGATTAAGCGGGCGCAGAGACTTGAGATAGTCAAGATCGGCATTGTCCACAAAACCGTGTTCACCTGAACCGTATGTTGCGGCTGATGACGCATAGATGAACTGTGCATTGTTGTCACGGCAGAAGCACCAGAGCTTCCATGCAAGCTGCTGGTTGTTTCTGAGAATTTTGTCAACGTCACTTTCAGTGGTTGTGGAAATGGCGCCCATGTTAATGACCGCGGTTACCTCGGATTTGTGCTCTTCAAGAAATTCATCAAGCTGTTCAGGCAGGATGATACCGCCAACTTCATGCTTGGCAACATTCTTCCATCTGTCATCGGTACCGAGCCAGTCAACAACGTATACATCGTGAATGTCAAGTTCATCGAGCTTGGCGACAATGCATGAACCGATAAATCCGACGCCGCCAGTAACAATAATCATAAACTAATCCTCAATTCCAAAAAACACACGGTCCGGACGCTAAATAACGCTGTCCAGAGCCACAATATCCCCTTGCTGCAGCTTAAGTTCCGCAAGATGTTCCTTCAGCCAGACCTCGGCATCGGCACAAACGGCCACACCGTCAACGGCTATGTGGTTGCAGAGCACGGCCCTGGCAAGCTCACATTCGGCTCCGTTACCGGAAATAACGGTAAACAGGCTGTCACAACCTGACTTTATGTCATTGAGCTTCTCAATCTCTGCAGCTCCAAACTTTCTGAAATCACCGTATACGACCTTTACGGTTCTGTTCTGGGCCCGAGCCCTTCCGATAACGGTCTTCAGTTCATCATCCTTTAACAGCGAATCCCAGTTTCCGGTTCTGCCGTTACCTGAGCATGCGGCACGCAGTTCCTCAAATGAAACAGTGGCTGTACCGAGCTTGCCCACCACGATGCCGGACGCTCTGTTTGCCAGAACCATGGCATCCTTTATCGGCATACCAGAACCTATTGCCATACCAAGGGTGGCCAGAGTGGTGTCGCCGGCACCGGAGACATCATATACCTCACGTGCTTCGGTGAAGATGTGGTTAACCTTCTTTTCACTTCTGGAGATATGAAGCATGCCGTATTCACTGAGAGTTACAATGAGATTATCGATGTCATGCTCCTCCATGAGACGTAGCGCCCCTTCGGTAACCTCTTCATGGAAAGTGGCACTCTTTGGAGAATATTTTCTGCCTGTGGCTTCTCCGAATTCCTTTAGATTCGGCTTAATCAGGGTGGCACCGCGGTACTTTGAATAATCCAGTCCCTTCGGATCCGCGATTACTGGCTTGTTCAGTCTGCGGCAGATGCTGATAATCATCTGTGTGGTTTCTTTGGTAAGAATCCCCTTGTTGTAGTCAGAAAGCAGAACCACGTCGGCACTTCTGATGGCCTTTGACAGAATACTTTCAAAACGATCCAGAACATTGGCGATTATCGGCAGATTCTTTTCATGATCGACTCTGACGATATGATTGTTGCCGGCAATGAGTCTTGCCTTGACGATGGTAGGATAGTCATTGAGACGCAGCAGATGGCTGTGTACACCGATTTTCTTGAGAAGAGATGATATTTTACGGCCTTCGGCATCATTGCCGATAACCCCGAGGAAATCGCACTTACAGCCCAGTGACGTTATGTTCGCAACCACGTTTCCGGCACCGCCCAACATTTCCTTTTCATGATCGTATTTGAAAATCGGTACGGGAGCTTCAGGGGAGATTCGTTCAACCTTACCGTAAATAAACCTGTCCAGCATAATGTCACCAATGACCAAAGGACTGATTTTACGGAGTTTTTCCAAACGTGTTGCCGACATGCAGTACATCCTCACTTTATAAATTGTTTTTGTTTATGAGTGCCCGGTAAAAAGCCGTGACAAATGTAAACAGTTATGAACATATTACCATATTATCGACTGTTACAGATAAGATAATTAAACACAAAACCCGCATATTCACGGGTATGGGCAATTTTTGTCACCGGAACCGATTTTTCCGTCACGCCATAACTGACCGGTACTGACAAAAAACTTCAGCTCCGGCAGACGCGGTCTTCTGACCGTAAAATAAGGAAGGCGCACCGTAACGGTACGCCTTCCTGTTTTTCAAATCACTGTAAAAGATTATTATTCAGCCTTAGGAGCCTTTGGTGGCTTAGGTGCTGCCGGAGCAGGACCGTCATTTGACCCCACTGAACCGAGGTACGCAGGAAGCTTGAGACCGGCCATCTGAGCAACGTCATGGAGCGGAGGAAGACTCTTAACCATTCCTGACAGGAAATCTGCAGTAGAGGTCTTACCGTCACCTTCTCCGTTGCCACGATCCCATACGGTAACCTTATCAATCTTGATGTTGCGGATAGCCTCGGTCTGGAGGGTTACGATATCCTGGAGTTTTTTCGATCATGAGGAGTGTTGAAGCAGCGCTTACGTCATCGCCGGCACTCTGTACCAGTCTCTTATAACCTTCAGCCTTAGCCTCAAGCAGTGCTCTCTGACCTTCTGCTTCAGCCTTATACTTGAAGAGTATTGCGTCTGCGTCACCCTGTGCAATCTGTCTTGCCTTTTCTGCGGCAGCTTCTGCATCGATGATGATCTTCTGCTTGTCAATTTCCTGCTTAGCAACTTCTGCAGCATTCAAACGCTGTTTTTCTGCGGCGTACTGAGCCTTCTGAATTTCAACTTCGGCTTCACGCTTTGCAACTTCCGCCTTACGGAAGGCTTCGGCTTCGATAACCTTCAGTTCGGCATTGGAAAGAGCCACGGTCTGCTTGGCTGAGTTTTCACCCTGAATTGCCTGAGCTTCCTGATCAGCCACGTAGCAGCGCTTTTCTGCTTCAGCCTTCTTGATACCCTTCTGTGCGGAAGCATCGTTGTTGGCAACCTGAATATCCTTATCCTTTCTGGCTTCAGATTCACCGATGGAACCGATCTTTTCCTGAACGGCCACCTGAACCTTTGCAGTGTTCAGAGCTTCGGAAGCAGCCTTCTTACCGATACTTTCAATATACCCTGAATCATCGGAGATATCGGTGATATTAACGTTAATAAGCTTCAGACCAACCTTATTGAGTTCCGGTTCAACGTTCATGCGAATCTTTGACTGGAATTCCTCACGGTCACTGTTAATCTTCTCAATGGTTAATGAAGCTACGGTAAGACGCAGCTGACCGGTAATGATGTTTCTGGCAAGATCTTCAATCTGATCAACATCCTGGTTTAACAGACAGTCTGCAGCATTACCAACTATGTCCTCTTCAGGAGAAATCTGAATGGTAAAGCTTGATGGAACGTTAATACGGATGTTCTGCAGTGACAGAGCGCCGGTTAACGGAATGTTGATGGTCATCGGGGTAAGACTCATGTATGCGTAATCCTGAATCAGAGGCCATACAAAAGTACCGCCGCCGTGGAAACACTTGGAGGAATTACCACCGCCAAACGAAGTTTTACCGAATACAACCAGAATCTTGTCTGACGGACACTTACGATATCTGTTAACCACAAATGCTATCAGCATGAACAGTATGACTACACCTGCTGCTATACCAACAAACATTACACCCATTGATTTAATCCTCTAATAGTAAACATTACACACATATGCGTTTATCCCGTTATTAGGAAAAACACAAAAAACTTAAAAAACAATCCAACTGTCTGCTCAGACTGCGTATTCCTGCCTGCACATTCCGGGCCACGCATAACACCGCACGTTCCTCCTTCAGCATCTTTACGTAATACCTCAGTCAAGCCACTGATCAAACGTTATTCTCAACCGTCACCGCCGCTTCACCGTTTTCACTGCCTGAAACGGAATATTCATTGAGTGTTACTCTCGTGAGATTAATTCCAATCTTTTCAAGCTCCGGTCTGGTCATGGAAAGAATTCTGAACTCCATTTGCATCCTGTTACGCATTACCTCTTCGACAGTAGCCGATGCAAGCGCAAGCCGGAACATACCGATAATGACATTAGCCGCCATTTTCTCTATTTCGCCCCGGGGCATATCCAGCAGGCAGTCTGCAGCGTTCCGCATGCCATCTTCATCTGACGATATACGGATAACAAATTCAGCTTCCGCATCGACATGCTCATTTTTACCGGTCAGAGCATCTTTTAACGGAACATTCAGCGTCATTGGATTAAGATCCAGAAAGGCAAACCTCTGAATCAGAGGCCATACAAAAGTACCACCGCCATGAATGCATCTGGAAGAAACCCCCTTACCAAACGGAGTCACGCCGAAAACAACCATAATCTTGTCTGCAGGACACTTTCGATAGCATTTAAAACCAATTACACCAGCCATGAGCGGTATAACTACGTAAGCAATGATTATCCACATAGCTCTCAGTCACCAATAAAAAACATTATATGAATAAACGTCTGTTCCGATACCCTGCCACCGTCATGCACCTGAACATTCCTAAAAGCAGCTGAAATGACACATCACTGACGATCAGACAAATACGATGTTCAGGAAAGTCTCTGCAATAAAAGATACTTTCATCCGTTCTTACGTTTTAATCAGCCTTTTCAACGACAAGGATGCATCCATCCTTTACGTCCACGACCTTGACCAGAGTACCGGTAGCATATTCAGCGGAACTGTCTATCGCTACTGCATCAAGATACTTGCGTCTGCCCTGAACGCCGACCTCGATCTGTCCGACCTGACCGGGCTTTATTGTGATATAAATCTTGGCGGTCTTGCCCACAGCATTGGAGATCTTGACAATACCGTTACTCTGCAGTTTATACAGAGTGGACTTAATCTTGTAAACAAGATAAGCCATTCCAGAACCGACGATCAAGGTAACAAGAATACCAAGGATTAAACTATCGCTTTTGATATTGGCATAAAGACCGAAAGTACCGCCGACCATGGCAAAGGATGCAACGGTCATGAGAGAAATAAATCTGACCGAAAAATCTGATGAACCGAGATCACTCAGTCCGTCACCGTCAGTTTCAATCCCCACGCCGATAAAAGAAATAAAAGCCTGAATGGCAAAAATCAGAAACCCGGTAAATATCATCAAAGAATAAATGATGTACGGCCATTCAAAAAACTGACTGAATTCCATTGTCAGACTCCTTAATATCCTCTGAAATGCAACAACAAAAAGTCACGGCAGGAACCCGCCGGCCTCACAATTAATACATGGCATCAACCTGAATAAAATTCAACTGCCGGCGATGCGATTATCCACACCTTTACACAAATCGTATTATTCAATAAACATGAAAATCATCATTAAAAAACCGAACAATTAACAGTCAATTTTTCGAGAATAATCACACTATTACATTCGAGACGGTCTGACGGTTTTTTTACAGCGTAAAAAACACAGCCCGAACAGCTCTGACAGTCATGAAAAATCAGTGTCCGAAACATGTCGTACGTTTCCCCGGACCATGCCCCGGCCAGAAGAATGATGACGGACGGATGACACCTGTTAAACATGCATGACAAAGACCAAATCAGATAGTCGTTTGTTACGACCTGAGACTTCCATACCTTTAAGAAAGAAAAATAAATACCGGGCAGATACAAGAATACAAGAATACATGGATTCAAAGGTACACGACATCTTCAGTCACGGCAGCGGATATGAACATACGGTGTCAGTCCTACACGAGCCCCCTGAAAATAACCTTCATCCGCTCCACAACTCCCTGACTGTGGGCACCGTAGGCAACCACTGCAATACAGAGAAAATAACCGTTTATTATCGGATTGATGCTCAGCATCCAGGGATTCTGATAAAGCTGAAGAATTACGCTTACAAAAACGGCGAAAGCGGCAACATAGCCTATACGGTAATTTCTGAAAACCACCCAGCAGAAAAGAAAACAAAGAGGCATAAGGGTATCGGTAATATCCTCAGCGCTGTAGTCAAAACTCAGGAGATAGCTCTTAAAATCCCTGTCTGTCAGAAAACCGGTTATTATCGGTCTCAGTGACAGAATAAACAGAAAGACCTTTCCGAGCCTGACACTCTTCTGTCTGTTACGAAGCTTTATGACTTCCGGAATCTTTTCAATCTCACTCCCGTCATCTGCAGGTTTCGTGTCGCGGACACTGCTTTCCGGAAGACTTTCCTTACCCATCAGAAAAGATCCGTGCAGACATGAAGGATGATGAGCACCCAGGTAATCACCGTATAGGTAAGAGCAATGAATACGGCAGCGGAGCCCATGTCCTTTGCCCTTCCTGAAAGCTCATGGTACTCATCACCGATGCGGTCCACCACGGCCTCCAGTGCAGAATTTATGATTTCCGCGATCATTACAAGAAAAGGACCGCTGATAAGTGCGGTAAAGCATAACGGATTAAAACCGTTCACGTCACGTGACAGAAAAACCGCAGCCGCAATCATGATTACTGCCAGAATGCTTTCCTGTCTGAAAGCCGCCTCGTTTACAAAGGCCGCCCTAAGTCCCTGCATGCTGTATTTTCCGGCCTTTATTATCCTTGTAATTCCGGTTGCCCCTGTTTTTGCCATGACACGCCTCCTCCGTTTGCCAGGTTCTGAAAATTATTATCTTCCTTTCATCGTTCCGAAATGCGTAATTACGTTCCGAAACCGTTTCATCATACAATAAAACACGCAAAACAGACCACAACAAAAGGTTTCAGCATTAACAAACCTGCTCAGATGTCTAAATTTATACAATTAAACATTCCCCAAATTGAGGGCGGAACATATTTTTTGATAAAATGTGATAGTTAAAAGTGTGTTCCCAAAACGGCATATATTACTTTTTTATACGGATTGTTGCTTTTCATGAAAATTTTTGTTTTTCTGCCATTACTGGTACTGCTCGGCATGTTCCTGCCGGCCGGAGCTCTGGCCTCCGTCTCCGAGGGAATAAACCGTGACAGTCTGATATACTGCTCAGAGAGAAACATCTCCCACATGAATCCGCAACGCCACCCGATATCGTCGATGGCCTCTTCAATCTCATTTGCGGTCTACGACAGACTGCTGAGCATAGATCCCCAGACAAAGGCCACCAGAAGCGCAGTGGGCACACTCGAAAGAATCTACCATAACGACACCATATACGTATTCGACATTGCGAAAAACATTTCCTTCCACAGTAACGAGTTCTTCACGCCTTCAAGAAAACTGAATGCGGAGGACGTGGCTTTCAGCTTTGACCGCATAATCAACAAGGACAATCCCTTCTACAGGCCTCTGGAGGATTTTCCGTACATATCCCACATGGATATCGTGAACAACCTGATAAGCGTCAAGGCAGTGGGACCTTACAAAGTCGAATTCAAACTGAAGCAGCCTACCAACCTTCTGCAGTCATTCCTGGCCACCGACAACTCGGTGATTCTCAGCAAGGAATATGCGGACACCATCATACAGAAGAACCTGCCCAAGGAAACAATTGATCACTATGCCATAGGCAGCGGACCTTACACCCAATACAATTTTCTGCGCGGGCGTTACGTAAAACTCAAAAGATTTTCTGATTATCACGGACACAGACCGGAAATAAAAAATCTGATTCTCACCAATTCATACCGTGCAAACAAGCTTCTCTATAAGATGTTTACCGGCGAATGCCACATCATCAGTAATCCGACGGCCAGCCAGATGAGTTTTCTGCAGAAGGTTCCAAAGGACTTTAATCTCATCAGGAAAAATACGCTGAACGGAACTTTCATCATATACAACACAAAAAAACCGTATCTCAGTACCGGAGCCCTCCGGCGCACCCTGTCTTCAATGTTCAGTCTTGAAGAACTCAACAGATCCGTGTTCTTTGACCAGGGACACTACATCGTGGAGCTTTTCGATGAGGATCCGTCAAGCTTTCTGAAGATTCAGAACGACAGCGCCTCCGCATCATCCGACCTCGCACTGGAAAAGGACGTTGAACGCGAACTTCTCAAAGATGCCGACTCCAGACGGCTGACATACGAAAAATCAGACAAGTTCGTCAACATGTTCAACGAGGACATTCCGGACTACGCCATCCCAAAAAAAGACCTGCCGGAGCCCGGTCACGATCTTTTTGCCCATGAGCTTAGCAGACAGGAATACCTTGAAGCTTACGAAAAGCTTAAACAGCAGGAGCTTGAAATCACCATCTTTCAGTCAAACGTGATTTCCAACACCGCACACTCCAAGATAGCACAGTTCCTCAAATCCAATTTTGAAAAGAAGGGACTCAGGGCCAGGATAAAAACGTACCGCACTAACCAGGGCCAGAACCGCATCAAGAAGGGACTGTTCGATCTTGCCATCGTAAACGTATATTCCGATACCGAAAGTCTCATCTACCAGATGATTTCCTGCAAACAGAACAACCGCAGACGCTCATCACTCAGTCCAAACATCAGCTATACGGGAAACTATACCGGCTGGTGCAACGATACCGTGGAAAACATGTATGAGGATCTGTCATATCTCGACAAGAACGATCCTGATGCCATCCGCCTGCAGAAATACATCATGAACATTCTGGTCAACGAAATGCCGGTCTACCCTCTCATTTACAACCTTAATCTCTTCGTGGCCATGGAATACGTGGAAGGAGTGGAACCGACCCCTTACGGCGGCGTATCTTTCATAAACGCACGCATAAAGCATGAGGGGGATAAAAAATGATAGAATTCCTCGTCAAGAAGCTTGAACTGTTCTTCATAACACTTTTCATTCTGACGCTCATTCTGTTTTGGGCACACATAAGACTCGGTGACGTCGAAATTAACAAAATCATTCCGGAATACATCCACTATGCCGGCAATCTGGTGACCTTCAACTTCGGCAACAGTACCGAGAGCGGCATGCCCATCATTGAGGAAATGAAGCTGTTTTTCCCGCCGACAATCGAGCTTCTGCTGCTGTCACTTGCCGTATCATTCTGTTTCGGCATCTTCCTTGGCATAGTCGGTGGTCTCAATCATCACAGCGTTCTGGACAAGTGCGTTTACGGTTTCTGTCTTCTCGGCAGTTCCGTCCCCGTATACTGGAGTGCCCAGATATTCATTCTGCTGTTCTGCATTTACATCAAGATCTTTCCCACCACGGGGAACATCTCCATGCTGTATGATGTTCCGAGATATAGCGGATTTATGGTCATAGACGTATTCATTCAGGGCAATAACGAAATCATAATCGACATGCTGAAGCACCTTACCCTGCCGCTCATAAGTCTCAGCCTCGTGCCGTGCGCCACGTTTGCCCGCATTACCCGCCGAGCCACGATAAACCTTACCCAGAACTACTTCATAAAGGCGGCATACTGCCGCGGAGAAAGCCGTTTTGACATAGGAATACACCATGTTCTCAGAAACATTCTTCCGGACATTGTCCAAAAGCTGAACATCATCATATGTAACCTTTATTCAAGCTGTATTCTGGTTGAGGTAATATTTGACTGGCCGGGCACCGGATTATGGATTACCCAGAGCATAAACAACTCTGACGGCAGGATCATAGAAACCACAACCTTTGTACTGGGAACCAGCTTCCTACTTCTCAACATAACCCTGGATATCCTGAGTACGCTGGTAATTAACCGAACCCGCCTGACCCACGGATAACAGGAACAGGAAACGCCATGTTTGACTTAAACAGAGAAGCACGTGAAATTCAGTCCGACAAGGATATCGCGTGGGAAATTTATAAAAAGAGCACCACGGACATGATTGGTCTCTATACGCTGATACTCTGCATATGCGTTATTTTCATTTTGCCGATATGGGTAAACTTTGATCCGCTGACCCAGAACGTGGCCGAAAGACTGCTGCCTCCGTCATGGAGTGACAGAGGCAGTCTGCATCACTTTTTGGGAACTGACGAATTCGGCCGCGACTTTCTGTCACGTCTGCTCATCGGAGCTCAGAACACCACAAAATACGCGTTTCTCGCCTGTTTTGCATCACTGATAATCGGAACTTCGTTCGGTCTCATGAGTGCAATGTCACGCAGCAGGACACGTAAGGGAGTTCTTCACCACATATTCGACATACTGTTCTCCATTCCTTCAATCCTCATCGCCTTCATTACCATCGGCATTCTTGGAGCCAGTCTGCCGCACGCGGCTCTTGCCATCGGCATATCACTGCTGCCGAGATTCATTCATGAAAGCTACGGTGCCGCGAAAAAGGAGCTGGAAAAGGAATACGTCAGAGCCGAAATATCAGACGGTTCATCACGCCTGCATCTCACCTTCACGACCATTCTGCCGAACATTCTCAGCACCATAATCTCAAACATGTCCCAGGGCATATCCATTGCCATCATAGACATTGCCGCAGTCGGATATCTGGGATTTGGGGCACAGCCTCCGACTCCGGAACTCGGCAACATGCTGGCATCAGGCATCGACATCATTTACGTCAGCACGTCAAAAGCCATCATTCCCGGAGTGGCCATGATAGTGCTCATCGCCTCAATTCAACTGGTGGGACACGGAATCTGCCGCGTACTCAATACGGGGGTGGCCGATGCTGCTTGATATCAGAAATCTGTCCATACAGCTCAGAAGCGAAACCTCGTACATACAGGTCTGCAAGAACTTTGACCTAATGATTAACGATGGAGAGATATGCAGTCTGGTCGGAAGCTCAGGTTCCGGCAAAAGTCTCATCATCAACGCCATCATGGGCATGTACGGTCACGACATGAAGGTGACCATGGACTACTTCAAGTTCAGGGACATGGATCTTACCAATCTCAGTGTTGCAGAACGCCGCAAAATCCTCAGCAGTGAAGTGGCAATCATTTTCCAGGAAGCCCGTGCAAGTCTGGATCCGGAACTTCCGATAGGCGTGCAAATGAGAGCCTCGCTCGGAAGTCACTGCTTTGACGACAAATGGTACCGCTGGCCGTTATGGAGGTACAGGGTAGTAAACAACATTCTGCACAAGGTGGGCATAAAGAATACCAAGCAGGTCTTAAGAGCACTTCCGTACCAGCTGTCCGAAGTGTTGTGTCAGAAGATTATCATAGCCATGGCACTCTCGAGAAAGCCGAAGCTACTCATTGCCGACTCCCCGATAAGCGGCATGACAAGTACCTCGCAGGTTCAGATTCTTAAACTGTTCCACAGCTACGTGGAAAACAGCAAGGGCACCCTGCTGTACGTTACCAATGACCTCGGACCGGCATCAAACCTCATGGACACGATTAAGATGCTCTACTGCGGTCAGATTGTTGAAAGCGGTCCGAAGGAACAGGTAATCAACTGCCCGCACCACCCTTTTACCCAGTCAATGATCAATGCCATACCGGAATTCAACAGGCAGGTAAAACTCAAAATGAAGCTGGACGTTCTCAAGGGTGATCCTCCGGAATTCACGAAGACCCCCATAGGCTGTCCGCTGGGGCCAAGATGTCCTCACGCCGATCGCGAATGCAATACCATGCCTCCGATTGTCAAAACAAAAAACGGGTTCTTCAGGTGTTACTATCCGCTTAACATGGAGAAGGAAAATGAATCAAAATAAACATATTCCCCTGCTTCAGGTTAAGGATCTCGGCCTCACCATAAAGAACCGCAAGTATCTCTTTTTCCATAAAAAGGTGGAGATTCTCAAGAACATCAACTTTACCCTGGAAAAGGGACAGACGCTGGTACTGACCGGCGATGCCGGCTCCGGCAAATCCAGCCTGCTGCACATTCTGAACAATCCAGACATTCCCCACTCCGGAGAGGTTCTGGTGTACGGCAAACCGCTGAAGGACTTTGAACGCCGTGACAGAGTCGGCTTCATCCGTCTGCTCTCATCAGACTACAACAATGCCATTAATCCGCACAAGAGGGTAAACTTCATTCTGGAGCAGCCGCTGAAAATCAATACCGACTACTCCACCGTACAGCGTGATTACCGCATTGACAAGATACTTGAGTACGTCGGTCTGTCATCAAGCATAAAATACAGCTATCCGGGATTTCTGACATCGAATCAGATGCTCAGACTGGCATTTGCCAGGGCTCTGGTTATGGAACCGGAAATTCTCCTTGTCGATTCCAACATTGAAAAACTCGACGCACAGTTGCGCTCCCACTGTCTGAACATGCTGCTGGACTGTCAGGAGGAAAAGGATACCGCACTTGTCATCTGCCTCAACGACATCGGCCTCATCAAACACATCGCCGATAACATTCTTGTTCTCAGTCAGGGCCGGCAGGAAGACTACGGCAACGCCAAGTTCATCATCAGCAAACCGGAAAAGGAAATCACCAAGAGACTTATCCAGGACTACAACAACGAATACCGCATACGGCCGGAGAGATAAATGACAGCCCCGGCCTGAATTGCATAATCACGAAACATAAACGGAAAATACAGGATGTACAGGATGAAAATGAACCAAACTGCAAAACTTGCACTTATTCCGGCTGCGGCGCTTATGATATCAGCCTGCGGCGACAACCTCCCGGCTGAATCCTCAGCAAAGGCCGCACCTGCAAAACCGGCAACAGCCGCGGCGGTAAAAACCGAACAGGCCGCAACAGCCCCGACAGAAAACGTGATTCAGGCAAAGACAGCAGAAACAGAGTCTTCCGGGAACTATTCACTGGAATTTCTTCACGTAAATGACGTCCACTCCTACATTGATCCGGTTTCCATGTCATTGAGGGTACCGGAAGGTCTGGTTAGGGTTAAAGCCGGAGGTCCGGAGGCCTTAAAAAGCATCATTGAGGAGACCCGCAGACGTAATCCGGACGTACTGCTGATTTCCGCAGGTGACCAGATAACCGGCAATGCCTCAAACTATGACAATTTCCACGGTGAAGCTGACGCCGTTGTTCACGGCGTATTCGGAACCGACTACTACATGCTCGGCAATCATGAATTCGACCACGGCGGCAAAGGTATCGCCGAATACATGGATTACATGAAAAAACTCAGTCCGCAGAGCGTTATGATAAATTCGGATCTTACAGTGGGAAAGGACAGTCCCGTCAAGGACACCGGGATCCCGCAGGTCATCAGAAAGATCAACGGACGCAACGTGGCTTTCTATGCCGTTACCACTGCCAACAAAATTCTAAAGAGTTCATCTCCTGATCCGGACATGTCATTTAAGGATACAGTTCCTCTCATCAATGCCATGACCGCGGAAAATGCCTCAAAGGCAGACATTCATGTGCTTATATCACATCAGGGCATACTGGATGACCGAATCAACTCTGCCAAATTCAATGACATAGACATCATTATAGGCGGTGACTCTCACAGCCTGTGCGGAGATTTCAGGGCCGGAGGCATCAAGGGTGAATGCGTATATCCAATGACCAGAAAGAATGCATCTGGCAATAAGATATGCGTGGTTCAGGCATTTGAATACGGCAAGCTTATCGGTGACCTGAAGGTTACATTTGACGAAAAAGGCAACGTAACCGAATGTTCCGGTTCACCGATACTGCCGCTGTGGTCGGCAACCGCCACCCTTAAGGGTGACAATGTCACCGCCGAAGCGCAGAAGGCTGCCGCTGCCAGAATAAAGGAAATTATCAGTGCCGAAGACAATCCTTTTGTGGAAGCTTCACCTAACGCAGAAATGACCAAAGCCCTGGAACCGTACAGAAACAAAATCAGGGAGAATTTCAAATATCTGGGCAGAGCCACACAGGATTTGTGCACCACCCGCTACCCTACCGATAACTGTCTCATCAAGGACACTCCTAATCCATACGGTTCAGAAACCTGCAAGGCCTTCGGAAGAATGTATCTTGACGGAACAGGAGCGTCAGTTTATCTGGGCAATTCAGGAATGTACAGAGTCGATCTGGAACAGGGGAACTTTACCGATCTTGAGCTTATGGCCATAACTCCGTTCAACAATGAGATTGTGGAAATTGAACTCACCGGTACCGAGCTCATCGAGGTGCTGAATCAGGTCGTATCCTACGTCAACGATGACATCACGTCCAGAGACGGAGGTATTCCCTGCGGCTACGGCTTCAGCTATGCCATCAACAACACCGCAACACCGGTTGTATCAGACGTTATGATCGTCGGTGATGACGGCAAGGCCGCTCCTGTCGTAAAAGACGGGAAGTACCGAATTCTCACCACAGACTACGTGCTTAAGGGCAAGGACGGCTTCAAAAAACTAAAGGGAAAAGAGGTTCTCAGAAAGTACGGGAGCGATGCCAATCTGGTAAGACAGTATCTTAAGAAACACGAAATAATTCCGGTTATTCATCATGATCTGAAAACGATCACTTCATTTAAGGATACGGATACCAATAAAAAGAAACAGTAACCTTTTCCCCCCGGAAAACAGCCGGATATTATTTTCCGGCATTTTCCGGTTCATTGAAAAGGAATCAATCAACTCACTTGATGCCAAGGGCGAGGTACTCCTGACCATAATGGTCTCTCTGACGCAGCAGGAATCCCTGTCTCTGTCCCACAACGTCAAGCTGGGGCTTCAGTACCGCTACCAGCAGGGAAAGGTGCAGGTTAACCACAACCGCTTTCTGGGCTACACCAAGGATGCGGAAGGCAATCTCATCATTGATCCGGAACAGGCTGAAATCGTAAAGCGCATCTACCGGGAATACCTAGAGGGCTACAGCATGGACAGGATCAAAGCCGGACTTGGACGGGACGGCATTCCCACCGGAGCCGGCAAGACCACATGGCACACCTCGACCATCAACAAGATCCTCCGGAATGAAAAGTACATTGGAGATGCCCTGCTCCAAAAGACCTATATGTACGGCCATGGTGCTTGGAGCAAGAATCTTACAGTTGATGCCTGATCTGGTTAATTCTCTGTAAGGAACATAACCGAGACATTCAGCTTCGTAACCACAGACAATATCAATATCCTTTCTCTGTGATTTCAGATTACAAATATACTTCTCGGTATTTTTAATCAGGTCATCCTTAAACTGCACCTGACCGAATATTTTATCTTCAGACATGCCATAACCTGGTTCAAAAGAGCACAAAGTAAAGTTAGAAGAGTGGACATCCATTCCAATATATATTATCTTATTCATAACGACCTTCATTCAATGTATGTAGTAAATTCATTCAATGTATGCGGTAAATCCGTTTCTGTTTTTTCAACATCTACAGTTTACACGGTAAATCCACGTTTTGCATTCATTCGTGGAGGTCGTTTCATATTGTCTATGGCTGACAGGCTGAATCTGACTTTCTGCAGAGATCACATTGAGGAAATTATCAGTGAAACTACAAACAGCAGAATGAATCCCAGAGAAATATTGCAGTTTGTCTTTAGTCGTGAAATT
>JAGAYS010000013.1 GCA_017940385.1 Ruminobacter sp. | reverse complement strand
GAGAACGGGACTGCGGATCGAAGGTGAGATATCCGGTGTACAGCAGCAGTGTCCAGAAATCGGTGATGTCATGTTCTTTTAAATCACCGTAACACAGAGAGGTTCTTACTTCCGTGGTAATTGATTTGCCGTCCATAAGATCCTGCATTTTATCGACGTCTTCAGGCTCTATAAATCCCATGAATTCTTCGATTACGTCGTTACCGCTGGTGTTTATCCAGTAGTTGTCCGCCGTAATGGTTTTATTTTCCACTCCGACTTTTTTGTAGTTATCATCGCAAAATGACATGACATCCCACGGACAGTACATATGGTTTGAGCCAAAGTAGTAACCGTCGTAATTATTCCTCACATCCTCGTAATAGTCAGTAAGACCGTAGTAAGACAATACCTCTCCGGTCTCTTTTTCAGTAAAACCAATTCCCTGAGAAATATCATCCTTGCCGGTATCAAGAACTGAACAGATTTTTAAATTGTTGAGCCCGGTAAAAATACTTTCTTTGGCGGCTCTCAGACAGCCGGTAAGCACGGCTCTGCCGAGGTAAAGATTGGTTTTTAAGGCATTGCCTAAGAACTGACTTATGATGTCAATCATTTCCCGGTAGTAATCGTTATGGGCAGCCTTGGCGATAGGGACGTCGTATTCGTCAATAAGCAGAACGGGCTTAACGCCGTGATGCTTGTACAGAAACATCAGCAGGTTGCTTAATGAATTTTTCATTTTATTTTTGTTTCTGATATCACAGATAAAGTCTTCATTATCAGCCACATCTTTAAATGATCTGAGTTCCGTATCACTGAGTTTTGAACTGTCAGCCAAGTAGCGGAAAGAATTGTACATGTTGAAAACAATACTGCCAAACTGTTCATAAGCCCCAGCAAAATCATTGCCGGAAACAGCTTTCAGGGAAATGAAAATAACCGGAAACTTTCCCATGTATTCACGGCAGAATTCCTTATCCTCAAAGATTTTGGTGTCCTTAAACCACTTTTCCTGACGGGACACGTCTCCGGGATTTTCAGGATCAAGAGACAGAAAATCATAGAATGTTGACATGGTAAGAGTTTTACCGAAACGTCTTGGTCTTGTGATAAGCATTACGTCCGCTTTGTTTTCCTTAAATATGGTCTTGATAAAAGGAGTCTTATCGACGTAATAGCAGTCATTTTCAATAAGCTTATGAAATAATTCTGCCCCAATACCTATAGACTTTAACATTCTGTCATCCTCTGAATCCAACGCCGATTAACATGATTCTCATGTCATACAGTCTAGCACATCTGTTGAATAATCTCAGTGAGATACTGTTAAACTTTACTGTCAATTAGTTTGTTTTACTCTAAACACGGAGCTGGATGGATTTTCTCTTTATAAAGCATCTAAGCCAAAAGGATCCTTCTTGGTAAACTTGCGTTTTTCCCATCCGTTTATATCACAGAACCAGTTCCACAACGGTATGAATATCTTTTCCACTATCCAGAGTATCAGGACAATAACTGAGAATAATCCGATTAGTCCCATCATGGATATTATGATGCATGCCTCAAACCCGACGTCCTTACCGCATATCAGGTACAGCGGGGTGCCTATAAGCATAGTAACCACGGTACAAATTCCTTCAGGACTTGACATTATCCATGAAATGAATAGAAGAATTAGAGATATTATGATTATAAACAGTATTAATCCGATCATGTCCCATACCTCTGTCACTGTTAATAATTCCTGGGGCGTATTTATAACCCTGTACCAAACAATAGAGATTCTGATTAAATTATAATCAATGCTGTAATAGATTACAAATAAATCGCAATTAATATTTCTATGTATGTGATTAAATTAATGTTTGTAAATTAAAAGAGCTCTGTTTGCCATGTACCGGAGCGTTAATGGAACAATCATCATGATTCATGAGAGTGAGAAGATAACCACTGTCATTAAAGAGTTTAACCCCAACCGGACTTCACAAACGTGTTGAGCGGAATGCAGTGAAGCAGTCATGCTTTCAGACTTCCGTCATGAGCCTCGGACTTTCCACGGAAGTGTTATCCAAATGTCCGATTCTGTCGGACTCCGGAACCACAGGACAACAGGACTGTATGTTCCATGTATATGCAGATAATAATTTAGAGGTACAGACTGAAATAACAGTTAACGGATGAAAATTCATCCTTAGAGACAAGTCTCGGATTTCTGAAACCTTATTTTTACCTGAGTTTAAGAGAATTGTTGCCACTCCGGCGGTAATAAGCTTGTGCCTGTTACTTAGAGCCTGAGTGAACCGCATAAGTTGAACAGTAAAAAAGGCATCTGACTGAGTCAGATGCCTGATGAATTGCTGCTCATTCGCAATACGGAGCATACGGTTTATTCCTTTTCAGGTTCCCCGGTGCTTTTCAGCTTAATCTTCATGATTGGCGTGCTACCATGAGTACATCTTTCCGTCATTTTTTCGAGTGATGCCAGGTTCGGCAGGGAATTTGCGGAAATCAGTATCGGTGAAATAGTGGATTTCAGACGTTTCTGCAGCAGATCAAGGTTGAAGTCCATTATCGGCTCACCTGATTTGACGGTATCTCCTTCCTTTACGAGAGGGGAGAAGATTTCATTACTGCCAAGATCAATGGTATCCACACCTATGTGAATAAACAGAAGCAGATCATACGGAACGGTCTTCAGAATGAGGGCATGCTTTGTTTTGAAAATTGATTCAACTACGCAGTCACATGGGGCAACTACTTTATTACTGGTAGGCTTTATGGCAATTCCGTCGCCCACGATTTTTTCAGAAAAAACGACATCTGGTACGTCTTCGATAGGGATGGCCGTACCGGATATAGGTGCAATCAGGGTTAAATCCGAATCATTTTCGTCTTCTTTGGATAATTTAAAATTAAACCACATAAGTAATCCTTATAGAAGGTATTCAAAATGAATGTCGTAAAAAATTTAAACTCTTCTATTCATTCTAACATCATATCATTTTTTGAAGCTTTTGTAACAAATCACTGTAAGGTGTATGCCAATGTTCGTGCGGATTACAGGTGGATTGGTGTCTGCACGTCGTGGAGAAAAATTTAGAAATAATGAGGAAGTGAGGAATAAGATGTGTACTTTAGATAAGAACCATTTTGTCCTCCGGAACCAGCCTGCATGAATGCCCGGTGTTCCGGCATTGGGGACTAGTCGATAATGCCCGAATGTCCGAAGTTCTGGGCTATGAGACTGTTGTTGAGATTTATGATTTCCTTTTTGGTAAGAATTGCATTGATCTTGGCTTCCAGATTGAGATCAATTTTAACCTCAAGTTCATGAATTTTTTCCAGAAGCTTGTTCAGGTAGAACGGAGCCACGCTGAAGTCACGCAGACCGATGCTGATGAAAAGGGCCAGATAGTTAAGGTTGTGAACAAGTTCTCCGCAGATGCATACCGGGATATGGTGTTTGCGGGCATTTTTTACGGTAAGACAGATGAGTTTCAGTACGGCAGGGGTAAGTTCGTCATTTCTGTGGGTGGCTGCCTCCCTGCTGCAGGCTTCGGTATACTGGGTAAGATCGTTCGTGCCAATGGAGAAGAAATCCACAAGCGGAGCCAGAGAATCTGACATGAGTGCTCCGGCCGGAGTTTCTATCATTATGCCTATTTTGACCCTGCCGGTGTCATGGCCTTCGGAAGTAAGCGACTGCTTCACGCTGTTATACAGCTCAATCAGCTCCTTTGTTTCCTCATATTCCGCAACCATCGGGAACATGATGCGAATCTGTCTCTGTGCTGAGGCTCTGAGTATGGCTCTGAGCTGCGTTATCAGGGTTTTGCGCTGATGCTGGTTGGTATCGACGCTGAAGGCTGACGACATGCTCATGTACAGAGGGAGCTTGTCGGCATTGAAGTCAAATGTGCGGAAGGTGATTTCATAATTGCTCGGAAGCATGTTCATGATGCGTCTGTATACCTGATACTGTTCTTCCTCATCAGGTTCGTGACTGCAGTTCATGAACAGAAATTCGGTTCGGAAAAGGCCGATTCCTGAGCTAGGCAGGTATGCAAGCTTGGTAATTTCGGAGATGGAGTTGATGTTGGCCAGAATACGCATGCGTTCGCCGTCAGACGAGGTCTTGTACTGTGCCATCATCGGTTTGATGATGTCTATGGCACTTTCACTGACCTTGTGGTATTTCTGGGCATTCTTGTTTGCCTGCCATATTAACTCATCCAGCGGATCAAGATAAACCCTGTTGGCGTAGGCATCAACAAGAACGTTTGTGCCGGGAGCTATGAGCTTCGTGGCATTGGATACGTTGAATATTGCCGGAATTTTACTGCTTCTCAGAACAATGGCCAGATGACTCTGGGTATTTCCGTCTTCAAGGAGTACTCCCTTTATGTGCTGGGTATTCATTGTCAGGAACTGAGCCGGAGTAATGTTATTGCAGACAAGAATGGAATCTTCCGTTATTTCTGGAATCGTAACCTTCTTTTTTCTGAGTTCAAGAACAAGCGTTTCCGCCAGATTGTGGATTTCAAACTCGTTGTGCATGACGAACGGGTCATTCAGACTGATGAGCTCGTTTATGTAGTCATGGTAGCAGCGCATTACTGCCGATTCGGCGTTGCAGAGTTCGTTTCTTATGCGGTCCTCAATAAGCTTTTTTACGTAGCTGTCAGTCAGGTAAAGTATTGCAACATCCAGAAATTCCCTGGCCATGACGGACTGGACGTTGTTTTTTTCATCCAGAAAAAGCCTGTGCGTACGCTCAAGCGTTGTCCGGTAGAGAGTAATCTCGTCTTCAACGTCTTCCGGAGATATACGTACTATGTTGACCGTAGGCGGATCATTTTTGAAGATAACGGCAGGTGCACAGGCCACACCTTCAGTTATGACAAATCCTTCTTGCACGGTAGCACCTCTAACCTATTAATTCTGACCACAGCTGAGTAGATCGCCATTATATGACTATAGAAAGTGGTTTTAAAGGCAGTGATTCATATTTAGTTATAATTTTGAAAAACGGCCGTACGGCAGGTCGGCTGTCAGAACCCCACAGAATGATTATAGAACATAAGCGGCGTGATATTGAAAAATAGCGAAAAGATTTTAACTGACGTCATGTTTTATGAAAACTTTTTCATGCATCTGCATATTATTATCGGATGAAAAGATACGGCGGACTGTCAGACAATGGCAACGGGATCTGATGTTGTGTTTCATTTTTTTGATATAATCGCTTATGTACCTGCCAGCGCCGCTGATTGTTTATCCACGGACTCCGGATGAATTTTTATCCATCTTCCCGATATGCGGCGGACGGCCGGATGAATATATAACAGATAACACTACAGACAGGTCAAATGAACAGAGTTATATTGTCTTTTCTGGTTTCCGTATGCCTTTTTTTCAGTACGGCAGCCGTTAGGGCCGAGGATGTGCAGATTCCTTCCGTGAATCTGCAGAAGGAGATTCATCTCCAACTTCTTGAAATTGCCGTGGCGAATTTTGACAAAAGCTTCACCCGTCAGTACATGCGCCTTAATAACAGCAGAAGCACTCCTGATTATGGGCTGGAACTGGCTCTCAGCTACCTGATGGTAAAGAGGTTCAGGGATAATTTTGCCGGCGTTACCTGGGAAAATGCCCAGAATCTTACCTTCAGAAAGCAGGATAACGCCTTTACGGTTAAAGACGTGGAGGCATATGAGGAATCTGTGAGAAACGGTACGCTTGAGCAGAAGCTGACCATGCTCAGACCAAAAATTCCGAACTATATTTCCTACAGACGGGAAATGCTTGAACAGCTGAAGGGATCCGCAACGGAGGCTGAGCCTTATCCGTTCAGACTGCTTAAGGAGGGAAGCCGCGGGGAAGACGTGGATTCACTTAAGCTTTTCATGCAGGAACAGGGATATCTGGACAAATACAGTCCCATTAACGGTGAGTTTGATTTTGAACTGACCGAGGCCGTGAAGAATTACCAGTTCGACAAAGGTCTGAAGCCTGACGGAATGGTGGGCAGACTGACATATGACCTTATCTTCAAAACCCATGAAAGCAAAGCGGTAAGCATTGCCAGAACCATGATTCGCATGAATCATCCCGGTCTTTACGGCGGTGAAAGCTACGTGTTCGTAAATATTCCCAAGATGGAAATGAATGTTTATTCCGGAAGAAAGAGCGTGCTTCAGAGCAATGTGGTCGTAGGCAGAACCGATCGACAGACTCCGAGACTCAGCAGCAGGATTGACAATGTAATTCTCAATCCTTCGTGGACGGCACCGGTTACCGTTTCTGAAAAGGATTATCTGCCGATGCTCCGCAAAGACAGATTCTACCTTGCCAAAAAGGGGATAACCATCTATCTCGCCGGAGAAGAGGTGGATCCGAGTGAACTCACTCAGGAGGATCTTACTGCCGACGGCTTTAAAAAATTCAGAATTGTCCAGAGACCGGGTAACAACAATGCCATGGGACGATACAAGTTCAATTTCCCGAACAAGGAAAGCATATTTCTGCATTCCACCAACAGCCCCGGCAAGTTCAGAAACGCTTCAAGAATGTACAGCTCCGGTTGTGTGAGGGTTCAGAAGTCCAATGAACTGGCAAAGTATCTGCTGAGGGATGAGCTCAGTCCAGACAAGGTTGACAAAATAATAGAATCGGAAAGAACGACCTGGCTCAGGCTCGAGCATAAGGTGCCGATTTATCTCGCATACTGGACATCATACATTGCGGAAAACGGAAAGGTTTATTATCTTCCGGACATTTATTCCCTTGATGTACCTGATTCCAGACTTCCGCCGGATCTTCTCAATCTCTTTAAATAATCTGAGTGGCGATGGCAGTCGCCGTAACGGCAGTAAGGCGTAAGCCGGTATGTACCGGCATTACGCCATTACGTCATGACCCTTCGAATAGTCTTTTGCGGCGGAAAACGGCATAAACAATGTGCCTGAGGAACTGAACCGGTTACCGAAGGTGCTGAAGGATGCTGCTAAAGCCCCTGACCAAAGGATGCGGATAAAGGACACGGCTGCACGGCCGTCAGATTTAAGTACGGGAGATATTGAAAAGAGGAGCGGTGCATCCGCTCCTCTGAGAACTACATATGGAGAAATTCATTTAAGAATGTCAGATTACCGTCTCCGAAAAACATGATTCTGACAGCTTCCATTGCAATGCCGAGAAGCACGCCTGCAGCGCTGCATATGACTGATGCGATACCGAGCGTGTCAGTTCTGTTCCTAATGAAGCCGATAACCGACATGAATAGTGAAAATCCCGCAAGAATTACGGCGTAAGAGGTAAAAATGCCGATTATTATTGAGGCTATCCCCACGGATAAACCGAATACGGTCCACACACTGGTTTCCGATATATGGGGTAAAGGGGCTTCCTCTTCAGCTTTTTTGTCTCTTTCCCTAATTTCTCTGTAGTAATGCTGGAAATCCGTCTCTGACATTTTTACCCTCTTAATCTGCCGGTCATCATGCCCGGAAAATCCGGTTATTATTTTGATTTGATGGCATCAACAATGGCATTGGTTGAAGCTTCTGATACCTGTCTGTTGTTTGTGTCGTTAAGACGGTTGGCAATAATATCGCTTATCATCTGTTCAGCCTGGGAAGCCTTGGCCTTTTCAAAAATAATAAACGGAATGTAGTAATAGGTTCCGGAAGTGGTATCAACCTTAAGTTCAGTGATAAAAGAGTTTATGAGCAGACAGAGACCGAGTGCCAGTATGATGAGGCCCGCAAGTATTCCGTTACCGCCTGCAGAAAAACAGCTGAAGGAAATAAGGGCGAAGATAAGACCTATGAAAAAGCTCTTAATGTCAAATTTAAAATTTGAAGCTACCGAAGATATCTGTGCTACCGGTACGTTGTATTTGCGTGATCCTAAAGGAATGAGAGCCAGAAGAGTATTAGGGAACCTAATCTTCAGAAAATTCTGCTCAGTAGCAATTTCTCCCTTAATGTAAAAGGTCAGCAGACCGGTCATGTATTTGATTGCTTCCATGATTCAAACTCCTAATATACGGAAAATAATTTATTTATAAACGTTGGAATTTATAACGTTACTAGTTTACATTTGTTTTTTTTTTGTACAGTTTTGTTAAATGAATGAATCGTGATATGTGATCTGAACTGCTAAATAATGATGTGAAAAAGCAAAGAAATGACTGCTGACGGTACTGAACCGGGTATTCCGTGCAAAAGACTCT
>JAGAYS010000012.1 GCA_017940385.1 Ruminobacter sp. | reverse complement strand
TTCTACGATTCTCGGTTTCTTTTGGTTCGGATGAACTCTTATCATAACCAAGATGTGCATCCATTTCGGCATTAAGCATCTTCTCAAAAATAGGTCCAAAGACGTCCTTTAAGGCTTCATTAACATCCTTAGCATTTTGTACGTCATAATTATTGAGAATTAAATCTGCAATTTTTTCAGTAGCTGGATTTCGCTTAATATCTTTTTTGGCATATTCACATAACTCCAATCAAGTCTTTAATATTAGCAGACTTAACAGGGAACAATCTGAGTAATATATGTCCAGTTTTTTGTCCGCATCCCCCACCCAAAGTTTAAAGTTCTCATCATTGATGAACTGGGCTACTGTCCATTCAGCGCAAATGGCTCACATCTTTTGTTTCAGCTGGTAAGCAGAAGATATGAATCAAAAAGTACCGTCGTAACCAGCAACAGACTTGTCAGTGACTGGGGACTGATACTTGGTGATTCAACTGCTGCCACTGCTATTTTAGACAGGCTGCTTCATCATTGCACTGTGCTTACAATCAATGGCGACAGTTACAGATTGCTCTCTGCTAAAAAAGCAAATTTATTGGCAAAGAATTAACGTTTAAAATATGGTGGTCAACTTCTGATCGTTTTAGTGGTCAACTTTTCCGATCGTTCTACAAAAGTTATTGGTCAAACATATTGATATAGGCTTTTCTGTACTGGTTATATATTCTAAAATCCTCATTAGGATATTCAATTTGTAATTTATTATTTATCTCGACTGGTTTGTATTTTTTATTGTTCTCAAACTCTCCGGTTTTTAAATAAATGCCGTCATCAATATACCAGGTATATTGTGAAAGGTTGACTGCTCTTCTGCATTCTTTTTCAAAGAATGAACAACCAAGAAAATAATTTGGCTGATTTATTTTTAGAAGATGCATAAGAGTAGGAGCTGTTGCTAAACTGTTAATATATCCGCCTACTTCATGAAGATCTATTTCTTTTGGCAGATCATAGTACGGCTGAAATATATAGAATGGAACTTCATTAATGATGTGGTCCTGGTCAAAATCAATAATCTCAGAGTCATAATCTCCAGGAATAATGGCATGATCTGCAGTGAGTATCAGTATGGTGTCTTCTGCAAGTTCAGAGTAATAAAATTGAATTAAAGTACTTAAATCAAAATCCAAAGTGTAATTTCTGTTGAGAATTATATTATTACTGTCTTTATAGGATAATCTTCCCTTTTGGTTTAAATGAGTTCCAATATTGTACATGCTGATGAAGTAAGGTTTGTCATTAAGACTGTTATTTTTCTTATGGTAGTGTATAAGATCCTTAAGTCTTGTAACCATTTCGTCATCTTCACAGTCTGCAAACTTACAGTCTGTTTTTGTAAATATGTCTGATCCAATTTTTGTCATATTTGCATAGACAGGGTATTTAAATCCTGTTTTGTGAAGCATTTTATTGAACTCGCATTCTCCGGTTTTTGGTGACAGGAAGTACGTTACGTAGTTATTGTTGTTGAGAATTTCCGTGATGGAGTTCTTGTCAGAGAGTGTAGTTTTGATAACGGAATCGTATTGAAAACCAGATATGAGCTGACTTCTGATGTTCTTTATTGTTGTGGCACTGTGATTAAAATAATTTCTCACCAGAGTAATTCCTTTATCGGGATAGTTTTTCTGGAGATTAGACATAAATGGCATTAGGTTCAGAGGTTCGTCTCTGTATGAATCAATAAATTCAGAAGTGAAACTTTCTACAAAAAATATTATGACGTTCGGCTTGTTCAGGGGGCGTTTTAAAGGATAAGGAAGTTCCTTTTCATAAACTGTATCATTATAGAATGTTTCCTTACTATTAAAATTGTTTTCCGGATACTGTGTCAGGTAAGTTGGAGTGATAGGTGAGATATAACTGATACTTTCGGGGAATAAACGAATGATATTTGTCTTTGCCCATTCCAGAACGGGGGACTGAAAATGTTCGATTCTGGTGCCGTTTGCCAGTGTATTAAGTAAAAATGAACATGATAAAAAGCTGACACTTAACAGAAGAAATAATTTTGCCTGATATTTTTTCAGGGTGATTTCTTTTTTGAGCTTGCTCTGAATCGATATTAGAAGAGCCAGTGCCAAAGCAAACAGGGTAGGGAACTTAAAGTTGTATTCATTAAACAGTACGGAGAGATTATCAAGGTTAATATTACCTGCTGAGACCAGACTGATGTAACTCAGAGAGTTTATTAGGCACATTAATTGTCCAATTATGATAATCATCCATATCCCTGCTGCTGTTATAAATAATACTTTTTTTCTTGCAAACAGTAATGTAAGGGCATAGAAGCCTGTAAATTCAAGAATGCTGACGAACAGGCATGACAGATTAACAGACACGGCATCCTCAAAGTCGCGAACGAAAAATAGGACTATGAGCGCATTAAATACATACAGAGTAAAAATAATGATTAGATCGTGAACATTAAAATAAACGACCAGCTTTTTTATAGAGAATAACTTAATAAGAAATATCTGAAGAAGAGTCAGCAAGGTGAATATTACTATTGCGGTGACAATCATTCTAAAGACATTAACTTTTTCTAAATTAATGTCTAAGCCGGTATTTTCCGGATAGAAGTTCTGATCAAGAACAATGGATATTTTATTGTAACACTGTTCATTATCATGTTCTTCGGATGTTTCTGTTTTGATTGTTATCAGGTTCTTATCTACAGAGGCTGTATTCTCATCGAGCTCTTTTTTAAGACATTTCTGTGGAAAACTTTGACTAAATGATTGCTTCTGTCCGTTTATCGCTATACTTTGCAGGGATACGGATTGAGGAAAATCACTGCTCAGATGTACAAATGTCAGATCCAATGCCTTAAGGTATTTTTCTCTGGTGTTAAAGTTGAAGGAAACTTTATTCCTAACCTGAGTGTAATGGTATATTTTCTGATAAGGTTGGATGTTGTCAGTATTATCGCTTCGAAATCCTAAAATAAGTTCATGTGTTCTGAGTTGAGGAAAATTCTCGTTAAATATAAAATCGATATTGTATGTTGTGCTTTGGTCAATAAGATTTACTGACAGGTTTGAGAAAAAAATAAAATATATTGTAGCTGCCAGACTTATAAATAATACGAGAATTTTCTTAAACATAGATGACTATTAAATTATTTGATAACTTTATACTCGGTTCAATCGTGAAATGATTGAACGTGATTACAGTGAGTTTAGCATGTAGCTGCGGCATTATGTCCGTTATTGTTATAAGAGATAATTTTAAATAACGGACAATAATATTTATCTAATCCATTCCAGATAAGCGTTGTTAATTTGTTCCCCCCAGAGCATAACAATAAAGCCCATGATGGCAATATATGGTCCGAAAGCAAAAGGAGTACTTTCTTTGTTACGATTGGCAAACATAATAAAGCCACCGATAACGGCGCCTACAATGGCTGAGCCGAATATTATTGCCGGGAGCATCTGATATCCGAACCACGCACCCAAACAGGCGGTAAGTTTGAAGTCTCCGTAGCCCATGCCTTCCTTGCCGGTAGTAAGTTTGAATAACCAGTAAAAGAGCCATAATGACATATAACCTGCAACGGCTCCATACACGGCGTCGGTAATACCAACGTAAGTATAGAACAGGTTGAAAAGAAGACCTATCCACAACAGTGGTTGAACTATTTCGTCTGGAATTAGCATTTTATCAAAGTCTATACCGCTTATGGCGATGAGAGACCAGGTCATGAGTAAGGCACCAATTACCTGAACCGTAGGGCCAAAGTGCCATGCAACAAGCAAAGTCATAAGCCCTGTAAATGTTTCAACAAGTGGATATCTCAAAGATATATGCTGTCCGCATCCGTGACATTTGCCTTTTAGAATCAAGTAGCTGATTACAGGTATGTTTTCCCATGCGGAGATTTTATGTCCGCAGTTTGGACAGCGGGATCTGGGTACGATTAGGTTAAATTTAGGTCTTTCAGGAAGTTCTTCATCAGGATGGAAGTATTCTTGATATTCATCTTTGAATTCGTTTTCCATCATTACCGGTAGTCTGTAAATGACAACGTTTAGGAAACTACCAACCAGAAAACCGATTATCGTTACATAAACAAGGAAAAAGATAGGGGATTCCTGAAATGCAAGAATGATGCTTTGTAAAAATTCCATATAATAACCACTTCACAATGTATCGGTAAATAAAAAGGGTCTCACTCATGTGAAACCCTTAGTTGATTTAATTCATTATTGTTAGAATATGCTACCCATAGAGAAGATAGGTAAGTACATTGCAATAACGAGTGAACCGATTACAACGCCGAGGAACACCATGATAACAGGTTCAAGCATGGATGACAGACCATCAACGGCATCATCAACTTCCTGTGAGTAAATATTAGCTACTTTTCTTAACATGGAGTCAAGAGAACCTGCTTCTTCACCAATCATAACCATCTGGTTCATCATGGCAGGGAACAGCTGAGTTGCACGCATTGCCATATTAAGCTGCATACCACCCATAACGTCCTGACGGATTTCCAGAATTGCATTTTCGTACTTTGTGTTACCGGAAGCACCTGCTGCAGACACAAGTGCGTCTACAAGTGGTATACCGGCCGCAAAAGTAGTTGCAAGAGTTGAAGCAAATCTTGCCAGACATCCCTTTTCAAGAATCTTGCCTACAACAGGGATCTTGAGGAATGCTACGTCTACATTGGCGTGGAACTTCTGGTTATGCTTATAGAACCACAGGAATGCATATATACCGCCACCGCAAACAAGCGCAATAGGTATCCATGCACTTTGCAGGAATCTGGACATGTCAACTATCATCTGAGTGAATGACGGTAACTTGGCGTTGAAACTTGCAAAGATTTGTTCGAACTGCGGTACTACGTAGATAAGAAGAATTGCCGTTACCACAATGGCAATGAGTACAATAACTATCGGGTACATCATTGCTTTCTTAATCTTAGACTTTAATGCTTCGGCTTTTTCCATGTATGTTGCAATCTGGTCATAAATTGTTTCCAGGGCACCTGACGCTTCACCCGCTGCCACAAGGTCAGTATACAGCTTGTTGAAGTAAACAGGATGTTTTCTTAAAGCCTGATGGAAAGGAGTACCGGCAGAAACGTCTTCACATATCTGTGAGAGCAACTTTCTCATTGCCAGCTTATCATGGCTCTGTGCCAGAAGCTCGATTGACTGAACCAGAGGAACGCCCGCTGACAACATTGTTGTGATCTGTCTTGACAAGGTTGCAATATCAACAGGTTTGATCTTAGGACCGTCACCGAAGACATTCTTGTATTCAACAACAGAAGTTACGTTTACGTTCTGCTTTCTGAGTTCTGACTTTATAATTTCAGCACTGCGGGCACACATGAAACCGCCGACAGGCTTGCCTTTACGGTTTGTACCCTTCCATTTGAAGTTTATAAAGTCTTTCTTATTACTTTTTACTGCCATATTTTAATCCCTGCTTAGCCCGATGTTACACGGAATACTTCCTGTAAGCTTGTGACTCCCTGCGCCACTTTCATTAATCCGGATTTTCTTAAAGGAACCATCCCTTCTTTTTCTGCTTCGGCTGCGATCTGGAGAGAGTTGCCTCCTTCCATGATGAGCATTGCCAGCTTGTCAGACATAACAAAGATTTCGTAGATACCTACACGACCCTTGTAACCGCCTGAACATGCTTCGCATCCCTGAGGGTTTGGTTTATATATTTTTAATCCTTTATCAATATCCTCTTGAGTATACCCTATGTTGAGCAGTTCGTGCTCAGGTACATTGTCAAGAATTTTACATTTCTCACATAATCTACGAGCCAGACGCTGAGCCATAATTAACGTTACTGAAGAAGCAATATTAAATGCAGGCACGCCCATGTTTAACAGACGTGTAAGCGTTTCAGGTGCGGAGTTTGTGTGAAGTGTTGACAATACAAGGTGACCGGTCTGTGCCGCTTTAATTGCAATTTCAGCTGTTTCCAGGTCTCGAATTTCACCCACCATGATTACGTCAGGGTCCTGACGAAGGAATGCTTTCAATGCACTGGCAAATGTTAAACCTGCCTTGTAATTAATCTGTACCTGGTTAATACCTTCCAGGTTAATTTCTACCGGGTCTTCTGCGGTTGATATGTTTGTTTCAACGGTGTTTAAAATACTGAGACCGGTATACAGTGATACTGTCTTACCGGAGCCGGTTGGTCCGGTAACAAGAATAAGTCCCTGCGGCTTTTCAAGAGCTCCAAGGTATTTCTTTTTCTGTTCCTCTTCAAAACCAAGCATGTCAATGTTAAGTTTTGCGGCTGAAGAGTCCAGAATACGCATTACAATTTTTTCACCCCAAAGAGTAGGAAGTGTATTAACACGCATATCCATTGCCTTGGTAGGTGAAATTTTGAGTTTGATACGACCATCCTGCGGAACTCGTCTTTCTGCTATGTCTAGTCGTGACATAACCTTAATACGGGCGGCAATCTTATCCTTCAATTCAATCGGAGCCTTGGCCACTTCATGCAGAATGCCGTCGATACGGAATCTTACGCGGTACTTCTTTTCGTAAGGTTCAAAGTGAAGGTCGGAGGCCCCTTTCTTAATGGAGTCAAGCAGAAGTTTGTTGATAAACTTTACAACCGGAGTGTCGTCATCCGCATTGGCATCAGTTGCTGCGCTCAGATTGTCGTTAGGGTTGTCTTCAAGTGCTTCCAGTTCAGCAAATTCTGTGTCTGAAAGTCCAACGTCCAGTTCTTCCATGGCGTCGGCAAACAATTTTGTAAGATCTTTCTGGAGCTTGTCTTCGTCAACCAGAATTGTGTCGGTCATCATTGAGTATTTGAGGCCGAACGCATTTAATGCTGCCGTGTTGGTCGGGTCGGACATTGCAAGGAAAAGTGTTTTGCCCTGAGCATAGACAGGAAGAGCATGATGCTGAAGAATCAGGTTCTTATCCATGTATGCGGAAGGAATTTCCTTTACATCGATATCATCAAGATTAAGGTATGGATATGCATACTCTTTAACCAGAATTTCCCTTATTTTTTCTGGAGGAACAAGCTTCATGTCCACTATTGTGGAAATGACTGGTTTGCTTTCTTTTTTTGATTCCTCTATTACATTTTTCTCTTGTTCCGGAGATATTAACTTGTATGTCTTGAGTATTCGGAGAATACCGTAACTTTCAGCCATTTTTATATCCTAAGATTTTTACTCAATATCAATATATAAATAGGTAGTTATATTATGTTATTAAACGAAAAGACGAAAAGTACAGAAGCTGAACTCTTTCGTCTGTTTCATTGTCCAATTCTATGTTTTAGTATATGTGCAACTCTTATAATTAATTTGAAACAAAGCATTACAAGAGTATCAAGGCGCATAGTATAGGATAGAACTTACGATGGTAAATTACTACATTATTTTCCTTGAATAATATTGAAATATTGTGCTAATCACAAAAACAAGAAAAGGTTTTTATGACAGGTGAATAAACTGTTTTCCAGTGTAAACAAATTGTTTATTCTTATCTTGTTTTAATATTTTGTAAATTTGGCCTGCGAACGCGGTTTCATAAAAATACTAAAACGTTCCTCTTGTATATTCCTATTCGTGGCATCATATGTATATGAGAATGAAGTTACAGAGAGGTGATGTCTGAATCTAATTCATTGGATACCATTCCTGATTCGTTTTACTTTCGTTATTTTCAGGCAGTGGGCGAGTTTTCTCTGAGGAAATTATTGTTTTTGATTTGCACACTCAAAAAAGGAAATTTAATGATTAAATATGTTTTAACCGCCATAGTCTTTTTTGTACTAGAGCTTGCCAGTATCATATATGTTTTTGGCGAACTGGGATTAACTACGCTTTACATACTGTTTATTGAAGTAATAATTGGATATTCAATTGTAAAAAAGGCAGGCGTCGGTTCAGTCGGACTAATGGGGCTTGCAGGTATGGGAGGGAATTCTTTTTCTGTAGCTCTCATGGCAGCCGGCGTGTTTATTGCTTTTCCTGGATTTGTTTCTGATATTATGGCCGTTGCGGTTTTTATCCCTTTTGTGAGAAAGGCTTTCTTCAATTTCTTAAAGCCGGATCCTCAGTTGGTCAACAAGATAATCATGAATCAGTTTCAGAAGCAGGGTATGAATATGAACATGTTTGATGATGAATTTATGAAAAATGCGTCATCAATGTTTGGTAATTTCGGAGGAACAGAATCAGATGATGATTCCGAATATGAAGTTCAGCAGGAACGCCGGAACAAGTCTCAAAAAAAAGGACGTAAAAATGTTGAGGATGCGGAGTTCAAGGAATTGTAGAATTTTCTGATTGTTGGGTTCTTAGTTAATAACGAAACGGAGTTTTGGAAATGCTTCCCAAAACTCCGTTTCGGATTAATTATAAAAAAAATATGAAAATAATCTTGAATTATTAATTTCAATCCATATGTAACAGTTAGTAAGTTAAGTTTTGTTTACATATTTAATGTGGAGGCTGTTGAGGGATAAACCTTAACTCATGTATTAGTATGGCAATTCGTCCTTTAAATGATCGTGTTATTGTTAAGCGTATTGAAGTAGAAGCTAAGTCCGCTGGCGGCATCGTTCTTACCGGAAGTGCTGTTGATAAGTCTACCCGCGGTGAAGTAATCGCTGTAGGCCCAGGTCGTACTCTTGACAATGGAACCGTTAAGCCTTTAGCGGTAAAGGTTGGTGATAAGGTAATCTTTAATGAAGGTTATTCTGTTAGAAAAGAAAAGTTAGATGGTGAAGAAGTTTTAATCATGTCAGAAAACGATATTCTTGCCGTGGTTGAAGAATAACAGAAGATCTTTTTGGAAATATTTTGACTTCCGGTCTTCATTGCATTGAATGGCCGGTGTTGTAAGAAGAATTTGAAGTAAATATTTACAGGAAAATAAAATGTCTGCAAAGGATGTAATTTTTGGAAATGAAGCTCGAGTAAAAATGCTCGAAGGTGTGAATATTCTGGCTAATGCCGTTAAGGTTACATTAGGTCCTAAGGGTCGCAATGTTGTTCTTGACAAGACCTACGGTGCCCCTGCAATTACTAAAGACGGCGTTTCAGTTGCAAAGGAAATTGAACTTGAAGACAAGTTCCAGAACATGGGTGCTCAGATGGTTAAGGAAGTTGCTTCCAAGGCTAATGATGCTGCCGGCGACGGTACAACCACTGCAACTGTTCTTGCTCAGGCTATTATTAACGAAGGCTTAAAGTCTGTTGCTGCAGGTATGAATCCTATGGATTTAAAGCGTGGTATTGACAAGGCTGTTTCAGCTGCAGTTGAAGAACTGAAGAGTCTGTCAGTTGAATGTAAGGATTCTAAGGCAATTGCTCAGGTTGGTACCATTTCTGCAAATTCAGATGCTTCTGTAGGTAAGTTGATTGCAGAAGCAATGGAAAAGGTTGGTCGTGACGGTGTTATTACCGTAGAAGACGGTAAGAGCTTTGATGATCAGCTTGATCTTGTTGAAGGTATGCAGTTCGATCGCGGTTACCTCTCACCATACTTCATTAATAAGTCAGAAAACGCTTCTGTTGAGTTCGATGATCCATATATCCTCCTTGTTGATAAGAAGGTATCAAATATTCGTGACATTCTGAATGTTCTTGAAGGTGTTGCAAAGGCCGGCAAGCCTTTACTTATAATTGCGGAAGATGTTGAAAGTGAAGCTCTTGCAACTCTTGTTGTGAACAACATGCGCGGTATTGTTAAGGTTGCTGCCGTTAAGGCTCCTGGTTTTGGTGATCGTCGCAAGGCAATGCTTCAGGATATTGCCATCCTTACCGAAGGTACCGTTATTTCTGAAGATATCGGCATGAAGCTTGACGCTGCAACCATTGATGATTTGGGCAGAGCAAAGCGCGTGGTGATTACCAAGGATAATACCACCATTATTGACGGTGCCGGTGATTCAGCTGCCATTGCCGATCGTGTTGCCCAGATTCGCAAGGCAATTGAAGATTCTACTTCAGAATACGATAAGGAAAAGCTTCAGGAACGTGTTGCAAAGCTTGCCGGCGGTGTTGCCGTAATTAAGGTTGGCGGTGCAACTGAAGTTGAAATGAAGGAAAAGAAGGATCGTGTTGACGATGCTCTTCACGCAACCAGAGCGGCTGTAGAAGAAGGTGTTGTTGCAGGTGGTGGTGTTGCTCTTGTACGCGTTGCATCTAAGCTTGCTTCACTCAAGGGTGATAACGAAGATCAGAACGTAGGTATCCGTGTGGCATTAAAGGCAATGGAAGCTCCTTTACGCCAGATCGTTGAAAATGCAGGTCAGGAACCTTCCGTAATCGCTAATGCCGTTCGTAATGCAGAAGGTAACAACGGATACAATGCTGCTACAGAACAGTACGGTGACATGCTTGAGATGGGTATACTCGATCCAACCAAGGTAACCAGAAGCGCATTGCAGTATGCTGCTTCAATTGCAGGTCTCATGATTACTACCGAATGCATGATTACTGATTTACCAAAGAAGGATGAAGCTCCTGCAGCAGGTAACATGGGCATGGGCGGCATGGGTGGCATGATGTAATAAAGCATCGTGTTGCCGACGGTTTCGGCCGTTGACCGTTCATAAGAAATAAACGGGGCTGACGCAAGTCAGTCCCGTTTATTTTTGAGTTAAGTATCAATATCGGAAAAAACCTGTCTTTTTACGTCACACTTTTTTGCGCGTTATGTAAATGAGAATAATAAATGTGATAACTTAAAACATGTGTATTCTTCCCGTTAGGGGAGGGACGTTTATGTGTTTTTTGTGTCTCTGATATATTAATTGGAGATGGAAACTGAGGTCACGTTATGTCGATTGATTCAGTATACATCTTGTCTACCACTATTTTTATGATGGTGTTCCTGCTTATAGGTCTTATGTATGTTATAAGACTTAAGAGAAAGCTTTTCAGACTGATGCAGGAGAATAACAGTTTTAAAACATTGTGTGACATTGTTAAAACCCCAATATGGTTTAAGGACGAGAATCTGAAAATCACATGGGTTAATAAGTTTTACGCAAAAATGTTTGATCGTTCTCGTTCTTCGATTTACGGTTTAACCGACAAAGAACTGTCACCTGCAAAATTGTCTGATGGTTATATCAGAGATGATTTATACGTAAAAGAATCCAGGAAGCCGTACGTGTATCGTGAAAACGAAAAATCAGGCATGTGGTTCGAAACAACAAAGTTCCCGTTAATATCAGATGATGGTACCCTGTATGGTCTCGGCGGTATTGCCTTTAACATAACTGCCATCAAGAAAAGCGAAAATCTGATGCATTCAATGGTCTATAACGACTATCTTACCGGAATCCCTAATCGGCTGTTTCTGTCAGTAGAAATTACCAAGCTTCTTTCCGTGGCCAACGAAACAAACACTAAACTAGCCGTGATTGGCATTGACCTTGATAATTTTAAGGATCTGAATGACCTTTATGGCCACAGTGTCGGCAATGAAATTCTCAAAAAAACCGCTCAAAAGTTAAAGGTTTATACAAGTGGCAAAGGTATGTTTATAGGCAGACTCGGAGGTGACGAGTTTGTTGTCGTTGTTCCTAATATAAAGGAAGACGAGTACATACTTCAGACGTGTGAGGATATTAGGAAGCTTATAAATACTTTCTATGATATCTGTGAATCCAATGTCACTATAAATGTATCAATTGGTGTCAGTGTATATCCTAAAGACTGCGACAATTATGAAGATCTGATGAGACAGGCGGATATGGCTGTTCATACTGCAAAGAGTCGCGGAAGAAACTGTATAGTGTTCTATGATAAAGAAATAGGAAAGGCCAATTTTAAGAGAATCAATATTGAGATGCATCTTAAGCCGGCCATAGAGAATGATGAATTCAGCCTGTATTATCAGCCTAAGGTTTCCGTTGACGGAAAGCAGATTTTAGGGTTCGAAGCACTGCTGAGATGGAACAGCAAGGAACTTGGTTTCGTTTCTCCTGCAGACTTTATTCCGGTGGCAGAGCAGTCCGATCTTATTGTGGCCATGTCTGATTGGGTTATGAGAAAAGCCATGGTTCAGAACCTGATATGGAAAAAACAGTACGGCGTTATTTATCCGGTTGCGGTCAATCTGTCAGCAAAGCAGATTCATAAGTCAGACTTCCTTAAGAAAGCGCTGGATCTGATTAACGAGCTTAATTATCCTCCTGAATACCTTGAGCTTGAAATCACTGAAAGTATGCTGATGAGCAAGGACAGTGATTCAAGAAGATCATTTGAACAGTTGCGCAGTATGGGGGTAAAAATAAGTATGGATGACTTTGGAACAGGTTATTCCAACTTAAGTTATCTCAGCAGCTTCCCTCTAGATAAACTTAAGATCGACAGAAGGTTTGTTACCGATATTGATACAAGTAAGGGAAATCAACAGATCGTTAACGCAATTATCATGCTGGCTCAGGCATTTAATCTGTCGCTCATTGCAGAAGGCGTGGAAGGTGGAAATGAACTGAAGTACCTGCAGTCAAAAGGGGTAGACGTAATTCAGGGTTTCTATTTCTCAAAGCCTTTACCGCCTGAACTTGTATATGATTTTGTTGACGAGGTGAATAAGGGTGTATGGATAAACAAGGTGCATGAGTCTTTCACCCAACTTGATAAAAAATACGGAGAGAAAATTACTGAAACTGAGGAAAAACAAAAAAAGAATCAGGAAGAAAAATAACGTCAGGCAGATGTGATATCGTCATTACATGTTAATTAAAAAAATAAGGCAGTTACTGGTAACTGCCTTATTTTTTGTCGGGATTTTGAGGTAATCAACCGGTCGTGTTTTGGCTGATTTGGCCTGGATTAAAACAGATCTTCGATTGCGGAAGACTGAGAACTTTCAGGTTTGACCTGCGGCTCAGCATGGATCTCTGTTCCGTATTCATCCTGTTGTGTATATGTCTGCGGTTCGTCGGAAGAAGATGTGTAACCGAAATTGAGATCCTTCCCGTTACTAATCATAAACTCTGGATAACCATAGATACTGTTTTTAACGATATAGTCTGGTTTTATTACTGGAGCAAGAGGCTGATCCTTAAGAATATACGACATAAATTCAATCCAAATAGGCAGTGCTGTTTTGCTACCGGATTCCCCTCTTCCGAGGGCTTTGGAAAAGCTGTCGTGGCCAACCCATACAGTGGTTGCGATATTGGCGTTGAAGCCGCTGAACCATGCATCCTTACTGTCATTAGTGGTCCCCGTTTTTCCTGCTATGTCTGATCTCATCATTGCTCTTGCTCTTGTACCTGTTCCGTTGAACGGACCTTTAGGGCCGTAGCCTCCGTGAATTACGCTTCCGAGAGCATCACTTATAAGAAAGGCATTACCGTGAGTTATAACCTGCTCGGCATAGTTATTGTCTTCCAGATACTGCGCTTCCTCATCAATGACTTCAGGATCTATTGTATTTGTTACGGCGTCAGGACAGTCAGTGCAGGCAATTGCGGGATCGGCTTCATAGATGACCTGTTCCGTGTCACCGATGACTATTTTATCTATCAGGTAAGGCTCTATCTTATAACCTCCGTTGGCAAAGGTGCTGTACGCCGTCACGAGTTCCAGAGGGGTAACTTCATAAGCTCCAAGAGCCAGTGAAAGATTCTGGCTGTACTTCTGGTTAACGTCTATGCCAAACTTTTTAAGGTGTTTTACAAAATTGCCGACACCTATGTGATTTAAAAGTCTTACTGAAACCACATTCTTGGATTTTGCAAGGGCAACTCTCAGAGGAATAGGGCCTTCATAGACATTTGGTGAATTCTTTGGGGACCAGATCTGATTGCTCCATTTGTTCCAGATTGAGAATTTTTCATCAAGCACGTAAGTTCCGAGAGAGTACCCCTTGGCCAGTGCCGCACTGTATAGAAAAGGTTTAATGTTTGATCCGGCCTGTCTTTTGGACAGTTCTACGCGATTAAAACTGCTCTTTCTGTAGCTGTAACCGCCGACCATTGACAGTATGGCGCCGGTCTGAGCGTTAACGGATATGAGCGCTCCCTGAACCAGGGGTACCTGTCTGAGTGCATATTCTCCTGCTTTAGTTTTGTGAACATAGATGATGTCGCCGGGCTTGAGAATTTTTTCCACAGGGTGTCTGGCGGTCTTACTTTGATTATTGTAATTTGATGCCCATTTAATGTTATTCCACGGTATCGTGGCTTTTGATTCATCTGCAAAGATAATATTGGCGGAGTTATCTGCCTTAAGGGATACGACGAGTGCGGGAGTAATGTAGTCGTACTGCTGACGTTTTTTTAATTCAGACTGCCACCCTTCGCGGTCGCTGGATGATATACCCAAATCGTTCAGATTTTCAGGGGCTCTGTAGCCGTGTCTCATGTCATAATCGGTAAGACCGTTGTACATAGCCTGATTGGCCTTTTCCTGTACTCTGCTGTCTACGGTTGAATAAACTTTAAATCCTTCCGTATAAATGGCATCGCCGTAAGTGGCTTCAAGAGTCTGTCTTATTGATTCGGCAACATATCCCGCATTTGCTTCGATTTTCGGAACGTGATAATAGGAATTTATTGGTTCGTTATCGGCTTCGTCAAACTGCTCCTGGGTTATTTTACCGGTGCTTAACATGCTGAGCAGAACCAGATGTCTTCTTTCTCTCGCTTTATCCGGATGGGAAATCGGATTGTTGGTGGACGGAGCTTTTGGCATGCCTGCAAGAATTGCGGTTTCTCCAAGTGTCAGTTCATCAACGGTCTTGCCGAAATAGATATACGCAGCGGCAGCAATACCGTTGGCATGATGGCTGAATGAGATTTTATTGAGATAAAGTGTCAGGATTTCATCTTTGGTGAGTTCCTGTTCCATATGAATTGAAATGAAGATTTCCTTTAACTTTCTGGTAATGTTCTTTTCAGGGGAAAGGTAAAAGTTTCTGGCAACCTGCTGAGTAATGGTACTGGCCCCCTGTGCCATTTTCCCCTTTTCGAAAAAGACCTTGGCCGCTCTGAGAATTCCCTTGAGATCTATACCGAAGTGTGAGTAGAAGCTTCTGTCTTCTATTGCTATGAATGCATCCTTGACCTGTTGTGGAATCTGTTCGAATTCCAGTGGAATACGGCGGTCTGTGCCGTATTCTCCGATGAGAAGATTGTCCGCAGAGTATATCTGCAGTGGAGTTTCGTATGTGACTTCCTTTAGCTGTTTGACATCAGGAAGGGTGCTCTTAACGTGATAGTAGTAAAAACATCCCGCAGCAAGGCAAAGACTGATGATAAATAAGAAAAAACCGATAATTCGTCTCAACCATATAAAAATCATTTTTTTAATCCATTTGTCATGACGTAATTTTATCTAATTATATAATAATTTGTTACCTAGCTCAAAATAGAGTGCATCAATAAATTATTTTTTGGCACGATTTAAATTTTTGAAGCTATTATAAGAGAACGAGTAAAATGTTAATCAGCACGGATGCAATATATGGCTGGAATGAAAAACAAAGGTAACCTATATCCTCTCCTAGGTGTGGATTTCGGGAGCCAATCTATAAAGGCTGTTGCTATAAGTGGAAAGCCTAATGATGTTAAAATCACTGCGGTCGCTGAGGTCCCAACTCCAAAGGGATCTATAGTTGATTACCAGATTCATGATATGGAAAAGGTGGTTAATGCCTGCAGAACTTTGATGAAGCACATTGGACAGAGACCAAAATACATAGCAACATCTGTTTCGGGGTCAAGCGTGATTTCCAAGGTAATACAGGTAGATGCTAATCAGAGTGATTCAGAATTAAGTAATTACATCAATTCTGAAGCTGAACAGCTTATTCCTTTCCCACTGGAAGAAATTAATCTTGACTATGAAGTCCTAGGTGATAATTTCGTTGACAACCAAAAACAGGATGTTTTAATCAGCGGTGCCCGTACTTCAAGTGTTGAAGATCGTGTAGTGATTTTTGATACACTGGGTATGGAAGTTAAGGTTGTGGATGTATCTGTTCACGCTTTAGCGAGAGCCGTTAAACAGTTAATTCCTGGTTTTGACGTTCTCTGTGACGACAAGCCTGTAGGTATCGTTGACGTTGGTGCCGTAACCTTAACCTTTGGTGTTGTATACAAAGGCGAAGTAATTTATCAGCGTCTGCAGAATTTCGGCGGTGACAACGTTACCCAGAATCTGTGTAATGCGTACGGTTTACCATACGAAGATGCAGAGAAGTCAAAGATTCAGAACAGAATGCCGGCAGATGCCACTACTGAAGTAATAAATCCGTTTATGACTCAGTTGGCTCAGAATATTAAGAGAAATATTCAGCTGTTCACTTCTTCATCTACTCACCATGATCTTGATGTGATAGTACTGACCGGTGGTGGATGCCTCTTAAACGGTCTTACTGAACAGATGGTTTCTTTATTGAGAAAGGATGTTAAGTGTCCTGACATCTTTAAGCAGTTCCCTAAATTCAAGAGTGAAGAAAACCCTCAGGGTTATAAGTACATGACAGCTTTGGGTCTGGCTTTAAGGAGTTTTGAACCATGTCCAATATAAACCTTTTACCATGGCGTGAGGTAATAAAGGAACGTCAGAGAAAGAACTTTTTCAAGTTAATGTTCATTTTCTTTGTAGCCGGTGCCATTATAGCCATTCTCTTCTTCTTCGCTTTGGATATGCAGATTTCCAGACAGAATTCTAGAAATTCACAGTGGGAGAATGAGATCAAGGTAGTTGATCAGAAGATCGCCGAGATTGAAAAACTTAAACAGAGACGTCAGGAACTTATCGACCGTATGAGTGCAATTGACAAGCTTCAGCAGAGTCGTAATATTCCGGTACATCTCTATTCTGATTTACCAACACTTGTTTCTTCAGGTGTATATCTCGGTTACATGAACTATGATAACCGTATTGTTAAGGTTGGAGGTTTGGCTGAGTCCAACCCTCGTCTGTCATCAATGTTACGTAACATTGACAACAGCCAGTGGTTAGGTAATGGTTCCATTACTCAGACCAAGGCTGAAGTAAGAGACGGTAAGAAGATTATTCCTACTCTCCCTGACGGATTGTATGCGTTTGACATGTTCTTCAGCGTTCTTGACACACAGAATAATGCCGGTGCGCAAGACAATGCAAAGAAAGGAGGTAGATAATGGCTAGTAATCTTGGTATAGGTAGTTTCGATCCTAGTAAGGTTGAAACCTGGCCTTTATCCATCAGATATGCAGCAGGCGGCCTGTTAGCAGGCGTGATTGTGGGATTGTCATTTTTCTTCTTCAATCAGGATCAGCTTGATGAGCTTGAAGCCAAGGAAGAGACCGAACATCAACTTCAGCTTAAGTTTGACGAAAAGGCAAAGATGGCAGTTAATCTGGAGCAGTACAAGGAGCAGATTGTAGAATTGGAAAGTTTGCTCGATGCCCAGCTCCGTCAGTTGCCTAACAGTAACGAAGTAGCAAATCTCCTTGATGATATCAGCTTTATTGCTCAGGATAACGGTTTGAACCTTATCAGCATTAAATGGGAAAACGAAGTTGCTCGTGAAATTTATACTGAATTACCTATGAGCATTTTTGTTACCGGTACCTATCAGCAGTTAGGCAGTTTCTCTGCGGACGTTGCTGCGTTACCACGAATTGTTACAATTGATAATTTCTCATTAAAGCATGTTGATTCCACCAAGCAGAAGGCTGTAAAGGCTGCTGAAGACAGACCGAAGGACGGTGCAGGTGGTAATGTTACCACTATTTCAACTCAGGAAGCTCAGCCTGCAGTGAGTGATGGTGAACTTCTCGAAATGAAAATGTTGGCAAAGACCTTCCGTTACAATAATACTGTACAGAAGAAGAGCGGTGATCGCGCCAGCAGAAGAAACAGAGGAGGCAGATAATGAAGAAGTTAGCATTAGTTACTTTGCTCCTAACAACTGCTGTCAGCGTAAGCGCTTGTGGAAAATATGAACAGGTCGATGATATTCAGCAGTATGCACAGAATGCTTTAAGACAGGCAAGTTCCCGTATCGAAGAGTTACCTAAGGTGAATACCTTTGTGGCCATGAAGTTTGAACCTAAGACTGACAGAATGCCGTTTGTGCTTCCAAAGCCTGAAATTTCAATGGTTCAGCCTCTTAAGCCATTGGATTGTGAGCAGCCTGATCGTGAAAGACCAATGGAAGAACTCGAACAGTTCGCACTTGATAATCTTTTCATGAAGGGTACTATCAGCATTGACGGTAAGCTTAAGGCAATTATTCAGACTGCCGACGGTGTGCTTGTTAATGTTACCCCAGGCATGCATATGGGTTTGAATTTTGGTAAGGTTGTACGTGTTGCACCTGACTCAGTTGAAGTTGAAGAGTTTATTTCCGACGGAAAGGGTTGTTGGGATAAGCGCTCCAGTCGTTTAGATATAATTACAGCGGAATAGTTTAGCAGGCAGGAATTATTATGAATTTACAAAAAAATAAATTAGGGCTTTTTGTAATGCTGGCTACCGTGGCTGGCGTTGTACTGCCTGCCGAGGCAGCTACCAAGCTCGAAAACGTTAAGGTTAATGATCAGTATGCAAGTCAGACTAAGATTGAACTTCAGTTTGATGGTCCTATCGGTTCTTACCAGGACAGACTGCAGTATCAGCCTGAACAGTTGATTATTAATCTTTCTGACGCTGAGTCAGCACTCCTGAAGGATTCTCTTGATGTTAATGTCAGAGGTATCAATAAGATGGACGTGACTCAGAACGGTGACGGTCTTGATGTAGTATTTGGCCTTGATTCTTTAGTACCTTACGAAGTTTCTCAGCAGAACAATTCGCTGTATGTGACCATCGGTAACGATCCTCGCGTTACTGCTGCACGTAATGGTGTAACCAATTCTGATATCGTTAAGACTAATGCCGACAGATCAGTAGCCGGCGGAATTAACCGTATCAATGGTCTTTCATTCAAGAAGAACTCAGCTGGTGACGGCCTGGTTGTAGTAAACCTTGACAATAAGAGTGCAGCGCTTGATCTCCAGAATAAGGGTACCCATCTGATTGCCAAGTTCCACGGCACCAATGTTGCTCCTGACTTACTTGCAGTTATGGACGTTGCTGATTATGCTACTCAGGTTAAGTCTATTGACGTGTCTCAGACTGCAGACGGTGCGGTTCTTGACATGACCATGTATAACTCTGAATATGATGCAAAGTATGATCAGTCTGGTGAAACTGTAGTAATCAACGTTGCTAAGAAGAAACCTGTAATCAAACTTGACAATACTCAGAAGTACAGCGGTAAGCTGATTTCATTATCATTCCAGGACGTGCCTGTACGCTCTGCGTTAAAGGTGCTCGCTCAGGAAGTTAATCTGAATCTTGTTATGAATGATTCTGTCGGTGGAAATATCACCATTAACTTCGACAGCGTGCCTTGGGATCAGGCCCTCGATACAATTCTTCGTGTTAAGGGACTTGATAAGCGCGTTGAAGGTACAATCCTTCTTATCGGTTCTCAGGATGAACTTGCTAAGTATGAACAGAAGCAGCTTGAAGAGCAGGAAAAGAAGACTGCCAAGGAACCTCTTGTTACAGAGTTCATTCAGGTTAATTATGCTAAGGCAGCTGACTTTGTTAAGCTGATTTCAACCAAGGATTCTGAACTTTCTATTGCTGCAAGCAACGCAAATTCCATGTATGGCGGCAGCAATGGTGCTGAATCAGCTGACAGTTTACTTTCTGCCCGTGGTACCGTAACTGTTGATGAAAGAACCAATACCCTTATTATTAAGGATACTGAAGCATCAATTGCTAACATCAAGAGACTCGTTGAAACCCTTGATACTCCGGTACAGCAGGTTGTTATTGAAGCCAGAATCGTGTCAATTGACGAATCAGCTGAAACTGCCCTTGGTATTAACTGGCAGATGGATACCAATAACGGTACTTTAGATTCCGGTAGACCTAACAACTCAGAAAAGTGGTATGCAGGTCATGGTACTCAGACCGACGTTCCATCTGATGGCGGTACTTTCTCTCTCGGTCGTATAACCAAGAATTTCGCTATCAATCTGGCTCTTAAGGCTCTTGAAACCGAAAAGCGTACTGATATCATCTCCAGTCCGCGTATTACCACCACCAACCAGAAGGAAGCTTACATTGAACAGGGTTATGAAATTCCGTCAATTACTTCCGCTTCAAGTGGTGCTACTACCATCGAATGGAAGAAGGCAGTATTAAGTCTGAAGGTTACTCCTCAGATTACTCCTGATGACTCAGTATTCCTTGACCTGAAGATTACTCAGGATGATAAGGGTGATGAAGTTAAGTCATTCGGTACCTCTTCACTTTCAATTGAAACCCGTGAACTTGAAACTCAGGTTCTCGTAGGTAACGGTGAAACTCTGGTACTCGGTGGTATCTTCCAGCAGTCAGTTTCACGTACTGTGAAGAAGGTTCCATTACTTGGTGACATCCCTGTACTGGGCTGGTTGTTCAAGAGTGTTGACAATACCAACTCAAAGAGAGAAGTGCTTGTATTCATTACTCCACATATTCTTAAGGAAGCAATGTAATACCGCATTCTGATTAGGTAATAAAAAGGCTGTCTCTGACAGCCTTTTTTTATGGCTGACAATTTCTCCTGCCTGGTCTTTATAATGCACATGTTGCCGGAAAATAAGTTATAATCAGCTTATTCTTTAATATTCCGTAACCATAATTCATGTAAGGCTGTTAAATATTATGTCTGAATGTCAGAGTATTTTTTTAGTTGGGCCTATGGGGGCCGGTAAGAGTACTATAGGAAAAATTCTGTCCGAGCTTACCTCTCTTCCTTTAATTGATTCCGATGCTGAAATTGAAAAACGTACCGGAGCTGATATTTCATGGGTGTTTGATGTTGAAGGTGAGGAAGGGTTTAGAAAAAGAGAAGAAGCTGTTATCGATGAGTTAACTCAGAAGAAAGGGATTATTTTGGCTACCGGTGGTGGAGCCGTTAAAAATACCAATAATAGAAGAGCTCTGTCTTCCAGAGGGGTTGTTGTATATCTTAAAACTTCAGTTGAGAAGCAGTATCAGAGAACATGTCGTGACACAAGGCGTCCGCTCCTGAACAACCCGGATCCATTGGGGACGCTTCAGAGACTTATGGAAGAAAGAGAACCTCTGTATACGGAAGTTGCTGATATTGTTGTAGAAACTGATCAGTACTCTGCCAGACAGATTGCCGTTCAGATTATTGAAAAGTATGATGCTATAAAGGAATTATGATGAAGACATTAATGGTTGAGCTTGGAGATCGCAGTTATCCTATCTTTATAGATGGTGGTTTGCTGGATCGTGAGGATGTGTGGGGGAACTGCATCAAGAAAAAGGGTAATGTCGTCATTGTTACAAACACCACAGTCTGTACATGGTATTTATCCCGACTGGAGGAATCGATCAGAAGATTGGGGCTTAAGGTATCAAGCTGTATTCTGCCTGACGGTGAGATGTATAAGAATCTTGAAAGTTTTAATCAGATTATGACTTTTCTGCTTGAGCATAACTGCGGTCGTGATACTACTCTCATTGCCTTGGGCGGCGGAGTTATTGGCGATTTAACAGGGTTTGCTGCAGCATCATTTCAGCGTGGTGTTGATTTTGTTCAAGTTCCTACCACTCTTTTATCACATGTAGATTCTTCTGTTGGCGGTAAAACAGGCATAAATCATCCACTCGGCAAGAACATGATTGGTGCGTTTTACCAGCCAAAGGCCGTAATAATAGATTTGCTATGTCTTAAGACACTTCCGGAAAGAGAGCTTGCTGCGGGTATGGCTGAGGTAATCAAATACGGTATTATCTGGGACAAATCCTTCTTTGAATATCTTGAAGACCATACTGATGACATATGGAAACTTGATTTCGACGTGATTTCTGAAGTTGTTTACAGATGCTGTTCAATTAAAGCTGCTGTTGTGCACGAGGATGAAAGAGAAGGAGGAATTCGAGCAATACTTAATCTCGGTCATACTTTTGGACATGCCATTGAAACATTTATGGGATACGGTGTATGGCTTCACGGCGAAGCTGTTGCTGCAGGCATTGTCATGGCCTCACGCGTGGCTCTTTCCAGAGGTTCTGTTTCAGGGGAAGAGTTTGAACGCATAGTCAGTCTTTTGAGGGGTAACAGACTTCCTGTCGCCAAACCTGACAGCATGACCACAGATGATTTCCTGAGACTTATGATTCATGACAAGAAAGCCGTAAACGGAAAGATACGCTATATTATTCCGGATTCTTTAGGTAAGTCTTCAGTTAAAGATGACCTGTCGCTGAAGGAAATAGAAGACGCAACCAGATAATTTTTTCTGAGGTGTTTTTTTGTTAAAAAGAGGGGGGGCCCCTCTTTTTTTATTGAAAACGTAAACAGGAAGCCGTTGTACTGTTTTTTTTCAAGTCTATTCACAGTCTTGATGTTAAAAAATTTTTATATGTGTATGGCTGTTCAAATATTTATTATAATTCATTCGTTGGGATCTGACGTTATTAAACGACCTGCGTTAAGCACTTAAAGACAGATCACGACCTGGAACATCAGTAGGTCGTTTTAACAGATTGTTAACTGCCGAGATTTGCTATGAAAATATATCCGGGTTCATGGCGGTTAGCGGAAACGGTACTAATTATAATAATTATCTGCCAATTAACAGTTGGACAATATAGTAGGGAAAAGAAAGATCATGGCTTTAGAACAGCTGCCTCAATTAACAAGTCAAAAATCATTAGTTGAAAGAATCAAATACCAGATATCGGTAGGGGCGCCTTTTATTATTCTTAAGGGAAGCCTCGGGGCTGGGAAAACGGTTATATGTGAACAGTTGATTTCGGCTGTTGATGATAAGTTCGTAAAGGCTTATATCCCGGGAGCTGGTAATCATGATCTGACCAAGTGCAGAGAGATTCTGCTTAATCAGATATCTAAAACAAATAAGATTAATGCCAATGACAAATTGATTGGTACTGTTCAGAAGATTAATTTCAATGGTAAACGAGTCCTTATCGTTATTGATGATTTTGATAATGTTGCCGATCGCTTTATATCCGAACTTGCTGACATCTACAGTACTTATGCTAAAGAACAGCTATTTTCAATTGTAGCTACCGTATCCTCATCCTCAAAATTATCTCAGAAGGTAAGGCAGCTTAATTCCCTTGCAATTGAACCTATGGAGATGCAGATAAAACCGATAAGCATGCAGGAAAGTATACTTGTAATGCATTATTATGGCAGTCAGGTCGGGATGCGCGGTCTTGACGACCGTTCATTAAAGAACAGTAGGGAGTTACAGGCAGCAAAAGGAAATCCGGGGGCCATCAAGAGTATGATTGAGGGGATTTCTGACGTTGACTGTAATAAATACAATCCAATAGAAAGGGCCAAAAAGCGAAAGAAAGCTGTCCTGACAGCGTTGTTTGGCGGAGCAGCCATAGCCGCCACGGTGGCCGGAATTCTTGTATATGTTATCAAGAATCAGAATAAACCTCTTGTGGATGATGAATATGCATACGAACGGAATACCGGCGTCAGTGACATGCAGAGTCTCATTGAAAATGATGACAGAAATGTAGATTCCCTGGCACCTGAACTCAGTCGGCCTCGGGAGGATTTGAATCCGCTTGTAACTGTGGAAGAGAAAGGGAGTGTAAGTTCAAATTCTGGGGAAAGTTCCGTTAACATTTCAAAAAAAGAAGATTCCGCATCTCCTGATAATAAAATAGTAATTTCCGATGAAGACAGTGCCGATATTGTTACCGGAGCAACTGCTAAATCTACCGGCTTGAATGATTCTGACAAAACCGTGGATAAATTGAGGGCAGAGGCTAATATAGAAGCTAAAGCCAAGGATATTGCTGAAAATAACGCAAGGAAGGACAATTTAGTAAAAGCAGAAGAAAAGGCCGTGGCAGAAGCTGAAGCAAAGGCAAAACTTGAGGCAGAAAAGAAGGCTGCAGAAGAAATGGCTAAGGCAGAGGCTGAAGCAAAGGTAAAATTAGAGGCCGCAAAGAAAGCCGCGGAAGAAAAGGCCAAGGCAGAGGCTGAAGCAAAGGCAAAATTAGAGGCTGCAAAGAAAGCCGCGGAAGAAAAGGCTAAGGCAGAAGCCGATGCAAAGGCAAAACTTGAGGCAGAAAAGAAGGCTGCAGTAGAAAAGGCTAAGGCAGAGGCTGAAGCAAAGGCAAAACTTGAGGCAGAAAAGAAGGCTGCGGAAGAAAAGGCCAAGGCAGAAGCTGAGGCAAAGGCAAAATTAGAAGCTGCAAAGAAAGCTGCGGAAGAAAAGGCCAAGGCAGAGGCTGAAGCAAAGGCAAAACTTGAGGCAGAAAATAAGGCGGCTGAAGTAAAAGCAAGAGCGGATGCTCAGCATAAGGCTCAGGAAGAGCGTAATTCTCAGAGTGTTAACGGAGATAATAAGCAATTACCTTTTGAAGAATTGAATGATTCTCATTATACTGTGCAGTTAGTTGCAACTTCCAAAAAGGATGAGGCTCAAAGGGTGGCCCGCAAGGTGGGTAACAGTTGGGTTCTCTTCAGAAAGAAGGATCAGCAGTACATAGTTATGTACGGTGATTTTAAAGACAGAAGTTCAGCGACACAATCTATTTCTGGTCTGCCTGAGGCCATTAGGAAGACCAAACCTTGGGCAAAGAACATTGCTGCAGTGAAGAAGGAAATTCAATGAAATATATAATTGCTCCGTCAATATTGTCAGCCGATTTGGCTCGTTTAGGTGATGATGTTAAAGAGGTTTTGGAAGCAGGAGCTGATGTTGTTCATTTTGATGTAATGGACAATCATTATGTACCTAATCTTACGTTTGGACCGCAGATCTGCAGTGCTTTGCGTAAATTTGGCATTACTGCACCGATAGATGCTCATTTAATGGTGACTCCGGTAGATGATCTGATCGGTTCTTTTGCTGATGCCGGGGCAACCAGCATAACATTTCATCCGGAAGCTTCAAGACATGTAGACCGATCTTTACAGCTTATTAAAAGTCGCGGATGCAGAGCCGGTCTTGCTTTGAATCCTGCAACACCGCTTAATGTGCTTGATTATGTTTGGGATAAGCTTGACATGGTTGTAATTATGTCAGTTAATCCCGGCTTCGGCGGACAGAGTTTTATTCCGAGTGCTTTGGCAAAGATCAGAGCCCTGAAAGAAACAGCTGCTGCAAACGGCAGGGATGATCTTGTGATTGAAGTGGATGGTGGTGTAAAGCCGAACAATATTGCGGAAATTGCAGCTGCCGGGGCCAACATGTTTGTTGCCGGTTCAGCAATTTTTGGAGCCGAAGATTATAAAAAGGTTATTGCTTCGATGCGTTCTGAGCTGGAGAAAGTCTGATGAATCGGCAAGGGGTTCCCGGACTAATTATGTTTGATCTTGACGGAACTCTGGCTGATACGGCATTTCAGCTCGGCATTGCCGTAAATGCCGCTCTGAGAGATTTGGGAAAAAAAGAAATTTCAATGGATGCTCTCAGAAGTTACATAGGTAACGGAGCAACAATGCTCCTGGCCAGGGCTCTGGCAGGTCGAAGGGATATTTCATTAACTGATGTGGATGATAATGAACTTTCCAGAGCCAGATCTGTTTTTAATGATACTTATTTATCTTGTTGTGACTGCAGCTCCAGGATTTATCCCGGTGTTGCCGATACACTTTCTGAACTGAAGAAACTTGGTATCAGACTTGCCGTGGTCACTAATAAGCCCCACAGGTTCATTGAACCTGTTCTGGAACCGTCCGGTCTTCTTGATTATTTTGATTTCTGGCTTGGAAGTGAGGTTATTTCTGAAAAGAAACCTGATAAGGCTCCGTTGCTGTATACAGCCTCCAGACTTGGAATAAGTATTGATGACTCATGGATGGTGGGGGATTCCGTAAACGATATTCTTGCCGCGGTAAATGCCGGTATTCCAGGAATAGCACTGACCTTTGGGTATAATCAGGGTGTGGATTTTCAGAAATTGGGAGCTTACAGGATTATCGACGATTTCCGGGAGATTTTGGCAATTATTAAGGATCCCGATTAGCTTTTTTCAATGAGTTTCGGTTATTTGGGCTATAATATCCAACGAACGTTTAATCGGTAACACTTTACGGATACGTCTGCAGAGATGTCCGGAGAAAGATACGGCTTAAGTCCCGTTAGGGACTTTTATATGAATTAGGAATTTATACAACCATGAAAGAAATAGTGTTTAGTGCTGCTCAGCCTTCAGGTGAATTATCCATTGGTAACTATATTGGGGCATTACGTCAGTGGGTGAAAATGCAGGAGCAGTACGATTGCGTGTACAGTGTTGTGGATCAGCATGCGATAACCGTAAGACAGGATCCTGCCGCACTTCATGAGGCAAGTTTTAATACTCTGGCTTTATACCTTGCCATTGGCATAGACCCTCAAAAGTGTACTTTGTTCCTTCAGTCTCACGTGCCTGCACACGCTCAGCTTGCATGGATTCTTAACTGTTATACTCAGATGGGTGAACTTAGCCGCATGACTCAGTTTAAGGACAAGTCTCAGCGTTACGGCAATGCCGGCACTACAGCCGGGTTGTTTGATTACCCTGTTCTTATGGCGGCTGACATTCTTCTTTATCAGGCAAGTCTTGTACCGGTCGGTGAAGACCAGCTTCAGCATCTTGAACTGACAAGAGATATAGCCTACAGATTTAATCAGCTCTATGGTGATATTTTTATTTTACCAAAGGGGTTTGTTCCTGAATCAGGTGCGCGCGTAATGAGCCTTCAGGATCCTCACAAGAAAATGTCAAAGTCTGATGATAACAGAAACAATGTTATTACCATGCTCGAAGATCCGAATAGTATTATCAAGAAACTTAAAAAGGCCGTAACCGACAGTGATGAACCTCCTGTTGTGCGCTATGACTGGGAGAATAAGGCCGGTGTTTCAAATCTTCTTGATCTGATGAGTTCGGTAACTGAAACTCCTGTTGCAGAGCTTGAAAAGCATTTTGAAGGTAAGATGTACGGTCATCTTAAGACTGAGGTTGCAGATGCCGTGGTGGCTTTCCTTGAACCTGTTCAGCAACGCTATAAGGAACTCCGTGCTGACGAGACATATCTGCGTGAAGTTCTCAGAACAGGTGCAGACAAGGCTTCTGAGAGAGCTCAGGTAATACTCGATAAGGTATATAAGGCCGTAGGTTTTGTTCTATAACCTAAGACCTGTTTAATCATGGGACAGTCGGTATGTGGAAAATCATAGGCGGTTTGTTATCGGTGGCGGTAATCTGCGGAGTGCTGTACGCCGTTAACTATTCATCAATCCTGAAGTATCCGACTGTTCATGGAGATAAGTCAGCACCGACCATGGTCAGGGTAGCTGAAGTCGAGTATTCTTCCGCAGGTACAAGACTGCCTCTCGTAGGCAGGGTTCATGCCAACAGATCCGTTCAGATTGTTTCTGAGGTTACCGGAAGAATATCCAAGGTTTTTGTCAGTCCGACACAGATGGTAAAAACCGGTGATTTGCTTGTTCAGCTGGAGAATGAACGACACAAGGCGCTGCTTAAGGAATCTGAGGTGGTTCTCAAGAACTATCAGAGACGCCTCGAGATGTCGGGAAAGCTTATAAACAAAGGGGTAGTCAGTCAGGATTCTTATGAGCAGATCCGAGCTCTTGTCAAGAGTCAGACTGCCGTGGTTGATGCAAGACAGGCTGAACTTAATGCAAGAGATATAACTGCCCCGTTTGACGGAATTCTCAGTCTTCATAACATTACGGCCGGTCAGTTTGTTAAGCCCGAGACCGTTTTGTTTCAGCTCGATGACATTAGTCAGGTTTATGTGGATTTCCCAATACCTGAGCGCTTCCTGTCAAAAATCGTGGTAGGGCAGGAGGTTACAGCCACAACTGATGCCTGGCCGGGACACATATTCAGCGGAAAGGTTAAGCAGATAGATACTCACATTAACGTCGATACGCTTGCCGTCGGTGTGCGTATTTATTTTGATAACCAGGAATTTAAACTTCTTGACGGCATGATGCTTGAGGTCTCCATGAACATGGCTTCCGAAAAGCTTCCTGTAGTGCCGCTTAAATCCCTTGTATATGCTGGGGAAGATCGCTACGTATTTGTAGTTAACGAAGAGAATAAGGTATTCAGAAGAAAAGTTGTTTTAGGTCCTGTGAACGGAGCCATGGTTGCCGTAAATCAGGGACTTAGGGTTGGAACATCAATAGTTGTTGAGGGTGTAAACAGAATTCATGACGGTGATACGGTTACCGTCATCAGGCAGGAAGACATAGAGGCCGTCAGCGGTGAAGTGCCACTTAAGAAAAAAGATAAAACCGGTACCAGGGATCAGATGTTGTGATTTTAAGTGAAATTTCAATAAAAAGACCGATTTTTGCATCAGTCATGAGTCTATTGTTACTGATATTCGGACTGGTGTGCTTTTTTCGACTTCCGATCCGTGAACTTCCCAACATAGATTATCCTTCACTCACGATTATAACCACGTATCCGGGAGCTTCTCCCGAGGTTGTGGAATCAAAGGTTACCCGCGTCATAGAAAATGAACTTTCCGGTATTTCCGGTATAAGTAAGATATCTTCCAACAGCAGAAGCGGCCGTTCCTGGATTTCCATAGAGTTTAAAAGCGGTAAAGACATGCTTGAGGCTGTGTCAGATGCCCGTGACGCGGTTTCTCATGCCCGTAAAAAGCTTCCCGATGACATAGATGAACCGATGGTATCAAGAGACAGCGGTGACGGAGAGGTTGTCCTGTGGTTAAATCTTTCCAGTTCTGTTGTTGACAGGGTTAATCTGTCAGATTATGCAACCAATGTTCTTGAAAAGAACCTTAGTCTTGTTGACGGCGTTTCCCAGATTGAACTTGTTGGTGCCCTTGAAAAGGTGCTTTACGTACGTCTCATTCCTCAGAAAATGGCTGTAATGGGAGTTACCGTAGAAGATATAAGAAAAGCCATCGGCGATGAGAATATCGAACTGCCAAGCGGTGAAATCCGAAATCAGGACATGGTGTTCCCTGTTCAGATTAAAAGGGTGTACATTGATCCAAAAACATTTGAACTGCTGCCGATAAGACATAACGGTATGGATAAAACCATCCGTCTTCGTGATGTGGCTGTCATTGAGACCAGAGCCAAGAATGAGGAAAGCATATATCACCGTAACGGCATTTCAAGTATAGGTATAGGTGTTATTCCACAATCAAATGCCAATCCGCTTGATGTGTCCCGAAACATTAGGGAAAAGGTTGAGGAACTGAAACAGTTCCTGCCGGAAGGATTTGTTCTGGATACTGATTTTGACAGCACCGTATATATTCAGAATTCTATTACCGAGGTCTATGAGACTCTGGCAATAACTGTTTTTCTTGTAATTGTCGTGCTGTATCTGTTTATAGGTTCCTGGAACACAACGCTGATTCCTGCATTGACCGTGCCGATTTCCCTGATAGCCTCTTTTATAGGAGCATATTTTTTCGGGTTCTCAATAAATATCATCACTCTGCTCAGTTTGATACTTGCAATAGGTCTGGTTGTCGATGATGCGATTGTCATGGTTGAAAACATATCATTTCACATAAACAACGGTGAAGGTGTTCTTGCAGCCTGCTGGAGAGGTTCGAAGGAAGTCGGGTTTGCCATAGTGTCCACTTCTGTTGTTCTCATAATCATATTTCTTCCTCTTGTGTTTATAAGAGGCGTTACCGGAAAGATGTTTGTTGAATTTGCCGTCTTGATTTCCCTGGCAGTGTTCTTTTCCAGTTTTGTGGCTCTCACACTGAGTCCGGCAATGTGCGGTTTCGTTCTTAAGAGAAAGAAGGAAGGAAAGAAGCTTTTTGGTCTGGTTGACAGATTTATAGGTATTCTGGAAGTTGTTTATGAAAGGTTTCTGCACCAGATGCTTAAAAGAGTTTACCTGTATCCGGCAATCCTTGTTGCCATTGTAGGGTTGATGTTTCTTTTTTATCAGGTGATTCCGCATCAGTTAAGTCCAAGCGAGGATCGAGGTGTAATTTATATTTATGCCCTAGGTGAGGAAGGTGCTAGCATTCACAGGATGAAACGCAGTATGACAGCGTTGGAGGATGAACTTCTGCCAATGTTGGGTAAGGGGGTTGTAAAGTCCGTAAGTTTCAGTACTCCATCGCTGGGGCAGGGTTCGGATCAGAGCGGATTCGTCGTTATACAGCTTGAGGACTGGAGCAGAAGAAGCGTAACGTCAACGGAGTTTATTAAATATCTCAATGACAAGCTTAAACACATAGCCGATTTAAAAGTGTACATATATCAGCCGGGTTTTAAGGGAACGTCAGGTTCTCCGATAAAGTATGTGATTAAGGGAAACAGTTTCGAGCAGATTAATAATATGACTCTCAGACTGATAAAGGATGCCAATGAAGCAGGAATCATCGTTAATGCAGACAGTAACTACAGTGCGAGAACGCCTGAAATAGAAGCCGTGATTGATTATGACAGGGCTGCCGTTCTTGGCGTTACCATGACGGATATATCGAATGCACTGCAGACCTATCTTGGTGGTACCACAAAAACGTCTTTTGAGGAGAATGATACGGAATACAACGTATATATCAGGGCCGAAGAGAAACTTTTTAAGGATATAACCGACATAGCTTCATTAAACATCAGAACACAAAACGGAGAGATGGTTCCGCTTGGCAGTGTTGCCGAGTTCAGACTTGTTGCCAAGGCCAGAAAGCTGCCGCATTTTGATCGCCAGAAGGCAATTACAATATCCGCACATCCTGCCGCTGACAAGAGTCTCGGGGAAGCCTTGGACTGGATGGATGCCTGGGCTGCAAAGAATCTTGATAAAAGCATGAGTGTTTCACTTAATGGAGAATCAAGAAATTTCAGGGACAGTGAGAATGAAATGCTGATGGTTTTCCTGCTGTCTGTTATCGTAACGTATCTTGTTTTGGCGGCTCAGTTTGAAAGTCTGATTCATCCTGTTTCAATCATGATTACCATTCCTCTCGGTATTTTCGGAGGACTGCTTGGGCTGTGGATAATGAAGCTGTCAATAAACATATACAGTGAGATAGGACTTCTTCTTCTCGTAGGTATGGTGACCAAGAACGGCATTCTTATCGTAGAGTTTGCCAACCAGCTTAGGGAATCGGCTCCGGATCTTATGACTGCCACCATTAAGGCATCCGTCAGGAGAATAAAGCCGATTCTGATGACTTCACTGACGGCCATTACAGGGGCTCTCCCTCTTATAATGGCTAACGGTTCTGGGTTTGAGAGCCGTCGAGCCGTAGGTGCGGTAATATTCTTTGGAATGAGCGTGGCAACGCTGATTACCCTGGTTGTCCTTCCAGGATTCTATTATCTGTTGGCGAAACTTACTTCCGTTCCCGGCGCTCATGTTGCCCGGCTGAGGGAGGAACTTGCCGACACTGAGGAGAACGATAAAACTGCATAAATTATCGTGTATACCATGCCAAGGCTTAACAATGAATAATTATGCAGAATTATTGCATAATTACCAAAAAGAAGTATAATCGTAAATGTTATTTCAACTGTATTTTACAGTTGTTTGTTGTAGAATTAAGCACTTCTGTTTTAGTATGAGCGCTTAATTATTAGTGAGGTTGTGAATTTGTATGAGTAATGTTACCAGAGCAGATTTTGATAAGTATTTGATGGGTGTTTACTGTCCGGCTCCATTTGTAGCGGTAAAGGGAAGCGGCTCCAGATTCTGGGATGATGCAGGCAGGGAATATGTTGATTTCGGTGGCGGTATCGCCGTCAACGTAATGGGGCACTGCAATCCTGAAATTGTTTCTGCACTGGATGAACAGGCTCATAAGCTTTGGCACATTTCAAACTATATGTGCACAGAGCCTGCAATCACTTTGGCCAAGCATCTGGTAGAGAGTACCTTTGCGGATAAGGTGTTTTTTGCAAATTCAGGTGGTGAAGCCAATGAAGCGGCATTAAAGCTTGCCCGCAGATACGCTTTTGAGAAGTATGGAAAGGAAAAATCTCAGATAATCTCCTTCTATAACAGTTTCCATGGAAGAACCCTGTTTGATGTAACGGTAGGCGGCCAGACCAAATACTGTGAAGGTTTTGGTCCTTTACCTGGCGACATTATTCACGCCGAATTCAATAATCTGGAACAGCTGAAGTCTTTGATTTCAAAAGAAAGAACCTGTGCGGTCATTATGGAACCAATTCAGGGTGAAGGCGGAATTCTTCCTGCAGATCCTGAATTTATCAAGGGTGTGCGTCAGCTTTGTGATGAAAATGATGCACTGCTGATTTTTGATGAAGTTCAGACCGGTTTCGGCAGAACAGGTTATTTATACGCATACCAGTACTATCAGGTTGAACCGGACATTATGACTTCAGCGAAAGGACTGGGTGCAGGTATAGCCATCGGTGCAATGCTTGCTAAGGATGAGGTTGCATCTGTTTTCAAGCCGGGTCTTCACGGTACCACTTTCGGTTCAAACCCTCTGGCCACTGCCGTAGGCTGTAAGTCTTTTGAACTTGTTACCAGACCGGGTTTCCTAAAAGAAGTGACTGAAAAGGCTGATTTATTCAGACAGCACTATGAAAAGCTTAATGCCAAGTACGACTGCTTCAAGGAAGTTCGCGGTGTTGGTTTGATGATTGGTGCAGAACTGAAGGATGAATCCCTGTTAAAGAAGATTACCTCTGAATGTCTGAATCAGGGATTGTTTGTTCTGACTGCCGGACACAGTGTTATCAGAACCGTTCCTGCGCTTAATATTACCGTTGACGATATTAACGAAGGCTTTGCTCGTATGGATAAGGCCTTGGCAGTTGTATTTGCCAACTAATCTGAAAAACTGTGTTTAAGGGAAGGTGGGTAACCGCTGCCCTGACCCCGGTAAGTTGAACAGACCTACCGGGGTTTTATTTGGGATGTCCGGTTCTAAATTTTTGAAATCAGCCTTGAGTGTGTTTTAAGCTTTTATGAAATATAAAACCCGGCTTCTAAAAGAATGCCGGGTAATAATATTCCTTGAGAAAAACCTGTAGTATGTGTTAACGGGTATTAAACACAACGATGGTTTTACCGTGAGCACTGATGATGTTCTGTTCTTCAAGCATCTTCAGGATTCTGCCTACTGTTTCTCTTGAACAGCCAACAATCTGACCGATTTCCTGACGGGTTATCTTAATCTGCATGCCGTCCGGATGAGTCATGGCATCAGGCTGGTGAGCCAGATTGAAGAGAGTGCGTGCGATACGTCCCTGAACATCGAGGAATGCAAGATTACCGACTTTACCACTGGTCTTAGACAATCTGCGGGCCATCTGCGCACTCAGACGCATCAGAATTTCAGGATTAACCTGAATTAACTGACGGAACTTCTTATATGAAATTTCAGCAATTTCACAAGGTCCCTTTGCACGAACCCATGCGGTACGGATAGGATCTTCAGATTCGTCAAATAAACCTAATTCACCGATAAAATCACCCTGATTAAGATAAGAAAGAATCATTTCCTTTCCTTCTTCATCCTTAATCAATACGGCAACTGAGCCCTTGACGATGTAATAAAGGGTTTCAGCTTTTTCGCCGGCGTGAATCAGAGTGCTCTTAGCCGGATATTTATGCACATGGCAGTGAGATAGAAACCATTCCTGAGTTGGGTCTGATTGAGGTTTTCCAATAAACATTATTTATCCTTATATACGCTATCAACCTTTTTATCAGGTTTGATTACAAAAGATGCATCTTTCGGGTGCTATCTTAGGCATAGACTTTAATAACCAAACATATATTCATTTCTGAATGATACTCAATATTTGCTAAAATTGCATTAGTATATTAAGATCTTTGCCACACGCTAGACACATCCTGTGATATTAATCACTCTAGTGTATTATATCATGTGGTTGTAAAGTTGATAACCTGCATTTAACAAGATTTGAGGTTGTAACTGCCGGTTTATAAATTTAGTTTTAAACACGAAGGAATAATTTTTCTGGATTTGGAGAAATTTCAAATGAGCACAGATTCTTCCGCTCAGAATAATGAAAGTCAGAAGGTTTTATCTCCGACAGAAGCTGCAGAAGTGATTACTACTGAATCTTCCGAGTTTGACGATATCAGACATTATCGTGATGATGAGGTTCATGACGCCATACAGAGTATACTGGATAATGACGAGCTGGTTACCGGTATTTATAAGAGAATATTCGGTTTTTTGCCTGATTTTTTGTCAAAACTGGGCAAGCCGTTTATAAAGTTTGTTTTAAAGATGCGCTTCTCCAGGGTTAGGACAATAGCTCAGGTTCAGGAATACGTTGCCAAATTTATGAAAGGTATCATAAGGGATACCACTGACGGTTTTACCTGCAGTGGATTCGAAAAGCTGGATCCTAAAAAAGGATATCTGTTTATTTCAAATCACCGCGATATATCTCTGGATCCCGCATTCATTGACATGGCCTGTTACTTCAATAATCTTGATACTGTAAAGATAGCCATCGGCGATAATCTCTTGCGTATGAAGGTGGCTACGGACCTAATGCGTTTAAACAAAAGCTTTATTGTAAAAAGATCCGTTCAGGGCAGGGATAAGTTAAAGGCACTTGCTCATTTAAGTGAATATATCGGTCGTTCCATTGAAGAAAATCATAATGTGTGGATTGCTCAGAGGGAGGGCAGAGCCAAGGATGGTAATGACAAGACTGAAGAAGCTATCCTGAAGATGTTTTACATGTACGGCAAAAAAAAGAAGCTTTCTTTTGCTGAGTATGTTAAGACCCTGAATATTGTTCCGGTATCAATTACGTATGAATTTGATCCCGGGGACGCAGCCAAGGCAAAAGAGCTGTATGAGACTGAAAAGAACGGCAGTTATGTCAAGTCTCAGTTTGAAGACATTGACAGCATTGTGGGCGGTATAAACGGTTATAAGGGACGAGTCAATATTGTGGCCGGAGATCCTCTTACCGGAGATTTTGAGACCCCAGAGAAACTGGCTGAAGCCATAGATAATTTTATTTATGCCAATTATGCCATGTTCCCGTCATGTCTCCTATCAGCAGGAGTTACTGAAGGCGTGAGTGAAGAAGAAAGGAAAAAGTTTGAAGAAAGAATATCTGGAATAGATCCGCAGCTTCGCGATCACGTAAAGAAAATGTATGCTGCACCTTATTTCAATCAGCAGAATGCAAAGAAGTCCTAAGACTTAATATTTTCTGTCTTACAGGCAAACAGGTCCTCCCATGTCCCCAAATTTTGCGAGTTTTAACCGATCTAGTATAAAAATTAGTTTTATCAAAGTCCCTCGAGAGAGGGATTTTTCAATTTCTAGAGTTTTTCGTAGTCGGAAATTTCCAACTCAGAGAATTCCTCTTCAAGTTCATCT
>JAGAYS010000011.1 GCA_017940385.1 Ruminobacter sp. | reverse complement strand
TAGTAACTAACATAATTGGCCTAGATAGATATTAATACAACATATCTAGTATAACAGATAAAACAAAGAAACACCACTGAAAAATGGTGTTTCTTTGAGTTTTTTGTATTGTGTACTTATCTATTCTCGCAAAATTTGGGCATGTCCTGATTCCGCATGTTGCGAAATTACGGACGGGAGGATTTTTTATTCATGGGTTTACGGTGCATTCACCGACCTGAAGTTATTGCGGCAGGACGGTTTGCATGGCCTCAATGATTTTCACTGAAAACAATCTAGACTAAGATGCAAAAAAAAACTGCCTTTCGGCAGTTTTTGCTGATTATGGCTTGTCCAGGTGTCAACTTGCGTTAGGCATTCTGATATTCTGCATCCCTTTCGGTATCGATAACGAGAATGTCTGTCTTGTTGATGAAGTTGAATTCTGTTGCGGTGGAGATGGTGTATGCTCCCATCATCTTACCGACAACGATGTCACCGATATCAAGCTTTGGAAGTTTGATATTTTCGGCAATGATGTCTATGCTGTCACAGGTAGGTCCGGCCAGAACCGATTCTTCCCTGTCGCCGTCAACATAAGGAGTAAACTTAGGATAGATTACATGGTCGAAAATCTGACCGCTGTAGCTGCAGTACACACCGTCGTCAAGGTAATACCAAGGCTTGTTGAATCTTTCGGCCTTGCCGACAACGGTACAGATATTAATCATAGCAGGAGCACTAAGGAATCTTCCCGGTTCTGCGATAACCCTGATGTCATCAGGTATCTGCTTCAACGCTTCACGGATAGGGGCACAGAAACTGTATATATTTGTGCTTTCAGCCTTTTCGTAATCTACAGGGAAGCCACCGCCGATATCAAGAACCTTAAGGTTGATACCCGCATCGGCAGCTTCCTTAATAATCTGGGCACAGTCATTTATGGCTTCAACATGTCTGTTGGCGTTAGGAACCTGAGACCCTACATGGAATGACAGGCCGTGAATATTCAATCCCAAACTTCCTGCCAACTTTAAGAGTTCAAGACAGTCCCCTGGCAGAACCCCGAATTTTTTTGACAAATCCACAGGAGTTTCCGGATTAGGAAAGCTTACCCTTATAAGAAGCTTAACGTCGTTTTTGTACGGAATGAATTTTTTTGCTTCTTCGGCATTATCCACTACAAATGTGTTGCAACCGTAATCAAGAGAGTATCTGATGTCCAGATCTTTCTTGATTGGGTGTGTATGAATACACTGCAGAGGATCAATGTTTAAGGATCTTACGAGGTCAATTTCTCCCTTGGAAGCGAGATCAAAGCAGGCACCTTCTTCAAGAAGAGAAGCAACGACGTCTTTGTTTGGTAGCGGTTTTAATGCATAATGAAGGGTCACGCCCGGCAGAGCTCTTGAGAGTTCCTGATACTGAAAACGAACTGTGGCTTTATCTAATATCAATAGAGGAGAACCGTGCTTATTGATAAGTTCGCGGTAATTAAGTTTAGTATTGAATAAATTGTTCATGGGCTTCTAGTAGCACCTCACAAATGGGTTTGCACCCCTGCCAAAAGATTATTATCAGAAGCATTTCTTTAAGAGACTATTTTTAATAAAAGTGCCTCTGATAAAGCTTAAATTTTTTTTAGTTTGTGCATTATTGTGAAAAACGTAATTTTGTGCAATAAATATTTTTCGATAACTGAAAAAAATTATTTTTTTTTATAAAACACCTGTTTTTTAACGTAATATTATAGATTTAATTATAAATCATATATATGTATAAATGTAAAAATCTAAGCCTGTTCGGAGGATTATAAATTAGGTGAGCAGTAAAGGTGTTTTTTTCTAATTTTTTAAACGATTGAATAAACCACCAGGGATTCTGTTTGGGGAAGCGTGGTGGCAAGGAATAATTGACAATTATGTGCTTGTTATAATAATGATAACCTGTTTTTTGGGGGGAGATCACATAATGATATGAGAATCATTAAGAAATCCTTTTAAAAATTGATTTGTTTCGCATAAATCAATGGGAGCGTTTACATAATGTTATCAATATTATGATTTTTTTTGTATTTATCTCTCAAATATTTAACTCAAGAGTAACAAAGATTAAAAAACTAATTAAAATTGAAGAGTGTGGATTATTATAAATTGAGTCTAACGGAGTTTATTATGACTTATCAGAATAAGGCGGGTATGTTGTACACAGGAGGTGGAAGCATGTCGTCACAGAGAGTCCGTGTTCAAAAGGGCTTTACACTGATCGAAATGATGGTGGCAATAGGTATTGCCTGTATCCTAATGATGATGGCTATTCCTACGATGAGAGACTGGCAACAGGAGCAGGATTTGGCTGCTAAAGTTGAGGCGGTGATTTCGGAACTGGACATGGCAAGAACATCAGCTCAGCAGATGAACAAAATGGTTTCCATCAGGCCTTTAGACGGCAGTTGGAGTAAAGGTTTTCAGGTTTTTGTAAATGATTCATTCGGTGCAGATCCGACAACGGTAGCTGACAGTGATCTGTTGTCCCAGTTTGATACCATTGACGACAAAATTAGACTTGAAGTTCTGGACACGGCTGGTGATAATGCAGCAGGTAATATTCGTTTTCTTCCTAACGGAATGTCAGGTTTAGTTGCCGTTGGTAAAACCTCTGCCAGCGGAGACGCTGTTATAGGACTGTGCAGAGTCATTGGAGGAAAAGTACATACCTGGAGAATCACAATGAGAACATCAGGAGATATTGATAAAACTCGTTGTGTTAAGAGCCAAGGTGTCGACTGCGGTGTATGTGCTGGACTCTAGGAGGTATTTATGTCAGTAAAGCAAAAAGGATTCTCACTTATTGAGCTTCTTGTCTCAATGCTTATTGTTTCCATAGCCATGCTTGGCTTTGCTGCGCTTCAGGCACACAGTGCCAGAGCATTGAGCGGATCATTCGCCAGAACATCAGAAACAGCCATATTTAACGATTTTATTAAGCTGTTTCAGGTAAGTAATCGTGCCCTTATATCTTTAAACTGGGATGCCCAAGGTAACGCCATTAATTTTAACTGTACAACAGGTGCAGGCCAACTGAAGTACAAGAATAATTCTGATCTTTCAGTTCTGGCTGATGGTGTTGGTGTTTTATGCGATAAGGTAAAAAACGCCTCAGGAATAATTGCTTACGATATTGCATTTAGGCTCACCAGAACTCCTACCACTCTCCAAACATTAAACTCTTATTCGCTGAAGATTAGCTATGCGTACATACCTAAGCAGGCTGGTGTGAAGGATGATCAGACTCCTGATGAGCGTGTAAAAGTTACTGTTGCTAGGTATTGTCCGTTAGACGGAGATGAAGACAGCGATGTAGACGATGAACTGAATATAGCTCGTATTAAGGATCGTGTTGTATGTAGCAGGGTTGAGGTGATGTTATGAGATCTTTTAAGACAAAGGGTTTTGGTTTAATTGAACTGATGATAAGCATTCTCGTAGCCTCAATTATTGTTGCGGGGCTGTATAAGATGCTTTCATCAAGCTGGCTGAATTTTGGAATATCAAGTGCAACTGCCCGTTCAGGAAAAAGTGCACGACAGGTTGATAATTATGTTAACAACCTTTTGTTTCAGGCTGGTTTTGTAAACATTAAAAATGTTATGCAAAACAGACTTTATGTGAAACAGCAATCCAAATTCGGAACTGATGCGACTTATTATAATGACGGTGACTGGATAGACGGTTCCTTTATTCTCGGGGGAACTGAAGCTAACGGAAACAGCAAGGTAAAGTTTAGATTTTATGGATCTTCTTTGGATGATGATTTGGCAGGTGAGACTGACAAAACAGCCAATGGATTTATTTTTGACTGCAGAGGACAGGTTGTTCCTAATACCGTGATGTTAGAAGTTGAGTTGTCCGTAAATGATGATGGTTTAGTGTGCAATCAAAAGACATTGGTATCAGAGGATGGATCAAATTGGGATCTTGATGACCCTGTGATTGTTGATTCCAACGTCAAGGCCATGAGAATTTTATATGGGACAACGATTTACGGCAGAGGCGGGGCATTTTATCCGGCCTCCTCAGTAAAAACACATTGGCCTTATATTAATCTTGTTAAGTATTCTATCGTTACTGCTCAGAATACAGCACAGAATATCGTAAAGGCTCAGCGTGGCTCCACCAAGACTCTTTTTAGTGCTGGTGATTATGTAACGAACAGTAGCCCTTGCCCTACGACTGAAGTGCAGGACAGGTTGGTTTATGCTGTTGTCTGTGATCAGACCGTTGGTAATGTGCAGGCAAATTTTAACAGTTATCAGATACCTGATGATCAGCTGTCTTATATGCACAAGGTGATTTCAGGGACGGTTTCATTGGTTAATAGTTCTAATTTCAATTAAGAGGGTGGCATAATGATTATAAAAAAACAAAAAGGTGTTGCTCTTGTAGTCGCCTTGATGGTAACAGTTATTATAGGCATCGTGGCAATTACTTTGGCCAGTGTGTCTTCCAAGACTCAGCGAAGCGATAACTCCAATTACGGAAGGGTTTTAGGAACAAGTAATGCAGTGTCAGGCGTAAACAGAGTCATAAATTTTGTGGGTACTGTTTCTGATTTACGTCCAACGTTAGATGACGATGAGATCTTCTCGACCCAATTCGCTGGAAAAGAGAACTGGGTAGTTGGTGGACAACCGTTGAATGCTAACGATACAGCAGCTTTTTTCCGAGGAGCTATACAGGTTAAACCAAATAGTCAGCTGAGAGCGAATGGTGATACCGATCCTTGGTACAGAAATGAGGATAATTGGAAGCGTGCCGCTTGTCCATCGTGTGTGGTTCTTAAGAACGGCGCTCCTGTAAAGGATGATGGTACGACCTCAGTTCTTACTGAATATCGTGGTTGCACTTCGGCAAATGCGTCAATTGTAACCGGTAGTCAGGTTCACTATAAGTATTGTTATCTGCGAGTTTCATCCAAAGGTTTAGATAGTGTAGGCAACCAGCGTTCCGCATCCATTGTTCAGTCTAATGTCAGAATCAAAAAAGCTACTTTATAGGATAGACGTCATGAATAAATTATTAAAAAAACAGGGTTTTACTTTAGTTGAATTGCTTATAACCATGGCCATTGTCAGTATCCTTGCCATGATTGCCATTCCGTCATTTGGAAATTATGTTGCACAGGCTAGAAGGTCTGAGGCTGAGCAGGAACTAATGAGGATTGCGAGCAGAATGGAAAATTGTTATTCATTAAATAACAATTATACTGACTGTCTTCAAAACTACACTCTGCCGGCTGAGATAGCTAAGCATTACACTCTGAATCTTACAGATGATACTGAAAATACATATACGCTTATAGTTACTGCGAAAGATTCACAAAAGCGTGATAAGAAAAACTGTCAGCAGTTGGCTATAAATCATTTGGGAAGAAAGTTTTCTCTTAACAATGAAAGTGCTTTAACTACAGATCTGCATAAGTGCTGGTAGTTTTGTAATTCATCTGACATATTAAAAGTGCCCGGCATCATAGTATATCCATATAGGGTGCGTGCTATGAAGCCGGGCACTTTGCTGTCTGGGCTTATTAACTTAATCAGTCTTCGGCAGTGAGCATTTCAAGTCTGTATTTTGCAGTATCATCCAGTGCCAGGGAACTTGTTATTTCCGGCAGTATCTTTCGAAGATCGTCTATAAGATTAAATGGCGCATTACAGATTATCATTCCTGAACCGTGCATTCCCATGATAGAGTCCTGTGCACATACAGTGAATTCTGCGCGTATGGTTCTTTTAATATTAAGCTTCGTTAGATTTCTTACCAATTCATAGCTTTTGTCTGCTGCTTTACCGAGAAGTGGGTACCATATGGCATAAATTCCCTGTGAAAACTTGAGATGGGCCTTTTTGACCATGTTTACGGTGTTTTTGTAATCATTTTCAAGTTCATAGGATGGGTCTATAAAAATCAGACCACGGCGGATTGCAGGTGGCAGTAGGGCGAGCAGTCCTTCTTCCGCATCACGGTGATGAACATGACAGTACGCGTAGTGGTGGAGGTTGTATTTCAGGTTGTCGTATTCCGTTGGATGAAGCTCCATAAAGTGGGCATTGTCGGAATCGTCAAGAATCTGAGCCGTAAACATCGGAGATCCCGGGTAGTATTTGAGTGATGACTCTCCTTCGTTAACCGTGTCTATGATTTTGTAGTATTCCGGTACGGCATCCATCAGAATCCGGTTGTTCATTATCTTTTCAACGCCGTTCTTATATTCTGATGTCTGCTGACTCCAGGCACTCTGAAGTGAATATGCCCCGGCACCGGAGTGAGTATCAATGTAACTTAACGGTTTGCCTTTAGCCTTAAGATGTCGCAGGATAAGACATAAAACCATGTGTTTTAACACGTCGGCGTGGTTTCCGGCGTGAAAGCCGTGTCTGTAGCTCAGCATATTATATTTCCTGTTGGTTTAATCCATGTTCTGAGATTTATTGAATTCATTTGTCTGTTGTTCCAGAAGCTCGCTTTTTTCCATCCACATCATTTCTGTTTCCTCAAGCTTTGATGTGACCTGACTCTGTTTAAGCAGAATCTGCTGAAGTTCTTCTTTATGTTCAGGGCTGTAGAGATTTTCGTCAGCAAGTCTTTCTTCCAACTGTTCCTTTTCAGAGGTGAGCAGGGTCATTTTTCTGTCCAGGTTTTCAATTTCCTTTTTCAGCGGACGGAGCTTTTCTCTGAATTCAGCCTCAAGCTTTTTCTGTTCTTTTGATTTAAATGATGTCTTCTGATTGGTTTTTATTTCATTCTGAGACTTTGTTTGCTCTTTTCTTAACTGTTCTGTTTTCTTATCAAGCTCAATCAGATAGTCGTGGTAATCATCCAGATCTCCGTTGAACTGAGAAACTCTTCCCTCGCTTACAAGGTAGAATTCATTTGTGGTTGTTTTTAGCAGGTGTCTGTCGTGAGAGACAACAATCAGGGCTCCCTTAAAGTCGGAAAGTGCCAGAATTATTGCCTCTCTCATGTTCAGGTCAAGGTGGTTTGTAGGTTCGTCAAGAAGCAGGAGGTTTGGTCTCTGCCATACAATTAGGGCAAGTACAAGACGTGCCTTTTCACCGCCGCTGAAGTGGCGAACCTTGTCCAGGGCCTTGTCTCCGCTGAATCCAAAGCCTCCCAGGAAGGATCTTAGTTCCAATTCCTTGTGATTTTCGGCAAGGCGGGTAAGGTGTGATAAAGGGGTTCCCTCATCGTCCAGATATTCCAGCTGATGCTGGGCAAAGTATCCTACCCTTATCCCTTTGGCTATTTCGACAGTTCCTCCGAGAGGAGGCAGGATACCGGCAATTGTTTTTATAAAGGTGGACTTACCTGCACCATTACGTCCGAGAAGGCCTATTCTTGATCCTGGAACAAGGTTTATTTTTACATCCGTAAGCACGGTCTTATCAGGGTATCCGGCATTAAGATTTTCCATGCGAACAAGAGTCTGAGGCAGTTCCGGACTGTCTCTGAATTCAAAGGAAAATGGTGAATCGTAGTGAGCAAGCACGATTCTTTCCATTTTTTCCATTGCTTTGAGACGGCTTTGCGCCTGTTTGGCTTTTGTTGCCTTGTATCTGAATTTATCCACAAAAGCCTGAAGGTGAGAAAGCTGAGCCTGCTGCTTTTCATAAAGAGCCTGCTGCAGCTTTATTTTCTGAGCTCGTTCTTCTTCGAAACCGGAGAAATTTCCGGTATACATGTTAAGTTTCTGGTTTTCCATATGAATGATATGGGTACAGATATTGTCTAAAAAGTCTCTGTCATGAGAAATGATTATCAGTGTTCCCTGATAATTTTTAAGCCAGTCCTCGAGCCATATTACGGTATCAAGATCAAGATGGTTTGTGGGTTCGTCGAGAAGAAGAAGGTCTGAAGGGCAGAGCAGAGCCTGAGCCAGATTAAGTCTCATTCGCCATCCGCCGGAAAAGTTCTTAACAGGCTTTGTATATTCGTCACGGCTGAATCCGAGACCGGTCAGCAGTGTCTCTGCACGGCTTTTTATTGTATATGCCCCGATGTTTTCCAGTTCGGAATGGATTTCAGCAATGGCCATTCCATTGTGGGTTTCCTCGGCATCCTGCATCTTGCGCTGAAGGCTGCGGTATTTTTTATCGCCATCCATTACGTAGTCAACTGCACTCCGGTCAAGCCCCGGAGTCTCCTGAGCAACGGAACTGATAACCCAACCGCTGGGAACAATGATTTCGCCGTTTTCAGGTGTAAATTCGCCTTTGATTGCCGCAAACAGAGTTGATTTACCGCATCCGTTACGGCCTACAAGTCCAACCCTTTTATGCGGATATATGGTAGCCGTGGCATCCTGAAGCAGTGTTGTGGTGCCACGCATTATTTCCAGATTGTTAATATAGATCATGATGTCTGTTTAATGTTATTTTGTGATAAGCTTTTGCTGATCGTGCCGTAGTCGTGATCTCAGATGTTTACGTAATCTGATAAAAAGCGTCGTATGCGCCGGAATACACTGAGGCCTGCGGGTGCTGAAATAATGAGTCAGACGTACTTGTTCTGAATTTCAGCGTTCGTCAGTATCCTCAGTGAGTTTAATATATATTTCCGGTACTGTCCATAAAAGATGATTTACTCTTTTCCGATGACGATTAAGAAATCCCACCAGAAATTTTATAAATGCGCACCAATCACGCAAGGAAATGAAAAACCGTGAAGAATCCCGATAAATAAGGAGTATTCGTTAAAACAGAATGTAATTTTTCATTTGAAAACAAATAATTCGCACAGGTTCTTATAATTAAAAGCATGAACTTAACGTATTTATACGGATCGATATGATATAATCTGTTGGGTTTGTTTAATTTGTTAGATGATTTTACTGAGATTATTCATTTATGAAAATTACCTCTAATACTGTAGTGTCAATTGACTATATCGTTACTGATGAAAACGGACAGGTTCTTGACACAACCAATGGTCAGGATGCCATGGAAGTTCTTATCGGTCATTCCAACATTGTTCCGGGTCTTGAAGACGCTCTGATGGGAAAGGAAAAAGGAGACAGGGTTGACGTACTGGTACAGCCTGATCGTGCTTACGGCATCAGACATCCTGAACTGATTCAGGAAATCGACATCAATATGTTCGAGGGGATGGAACTTAACGTTGGTGACAGCTTCCTAGCTGATACCGATATGGGAAAGAAGCCTATCGTTGTTAAGGAAATTAAGGGTAATACCGTTGTTGTTGACGGTAATCATCCTCTTGCCGGCATGACGCTGAAGTTCCTTGTGGATATTATAGACGTAAGGCAGGCAACCGATTCGGAAATAGAACATGGTCATGTACACGGTGCTCACGGCTGCTGTCACGGACATGATCACGAAGACGGACACGAATGCTGTGGAAAGCATCATCATGATGAAGATCATGAATGCTGCGGCAGACACCATCACGACCATGACGATGATGATCACGAATGTTGCTGCCATCATCACGATCATGAGTAATTTCCTGATTGAACAGTTGGAATTATTCGTCTAGTCTGGAGATTTGAATGGGACACAAGATATTTGTGTCCTTGTTTTTACTGCATAAATACGATATACGCCTTTTTATGAAATACATAATTAAGTTTTTTCCTGAAATAATCGTTAAAAGTAAATCCGTAAGACAGGAAATGTCCAAGGTCCTGCAGAGAAATATCAGAAATGTTCTCAACAGGGTATCCGTCAAGGTAAAAATACAGGACTGCTGGGACAAGCTGGTAGTGCGTCTTGATGAAGAATGTCCATGCACTAAAACTCCTGAGGAAATTGCGGAGTTTCTGTGCCGTATTCCCGGAATTCACGCAATTCTCGAATCAGAAGAGTTCGAGTATGAGTCAATGCATGACATTTACGAAAAGGTTGCTACCGTTTACGGCTCTAAAATTCAGGATAAGACTTTCTGTGTTCGTGTTAAGAGAAAAGGGAATCAGGATTTTAAGTCCATTGATGTGGAAAAATACGTTGGTGGCGGTCTCAATCAGAATTTCAGTTCACGAGGCGTTAAGCTCAAAAATCCTGATATGGTAATCAATCTTGAAATTGACAATAACCGAATGTTCCTCATAACCTCAGTTTATCAGGGTATGGGTGGGTATCCTCTGTCAACTCAGGAAGAGGTTTTGAGTCTCATATCCGGAGGATTTGATTCCGGGGTATCCTCTTATATGTTCATCAGACGCGGCTGTCGCGTGCACTATCTTTTCTTTAATATGGGCGGAAATGCCCACGAGATAGGTGTTAAGCAGGAAAGCTATTATATCTGGGACAAATACTCTTCATCACACAAGGTTCGTTTTATCAGCGTTCCTTTTGAGAAAATGGTGGGAGAGATTCTGACCAAGACCGATCACAGCGTAAGGGGAGTGATTTTAAAGCGCATGATGATGCGCATAGCTTCAATCATTGCCAAAAAGCTTGGTGCTGGAGCACTCGTAACCGGCGAGAGCGTAGGTCAGGTATCCAGCCAGACACTGACAAATCTGTCTGTTATTGACAGGGTTACCGATACCCTCATACTGAGACCTTTGGCCGTAACCGACAAGCAGGATATCATCGATAAGGCAAGGGAAATAGGCACAATTCATTTTGCCGAAACGATGCCTGAATACTGTGGTGTTATTTCCGATCGTCCTACCGTAAAGGCAGACATAAATTTTGTGGAATCCGAAGAAAGCAAGATTGACATGTCTCTCGTTGAAGAGCTTGCTGAAGCGTCCAAATGGATGGATATAAGGGATATTCCTGAAGATACCAAGGAAATGATCGGCGGAGACGTGGAAATAACCGATTATGCCGCAAGCAATGAGGTGGTTGTTGATATCAGGGCTCAGGATGAGATTGATGCCAAACCTCTCATTACTGATAAACCGCATCTTACCATTCCTTTCTTTAAGATTTCTTCAGTATTTAAGGATCTTGATCAGACCAAAACATATCTTTTGTACTGTGAGAAAGGCGTAATGAGTAAGATGCAGGCAATGTATCTCAAGGATCAGGGATTCCAGAACGTAAAGGTTTACCGTCAGAGAGAGAAGCAGCAGAGTTGCTGTGCACTGTAGAATATTTTTAAAGCAGGTAGTAAAACCGCAAAAGAGGGGAGCGAAAGCTCCCCTTTGATTATGTGCACGAAATACGAATGTTAAATTACAGATTCGGGCGGATAGAGCATGCCTTTAGCTACTTTTTTGGCTGTTTCCACGTCCTTGAGTACTGCGAGAATTGCCAGACCGAATTTGGCTGCGAATGCCGGTCCCTGAGCGGTAATGATTCTATTAACCGGGTCGATGACTACATCCTTGTCTGAGGTTACGGGAATGTCTTTGGTTGTTCCAGGGTATCCCGTAGCAACCGTGTTCTTATCAAGAATGCCGTGATGTGCCAGCACAAATCCCGGAGCGGCACATATGGCGGCTATGAGGGCTCCGCGGTCTTTTTGGGCTTTCAGAACCTTTCCGACAAGTTCTGATTTTCGGCAGTTCATGGAACCGTCGTATCCTCCCGGCACCACTACGACATCATAATTGTCCGCGGCATCCTTAAGGAGAATGTCGGCTTTTACCGTAAGACCGTGAGCGGTTTTTATTTCTGTTGAAGTGTCGGAAACGGCTGCGACGGTAACTTTAATACCGCCTCTGTTCAGAACGTCCGTAACGGAAATTGTTTCGATGTCCTCCGCCCCGTTAGCCATAATAACAAGTGCTGATGTCATGGGAACTCCTTAGCTACATGTTTTTCAGTTGCTGATAAAGTTTATCTATGCATGGGGTTTTTATACCATAAAATCTGGCCTTTTTGATTAAAATACCTAAAATATAATCAATTTCTGATAATCTGCCGTAATAATAGTCCTGCTGCATTGATGAGTAGTTCGCTCCGGTGTTCGCCGCAACTGTTTGAACCCTGTGCATTAAACTGTCAGGAGAATCATTCAGCCCGAGATGATGCAGTATGGGGGAAATTTCTGTGATGATATCTCTTATGATATCGGGATCATTCAGAATTTCGGCATTAACGCAGTTTCGAATGGCCGTAACCGGATTTATTACGGCATTGACGGCCAGTTTTCTGAGCAGTTCGTCATAGATAGAGGCGGTATACTTTCCTGACGGCATGCTTTTGGTGAAGTATTTTATAACACTGATTTCCTTTGCGTGTTTCAGCGGGCCGATGTATGTCGTTCCAAGTCCTTTTTCCACAACGCTGTATTTTTTGTGCGTAGCACCGTTTGAGGTTGAGGCAAGATACAGTCTGTTTTCATGAGTGAGCTTTTTCAGTTCTTCTTGAGCTCCAAAACCGTTAACCATGAGAACAACCGGTGTGTCGTGTCTGAGATGCGGGGCTATGTCCCTAATAATTCTGGCAACTGAGAAGGCTTTAACTGTAATAATCAGCAGGTCGGCATCCCTGACAAATGATTCAGGGTAAACTCCTTTTGCACAGCGGTATGAGCTTTGACCATGAATTGAGGCACAGGTACAGGCCACTCTTTTGGCTTTTTTAATTCTGGTGTCGATAAAACAGGTTTTAAACAGCCCTCTGCGTCTCAGTAATTCCGCAGTGAGCTGGCCGATGCTTCCGGCCCCGATAATACAGGCTACTGGTTTTCCGTGAGATGCTTTCAACTCGGCTCGGCTGTCTGTTTTTCGGTATGTTCCGTGGTATCTGATTGCTTTCATGTCTGTGCTGGTCGGGCTGTGAATAATCCTGCGGATGTAACACATTTATCTGATGTATTCGCATGAATATTGATACCGTGTTATAATCATCCTTTCTTAAGGATTGCATTATAGGACGCTTGCTTCCTTTTAGTAAATATTTTGTGTGATCGGCAGGTAATGAAATTATGGAAAATCCTCAGACTTTGGAACAGATGCTTGAACAGATTGAAAGTCTTGTAAAGAAGATGGAGTCTGGAAATCTGCCGTTGTCGGAACACTTAAGTCTGTTTGAGCAGGGGGTGGGGCTCATTAAGGGATGCGAAAAGGCCCTCAAGGAAGCAGAAGGCAAGGTAAAGATTTTAACGGACAGTCAGTCTCTTGCTGACGGGTCGAAAACGGGTGATGATGTCGTTTCTGACTTTGATGCGGGAATATAGACTGGATTATTAATAAAAAGACCGCATAATCCATGATGGATTTTCATGATCGGATATGTGTACATGACGGGTAAATGATATGACTTTAAAGGAAGTTTTAACTGAATATCAGAACAGGGTTAATGATAGATTAAAGCAGGCCATTGATAATCTGCCTGTCGTTGCACCGAAATTAAAAGAAGCAATGAGTTACGGAACCCTGCTTGGCGGCAAGAGGGTTCGTCCGTTTCTTGTATACGCCACGGCTAAGACTGTGGGTGCCGATTTAAGCATTGCCGACGCACCGGCCGTTGCCATTGAGTGCGTACATGCGTATTCACTGATACATGATGATTTGCCGGCAATGGATGATGATGACTTGAGACGCGGTCACCCTACCGTGCACAAGAAGTATGGTGAAGCGACTGGAGTTCTTTCAGGCGATGCTCTTCAGGCTTTTGCTTTTGAGGTCCTTGCCCGTGCAGACTTCGGACAGTCAATGATTTCCAATCAGCTTGAAATGTTAAGGGTTCTTGCCGTAGGAAGCGGATATCAGGGAATGTGTGGCGGCCAGGAACTGGATATTGAGGCTGAGAACAGACAGGTTTCCCAGAAGGAACTTGAAACTGTTCATCAGTACAAGACCGGTGCGCTTATTGAGAGTGCCGTGGATCTCGGACTGCTGTGTACTAATCACATTGACGAGAATACCAGGAAGGCGTTTCGTACTTATTCACACTGCATAGGGCTGGCTTTTCAGGTATGGGACGATGTTCTTGACATCATTTCCGATACAGAGACTCTGGGCAAGCCTCAGGGATCGGACATTGATTCAAACAAGAGCACGTATCCTAAGCTTATGGGGCTTGATAAGGCCAGAGAATATGCAAAATCACTGGCCGTAACCGCAGTAGACGCTCTTAAGCCTCTTCCTTACGACACTTCGGTGTTGCGTGAGTTTGCCATGTACATAGTTGAAAGGGATCACTAATCAGATGAGTAATGAGCAGTATCCTCTGTTAAGTAAGATCGATTCACCACAGGATTTGAAAAAATTACCCGTGAGCAAGCTGACGCCCCTTGCCGCTGAGCTGAGGGATTTTCTAATAAGTACGGTGAGCAAGACAAGCGGACACTTTGCCTCAGGTCTCGGAGCAGTTGAACTTACAATAGCCCTCCACTATGTCTTTGATACCCCGTACGATCAGCTTATCTGGGATGTGGGGCATCAGGCGTATCCGCATAAGATTCTGACTGGCCGCAGAGACAGACTCCAGACCATTCGTCAGAAGGATGGGTTACATCCCTTCCTGTGGAGAAGTGAAAGTGAATATGACGTGTTTTCCACAGGTCATGCCAGCACATCCATAAGTGAGGCTTTGGGGCTTGCCATAGCAAACCGCATGCTGAAAAACAACAAAAAGGTTGTGGCGGTAATAGGTGACGGTGCCTTAACCGGCGGGGTGGCTTTTGAGGCCCTGAATCATGCGGGAGATCTTAACGAGGATATACTCATTATTCTAAACGATAATGAGATGAGCATATCTGAAAGTGTTGGCAGTCTGTCAAAGCATCTTGCCATGTGGCTGAGCTCACCTTCATACAACAATATCCTGAAAAAAGGCAGAAAGACATTGTCTTCCCTGCCTAAGATTAAAGAGTTTGCAATAAGAACCCATGAACATCTGAAAGGTATGATGCTTCCAGGAACTCTGTTCGAGGAATTCGGGTTTAATTACGTTGGTCCGATAGACGGACATGACATTGAAACACTTGTTGCCGTACTTCAGAACCTTAAACAGATTAAAGGACCGAGAATTCTGCACATCGGTACCACCAAGGGTAAGGGGTATCAGCCTGCAGAAGAGAATCCTACTGCCTATCACGGAGTTCCGAAGTTTGAAGTTCCCGTTGGTGTTGAGACCTCAGAGAAAAAACGCAATACCTTCGATGAGAATTTCGGAAACTGGCTTATGTATGCCGCAGAGCACAATGAAAAGGTGCTGGGGATAACTCCGGCCATGTGTTCCGGTTCTGGCATGGTGCCTTTTTCAAGGAAATACTCATCCCGCTATTTTGACGTGGCCATAGCGGAGCAGCATGCTCTGCTGCTTTCCAGCGGCCTTGCCGTGGGCGGAATGCTCCCTGTTGTATGTGTATATTCAACATTCCTCCAGAGAGCATACGATCAGATAATTCATGATCTTGCCATACAGGATGTGCCGGTCGTGGTGGCTATCGACCGTGCCGGTGTGGTAGGCCCTGACGGCCCTACACATCAGGGGGTTTTCGATATTTCTTTTATCCGTTCGGTTCCGAACATGATACTTATGACTCCGAGTTCTCTTGGAATGCAGTGGAAGATGCTTAATACGGCACTTTCATACGGACATCCTGCCGCCGTCCGTTACCCCAGAGGCAAGGGAATTACAGATAATGAAATTACCGATGCTACGGTTGAGATAGGGAAGGGGTGTGTCCTGAAGGAAGGAAAGGACATATGCTTCATAGTGTGGGGACCTCTTGTTCATGATGTCCTGAGATCCGTTAATGACTCCGGTAAAGAGTATTCCGTAGTGGATATGAGGTTTGTTAAGCCTATGGATGAGGACTTAATCGTCAGAATGGCGGGTTCGCATCGTGTTATCGTGACCCTCGAGGACGGAGTGGTTCAGGGGGGAGCCGGAGAGGAAGTATCCCGAATTATCAGTAAACATTATCTGATATGCCCTGTACTGAACGTTGGTATACCTGACGAGTTTATTGATCAGGCATCACCTGCCGAAATTTACGAACAGTGCGGGATGGATGGGGATTCAGTCATTAAAAAAGGTGAAGATTTTCTTAAGGGGTATGAAAAGGTTCTGAATCGTTCATGAATGTTCGTCGGACCGGGGTGGTTCCGTGAGACATGATATTGAGCGTCCCTTTGTTTTTGTTTTGAGTTGGGAATCGTATCGCACGATTCCTTCTGTTATATAAGTGGAGTGTTTATGCCTTCTTTTGACATTGTTTCTGAACTGCAGATGAATGAGGTTCAGAATGCCGTTGACAATGCTAATCGTGAAATTACCAATCGTTTTGATTTCAGAGGTGTTGATGCCTCTTTTACCCTTGTGGAAAAGGATAAGCAGATTAAGCTGGCTGCGGATGCCGATTTCCAGATTAAGCAGATGAACGATATTCTTCGTGACAAGATGTCTAAGCGTAACATTGATCCTGCATCACTGGATTTTCAGGATCCTGAACCGTCAGGAAAAAGATGTAATGAGCTTGTTAAGCTCAAGAGCGGAATTGATCAGACAATGGCCAAGAAGGTTGTCAAGCTTATCAAAGATTCAAAGATTAAGGTAACCGCACAGATTCAGGGCGAGACAGTACGTGTGACCGGAAAGAAGAGAGATGACCTGCAGGAAGTTATTGCTTTGGTGCGTAATGCCGAGCTCGGTCAGCCGTTCCAGTTTAACAATTTCAGGGATTAAATTCGGACGATTCATGTTTCCCGATGAGTCGGCGGATGGGAATGCCTGTTGCCGATACAGAAAAATATGGAAGTATATATTGAGTATTACGACACTCAAAGAATTCCGGATAAATTAAAAGGTCGAACTCCTTGAGAAGTTAGGATTCGACCTTAAAATTATCGTAAATTGTTTCTGTTCAAATTACCGAGGGCTCTGCATACTAGTATGTTCCCCTCTTCGTTTTAAGGTTCGTTACGCAATATGTTAACATCCGTCAGCAAATACCCTTACGGCCGACGGAAATATCGGACCAGTCTTAGCCGGTAGCTGGTGTGCACTCCTGTAAGCCACAAAACACTGGTCTTTTTTATAATTTGCAGGAACGTAACCGTTAGGAATAAACAGCTGCAGCAGATTTTCACCCGAGCCGTGCTGAAATTTCAAGAGTGCTCCTTCAAGATCTTTACCTTTCCCGGGAAAGCAGTCACACCAATCATATTCACATGCCGTGTTCATACTTGAACATTTGAATTTATCAGATCTGGCCGGAGCTTCCTTGCCGGCATCTGGCGGAATGGCGCTGCTGCCGTCAACAAGATATCCAATGTTGTTGCGGTCAACATACCCAAACTTCAGGTTATACTTAACTCCGTTGATGACTAGAAAAGCTTTTTGGTCATTGTACGAATCCGTGGAACTGGTCAGCCCTTGAGCCAAGGCTTTTGCGTGAAACATATTGTTGGCTGATTTGATTGAACCGGCCAAAGTCGTGAGAGTGGCGGTGCGTGCCTCTGATTTCAGATTCATGAACTTCGGAGCAGCACTCGCAGAAAGAATTCCCAGAATGATTATAACAACTACAAGTTCTATCAGCGTAAATCCTTTATTTTTCATCGTTAAGCCTCTTGCCATCCGTGGTCAGAAATACGTTATCTAAAAAAAGACACGGTTTCTCATTTCTTCAATTGTAACAAAAAATCATCAGCCGTAAGTCTTCCTGTGTCGTAAAGTCGGAGACAATATCATAATTTAGAATTTATATTATTTTGCCAAATAAACGTTTTTGAATTATATGTTGTTTTTTGCCTTTAGAGATCGGTTTATGAATCATGATTCCCTGAAAACATAATTATCTGAATGTATGTTTTGTACAGTTTTATGATTTCACTGGTTGAATTACAGATTGCGCATGAACCGGATACATGTCAGTCTGCTGGAGGGCTGAAGTGGGGTTCTGGCAGAATGCGATTATTACTTCCGACCGGCGTGTACATCAATGGATACTGAGTTTTATTCATATTGTTTCCCATAAAAAGACTTAAGTACTTGACATATAATGCGGCACGGATAATATCGTTGAAAGTAGAGCCGCCTGAGCGGAAATCGTTGAACAGAAAAATCACTAATACCGAATCATGACAGCATCAGATACACAAAAATCCTTATTGCAACGAATATTTTCCAAAAGAATGCTTCTTTGTATTTTTTTGGGGTTCAGCTCGGGACTGCCGTTCTATTTTTTGTTTAATCTTGTTTCTGCCTGGTTAAAGGACGAGGGCATAAATATCAGTACCATCGGGGCTTTTTCTCTTCTTACTCTGCCTTATGCATGGAAGTTTGTCTGGGCGCCGGCACTTGATCTGTTCTTCGTGAAGAAAATAGGCAGACGAAGAACCTGGATGTTCCTTACTCAGACCGTGCTTCTCATTTGCCTCGCACTTATGGGACTGTGTTCACCCAAGATTGATTTTCATCTGTATCTGATAATGATTCTTTATTTTATGGTGGCTTTTTTTTCAGCCACTCAGGACGTGGCCATAGATGCATTCAGAAGGGAGATTCTTGATGACGAGGAATTGGGTCTCGGTAATTCCATTTTCGTGAATGCCTATCGTTTTGCAGGGCTGGTTCCCGGAACTCTGTCTCTGTATATGAGTGACAGAATGCCTTGGAGCATAACCATAATTTTCACCGCCATGTTCATGTTTGTGGGTCTTGGTACAACCTTTATGATAAGGGAGGCAGAGTGTCAGGTTTCAACCAGAACACTGAAGGAGTCCGTTGTTGAACCATTGAAGGAATTTATAGGTCGCAAAGGCGTCTGGAGTTTCCTGAGCATGCTTCTGTTCATATTTCTGTATAAGTTCGGAGACAATATGGCCACGGCATTGGCCACGCCGTTCTACATGGACATGGGGTACACAAAGTCGGTTATAGGAACCGTAAACAAGGTGGTTGGGTTCTGGGCTTTGCTGGCCGGCAGTATCATCGGCGGAATAATAATGCTTAAAATAGGTATTAATAAGGCTTTGTGGCTGTTCGGTCTGGCTCAGATTGTCACTATTCTGGGATTCGTGTTCATAACTCACGTGTGGCAGAATCAGGGTGAGTTTGTCGACATATTGGCTTCAGCCGACGGTTTTATAAACGGTATTGCCGGGAATATAGGAATAACCTGGTTTCGTTCTGACTTGGCGTCCGGATTTGAGTTCCCGAATACCTTGCTTCTTTCGCTTGTTATAAGCGGTGAGAACCTCGGTGCCGGTCTCGGTACCGCATGTTTTGTTGCATATATGTGCAGGGAGACAAAAGGAAAATACATAGCCACGCAACTTGCACTTCTGACTGCATTGTCGGCACTACCGAGAACGCTATGCACATCCAGAGCCGGATATATTATTAACAGTGTCGGGTATGAGAATTTCTTCATTATCTGCTATGCCCTGGCAATTCCCGGAATGCTGATGCTTATCTACATAGCTCCATACGGTGACGAAAGCGGAAAAAAGGCGGCAGAGTCTGTCAGCGGTTGATCTTTTACATTTATTTGAAAGGGGCCGGCATGCGAAAGCCGGTTCTCTTTTTCTTGAGATTTTCATAATTTTTCCCTTAAGTAAAAATCAAAAAATAATCAATTATCCGAGTAAGTAAAATAACAAAAATATTCACTTGTGTGATAAACTACACGACAATTCCGATTACTCTGTCTTTCTTGCAAAGGGACGGAGGGGTCGTGATTTTTTTGGGTGTGTCGTAATGACATAGAGCTTTCTTTTGCAATTTATTCTTTGGAAAAACAATGATAAATATCAAGAAAGGATTAGATCTCCCTATCAGCGGTAAGCCGGAAAATGTGATTAATGCAAGTAACAATGCCGTAAAGCATGTTGCCGTATTAGGCACTGATTTTCCTGGGTTAAAGCCATCCATGCTGGTGGAAGTTGGTGATGTTGTTGATAAAGGTCAGACTCTTTTTACCGATAAGAAGAATCCTGGCGTTTGCTACACGGCTCCCGTTCCGGGCAAGGTGGTTGCCATTAACCGCGGTGAAAAAAGGGCGTTCCAGTCTTTAGTTATCGAAATGGATTCTGCTATTGTGGGTAGCAGAAAGTTTAATGCTTATCCTAACGAGGATCTCAGTACACTGGATCGTGAAACCGTAGCAAAGCAGCTTATTGAATCAGGCGCATGGACAGCGTTCAGAACCCGTCCTTACAGCAAAACTCCTGCTGTTGACGCAGTTCCTGAGCACATCTTTGTTACCGCTACGGATACAAACCCTCTGGCAGGCGATCCTAAGGTTGTAATCAGTAGCCACGCCAAGGATTTCTGCGACGGTCTTGACGTTATCAGTGCCTTAACCGGCGGTAACGTATATATCTGTAAGGGGGAAGCATCCCTGCCTACCGATTACAAATCCAATAAGATTCAGGAAAGAGTCTTTATCGGTAAGCATCCTGCCGGTCTCGCCGGAACCCATATTCACTTTATTCACAGAGCATCTGAAGAACATGTAATGTGGTCAATAGGTTATCAGGATGTAATTGCCATCGGTCATCTGTTCAGAACAGGTGATATTTACAATGAAAGGGTAATCAGTCTTGCAGGCCCTAACGTAATTAAGCCTAGACTGCTCAGAACCATTCAGGGTGCATGTGTGTCAGAAATCACCGCAAATGAACTTTCAGGTTCAAACTACCGTGTAATTTCAGGCTCCGTATTCAATGGTAACACCGCAGTCGATGCCTTTGATTATCTCGGCAGATTCCATCTGCAGATCAGCGTTATTCCTGAAGGCAATAAGCGTGAGTTCTTAGGCTGGGTTATGCCTGGTGCCAAGAAGCATTCCGTAACCAGAACCGTTCTCAGCAGATTATTCCCTCCTAGAGATTATGACATCAATACCGCGGTTAACGGCGGTTCGAGAGCAATGGTTCCTATTGAAAGCTATGACAAGGTTATGCCTCTGGACATTATTCCTGCCATGCTTCTGAGAGCAATTGAAATCGGAGATACCGATGCAGCCAAGTTACTTGGATGTATGGAGCTCGATGAAGAGGATCTGGCCTTATGTACTTATGTATGCCCTGGTAAGACCGAGTATGGCAGACTGCTCAGAAAGTGTTTAACCAAGATTGAGTTAGAGGGGTAACAGATGATTCTTTCAATTATTAACAAGCTTGAACCTCTCTTTGCGAAGGGCGGTAAGTTGGAGAAGTTTTATCCTTTATTTGAAGGTACTTCAACTTTCTTTTATACTCCTGGCGTAGTTACTCACAACACCACCACTCACGTACGTGACTTCATTGATTTCAAACGTATGATGATTATGGTGTTCTTTGCTGTGTTCCCATGCATGTTCTGGGGATGGTACAACGTTGGTAATCAGACCATTAATGCAATAGCATCAAGTGCTGATTTCATCAGATACACCTCAACATCCTTCAGCCTTTTCAGTGCCGACTGGCATTATGCGCTGGTGCAGCTGCTTGGCGGTTCTCTGGCACAGGATGCGGGTATTTACAGTAAGATGCTCATCGGAGCGATTTTCTTCCTGCCTATCTATGCCGTATCATTCGGTGTTGGTGCATTTTGGGAAGTTCTGTTCTGTATCGTGCGTAAGCACGAAGTAAATGAAGGGCTTTTCGTTACTTCACTTTTCTTTGCCCTTATTGTTCCTCCTACCATTCCTTTATGGCAGGTGGCTTTAGGTATCACCTTTGGTGTTATCATCGGTAAGGAAGTGTTTGGCGGTACCGGCCGTAACTTCATGAACCCTGCTCTTGTTGGTCGTGCATTCCTGTTCTTTGCTTATCCAGCTCAGATTTCAGGTGATGCAGTATGGGTTCCTGTTGACGGTTATACCGGAGCCACTGCCCTCAGCTACTTCTCAAAGAACGGTAACCTGCCTGTATCACATCTTGATGCTTTCCTCGGAAATCTTCCTGGATGTATCGGTGAAGGTTCAACCTTAGGCATTCTCATCGGCGGCATTATTCTTCTTTGGATGGGGGTTGCTTCATGGCGCATTGTTCTCGGAGGTTTTGTAGGTCTTATTGCAATGACTGTTATCTGCAATACTTTCGTGTCTCCTGAGACAACCAATCTCATGCTGAAGATGAATTTCTACGAACACATTATCATTGGCGGTTTTGCTTTCGGTATCTTCTTCATGGCTACCGACCCTGTATCTTCCGCTTTCACGTCAAAGGGTAAGTGGATCTACGGTATCCTTATCGGTGCAATGGTTGTAACGATTCGTGTACTGAATCCTGCATATCCTGAAGGCGTGATGCTGGCAATTCTCTTTGCCAACTGCTGGGCTCCGTTATTTGACTACTGTGTGTCACAGTTCAATATTAACCGTCGTAAGCGCATTGCGGCTAAACCTAAGTTCGTACAGGGAGTGTAAAAAGAAATGGCTAACAAAGATAGTACATTGAGAACATTCACTGTAATTGGTTTATTGTGCTTCGTATGTTCAGTTCTTGTGTGTCTTGCTGTTGTTATCCTTAAGCCTTTCCAGGAAAAGGAAATCAATGTTGACCGCATGAAGAGCGTACTTGAGGCTGCAGGCATTGATTACAGTGGTAAGGACATTACCGATTTATTTAATTCCAAGATTGAAGCCAGACTTCTTGACCTCGAATCCAACAGATTCTTAAACGATGAAGAAGTTAAGAAGGCTGTAGGTTGCGATGATAATAAGTCTGCGTCAGACTGTGCCGGTTCTTATAATTTCGTATCCGAAGCTAAGCTTCCGGGGCATAACGCTGACATCGACCCTGCCAAGGATTTTGCAGGCATCAAGACTCATGCCAAGTACATGCCGGTATACCTTGTAAAGGCTGAAGACAAATCAGTTACCCAGATTGTGCTTCCGTTCTATGGTCAGGGCTTATGGTCTACCATGTACGGTTATCTCGCCGTTGGTGCCGACGGTTCAACCATTCAGGGCCTTAAGTACTACAATCAGGGTGAAACTGCTGGTCTCGGTGCGGAAGTTACCAATCCTAACTACACCGCAAAGTGGATTTCCAAGAAGCTTTACGATGAAAACAGCAGCTATCAGTTTGCAGTTAAGAAAAATGCTGACGGTAACAGCCAGTACCAGGTTGATGCCATTTCCGGCGCCACCCTTACCAGTGACGGTGTTAACAACTCCGTTAAGTACTGGTTTGAAGAGGTATATGCACCGTTATTAAAGCAGTTCAAGAATAAAGAGGTGAAATAATGAGTGATTTACCTTCTGCAAAAGAGGTTTTTACAAGACCTTTGATTAAGGATAATCCGGTAATGATTCAGGTACTCGGTATCTGTTCATCACTGGCAGTATCCTCAAACATGAAGACTGCTCTCGTTATGAGTCTTGCATTAACTTTCGTAACCGCATTCTCTAACTTGATTATTTCTTCAATCCGCAAGTATATCCCTAACAGTGTGAGAATCATCGCCCAGATGACGGTTATTGCTTCACTGGTTATCATTGTTGACCAGTTACTGAAAGCTTTCAGCTATGATCTTTCAAAGCAACTGTCAGTGTTCGTGGGACTGATTATTACCAACTGTATAGTTATGGGTCGTGCTGAGGCATTTGCCATGAAATATCCGCCGGTTCTGTCTTTCCTTGACGGTCTCGGCAACGGTATCGGTTATGGTATTATTCTCTGCTTCCTCGGTACTGTTCGCGAACTGTTCGGTTCAGGTAAGTGGTTTGACATCACTCTGTTAAAGACCGTAAATGACGGCGGCTGGTATGTACCTAACGGTTTCATGCTTATGCCTCCTTGCGCATTCTTCTTAATCGGCCTGTTAATCTGGTTAACCAATCAGGTTTACAAGATTAATACCAAGCCTGAGTACGACACATCACGTAAGGATGCTTCATAATGGATTTGCTTAATTTATTTATAAAGTCTGTCTTTATTGAAAACCTTGCTCTCAGTTTCTTTCTGGGCATGTGTACCTTCCTGGCTGTGTCCAAGAAGGTTAAGACAGCTATCGGCTTGGGTATTGCGGTAATTGTCGTTCAGACCATTGCCGTTCCGGTTAACAATCTCGTATACACATACGTGTTGAAGCCTAATGCCATTCAGCCAGGTATTGATTTATCATTCTTAGGTTTTATTACCTACATCGGTGTAATTGCCGCACTTGTTCAGATTCTGGAAATGTTTCTGGATAAGTATGTGCCAAGCCTTTATTCCGCACTGGGTATTTTCCTTCCTCTGATTACCGTAAACTGTGCTATTTTCGGTGGTGTATCATTCATGGTACAGCGTGAGTACAACTTTACGGAATCCGTGGTATATGGTATCGGTTCCGGTACTTCATGGGCCATTGCCCTGATTCTGCTGGCTGCGGTCCGTGAAAAGCTTAAGTATGCTCATACACCTAACGGTCTTAACGGTTTAGGTATCGTGTTTATAACTGCGGGACTTATTGCCTTGGGCTTTATGTCTTTCTCTGGTATTAAGCTTTAAGGGGGATAAAGTTAAATGATAACCGTATTATATGGTGTTGGTTTATTTATCCTTATCGTGTTGGGTCTGGTACTGGCTATTCTGGTTGCCAAGCACTTCATGGTAAACAGCGGTGATGTAACCATCGGTATTAATGGCGATCCTGAAAAGGCAATAAAGGTTCCTGCAGGTGACAAGCTGTTAACGGCTCTTGCCAGTCAGGGAATTTTCGTGCCATCAGCATGTGGCGGCGGCGGTGCCTGCGGTCAGTGCCGTTGTAAGGTTACCAAGGGCGGCGGTGATGTTCTTCCTACCGAACTCGGTCATCTGACCAAGCGTGAGGTTCGCGAAGGCTGGAGACTTGCATGTCAGGTCGGTGTTCGTCAGGATATGGAAATTGAACTTCCTGCTTCAGTTTTCGGTGTTAAGAAGTGGACCTGTACCGTTATTTCCAATAACAATGTGGCCACCTTCATTAAGGAACTCCGTCTTCAGATTCCTGAAGGTGAGGAAGTGCCTTTCAGAGCGGGCGGTTACATTCAGATTGAAGCTGAGCCTCATACCGTAAACTACCGTGATTTTGATATTCCTGAAAAGTATCTCAGTGACTGGGATAAGTTCAAGCTTCGTGATCTGGTTTCCAAGGTTGATACCCACATTCTGCGTGCATACTCAATGGCTTCATATCCTGAAGAAAAGGGTCTTATCATGCTGAATGTGAGAATTGCTACCCCTCCTCTTCGTGATCTTACCCTTCCTCCTGGACAGATGTCTTCATACATCTGGTCTTTAAAGCCGGGTGACAAGGTAACCATTTCCGGTCCGTTCGGCGAATTCTTTGCCAAGGAAACTGATGCTGAAATGGTATTCGTGGGCGGTGGTGCAGGTATGGCTCCAATGCGTTCACATATCTTTGACCAGCTTAAGAGAATCAAGACTAACCGTAAGATCAGCTTCTGGTACGGTGCACGTTCACTTAAGGAAGTATTCTATCAGGAAGAATTTGATCAGCTGGCTAAGGAACATCCTAACTTCACATGGCATATAGCCTTAAGTGATGCACAGCCTGAGGACAACTGGACCGGTTACACTGGATTTATTCACAATGTTCTTTATGAAAACTACCTTAAGAATCATAAGGCTCCTGAAGACTGTGAATTCTACATGTGCGGTCCTCCAATGATGACCAAGTCAACCATTGACATGCTCCACAGCCTCGGCGTTGAAGACGAAAACATCCTTCTGGATAACTTCGGCGGTTAATTCCGACAGCTGACATGTTAAGCATGTGACTGAAAAAGCCTTCGCTTCCAAAAGCGGAGGCTTTTTGTTATTTATATTATGGATTTAATTACGGACTGTTTCTTGCCGTCCGAAACATGTATGTTCAGAGAATCGCAAAAGAAATCCTGCCGTTAAGCTGTCAGGTACCGCCCCGGAGTCTCCGGCAGGAAGTTCAGTTCCGTACGCATCGGCACACATTGTCCGGCACAGGTTCTCTTATGGGAGCATCAGTAAGGGGTTTTACTCCGTTTATTCTGTCAGAAAGTCGTAGAGAGAGGTAAATATATTTCCGGCCCAGACTGATTTTTCTGTTTATGCTCATTAATCTTATAAACCGGGACTGAGCCCGGTTTATTTAGTGCTTTTCTGTAAGGAACGTTGTGATTAGTTTTTTCAATAAAATTAACTTCCTTTCAGGCATGTTTCCGTCAGAGTTTCGGATAGGCGTAGACATTTGCTTTAATTGAACTGTTCAGCATGTCAATATTTATGGCACACTGACTTTTAAAGGTGAATGTAATGGCGTCTCCTGGTTTCAGCTCTTCACGATAGAGAAGTGAAACTGGAATGTTTGCTTCTCTTTCAGGTTCAGAACTGTACAGCGTGTCATCAATGTCATAGTTAAGATCCCAGATGGCATAGAGCGGCTTGACAACGCCTGTTGTTCCTGCAGGGGAGTTGACTGTCATATGCATGTTGGTGTTGGCAAGGATTACCTTACCGCGGTACTTCTGTACACTGCCGTCATCCTCCGTGTTGCTTTGTGGGAGAGTTTCCAGCCCGGAGCAGTCTTCCGCTGTTTGGGTGGTTGCGTAGGTAAGTCCCTTAATATCCAAGGTGAGAGCATCTATAACGACAGTGCCTGCAAGTTCACCTCCGGTGTTATCTTTGGCGTCAGTCTGTCGGAAACCGCTGAGAGTACAGACCACACTGCCTTCAGCCGTTAGTTCACACGGATTACTGCCGGTAGATACGTAATGATCAGGAACGTCCATAAGCTGATTGCAGGCCGTGTCTTCGTTACATGATTCAGCGAGATTAACCAGAGCGGCTGCATCTATCAGTCCGAAGCCGTAAAAGTTGGAGAAACGGAATCCGGCGGCATTATCAATCCAGCCCGGATCCGTGATCACCGGATCACCTTCGGAGTCATTCACGATGATCGGATCGTATTTCATACTGCTGAAAACACTGTCGTTTCTGCCTGTTTTTGCCAGTATATATCTGAGCTGTCCCACGGTCATATCCGGTTTAACCTGATATGCCAGGGCGACAGCTCCGGTAACAGAAGGTGCTGCCGATGAGGTACCGTTCATTTTGGCCGTATAATATTTTTTTTCTTCAGGACCTGATTCTAACCATGGCGTGCCGGTATCACTGTATTTATTTGCAGGAACATTATCCTGTCCGCTGAATGCGGTAACAAGCGCAGCTTCGGATAATTGGCTGTAATGTCTCGGAATATAGCCGTATTCTCCCCCAAAACCGGAAATCCAAACACCGGCGGAGGTTGAGGAATAGGTTGACTTCTTTCCGGATGCTGTCATGGCCGCCGTATTTATGACGTACGGGTGCCGTGACATGGTGTCCGTCAGCATGAAAAAACAGTCTGTTGAATAAATGTCACAGAGATCCAGCTTTTCTTCATAATCATCCGGAAGATGATGTTCTTCAAGATAGTCTTCAATGTCATAATCGTAGCTGTTACCTACTGCATGGATCAGTGCGGTGTTGTTTTCATATAATGCGTCGTAATAAGAATATTCACTTGCTGATGAGGAAAAAGAGTCTTCTCCAAAGCTGGCATTGCCAACGTTGTATTCAGGATGTCCGGCAATATATGATATGGAATCTGACACATATTGCGTATCAGGCATGACATCATCTCCATAGTCTTCTATTTTTCCGACGGCAAATCCCGTAATCATGGATTTGAAGGCAATACCCCGGACTCCGGCACTGTTCATTCCTGTAGAACCGATAATTCCGGCAACAGATGTTCCATGATGAAGAATATTGATATTCTTCATCCAGTCATCCTTAAACTTGATATTAATAAATTTAGGATCTGCATCCTCCGGTGTGTATTCTCTTTCTTTAAGATCATGATTCAGAAAGTCCACGAGAGTGTCAATTACTGCAATCTTTACACCGCTGCCGTCCACCAGGGTTTTCCCGGTATTGGTGGTAATTACTTTTCTCCATGCCGGAATGACATTCAGGTCAACACCGGCAGTAGGTGCTATGTCCACGTCGAACGGATTCTGCCCGATGTTGTAAAGGTGCCACATGTCCGGAAGAAGTGTGTCTCCTCCGGAGATGTCAATTTTATAATCTCTGGTTTCTCCCTTACTGTTCGTGACACTGAATACGACAGGGATACCTGCCAACTGTTCATAGGTTGCTTTGTATGAGGTGTAGAATTCTTCAGGTATGGTAAAGAACCAGATGTCATCTTTCCCTTTCTCTCCGGTCACCGGATTGATTTTTGATACTGTACCGATATCAGAAGTTATGTTCGAGGCTCCAGGTGACCTGACTTCATAAGGCTTTCCGCTAATCAGATCCCCGTTCCGCACCACAATACCCTCCTCCGGAGTATCGCCTTTATTGTGGTCGCCGCAGGAGACAATGAGAGATGAAACAACCGCGGTTGCCACAGTCACGGTTAATTTGTTTATTTTGATGGATTTCATATAAACTGTTTCCTTACTGCAATTTCACTCTGTTGCCGTAGTCGATTGTCGGAGATACCCTGAAGACATCCGGTCGGTTTTCAAGAGATTCCCTTAGTTTGAGCCATTCTGCGTAACTGTCTGTTTTTACTCTGTAATATCTTTTGGAGAATTTTTCAGCGCCGGCCATATCGTTAAGACAGTCAGGACTGCTTCTGACACAGGTGACTATGAGCTCATCCCTGATGATATAGCTTCGTCCTGTGGCTGTGGTGACGTAGGCTATGTGTCCCTTTTCCCTGTTTCCGGTTATTACTTTCTTTTTCCCGAGTGTACCGAGCAGAGAAGGAAATTCAGACCGAGGATCTCCGGATGCATCTGCAGTTATCCGGTGAGTGGCGGATGACTGGGAAACCACTTTAAAACCGTCGGTATAAATAACCGTGCCGCCATTTCTGATAACACTGTCTTCCGCATGGGATGCGGAAATAAGCGTGAATGAGAAAAATATGACCAGTACTGCTGAAAAAATAATTCTGTTATTCAAGACTGATACCTCTCAGGTCATTCGGTGAAAGACGTAAAAACTGGCAGTCCGTTTTGTCAGAAATATCTGTGAGGCTGTGTCGGTCAGGATAATTTCTGGTGTAAAACTTTGAAAAAGATAAAACCGTTCTGCCGTTCGCCAATATGTACTGATAATATCAGATTGAAGGATTTACATATGTGTTGTGCATACAATAAAACAATTTTTTTAAGAAGAATATTTCAGGAGTGTTAACTGTTCCTTACTGTACTTTCAGAAATTGTACGGAGATTGAGTGATGACGGCATTTAACCTGTGTGAAGAAATACTCTTCATTCCGGTACCCGCAGTGATAACATGACCACTTTAATTTTATTAATTATGCCGTCTGGTTTCCCCGTGCTGAGAGGAGGGACTTTAAGCTTTAAAAATTTCCGGAGTTTAGTGGCCCCCGTGTTTTTATGAGCTTGATTAATTTCTTGCGGAGATTTGTGCCGTGTACGTGAGTAATATTTAAAAATTGGTATACAATTTTCATATCTAATGTTTCGTCATATGCGGATGTCTGAAGTTGATCCGGCTGTGTTACAGCCTCTGAACAGGCATGAATTTTGTAGAGATAACAATATATTAATGAATCCGGGCTGGATATGAGTGCATTTTCGCTTAAGACCGGAAAAACAATAATCAGTGGTGAACAGGATTTGAATTATGAACGACGGTAATACCGGTTTTTGGCAGGAAACTGAAATAAACATGCAGAACGGGCGTGAAGCCATCACCCGTCAGTTTGAGGACATGAAGGAAGCCTTCTTTGCCGGTGTTACCGTTAATGAGCTGGTTCTTAACAGATCCTCATTTATTGATGAACTTATGCGAAGACTTTTCCGTCAGTTCGGTTTCGAACGATTCAGCAGTCTCTGTCTGGTTGCCGTCGGAGGGTACGGACGGGCTGATTTACAGCCTCATTCCGATATAGACATCCTTCTTATCAGCAGATTTCCCATACCTGCCGAGCTTAATGAAAGAATATCAGAGTTTACCAGCCTTCTCTGGGATTTGCGGCTTGACATCGGTCAGTCCGTCCGTACTCTAGAGGAGTGCTTTGAGGAAGGGGCAAAGGATGTAACTATTGCCACCAATTATCTGGAATCACGTTTTCTTGCGGGATCCGAGGAAACCTACGGACTGTTTAAGGAACGGGTTGAGTCCGACATGTTCTGGCCTATTCGTGAATTCTACAGGGCAAAAATGGCCGAGCAGAATGCCAGACATTCTTCTCACAACGACACAATATATAAACTTGAACCGGATCTGAAGAATAATCCGGGAGGACTCAGGGATATTCAGAATATTCTTTGGATAGCTCACAAGGGGTTCGGCATCACGGGACTGAGGGAACTTTATACAAACGGTGTTCTGACACGCATGGAATATCTGGAGTTAAAGGAATGTCAGGATTTTCTGTGGAGAATAAGATTTGCTCTTCATCTGTCAATCAACAAGCCTGATAACAGACTTACTTTTGACAGGCAGCAGAAGGTTGCAACATACCTTGGCTACACCGGGGATGGAAACACGCCGGTTGAAACTCTTATGAAAAGATTCTACCAGACCCTTCACAGAGTTGTTGAGCTCAATGAAATTGCCATGCAGCTCATGTATGAAAAGATCTTTCCGGAAAAAGTGATTGAAGGGAAAATCTTTAACCAGTATTTTCTTTTCCGCGATAACCTAATCGATGTAATAGATCCAAAGATATTTGTAACCAGACCTCAGATTATTCTCGAGCTTTTTCTTATTCTGACGGAAAGGGAGGAGCTGACGGGGATTCACGTAAACTGCATAAGATACCTAAGGAATGCCAGACGAAGCATAAACTATTATCTGTATGAAAGGCAGGAGTGCAGGGAAACCTTTAAAAAAATAATCAGACAGCCGAGGGCTCTCGTAGTGGCCCTGCCGATAATGCACAAGCATCATATTCTGTCACTGTACATGCCTCATTGGGATAAGATAGTGGGGCTCATGCAGTTCGACATGTTTCATGCCTACACAGTGGATGAGCATACCATGAGGGTACTGAGGAATATTTACAGATTTACTCACGAGAGAAATTCCGAATTCAGCCTCTTCCGTCAGATATACAGCCATCTGACCATGCCTGAACTACTGTTTATTGCGGCTCTGTTCCATGACATAGCTAAGGGGCAGGGCGGGCATCACGCCGAACTTGGAGCTCCCGAGGCTCTCTATTTCTGTCAGCTTCACGGATATAACCGCTACGAAAGCAAGCTGGTTGCCTGGGTTGTGCGTAATCATCTTTACATGTCAATTGTTGCCCAGAGAAGAGATATTTCATCACCGGAGGTCGTTGCTGAGTTTGCAAGACGCGTAGGTGACGAGAATCTTCTTAACTATCTTTACTGTCTTACCGTGGCAGACATATGCGGAACGAATGATACGGAATGGAACAGCTATAAGGATACGCTGCTGAGAACCCTGTATTTTGCTACCAGGGATGCCCTTCGCAAAGGGTTGGAGAATCCTCCTGATTTGAATCTTCATGTAAGAGAGAATCAGAAAAGAGCAATGGAGATTCTCACGGCAATGGGTAACAATCCTTTGGACATATTCAAAATATGGACTAATCTCGGGGCAGAATATTTTATAAGATATCAGCCTGAGCAGATTGCCTGGCATACGCAGAATATCATTAACCATTCCGGTGATGACAGTCCACTGATTCTGTTCGGTCAGAACAGGTCGACAAACGGTACGGAGCTTTTTGTGTACGCAAAAAACAGTAACGGCCTGTTTGCCAGGGTAACCGGGGTACTGGCGGAAAAAAATCTTAACGTACTGGCCTCCATTATTTCAAATACCGGCAATAATTATGCCCTGGATACCTTCACATTTGTGGATAACAATGACAGTCAGATTGATTTTGACAGAATACCGGCCATCAGAAAGGCCCTGTCCACTGCACTCGCCGCAGAGGAATTCATTCCTTCCAGGATTAAACCGATGCCGCAGAAGCTGAAACAGTTCAGACACCCGACGACGATAACCTTCCTCGATGACGGTAACGCTGCCGTGACCTCATTTGAGATCACCACACTGGATATTCCGGGACTTCTGGCGAAAATTGCCCAGGTATTCAGCGAGAATGAGCTGATAATCCATGCGGCCAAAATTACCACAACCGGCGAGAGGGCTGATGACTTCTTTTCCGTGACGGATAAGAACGGGAAGGCCATATCTGCCGAATGCCGCGAGTCACTCAGGGAGCAGCTGGTATTGCGTCTAGATTCACAGAGCGGTTAATTGCTGGGCGTTACCGTTACATGACGTAACGATAAAAGAAGCCGTAAAACACATTGAGTATGGTGTTTTACGGCTTCTTTGCTTATTTGAGATTTACGGAATGGTTATTTTGCCGTTATATAGCGTCCCAGAGTTTCTTCCTCTTCCTGGCGCAATGTCAGTACTTCGCATCCGGTCTCGGTTATCACTATGGTGTGTTCGAACTGGGCTGACGGTTGTTTGTCGGCTGTTGTTACGGTCCACCCGTCCTTGCGGTTAACCTTAACTCTCCATGTTCCGGCATTTAACATTGGCTCAATGGTAAATACCATTCCCGGCTTGAGAATTACGCTGTACGGATTAGGATAGTAATGAACTACCTGAGGTTCTTCATGGAATCCTTCGCCGATACCGTGACCGCAGTAGTCCCTGACGATGGAAAATCCTTCTTTTTTGGCAATGCCTTCGATAACCCTGCCTACTTCAGTCAGATTCTTTCCCGGACCCATGGCACGGATGGCCTCATAGAGGCAGTTCTGGGTAACTTTAACCAACTGATGATTTCTTGGGGAGGTCTGGCCTACGATAAACATTTTGCTGGTATCTCCGTGAAAGCCGTCCTTGATTACGGTTACGTCAATGTTTACGATGTCGCCGTTGTGAAGCTTGTGTTTTCCCGGAATGCCGTGGCACACAACTTCATTAACTGAGATGCAGGTGCACTTTGGATAACCGTGGTATCCCAGACATGCTGAAATCGACTGTTTGTCGTCTTCTATGAATCTGAGCATTATGTCATCCAGTTCCTCGGTGGTGATTCCGGCCTGAACATGAGGCTCAATCATTTCCAGAACTTCGGCGGCGATTTTTCCTGCAACCCTGAGTTTTTCAATCTGCTCAGGGGTTTTTATGATAATGTTACTGGCCATAATTACATCTTAACTGATAAATACCTGATTAATAACTTTCAGCCTTACGCCATGTCTTGAGGAGACACCTGACTTTCAGGCTGTTAATAAAATTCACGGCCGTATTATACCATTGGAGTGACGGATTGTTTTTCTTATTTGGAATATTGAAAATTATTATCCGTAAATATATACATTAATGATTGTCGTTTAACAGCAAAAAAGCAGAAAAAGTGAATGTTCCCGGGCCTTCGGAAGATATTAGGGCTGGCTTTGGGTGAGGTTTGTACATATCTGTGTCATATAATAAAAAATATTGAAATACATGAGCGTAATAATGTATAATCTGCACGCTTTTTGTTCAAGTTGTACAAAAAGTCCGGCAGGTGCCGGAGGTTTTTTTGTCTAATACACACACCGGATATGAAAAAGGTAAATGTGGGGGTGCTGTAATCAGTTCACATTCCCGTTCGGTGGAGGAATAACCCCATAAGGAAATTAATAAAATGGCTAAAGTTTCAATTAACGAAATGTTCGAAGCTGGTGTACATTTCGGTCACCAGACCCGTTACTGGAATCCTAAGATGAAGCAGTACATTTACGGTTCACGTAATGGTGTACATATCATCAACCTTGACAAGACTGAAGCTCTCTTCAACGATGCTTTAAACTTCATCAGCAAGAAGGCAGCAGATAAGGGTAAGGTATTATTCGTTGGTACCAAGCGTGCAGCTTCTGAACAGGTTAAGGAATTTGCTTCTCAGTGCGGACAGTTCTACGTTAACCACCGTTGGTTAGGCGGTATGCTTACCAACTGGAAGACCGTAAGACAGTCAATCAAGCGTCTCAAGGAACTCGAAACCCAGGCTACCGACGGTACTTTTGACAAGCTTACCAAGAAGGAAGCTCTTGAACGTACCCGTGACATGGCTAAGCTCGAAAAGAGCCTTGGCGGTATCAAGGATATGGGCGGTTTACCTGATGTTCTGTTCGTAATCGATGCTGAAGTTGAACACATTGCAATCAAGGAAGCCAACAAGCTCGGTATTCCTGTAGTTGCAGTTGTTGATACCAATTCAAACCCAGATCAGGTTAACTATGTAGTTCCTGGTAATGATGATGCCATTCGTGCAATCAACCTTTACCTCAGTGCCGTAGCTGCAACCGTTAACGAAGCTCGTGAAGCTGCTACTACCGCAAGTGCCAAGGAAGAAGCTGCCGAAGCTTAATCTGACACTCACTCGTAAATTATGAGGAGAGGTTCCTCTCCTCATTTATTCAAGAATTTTAGGGAATATTAAAAAGATGGCTAATATTACTGCTGCTCTCGTAAAGGAACTGCGTGAACGTACCGGCGCAGGCATGATGGATTGTAAGAAGGCATTGGTTGCTGCTGACGGTGACATCGAAAAGGCAATTGACGACATGCGTAAGAACGGTCAGGCCAAGGCTGCAAAGAAGGCCGGTCGTGTAACCGCTGAAGGCGTTATTGTTTCTGCATCATCAGCTAACGGCGTGTTTATCGCTGAAATCAACTGCGAAACCGACTTCGTTGCAAAGGATGCAAGCTTCAATGAATTCTGCAACAACGTTGTTGCTCTTGCCGCTGAAAACAATGTTACCGATGTTGAAGCAATCAAGGCTTTAACCTATGCAAACGGTGAAACCGTTGAAGTTTTCTTAAACAATCTTATTGCCAAGATTGGTGAAAACATGTCAATCCGTCGTGTATCCGCAATTAAGGGTAGTAACGTTGGTTTATACATTCACGGCAACAAGCGTATCGGCGTTTTAGTTGACATGGAAGGTGGTGACAGTGCTCTTGCAAACGATGTTGCAATGCACGTTTGCGGTCTTGCTCCACAGTATGTAAATCCTTCTGATGTTCCTGCTGAACAGGTTGAACATGAACGTCAGGTTCAGCTTGAAATCGCTATGAAAGAAAATGCTGAAGCTGCTAAGCCAAAGCCAGCTGAAATCGTTGAAAAGATCATCAACGGTCGTATGGCTAAGTACACCGGCGAAGTATCTCTTACCACTCAGAACTTCGTTAAGGATGACAGCATCACCGTTGGTGATCTTCTTAAGAAGAACAACGCTGTTGTTAAGTCATTCGTTCGCATGGTTGTTGGCGAAGGTATCGAAAAGCAGGTTGTTGACTTTGCTACTGAAGTTGCTCAGCAGGTTGCTGCCGCTCAGAAGTAATTTTAACTTTTGATTAAATGTCATGAAAAAGGCTGTCCTCCGTACAGCCTTTTTTAATTTCCTGCCTAAACTTTGTTGTAATTCATATGTTTAGGACACATAAGACCGAATTTCAAATAACGTGAGGTTCGGTCTTTCTATTTCTCGATTTCACTTAGGATAATATCCAGTTCGTCCAATGACTGTATGTTGTCGTCTTCGTCT
>JAGAYS010000010.1 GCA_017940385.1 Ruminobacter sp. | reverse complement strand
TTTATGCGGAGCGGTAGTTCAGCTTGGTTAGAATGCCTGCCTGTCACGCAGGAGGTCGCGGGTTCGAGCCCCGTCCGTTCCGCCACTATCTTAGAAACCGACCTTATGGTCGGTTTTTGCGTTTCTGGGGGGATGAGTTTTATTCATTTCCCGGTCATTACCGTTTCCTGTCATGACTCAACCATATTTACGCCGTAACCTGTTCACGTTGTCTTTTAAGAGCAGCCGGGATATTTGAACCGTATCCGCTCTGCATGCGCGTAATCACGCGTTTTGGCCCCGATTCGGCCTTATGTCTATGATTTTTCCTCTGAAATCTTTGGCCTATAAAATAATTATATACGGATGAAGACGCACCAATAATGACCTCTTAAAAATTTTCACGGATCAAACTTAATAAAAGATCGTGACAATATACTTTATAAATTTATAAATAATTATCGTAGGAATGATACATAAGGATAAAATTGTTTGATGATGATATATCATTTATTTGGTGACAGAATGTTTTATAAACTGATTTATGATTTATTGTGACGGTGTGTAATAACTCTGTTTTTGTTTTTAATCCGCACAAATTGTTTTTTTTGTTTGCAAATATCTTGTTAAATGATCAATAATAGCAGGAACTATATTTATATTAATAAATTTTATTTTACTAATTATTATTTATTATTTTTAGTTAATTACGCTACTCAGGTAGCCATTAATTACGCTCAGTGAATATAACGGAAAATACTATGAACACAGTTAATGCTAATGGCAGATCTGCCCGAGCTTCCAAGGGGCTGACAGCAGCTCTGAAGAAGCCCCCAATTGCTAAGCCGGGAAACAATAAATGGAATCAGGAACGCCGATTGGAATTCATTGATTACCGTTTATGCTGGAGTGGCCACATAAACAGATCTGACCTGGTTGAATTTTTCGGCATCTCAATTCCTCAGTCTTCTCTGGACCTTGCCAAGTATACTGAAATGGCCCCTCATAATCTTGAGTATGACCGGCATCAGAAGGTTTACGTAAAGACTGCAAAGTACAGACCTTTATATTCTATCTGCAGTGCTACATCATATCTTAATGACCTGTATATGAATGCTCAGGGCATTATTCATGATACCAGTAACTACCTGCTTCAGACTCCTAACGTCGCCTGCTTTGTACCGCCAAAGCGCAGTGTTGATTTTGAAATCCTTTCAACCATCGTTTACTGTATTTTAAATAAATGCTCTCTCCGCATCACGTACCAGTCAATGAGCAGAATCGATCCTGCAAGCAGAATCATTTCACCTCACGCACTCGGTTTTGACGGTATAAGATGGCATGTCCGCGCATATTGTCATGAGAAGCATGATTTCAGGGACTTCGTTCTTTCCCGTATTCTTTCAGTAGGCAAGATTGATGTTTCCAACATAGACCCTAATGAAGACATGAGATGGAATTTTGTGGTATCTCTCCATATCATTCCTAATCCTAATCTTTCAGAAAGTCAGAGAAAGGCAATTGAGCTCGACTACGGTATGGAAAACGGTGAGGTTGTGTACAAGTGCCGTCAGGCCCTGCTGTTCTATACTTTAAGAACACTTCGTCTGAGCCCTGATGACAATGAAGCCGATAATAATCAGATTGTGCTTAAGAACAAGAATGAGATATTTGTTCTGTTGAATATGTAATACCCGACCGTAATTTACATATTTAGTATGTAAGTCAATATTTATGATACAATAAACCGCACGTTTGTGCGGTTTTTGTTTTGTGCATTTTTATGGAGCAGATATGACTGACAGATCTAATCAGCCTTCAGATAAAGAGTATAGGTCTGATCCTGAAAAGCTTAGCTACATAAATTTATCCAATCCGATTCACCTGCTGGGAACCGCTTTCGGGATCAGTTTAAAGACTCTTCGTCCCGGAACCTTTACCTGTCTGGCATCCATTCCGCTCTGCATCGTTTTTGTAAGCTTCTGCCCGTGGTATCTGAAGCTTGCGCTGCTGATGCTCCTGATACCCGCATCAGTTTACATCTGTACCTCCATGCTTAATCTCATAGGCATGTCAAACAAGCACAGAATCGTGTTTGATGACATAGTTGGCATGCTGGTTACGTGTTTCTGTCTGACTCAGTGGTATTACGTCATCATAGCCTTTTTTACCTTCAGGTTTATTGACATGCTGAAGCCGTGGCCCATTTCCCTGATGTTCAAGTATCTGCCTGCAGGCGTGTGCGTTGCCCTGGATGACGTCGTAACCGGCATATACTCCATGCTGGTTATCATGGCTTTGCAGTATGTGGTATTCATGCCGATGATGATTACGCCATAGTCGCGTTTTATAACCCGCAGTTAAGGTTGCGGTGCCGGTATCCGGCATCGGAAAGAATAAAGGACAAAAGTCGTGAGGACTTTTGTCCTTTATTTATGTCAGTTTACTGTCATGTTCCTGAAACAGTCTGAGTTTTTTTCCGGGGGGGATAACCGTCGCGTATCACGCCGTGGTCAGGTGTTCAAAGGATTGTGACGTGTCACTGCAGATATTGTAGGCGGCGTTATTTGCCGGATTAAACGGAGTTTTGGACGTAAGGGCACTTTCGAAGAAACTCATTGCCCCGTCTATGTCAAAGTTACGGTAGCCGTACTGCAGACACTTAAGATCCTTGCTGAGGTATTTGTCATACTTGTCGTATTCCAGGTTGCTGATTTTGGCAGCAAGCTCTTCCTCGCTGAGTCTTGGGGACTCCAGTATGGTTTTGACCACCTGTTTGTAAGTAATGGTTGACAGTCCTGGGAGCAGAATGTAGCTGCTGATCTTTTTGGCCTGAATTCTGTAGTGCTTAAGGATCTGCACTATGGTGTTCATGATTTTATCTCCCTTCCACGGGAAGATGTAAAGTCCGTCCATCCCCATTATGTATTTATTGTCTTTAAGCCCCAGTTCCCTGAACAGTTCCCTGCCTTCGAGAAAATGTCTGGCTGCCGTTTTGTTGAGATAGGCAGGAATGCCGTTACCGCAGTACAGTTCATACATCTTTTCACGTATGCCGTCATGTATCCTGCTCGGCCTGCCGTCCATTACTATCGGGTTGGCCTTGTCCTTATAAGGCTTGACCGATATCTGCCGTTTTTCACTGTTGAAGAAGATAACCTGCCAGCCTTTTCCGGCAAAAAGGAATGAATCCCCGAGACTTAAAGGCTGATTCAGGGGAACTGTGCCTATGTTGGAGCCGTTAAAATCGATGGTATATTCTTCCTGAACCTTAAATGAACTGTAGAAGCTGAACTTTGAAACAACCTTCTCACCGGTAAGACCAAGAATAAGGTTTCCGTCCCGCATCTGGGTAATGAGGTCGTTTTCACCGAGAGATTTCAGGATCAGGGCAAATATCTTCGGGGTGATCAGTGAGAACGGTCCGGTCTGGCACAGCAGCTTCCACAGGCTGAGTGCCTTGATGCTTCCGGTTTCGGAGATTACGCTCAGAATCTGCTGAATCAGCGTTGACATGGCGTATTCGTGTGTTGCCGGCGGTTCATACCAGTTGTTAAGCATGAGTTCCAGCAGGGCCGTTGACAGAAATGTTTCATCCCTCAGTCTGGTTTCAAGCGTGTGAGAGGTGTCTGTATACGGGCTGAGTTCGCTTATGAAAAGACGCAGCACCGCGGCTCTGTCCCTTCGTCCGGAACGTCCGATTCTCTGTCTGAGTCCCGCAACTGAAGACGGGGCATCAACCTGCGCTATCGAAACCACGTCACCTATGTCAATGCCCAGTTCCAGTGTCTGGGTGCATATTGCCGTGGTTGGCAGGTTCGCGGATTTAAGGCGGTTTTCAAGTCTTTCCCTCAGATCTTTGGACAGTGAACTGTGGTGAGGGAAGAATTCAACGGGCAGATTGTTGTCCGTGGATATCCTGTCCATGATTGTTGCCAGATATTCGGTCTTTCCGCGACTGTTTGCAAAAATCAGATTTGTGGTTCCGCGGAGCAGCCTGAAAAGGTCGGCGGCTACGGCATCGTAGCGGAAAGGCCTGCCGGAGCCCCCGCGGTCCGAAGCGTCAGTCATGCGATCGTAGCCGCGCAGCTGCAGAAGAAGCTTTTTATTGCCTGTTCCGCTTTCAACTATGTGCGGTCTGGAGTTCGGGGCTGAACGCAGCCAGCGGCCGGCTGATTCAATGTCGTTCAGGGTGGCGCTCAGTGCTATGCGGGTTATTCGTTTTTTAAGGACCACCTCAAGTCTGTGCATCTGACTCAGCAGCTGATAACCTCTCTCCACACCGATGAAGGCATGAAACTCATCAATGATGATGTATCTTAAATCCTTAAGATATTTACGGTACCATGTGGAGTAGTTTATCAGCAGGGATTCAAGTGATTCAGGCGTTATGAGCAGAATGCCTGACGGTTCCTGAATGGTTTTGGCCTTAACGTGGGTGTTTATGTCTCCGTGCCACGGGGTTACCTTGATGCCCACAAAATCACCCATGGCCTCTATGCGTTTAAATTGGTCGTTGATAAGGGCCTTCAGCGGACTGATGTATATGGCGGCTATTCCGGAAGGACTGTCGTTGAGAATAGAGGTGCATACCGGCAGAAAGGCGGCTTCCGTTTTGCCGCTTGCCGTGGCCGCGCTGATGATCACGTCAGATTTGTTTTCAAGAATCAGCGGAATGGACTGTTCCTGTATTTCATTAAGCTGTTTCCATCCCAGATGATGCAGATACCTTATTATGAGGGGGTGAAGCATCTCTGAATTTGATTTCTGAGTCATAACGTCAATGCCCTTTGCCGTTTCATTTGTGAGAGGGGAAGGCGTCACCGTCGGAGACGGCAACCGCTTCCCTTTGTGTTATCAGAGTTTGAAACTTACCAGTTCGTCTTCATCGTTACCGGAAACGCCGCCGTCGGTACTGCCGTCAGCGGAGCCCGCATCATCATCGAAACTCAGAAACGTGTCTTCCTCTTCGCGGTTAATGTTAATGTCCTTCAGAAGATCAGCCCATTTGAGTTCCGGATTCTGTTCCAGAATGGACAGCAGATCCACAAATGCCTTTATGGTGTTTCTTGGAGTTTTGAAATAAGCTTCGCCGATACGGGAAGAACAGTGGCTCAGGAATTTTGACAGGGCCTCGTCAGGCACCAGATAGCTGTCTTCGTTGTAGTAGGCAAAGATGTTGCGGATGTTGTGCAGAAGAACATAGAGCTCTTCCGGGGTTAGATTGTTCAGTCTCATTACCGGACCGCTGAGATCATTGACTCCGGCAGCCTTGGCAAATACGTTAGCGGCAAGTCTTGAATGCAGTGCCTCGTAACTGTATAGTCCCTTGCGCGGGTCTTCGAGAAAGTCCACGGTTCCGCCCATGACAAAACCGAGGCCGCGTACGTTACCCTGCAGACAGTCGTTGATGATGCGCAGAATCTGTTCGTAATTGGCTTCACGGGAACGGAGGTTGTGGATTTTATAGAGGTTTACCATCTCATCCATAAGAATGAGCAGTCCGCGGTATCCGGCAATCTGAACAAAGGTGCTTAATAATTTGTAGAAATCATAAACGGAGGAATCATCAATTATGGTTCTTACTCCGAGATCCTGACGGGCTTCAAGACGGCTGTGGTATTCACCGCGGAGCCATTTGTTGGCGCAGTCGATGAGGTAGTTGCTTCCTTCATTGAAGCCTTTCCAGTAGGACATGATTACCAGCGTAAAGTCAAAACCGCCGACCATGTCGTTAAGAGGTTTTAAAAGTTTTTTGATGACCTCGGTACATTCCGTGCCGGTTTCCTCAGCCCTGGTTCTGGCCAGGGTTATGAATTTTTCAACGACGGAATTAAGGGCGTTGCCGTCAGGCTTGGCTCTGGTTGACATGTTTCTGCTTAATTCCTGATAGAGATTGAGAGCCTGACCTTTGGACGACTGGAGACGTCTGTCGGGAGACAGATCGGCATTCATGGTCACCAGGCCTTTTTCATGAGCAATACTGCGTACGAGCTGAAGAAAGAAGCTTTTACCGGCACCGAAGTCGCCGATAACGAGTTTGAATGTGCTGCCTTCGTTGGCAACCAGATCCAGATCATGAATCATTGATTCAATTTCTTTGACTCTGCCTACCTGAATGAACTGCAGGCCGGTACGGGGAGTTACGCCTGAACGTAATGACTGAATAATGGATTCTCTTTCGCGAGGTCTCAGTTTTACTGCCATTTATGTATTGTCCTGTTATATTTCCCAATCGATCATTTCATTATAGCCCAGGCGTAGTGTTTCTGCATTAAAAATTAGGCCTGACGGCGGTTTACGTATGGCCTCTCCCGTCTTTTTGCCGTAAAAGAAAGGAAGACCCGTTATCGTCTCCGCGATAACGGGTCTTCCTGTATGTTAACGTCTAAGCCTGCGTATTAGCTTAAGCTGTACTTCTTGAGCTTCTTGCGAAGGGTACCGCGGTTGATGCCCATCATCTTTGCAGCCTTGGTCTGATTGCCGTGAACGAACTGCATCACTCTGTCAAGAAGCGGACGTTCAACTTCACTTAACACGATTTCATAAAGGTCAGTGGTGTCTGCATTGGCAGGATTGTTAAGGAAGTTGTTCACTGAAGTTAAAACTGATTCATATAAAGGTTTCTGTGGTACAGCCTGAACTTCTTCTGAAGTCATGGTTCTCTGAGGATTCATTTTATTATTGATATTTAACATTTCAAACCTTGCAACGATAATATAAAAATACTGCAGACAAAGAAATTACGCACGCATAAGGGTGTATCTGCAGCACTGGTTAAACAATATAAACTGACGAGGGCATATATTATTATTTTTTAAACAAATTTTAAAGTGTAATTTTTGATTACGAACGTAAATTTATAAAAAAAATAACTTGAAATTTAAAATTATTTTTTTCTGCCGGTGATGCGGCACCATTCATCCTTAAATACCGGTTCGTCAAGATCAAACCACTGACTGTAGATCTCCATCAGTTCCTGACACTGGTTTTCAATAATGCCGCTGATGGCAAACAGACCGCCAGGATTTACCATTGACGCTATGGCAGGGGCAAGTTCTCTTAACGGGCCGGCAAGAATGTTGGCTACCAGAAAATCAGCCTTCAGATTTTCAGGCTGTTCCTGAGGCAGGTACAGCTTAAGTCTGTCGCTTACGCCGTTTCTTGAGGCGTTTTCGGTGCTGGCTTCGATTGCCTGAGGATCTATGTCTATGCCGGTGGCGCAGGCGGCACCGAGCTTAAGGGCGCTCACTGCCAGAATTCCCGAACCGCAGCCGAAGTCGATGATGTTTCTGCCGTTAAGATCCAGACTGTCGAGCCATGACAGGCACAGGAAGGTGGTAGGGTGGGTACCGGTACCGAATGCCAGTCCCGGATCAAGCATGACGTTGACAGCGGAAGGATCCGGAATATCGCACCAGCTCGGGCAGATCCACAGACGTTCACCGCATTTAATCGGATGGAAGTTATCCATCCACTCACGTACCCAGTCCTTGTCTTCAAGCTGTTCAACCTTGTAGGTTATCTTGTCCCCGAAGTGTTCGTAGAAAAAGTCGATAATGCGACGGGTATCCGTATCGGCGTCAAAAAGGCCGATTACGGTGGTGTTTGTCCACAGCTTGGTTTCTCCCGGAAGAGGCTCGTATACTGGATTATCTATGGTATCCATATAGGTAACGCTCGCAGCTCCGAAACCGGATAACATACCGGCGATTTTTTCCGCCTTCTTATCGGTAGTTCCCAGTTTAATTTGAATCCATGGCATTTATTTCTTCCTTACAGGTATACAGATTCTTGAATCTGCTTCTTTCAATTGAGTACGGTTCAATCATGTGGTATTCGCTGGTAATGTCGGTCAGATTGTGCGTGGCAATGCTTAATATGTTGTCGTAGATGTCATTGGTATTGTCACGCATGGTGTATGAGACACACTTGTTGAGACCGTCCGTGTACCTGGTTGCGGAACCGTTGCTGTTAAGCGTGTCCATGTCTATGACATAAAGATCCCGTACCGTAAAAGTAATCGTGGCATCGTGTCTGGTGGCATGAATGATGTTGTCAAAACCGCCGAGTGCCTTGAGTATGGTAATTGATTTCAGACTGTAGTCCTGTGTACCCAGATCGGACAGTATGTCAATGATGAGCGGTTTTACGCGGATAATCTGACCGGTATTCTGGGTATAGCGCTGCTTTTCCTTAAGCACTGCCGTTGAGGTCATGAAGTTGCACAGGAAGATAAACAGGGCGTACAGAATGAATTTCATGTCTCCGAGGTTTATCTGTCCGAGATCGAGATTAGGGTTATAGAAAGCCCTGCTTATGTTCTGCGGCTCAAAGGCTATCTGGTAGCCGATGATGTAATAGAAAACGCAGTTGATGAGGTACAGCCCGAAAAGGGACGGCTGCATCCACAGCAGACAGATGAGAAGCATGCTGATGCTGTAGCCGGTGGTGGAACTTGCCACCGCCAGCAGCGTAAGAATCAGGTAATGGAGCTTCTTTCGCTTGTTCTGTGCCACGGTAAGCGCCAGGAAAATTCCCGGAAGACCGGTGGTGAAAATGGCCGTCGTGGTGCTGTAGAAACTCTGAGACACGCCGGTATCCACGATAAGGTGTCTGATTTCCAGAATGAAGTTACCGAACCCGAACGTTTCGCAGAACTGATAGATAATCCCGTATATGAATGAGTAACTGTCGTTATAGATGTGACTCATGTACAGGTTGTTTATGGATGTCTGAATGTTCTCATACAGTGAGGACGACAGAAAGCACAGAACGCAGCTAAGTATCATCAGTATGATGAAGGTGATTGTTCTGTTGAGTATTTTTGCAGTCAGCGTGATTTTTTTATGGCTGTGCGGATGCAGGAGCGCCGTGGTCAGCGGTCCCAGAAATGCCGCCACAAGTGATGAGTAGGCATAATCGGGCTGAAGCAGATGCAGCAGTTTGTATATCAGAAAAAAGGAGGCACACGTACCGATTACAAGCCATGAACGGTTGCTTGACGGGATAACCAGCGCAAGTCCGAGGGCAAAAAGGCACGGAACTGCCGCAGTGAGAAAATGACCGTTTCCGTCAGGCAGAAGAAAACCGACACCGGTGAGCTGAGCCACAGTGCAGAAGAGTATCGGCAGAATTATAAAAAGGGAACGATTATTTATTTCAACTTGCATTGATAAAAATCTGAAAAACATGACCTATATCATATATAATACCTAAAAAAGCGAGAATAAACGAAAAATTTGAAGAATTATTTTAGTTATTATATAAATTGGGATGTTGAAATTATATAATATCAATAATATTATCTATTTATATGATAACTTACTTGTGATCCTTGTCGTACATTTTATGTTCAAATAATGTAAAAAGATGCTTTTCTTATATTTTCTGAAATTCCCGCAGGTCTGACATTGATTTACCGTCCCTGATATGAGTCGCTTTTAGATTATGAAGATTGTACATAGGATCCCTGACTCCGAACTAAAGAATCTGCCCCACTGGAATCTGGATCCGGTCCTGACAAGAATTCTGTGGAGCCGCGGAGTAAACAGCCCGGCCGAGGCCGTCTATGATCTTAACAGAATTCTGAGTCCATCCCTCCACGGCCTGTCCGGCGCCGTTGACATTCTGGCCGAGGCCGTCATAAGTAACAGAAAAATCCTTATTGTCGGTGATTATGACGCCGACGGTGCCACCAGTACCGCTCTTGCCATGCGTTTTTTCCGGGACATCGGATACGCCGACGTCAGTTTTGACATACCAAACAGACAGGATGACGGATACGGACTTAACGAATCAATCGTGCTCCGCGCCGCGGAAAACAGAGTTGACGTGATTGTGACCGTGGACAACGGCATTTCCGCCAATGAGGCCGTGGCTCTTGCGGTAAGCATGGGCATCAAGGTGGTCATAACGGATCATCACATTCCGGGTGACGAGCTTCCCGATGCTCAGGCCATCGTGAATCCTCATCTGCCTCACTGTACCTTCCCGTCAAAGAATCTGGCCGGAGTGGGGGTTATATTCTATGTGGTGGCATCCCTCAGAACGGAACTCAACAGACGCGGTTACTTTAAGGACAGACAGGTGCCCGTTGTCAGCAACTATCTGGACTTCGTGGCTCTGGGAACCATTGCCGACATGGTGCCGATGGATTATAACAACCGCCTTATGGCAGACTACGGCATCAGACTGATAAGAGCGGGAAAAACCACAAGGGGCATGACGGAGCTCATCAGAATATGCGGGCTGAGCAGTCAGAATTTTAAGGCCACCGATATTGTGTTTTCCCTGTGTCCGCGCATTAATGCCGCGGGCCGCATGGCGGAAATGAGTTACGGCGTCAGATGTCTTCTGGCGGAAAACGAGGACGACGCCAAGGTGGGAGCGGGGCTTCTTCAGAGCTTTAACGCGGATCGCCGCAGCATTGAATCAAACATGATGAATACGGCACTGACCCAAATTCGTCTGGAATACGATACCGAACTCCCCGAAGCGCTTGTTTTATACAATTCATCCTTTAATATCGGTGTCATGGGAATAGTTGCCGCCAAGATAAAGGATCTTACCGGGCTTACCACCGTGGTGATGGCGGATTCTCCTGACAGGGATTATCTGGTGGGATCCGTTCGCGGTGTTGATGGTTATCACGTGTGTGACGCCCTGAAGAGAATCAATCAGGATCATCCTGAAATCTTCAAGGCCTTCGGCGGCCACAAGGGCGCCGGCGGTCTGACCATAAGAAGGGAGCATCTGGCCTCCTTCAAGGAACTGTTTATTCTTGATTCCTGCCGCTACAGCAGTGAAAGAACCGATGAGGTAATTGTAACCGACGGGGAACTTCCAAGCGGTTATTTCGTGTCGGATTTCGCCAGGGTGCTGGTTTTTGATCAGCCGTGGGGCGCGGAATTTGCGTCACCGGTATTTGACGGTGTCTTCCAGCTGGTAAACCAGTATGTGGTCGGCGGAAAACATCTCAATGTCAGACTGCGGATGGAGGACGGCACGGTGTTGTCCGGCATGTACTACAATCACGACGTTAAGGTATGGCCTAACTACGCCGTACGCAATGTCAGGGTCGTGTTCGGTTTTGACATTCAGAAAAACAGCAGTGACGCAGGATTAAGGCTGATAATCCGCAACATGGAACAGGTTTGAGTCGGTAACGTTTATGCCGCGGTGATGCCGGACTTTGGCCGTAAATAAAGAAGGAAGAAGAGGCGGATGCCTCTTCTTCCTTTTTGTACGTTCTTATTTGATTCCGCACTGCCGCGGAAGGCAGGTTATGCTTTTTCTTCCGGCTCTGCGCTGACACACGGAGCCATGTTCGGTTTGATACCGGCGTCGGAGCATCTGCCGGCATGGAGCGCGGCGCCTATGATGCCTGCGGTATTCAGGGTTTCCGCGGTAACAACCTTTGTTCTGACGTCGATCTTTTCAGAAAACTTTTCAAAGCTCTTTGAGGCTCCGCCGCCAAGAATGATGAGATCCGGATTGAAGAGAAATTCCAGACGATGGAGGTATTTGTTGAAACGCTTGCCCCATTTCTTCCATGAGAGATCGTGTCTCTGTCTTGCCGAATCCGAACAGTAATGCTCGGCAATGTCATCATTGAGAATCAGGTGTCCGAGTTCGGTGTTGGGGAAGAGCTTACCGTCAACGAATATTGCGGAACCGAGACCGGTTCCAATGGTAATCATCATGACCACGCCGGGAACGTTTCTGCCGGCACCGAATTCAACTTCCGCAATGCCTGCGGCATCGGCATCGTTCAGGACGTAGCAGTCCAGTCCGGTGGTTTCGGTAAACAGCCTTTCGGCCGGGGTGTTTATCCAGGTACTGTCAATGTTGGCTGCGGTAAAAGCCGTTCCGTGATGAACGGTGGCGGGAAAACCGCATCCCACGGGACCGCTGTAGTCAAATCTGGATACCAGATCCTTCAGTGTCTTTGCCACTGCTTCCGGAGTCGCGGGCTGAGGGGTTTCAATACGAATTCTCTCACTGACAAGCTCACCTTTTTCGGTATCAACCAGTGCACCTTTTATGCCTGAACCGCCGATATCAACACCCAGAACAATCATATCTGACTCCTTTATGCCAATGCAACGTGTCGGAAGACACACAAACCATGCCTATCATCATAATACACCACGGTCCTTCATAATCAGAAATCCGTTCAAAATATGCAATTTGATGTGAGTTTGTACAAATTTTGAAAGATATTAAGCGTCGGGGGCTTTATTTCAGAAACTGCCGGACAGAAGTTTTACGGCCCGGGTAATATGCTGAATGACCATTTCGCACTCTCTGATTTCCCGAAGGGTTCTGCGTTCTTCGGCTGAATCTGCGGATAGGTCCTGGGAACCGCCGTCAGGAGATTCCGCTGAAAGCGCAACTTGACTCCGCAGAAGATTAAGCTTCTTCATGACGGAGTTTCTCTGAATGATAAGATAAGGCAGATAGATTTTTGAGCCTGTGTTGGCTGCCGCTATTACGCAGTTGCGCATCATTTTGCAGAAGCCGATGCGCAGAATCGGCGTTCCCGCAAAACTCTCCCTGAATTTTTCCGGAGTGAGTGAAAGCAGTCCGGTAAGTTTAAGAAAATCCTTTCCGAATCTGTCGGCAAACTCGCGGTCGGCCGCGACGGAGACCTTCCTGTTAAAGGGACAGGTCAGCTGACAGGTGTCACAGCCGTATATGCGGTTGCCGATTTTTTCCCATAGTTCGTCAGGTATGTATCCGCCGTATTCTATCGTAAGATATGATATGCATTTCGATACGATGAATTTCTGCGGATTCAGGGCTCCGGTGGGACAGGCGTCAAGACACCTGTGACATTTATCGGGACAGGCAATGGCCGGAGACGGCGGATTATCGGCTTCTTCCGTCTCACCCGTCACGGGATTGATTCCGGTAAAGGTGAGAAGGTTCCCGTCAGATGATTCCGGAGTCAGGTTCAGGGTAATGATTCTGCCGTCGGCGTTAAGATTCATGTCAACCAGCAGTTCCCCGAGAAATATCATGCTGCCGGCGTCCCGGTGTCTTATGAGGTTGTTTCTGCCTTTGACCATAAAGGATGATGCGGCCGCAAAATGCTGTTCGTAAAACGGGGCACTGTCGGTTATTGCCCGGTAACGGATGTCCGGAAAAATATCCCTGAGCCATTCGCCGAGCCGTTCCAGACGCTGCTTCATAACCTTGTGATAGTCGCGTCCCCTGGCATATGCACTGATGCAGCCGTAGTGGGGATCGGCGTTATAATCAAGATTACGGTAACTCAGGGAGATGCTGATGACTGATCTGGCCCCCTCAAGTATGAGGGAGGGATTGTCCCTCACCTCACGATTGCGTGACAGATACTCCAAATCCGCGGGAATGTCCGTGCCAAACTTTTCATCAAAAGACTTTTTGCCGCCAATGGCGTAACCAGTTGGTATAATATGAAGGGAAATGATTTGCAGTTCATTACATTTATGTTTCAGTTTTAACCAGAAATCGGCAGACAGTTCCGGCAGTTCATCAGAGAGTGCATGCATGACAGATTATTCCATTTCACAGATACCCTATACGGATACTTTAACACAAACGGTTTTGGATTGTTCACAAATTAGGGAGCTGGAGAGAATATACCTTCCCGATACCGGTTACGATCTGATGCGGTATGCCGCCGGAGCCATATACCGTAAGATTAAGGAACTGAATCTTGACAGAAAAAGGCAGATTCTGGTTTTTGCGGGGAGCGGAAACAACGGGGGCGACGGCTATGAAATAGCATCCGCCTTCATGGATGACGGTTACGCGGATGTAACGGTTGTTCAGGTGGTTCCGCAGAAGGAGGGCATAGACGCCAATCTTGCCCGCAGGCATTATCTTGATAACGACGGCAGGGAAATCCCTTTTGATAATTCCTCTGAGTCCGGTTTCCGCATCAGTGACGGTGCGGTCGTCGTTGATGCCGTTCTCGGCATAGGCATTACCTCCTGCGGGGACAGTCCCAATGCCCTGAAAATCAGGAATACCGTACATCTTCTGAACAGCCTTAAGGCTGAGAAAAATCTTCTGGTTCTAAGCGTGGACATTCCTTCACTGCTTAATGCGGACAACGGCATGCCGGTGGGCGGGGAAGCGGTTATGGCGGATTATACCTATACCGTCTTTACGGCAAAGACCGGAACACTGACGGGACGGGCAAAGGATTACTGCGGGACCGTGAAGGTTGTGGGAAATACCCTGCCGGATTTTGAGGATAATCTTATAAGAATCCGTGATGGCGGTGTTTTAAGACATTTTGTTTCCTATGGGGACATACTGCCGCTGCTCCCGAAGAGAAACAACTGCGCGCATAAGGGAACCGCCGGCAGGGTTCTGCTTGTGGGCGGTTCAAAGGGCATGACCGGAGCGCTGATTCTGGCTTCTCTTGCCGCACTGCGGAGCGGTGCCGGACTTATCACGTCTCTTGCCCTTTCAGGCGACATGACGGCTTTCAATGCCGTGAATCCGTGCATCATGACGGCGGGGACGGATGATCTTGATGAGAAGCTTAAATCTGCGGGAGCCGTACTGACCGGTCCAGGCATGGGACGCACGGCTCAGGCTGAAACAATCTTTAAAAAATGTATAATGAGTACCTCTCCGAAGGTTATAGACGCTGACGGACTGTATCACCTGCATGCATTGAAAGCCGTGGCCGATGAGGGGCTGGTCAGGTCGGTTCTGACTCCTCATGTTGGCGAGGCCGCAATGCTGTGTGACGTACATGCCTCGGATATAGAGGCAGACAGTGTGGGTGCGGCACTTGAGATAGCCCGAAAATACGGAGCCGTATGCGTTCTTAAATCAGCTTCCACCGTCATTGCGACACCGGACGGGAAGACGTATCTGACGTCAACCGGATGCTCGGGAATGGCCGGCGGAGGCATGGGAGACCTGCTGTCAGGCATCATTACGGCCCTGCTCGGGCAGGGACTGTCTCCGGTTGAGGCAGCCGTGGCAGGCGTGCTGATTCACGGGGAGGCGGGAAGGGCCGAGGCTGCGGCAAACGGTAACATAGGCATGTGCGCTGCCGATCTTCTGCCGCACGTGCGACTGCTGGTAAACGGCATCAGTCCCCGGAACTGAGATGACAGGATTATTAAAGGAATCAATAGATGCAGACTAAAGTTTTTCCGTTACAAGATGAAACAAAGACCGAACTTTTGGGCGCGGTGCTCAGCAGTGTCTGTCCCGCCGACACGACAATCTACCTAACAGGCGATCTCGGTGCCGGCAAGACGACTATGACCCGAGGTTTTGTCAGGTCAAGAGGCTATAAAGGCGTGGTCAAGAGTCCTACCTATACCCTTGTTGAGGAGTATCTGACCGACGGCATTTACGTTTATCACTTTGATCTGTACAGACTTAATGATCCCGAGGAACTTGAGATGATGGGCATAAGGGACTATTTCTCTCCTTCATCGGTAAGAATCGTGGAGTGGCCGTCAAAGGGTGAAGGAATTCTGCCTGAGGCTGATCTTGAGGTAAATCTTGAGATTGTCGGGAACTCGAGAAATGCGGTTATCCATGCCCTGAATGAGAAGGGCGGGGCCATTCTTGAAAAGATGGTTTTCCCGAGACCTGCGGAACAGTAGTGCAGTTTTGATAAAACGTTTTCGTTAAGTGCCTGGCCCGTTTCTTTTTTGTCGCTTTTTTGATGTATAATGAATGGGAAAATGTTGTTTTTAGCGCGGGTTTTCGGGAGGAACTGCTCCTCCCGGCCTTTGAATAATAATTCTTACAATTGCTTATGATGTGTGCTTGTCTAAAATTTCTTATCGGCAGAAAGTCTTTAATTAAGGCTTTGTGCATCCTGTTCGCTCTGTCCGTGACATGTGCGGAGGCTAATGACATAATCGGAATCAAGGCTTCGCAGACGAAGGACTATACCAGAATAATCATTGAAACCGAAGATGTACCGAAGTACAGCTACAGCGTTTCTCCCAACGGTACCGAATATACCGTAAGAATAATGAACATCGCCAATCCGAAGAAGAAATACGGCATGGCCACGATTACCAGCAGCAGCGTGCTGCAGTCGGTGAAGAGAGGTTCGGGAAATCAGGAGGTTTTTTATGTCTTCGGACTGAAGAAACCGGTGGTTCCCTCATTTAATTCATACAGAAACACCGGAAGTTCCGGTGCCAAGCTTATCATGGAGTTCCCGCATAATCAGACGGTGACGGATCGGAAGAAGGTCATCACCGTTACTCCTGCCGTGACTGACGTCAGGAAGACCGGAACCGCGGCAAAGCCCGTTTCAGGCCAGTCCTCCATTGTTGTCGCCACAGGCGTGAAACCAGGCAAAAAGACGGACTCCGAGGAACTTGAAGCAGCTCTTTTTGATACCCTGAACGAGGCAAGCGATAACGATGATCCGACGGAAAGTGTTGAAAAACGTCTGTCAAATCCGGAACCGCCGAAGCCTTCCGCAAACATCAGAAAGAATCAGAATACCTGCGTGGTGGTGATTGACCCGGGCCACGGAGGCAAGGATCCCGGTGCCATCGGTAAAAGGGGAACCTATGAAAAGAACGTGACGCTGGGCGTTTCAAAATATCTGCTTGAATACCTGAACGGTGACAAGACCCTGACCGGATATCTTACGAGATCAACGGATAAGTTCATCGCCCTCGGTGACAGATCCAAGATTGCCCGTACCAGAAAGGCGGACATGCTGATTTCGATTCATGCAGACAGTGCCGCCAACAGCGAGGCCAACGGTGCATCCGTGCTGGTGCTTTCAAAGGATCGTGCCGACCGCGAGAATGACAAGATTACGGCCAAGGATCAGACGAAACTCATCGGCGGCGCCGGTGATGCCATAAATCACATGTGCGGAGAGAACAAGTATCTCAAGGACTGCTCCTTTGTCGTGGATCTTGCCTCCAGCTCATCCATGAATTACGGTTTCGAACTGGCAAATAAGCTGCTTGACCGTCTGAAGATGATTACGCGTCTGCACAAGAAGACTCCGATAAGCAGATCGCTTGCGGTACTTAAGGCTCCGGACATTCCGTCACTTCTCATTGAAACCGGATATCTTTCCAATGCGGACGAGGAGCGTCTCCTTGCAACCGATAAGTACAGACGCAGACTTGCCTACGGTATTTATCTCGGCATCAAGGATTTTGTCGAAGCAAATCCAAGCGTATGTCTTAACAATGCCGCTTCAGTTTCATCAGGCGGTTCCGGACACGTTTCAGGCGGTACCGTTTCCGGCAAAGGAACCGTACACGTGGTGAAAAAGGGCGAAAATCTTTCGCTAATCGCCAAGAAGTACGGTGTAAGCGTATCGTCCATCATGAAGCTGAACGGTATGAAGTCAGGCCGGGTAAATGCCGGGCAGAAACTCAGGATCAGATAATGACAATCAAGGTATTACCGCCTCAGGTCGCAAATCAGATTGCGGCCGGTGAAGTTGTTGAAAGACCTGCCGCCGTCGTCAAGGAACTCGTGGAGAACTGCCTTGACGCCGGTGCTTCCAGAATTCTGGTGGAAATCGTAAACGGCGGAGCCAAAAAAATACTCATAAGGGATGACGGCTGCGGCATACCCCGTGATGAACTGGCACTGGCACTCAGACGTCATGCAACCTCGAAGCTGTCATCAATACAGGATCTTAACCGTCTTACCAGCATGGGATTCCGCGGTGAGGCGCTGGCTTCCATTGCCGCGGTGACAAGACTAACCCTTACTTCAAAAACCAGGGATCAGGACATGGCGTACTCCGTTGAGGTGGAAGGCCTGTGTCAGGAGCCGAAAATTTCTCCGGCGTCCCATCCCGACGGAACGACCATCGAGGCCCTGGATCTGTTTTTCAATACCCCGGCACGCCGCCGTTTCCTAAAAAGCGAGAAAACCGAGTTCATGCAGATAGAGGAAGTCTTCAGGCGGATAGCGGTAAGCCGGCCTGACGTGGCCTTTGTGCTGAAAAACAACGGCAGGGTGGTATACGATCTTAAACCGGTATCCGGACAGAACGAAATCAGAAGGCTTGAGGGGCTCCTCGGCAGGAGCGTGACATCCGACATGAGCTTTTTTGAATGGTCCGATTCCTCGCTGTCAATACGCGGTTACGTATCTGTCAGGGCGCAGAACAGGCCGGTACAGTATTTTTTCGTAAACAGGCGCATTGTCAGGGACAAGGTTGTAATTCATGCCGTCAGGGAAGCCTATGAGGCCGTGTTCGGGATGAAGGGTGATGTTTCATATATCTGCTTTCTCGAGATGAATCCCGAAGACGTTGACATCAACGTGCATCCCCAGAAGTTTGAAGTCAGATTTCAGGAATCAAGAAGGGTTCATGATTTCATACAGACTTCCGTCATGAATGTTTTCCGAAACGCCGGCATGGTTCTACCGGAAACCATGAGCGAGACCGCATCATCACAGCAGAATCATCATTATGCAGGTATAAAACCGCTGTCCTTTGACAGCAGGGACGTTGCCGGCCTGTGGGCAGGATACGGGGCTTCTTCGGAGAATAATCAGGAAACCGGCGTTACGGCTGTTCCGAAAAACATCTTCCCGGATATTGAAAGGAAGGATGTTTCGGAACTTCTGTCATCTGAAGATGACGAGACGGCCGCTGCGGATAATGATAAAAATCAGGTCATGTCTCAGACCGCCGCGGACATGGATGCGGGACAGGATTCCTCTGAAGGTTTCCGTTCAGAAAATTCTGACGCGGCCTTTGAAAAACACGGCACCGAACCGTCGGCAGTCCGTGGAAGTGACAGCGGCTACGGCCGTCTGTTCAATCTTAACCGCGGAACGTTTTCAGGGGCGGGGCGTTCGTCTGCCCCTGCCGGCCGTCAGGGAAAGGTTAAGTGGTCAGAAGACGCCATGAGCAAAATGTTCGGTACCGGCGGTTCTTCAGGGGAAAAGCCATTGGCCCGCGGGGAAAGCACCGAAGTAAGCGGACTTTCCGCATCTTCACTGACGGGGGACGCCGGAACCGGTGCCTCCGCCGTTTCAGATTACCGAGGTCCTGCCGAAACGGCGGAAGCTTATGATGCCTCCGTACCGGATCTTCCGGATCCCTGGATGAAGGACGAAATCAGTGAATATTCGCTGTACAGAACCGTCATGATTACCGATGACGGGCAGTGTGCGGTCATTTCAAACGGTTCGTCCCTGAAGATTGTCAGACTGCAGGTACTTGCGGAAGCTCTTTTTACGGATGCCTTTGAGACTGACGGAGACAGGCTCCTGAAACCCGTCAATCTCCTGGTCCCCTTTGATTTCAGGGACTGCGGCATAACTCAGGCAAAGGCATCGGTTCTGCATGAGCTGGGATTTGTTCTGAGAACATTCCAGTCGGGATTTACCGTTCTTGCGGTTCCCGCCGTCGTAAGAAGCATGAATCTTGCCGGTGTCATGGGTGAAATCGTCGCCGGAATTGATGAGGACACCGGAGTCCGGGAAGCCGTAAGGATTCTTGCGGGAATTCTTTTCAGGGCCAGGGTTCCGGCGTCATTCAGCTCCAAAATGACGGCAAGACTGGTGCAGAGCATTACCTATGAAAAGTATTTTGAAGAAAAATTAAGTGCCGGTTTTGAAAATATAGATTTATCGGAACATATCAGTAGTTTGTTAAAGAAATGAAGCCCAACGCAATCTCTCTAATGGGGCCTACCGCCTCCGGAAAAACCAGCCTGGCCATTAAACTTGCCCGGGAACTCGACGGTGAAATAATAAGTGTCGATTCTGCTCTCATATACAGGGGAATGGACATAGGTACCGCCAAGCCGACAATGGATGAAAGGGATGGGATTGTACATCACCTCATAGACATTATCGATCCGTCCGAAAGCTACAGCGTGGCGGCTTTCAGAAATGATGCCCTGAGACTTATAGACGATATAACCTCAAGGGGAAAGATGCCGATACTTGCCGGCGGAACCATGCTTTATTTTAAGGCCATAACCGAAGGCCTGTCTCCGCTTCCGAACAGTAATTCCGAGGTCAGGGCAAAGGTTAACGCCATCATTGCCGGTGAGGGACTTCCCGCACTCAGGGAACTGGTGCATCAGGTGGATCCGGAATCCTGGATGAGAATAAATGAAAACGACGCCCAGAGACTCGGCAGGGCCTATGAGGTGTATCTCCTGTGCGGGCGCAGCATGACGGAAATAAACAGGGAACACGGTCAGTACGAGTGTCCGGTTAATCTGCAGGAGTTTGCGCTGCTGCCGGATCGGGAAAGAAAATATCTGAAGCCGCTGATAGCAAAGCGTTTTGACATGATGCTCGAACAAGGATTCGAGTCGGAGGTCAGGGCTCTTTATGAACGCGGTGACCTGAGTCCGGAACTCCCTTCAATACGTTCCGTGGGTTACAGACAGATGTGGATGTACCTTGAAGGTGAGGTTGATTATGAAAAAATGCGTGAGCTGTCGGTAATAGCCACCTGTCAGCTGGCTAAGCGACAGATGACATGGCTCCGGGGTTGGAAAAGCCCGGTTGAATTTCTGGATCCTCTGGCTCCCGACAATCTGAGCCGTATTTTGTCGGTACTCGGGGACCGGTTCTGATATCAAGTGTAAAGAAACGTATAGTAAGTAAATATGTTATTACATGCTTATATAAATGCAATAAAGAAATCTTATTTAAAATTTTGATTTTTTCTGATTTTTTATAGTGTTAATACCGGATATACCTACTGAAATTTTAATGGAACCTCAAATATTTATTAAAAAAATAGTGACGTGTATCAATATTTGCAAAACTGCGTTTCACATGATAAATTTATTATGATATTTCTATATATCGCGATATCGCGTTTAGTTTTTTTTGCATGCTGGATTATATACATTATAACCATTACTACAAATAATCTAAAAAAATAATAACAAATATATAATAACAATAATATAAGGAATGCATTATGTCCAAAGGACAATCTTTACAGGATCCGTTTTTAAATGCCTTACGCAAGGAAAGAATCCCTGTTTCAATCTATTTAGTTAACGGAATAAAGCTTCAGGGTCAGGTTGAATCATTTGACCAGTTTGTGATTTTACTTAAAAACAATGTGTGTCAGATGGTGTACAAGCACGCCGTCTCAACAATTGTTCCCGCAAGAGCCATTGCAAATCTTAATACCACAGAGTCTGAAAAGGCGGAGTAGGATATAACCTCAAGTTATATACGATAGGTATCGGATTTGTTTGATTTTGATGAAAGATATAAGGGCGGTGAACGCGCCGTCCTTGTTAATGTTGATTTTGTCCAGGAAAACAGCTGTGAGGATCTCAATGAGCTGAAGCTTCTTGCAAAATCGGCAGGGGCTGTGGTTGTCGGAATTTTATCATGCAACCGCAAGATCCCCGATCCGCGTTTCTTTATAGGCAGCGGCAAGGTGGAGGAACTGCTCACGCTGGTTTCCGAATCCGAAGCCGAAACCGTAATCTTCAATCATGAACTTTCCCCGTCACAGGAACGTAATCTGGAAAAGGAATTAAAGTGCAAGGTTATCACCAGAACTGCACTTATCCTTGACATTTTTGCCCAGAGGGCGCGCACCAGGGAAGGTAAGCTGCAGGTGGAGCTGGCTCAGCTCAGATATCTTCAGACAAGACTTGTCCGCGGGTGGACCCATCTGGAACGCCAAAAGGGCGGTATAGGCATGCGCGGAGGTCCGGGTGAAACCCAGCTTGAAAGTGACCGCCGTCTGCTTCGCGAGAGAATTACGGCCTTAAAGGCTGATCTCGATCTGGTGGAGCGCCGCCGTACACAGAGCGGCAGGGCCAGAGTTCACAACAATGTTCCCGTGGTTTCCTTTGTCGGATATACCAATGCCGGCAAGTCCACTCTCTTTAATCTTCTGACTGATTCCGAAGTGTATGCGGCCGATCAGCTGTTTGCCACTCTTGATCCTACGCTGAGATCCGTTGAGATGCCTCACATAGGAAAGATTATTCTGGCCGACACCGTGGGATTCATAAGACATCTGCCTCATGATCTTGTCGCGGCCTTCAAGTCCACGCTGAGTGAGACCAGGGATGCCGATCTGCAGCTTCATGTCATAGATTTCAGCGACGAAAGAGTCAAGGACAATATCGAATCGGTGCACAGCGTTCTTGAACAGATAGAGGCGGACGACGTGCCGCAGCTGCGGGTCTACAATAAGATTGACCGACTCGACAAGGTTAAGCCGGGTATCGTATACAACGAGCACGGCAGGCCTGAGGCCGTTTACATAAGTGCGGCCAGAAATGTCGGTATTGATTTTCTCTACAGGGCCATAGCCGAATTACTGGGTAATGACCTTATTGAAATTGTGGTAAAATTGCCCGGAACCGAAGGCGGTTTGCGTAACAGACTGTACCAGATGGGAGCAGTCAGCGGTGAGACCTATTCGCAGACCGGAGAGATGATACTGACGGTAAAACATCAGCGTGTTGAACTGGCTCAGCTCAACAGTCGCAGTAACGGAGCTCTGGAAAGGTACTGCGTTAAGCCTAAGAATTTTACCTTCAAGGTGCCGGAATTCTAATCTTAGATTTTTAATTTGTTGATTTGGAGGAATAAATGGCCTGGAATGAGCCTAATAATAATGATCCTTGGAAGCAACAGCAGAAACGTAACAATTCCAACGATCTGGCAAAGAAGGTCAATGAATTTTTTGAAAAAGGTTCATCACTGACCTGGATTGTTTTTGCGGCTGCCGTTCTGGTAGTTATTCTGTTAAATAACTTCTATACCGTAAAGGAAGCCGAACAGGCTGTTGTTCTGCGTCTCGGAAAATTCAGCCACATCGAAATGCCCGGACTGCACTGGAAAATACCGGGAATAGACAGGGTTACGAACGTGGACGTGAAAATCGTTCAGTCAACCCAGTCCTCCGGTTCAATGCTGACTGAGGACGAGAATGTGGTTAACGTTGAAATGAAGGTTCAGTACAGAATCAGTGATCCGAAGGCGTATCTCTACAACATGGTGGATCCTGATCTGAGTCTTGCCCAGGCTACCGACAGTGCCCTGCGCTACGTAATCGGTCATACCAAAATGGATGACGTGCTGACAAACGGCCGTGAAAAGGTCCGTCAGTCCACCCGTGAGCTGCTGGAGTCCATTATTTCCCAGTACGACATGGGCATAACCATAGTGGATGTGAACTTCCTGCCGGCACGTGCTCCGGAGGAGGTTAAGGCAGCTTTTGACGACGCGATTGCCGCTCAGGAAGACGAGCAGCGCTTCAAGAGAGAGGCTGAAGCCTATAAGAACGAGGTTGTTCCGAAGGCTGAAGGTCAGGCAAAGAGAATTCTTGAGGAGGCTGAAGGTTACAGCCGCAAGGTTGTTGCGGAGGCCGAGGGTAACGTGGCACGTTTTGAAAAGATTCTTCCTGAATATCAGGCCGCTCCGCAGATTACCAAACGCAGAATTTTCCTGGAAACCATGGAAAAGGTGTACGGCAGCAGTGCCAAGGTGATTATCGGGGCTGATAAGAACCAGGGCGGTCCTCTGATGTACATGCCTCTGGACAGGCTTATTGATTCAGCGGGTGAACAGAAGAACAGCGGAGGAAAGAAGTAAATGAAAAACCTTAACGTGATAATCATTGGTCTTCTTGTGCTGGCCGTTGTTGCATATCAGTCCGTTTTCGTGGTTCCGGAAGGACAGAAGGCTCTGCTTACCCGTTTTGCCAAAGTCGTGAGAAACGGTGACGGTGCGGTAAGTCTCTATGAACCCGGTGCCGGATTTAAGATTCCTTTCGTGGACAAGGTTATGTACCTTGATGCCAGGGTTCAGACCCTGAACTCAACGGCGGACAGATTCGTAACATCCGAAAAGAAGGACCTCATCATTGATTCCTACGTAAAATGGAAGATTATTGATTTTGAAAAGTTCTACACCGCAAACCAGGGCAGTTTCCTGATGGCCGAAGACAGACTGAGGGATAAAATCACCACCAGTCTGAGAAGCCAGATCGCTCTTCTGAACATCAGGGAGATTGTTGCCGGAAAAAGCAGTAATGAAGAGGAACAGACTGAGACCGGCGGATCTTCCAAGCGCGAACAGATTATGCAGAACACCCTGACCATAACCGGTCCGGGCGCTGAAAAGGATCTCGGTATCAAGATCGTGGACGTGCGCATAATGAAGATTGAACTTCCAAGCGAGGTTTCCAGTTCAATATATCAGCGTATGCGTGCCGAACGTGAGGCCGTGGCCAGACTGCACAGATCCCAGGGACGTCAGGAAGCTGAAGCCATCAGGGCAAAGGCTGACAGACTTGCGGTGGTTAAGATTGCCGAAGCCGAACGTCAGGCAGAAATCATTCGCGGTACCGGTGATGCCTCAGCCACCAAAATCTACGCCGATGCATACTCAAGAAATCCTGAATTCTTTGATTTCCTGAGAAGCATGGATGCGTACAGCAACAGCATGACAAACGGCGGTAACGTAATCGTCACCGACAGTAAGAATGAGTTCCTGAAGTATTTCAGGTAATCCGCTGATTCAGAGCGTAACCTAAGAAGGCCCGTCATAAATCATGACGGGCCTTTTCTTTTTTGTGAAAAGGAAGCGGGACGGGAAACGGTAAAGGATCCTGAACGGTGTAATTTAAAATTTATGCTGATGCGATCTTTTACCGGGTTTAATTTGTGACTGATTTATGATAGAATTCATTGTTTGTTTTTAATCATGATTGTGAATCTGACGTCACCGCCGGCTTCGTGCGGGCCGTAACGGCTGATTCGGAATCTTTTGTTAACCAGATAGAAGTGTTATAAATTAGTATGGCTCATAACGTTGTTGTCTTAGGCACCCAGTGGGGTGATGAAGGTAAGGGTAAAATTGTTGATCTGCTAACTGATGAAGCGGATTACGTTGTTAGATATCAGGGCGGTCATAATGCCGGTCATACTCTGGTAGTTGATGGCAAAAAGCAGGTTTTACGTCTTATTCCTTCCGGTATTTTACGTCAGAACTGTACCTGCGTTGTAGGTAACGGTGTTGTGGTTTCCCCGGAAGCTCTTTTAGGTGAAATCAGAGAACTTGAAGAAAAAGGCGTTGAAGTAAGATCACGTATGGTAATCAGCCCTGCATGTCCTTTAATTCTCCCTTATCATCAGGCAATTGACCGTGCCCGTGAAGCCAAGCTCGGTAAGAAGGCTATAGGTACCACCGGCAGAGGTATCGGTCCTACCTATGAGGATAAGGCAGCCCGTCGCGGTTTAAGAGTAGGTGACATGTTTAACATGGAAGATTTTGCCGAAAAGCTTGAAACCGTAATGGAATACCACAACTTCTGTCTGACCAAGTACTATAACGTTGAACCTATTTCCTATGAGAAGGTCCTTGAAGACTGCAGAAATTACGCCAAGGAAATCCTTCCTATGGTTCAGGATGTGACCTCTCTGCTGGCAAAGGCAAGGGAAGCCGGTAAGAAGATTATGTTCGAAGGTGCTCAGGGTACATTCCTTGACATCGACCAGGGTACCTATCCTTACGTTACCTCTTCAAATACCGTAGCCGGCGGCGTAAGCACCGGTTCAGGCTTCGGTCCTAGAAACATTGAATACGTAATCGGTATCGTTAAGGCATACACCACCCGTGTAGGCGGTGGTCCGTTCCCTACCGAATTACTGGACGAAACCGGTGAATATCTGTGCACCAAGGGTGCCGAATTCGGTTCCGTAACCGGTCGTCGCCGCCGTTGCGGCTGGTTTGACGGCGTGGCAATGCGCAGATCAAATCAGATTAACTCCTTAAGCGGTCTCTGTCTGACCAAGCTGGATGTTCTCGACGGTCTTGATGAAGTTAAGCTTTGCGTGGCATACAAGAAGAGCAACGGCGAAGTTATTGACTATTCTCCTCTTGCCGCTGATGATTACGAAGGTCTGGAACCTGTTTATGAAACCATGCCTGGCTGGAAGGAATCAACTTTCGGTTTAAAGAAGTTCGAAGACCTTCCTGAGAATGCCAAGAACTATATCAAGCGTCTTGAAGAAATTTCAGGTGTAAGGGTTGACGTTATCTCAACCGGTCCTGACCGTGAAGAAACCATCGTGCTTCGTCATCCTTTTGCTGACTGATAGCGGTTCGGTTCAGATATAAAATTCTGAGTACTGAGAGTCTGATGCGTGAGCGTCAGACTCTTTTTTTATGTTTGGGTGGTGTTCACATTTTTGTTATCGTTGTGTAATAAAAATGTGATGTATTTACATAATTTGCAAAATTTTAAATATATTATTACAATTATGTAATAAAATCAAAAATACCTTTTTGTATAATTTTTGATAATGCTCCGGTGTCGGAGCGTTTAGATAATAATAAAAAAGAAATACCGATAATAAATAAAAAAATAAGTATCTGGTCTGTATTTTTATCCTGCCTAAGCTCAAAGCATGCAAATCCTAAGTCTGACAGGATGTTCTGAATTATCAGAAGATTACGAGTGTACAGACGAGGGGTTTTTATGCATCCTAAGAATATACTGATTGTCGATGACGACAAGAATAATGTGCTGGTTCTGGCGGATTTTTTAAAAGGCTTCAGACTGATGGAAGCCACAACCATGAGGGAGACCATGCAGGTCGCATCCCTGTGTCTGTTTGAGCTGATTATCATAAACATGCAGACCAAAGGTCTCGATACAATATATCTTATAGAATCCCTTAAAAGATTACCTTTAACCAAGTCCATTCCGGTGGTGGTTCTCAGTGACGGTGTTAATTCCGCACTTGAAGACCGTGCGTTTGAACTTGGAGTGGATGATTTCATAAACCTGAAGTCATCAGTTTCCACCATCAGTTCCAGAATACTCAGAGTCGTTGACTATCAGCGCTGTCTCAGGGAGATTGCTCTCAAGGATGAGATGGCTGAAGAAAAAATCGAGCAGATGCAGAAGAAAATAATTGAGTCATTTGCATCAATTATCGAAGGTCGTGACTATTCTACCGGCAGTCATATCAAGAGAACGGCATCCTATGTTGAAATCGTCATCAGAGGTCTTCTTGATGCCGGATATTATCTTGACGAGCTTACCGATGACTTCTGTCAGGCATGCGTAACCGCTGCTCCGCTTCATGATATCGGTAAAATTACCGTGTCCGATACCATCCTGTGCAAACCGGGCAGGCTTACCCTGGATGAATTTGTGATTATGCAGACCCATGCTCAGGTTGGCGGTAAGATGATAGCGGAAACTCTTTCCGGAATGGAGAGTACCCTGATTCTTTCAACTGCCGTCGACATGGCTACGTATCACCACGAAAAGTGGAACGGTACCGGGTATCCGTATAACCTCAGGGAAGAGGAAATCCCTCTCTGTGCCAGAATTATGGCAATAGCAGACGTGTTTGATGCGCTTGTGTCAAAGAGATGCTACAAGGATGCCATGAGTTACCGTACTGCCTTTGAAATCATCAGGGATGAGGCAGGAAGACATTTTGACCCTAAGATTGTTGAGGTTTTCATGAACCTTAAGAATGAGATAATCAGCGCATCCGAAAATCTGGTGGCAGAGGCTGCCTGATTTATTTCCGTTAAATATCAGTACTTGCGTCTGTATGAGGCGTATGCCAGTTCCCTCAGAGCCTGCATGTAGTCTGATTCACTGAATACGGCTATGGCGTCTATTGCTTCGCCGATGAGTCTTTCGGCGACTTTGTCGCAGGAGGCGATTGCATCGGTATCGGAAATGATCTGCAGAATCCGTTCCACGCATCCGCCGTTAATGGCTTCATAAATGGTTTCGCGACTTATACCCCTGTCATTGTTCAGCGCATAGATTAGCGGCAGGGTTATTTTCTTTTCATCCATGTCCTTACCCACAACCTTGCCGAGGACTTCGCTGTCTGAGGTATAGTCCAGAATGTCATCAGCTATCTGGAAGGCGTAGCCGATGTTGCGTCCGTATTTTGCCAGGGCTTCAATCTCTGCGTCCGTGCGGTTAAGAATGAGTCCCGGAATTTTGGTGGTGATTTCAAACAGAACCGCCGTTTTGGAATATATGGTCTTGAAATAGCTGGCTTCGGTAATCTCCAGATTGGCTGTGTTGGTCATCTGGGTGAGTTCTCCCTGTACCAGGGTTGTCAGTGCATCCGAAAAAACTCTGCTGATGCGGGCATCGGTTGCTTTGATGGTGGCATTGTAGGCTTTGGTAAACAGGTAATCGCCGCCAAGTACAGCTACCTTATTGCCGTAGGCGCTGTTGGCGCTGGGAATGCCGCGTCTCATCAGACCCTCGTCGATTACGTCGTCATGCATCAGGGTGGCAGTGTGCAGAATTTCCACGGCTGCGGCCATGGAAAGAATGTTTTCGTTGTATACCGCATCCGGTGATATCAGTCCGGTTATCAGTGCCATGAGTCGCGGACGGATGCGCTTGCCTCCGGCAGTGATTAGGTGGAAGCATGCCTGATTCAGAAGCTCAACAGGTGACTTGATCTGTTCCATTATCAGTCTGTCTATTTCCTTGACGGGTTCATCAGTCAGTTTCATAAACAAAGATTCAGACATATCAATCACCTAATTACTTCAGTTTCCACGTAACGCCGGTCCTAGTGAAAAGACCTGCGCTGAGATATTATATTACATTTGGCCTATAATTTAAATTTACGAAGTGAATGATTTTGTCGGCGTGAAAGGTGTTTTTCCGCCGGCGCCGGCATTATGAGGGAGCGGACTGAAGCGGTAAGAAGGTGAGGTGTACCTGAATACCCTGGTGTGTAAATTTCAGACAGGCGACTTTAAATTTTTTTTGATTATATTCAAATTTTACCTTGCATAAGAAGTGAGTAATCTGTATAATGCACGCCATTATCATTTTAAGATTTTTATGTATCCGGCTCAGCTGGATACTTTTAAGAGGAATATATAATGTACGCAGTTATTTCAACTAGCGGCAAGCAGTACCAGGTAGCTGTTGACGATGTATTAGAAGTTGATTTAGACGCTTCTAAGAACGTTGGCGATTCTGTAGATTTCGATAAGGTACTCATGGTTGCCGATGGAGACAACGTAAAGGTTGGTGCTCCATATGTAGAAGGTGGTAAGGTAGTTGCTGAAGTAATTAAGTCTGTTGGTGGCGAAAAGGTAAGTATTACCAAGTTCCGTCGTCGTAAGCATCATCAGAAGGTTACCGGTCACCGTCAGTGGTACACTCAGGTTAAGATTACCGGTATTAATGCATAAGGAGTAGACAATGGCTCATAAGAAAGCTGGTGGTAGTACACATAACGGTCGTGACTCCCAAGGTCAGCGTTTAGGTGTTAAGATTTTCGATGGTCAGGCTGTTTCAGCTGGTAGTATTCTTGTTCGTCAGCGTGGTACTCAGTTCCATGCAGGCAGCAATGTAGGTGTTGCAAAGGATTACACTTTATTTGCAACCAGCAACGGTAAGGTTAAGTACACCGTTGGCGGTCCTAAGCATCGTAGATATGTAAGCGTTATCGCTGATTAATATCTAAGGAATTGACAAAGAGACTCTACCCTATGTGTTAAGGTGGAGTCTTTTTTTTTGTTGATTTATCATGTTTAACGGATTTACTGAAAGGAAAATATCATAATGAAATTCGTTGATGAAGCTAAAATTCGTGTCGAAGCCGGTGACGGCGGTAACGGTATCGTAAGCTTTAGAAGAGAAAAGTTTATCCCTAAGGGAGGCCCTGACGGCGGTGACGGCGGTAATGGCGGTGACGTGTACATGCGTGCCGATACCAGTGTTAATACTTTGATAGACTTTCAGTTTCAGAAGTTTTACATGGCCGGAAGAGGCAAGAACGGCGGTCCTGCCAACTGTACCGGTGCGGCCGGTGAGGACATCATTATCCGCGTTCCTCTGGGAACACGCGTGATTGATGATGATACCGGAGAAGTGATAGGTGACCTCATAAAGGAAAACCAGGTGCTCCTGGTGGCTAAGGGCGGTTTCCACGGCCTTGGCAATACCCGCTTCAAGAGTTCCATAAACCGTGCTCCGAGACAGAAGACTAACGGTACCCCGGGTGATAAGCGCTATCTGCGTCTTGAACTCATGCTTCTTGCCGATGTGGGCATGCTTGGTCTGCCTAATGCCGGTAAGTCAACCTTTATCAGTGCGGTAAGTGCAGCAAGACCTAAGATTGCGGATTATCCGTTTACCACGCTTGAACCGTCTCTCGGCGTGGTCAGGGTAGGTGAAGGCAGAAGCTTCGTGGTTGCGGATATTCCGGGACTTATTGAAGGCGCTTCACAGGGTGCCGGTCTCGGTCACAGGTTCCTGCGTCACCTGGAACGCTGCCGCGTGCTGCTGCATCTTGTGGACCTTCAGCCTGTTGACGGATCAGATCCTGTGGATAACATCAGAACCATCGAACAGGAGCTTGCCCTTTACAGTGAAAAGCTGGCTCAGAAGACCAGATGGCTGGTATTCAACAAGTGCGATATTCACAGTGAAGAAGAGCTTAAGGAAATTATTGACGATATCCTTACAAGACTCGATCGCAAGGATGAGAAGTATTATGTCATTTCCGCTGCGGCCGGCATCAATGTCAAGCCGTTGTGCAGCGACGTCATGAACGAGCTCGATGCCATCAGACAGAGTGAAGAGGCCTTATCCGACGAGGATAAAGCTCAGGCGAACAATGAAAACTTCGTATGGGACAAGCCTGAACCTCCTCAGCCTAAGTATTTTGATGACTGGGACGATGAGTTCGAAGACGATGATTTTGACGGTGATGCCGACGGTTTTGATGCTGATGCCGAAGCCGAACCGGAATCTGATTTCTCGGATGAAGACGTAACCATGTCCGAAGATGTGGATGAGGACGCCGCCGGGGAACCGTTAGAGGAATCATCCGAGGCTGTTTCCGAAGAAAAGAAGTAAAACGGAAACTTCCGTCTGTCCTCAGACTCTTTTTGGAACGGATGACTGTGCCGCGCCGCAGTCATCCGTTTTCGTTTTTATGCGTAACCTTCGATCTTACTCAGCCTGTGGCAGGCTCTGATTCCGTCACGTATCTTTATTCCCGTGAAATGAAATTATTGTTGATAGTCAATTTTTTTCTGCTGTAAAATTGCCCTGTCATGGGCACAAAAGAAGAGGAATTATAATAAAATGTCCAACAATGAAAACACATTAAACAATGAAGATAAAATAAACACAAAAGTAAAGCCGAACTTCGCGGCGATATTTCCAATACTGGTATTTCTTATCATATATCTCGGAAACGGACTGTATTTTGAGTATGTGAGTCCCATTGAAGGCAAAATGGGCTTCTACATAACGTCCGTGGTCGTTTCATTCGGAATTGCACTGACGGTGGCGTTCATGCAGAACCGCCGTCTTTCCTTTGACGAGAAAATAGCGGTCTGTGCCAAAGGGATCGGCGACAGTAACATCACCATCATGCTTCTGATTTTTCTGCTTGCTGGAGCTTTCAGCGGACTGGCGTCCGCAACCGGCGGCGCCGTCAGCGTCGCAAACATGATGCTTAACGTCATTCCTGCCAATTTTTCCGTGCCGGGACTGTTTCTTATTGCCTGCCTGATTTCCATGGCCATGGGGACAAGCGTCGGAACCATCAGTGTCCTGTCGCCGATAGCCCTTACCGTGGCGCAGAACGGCGGTATTTCGGTACCGCTGTGTGCAGGTGCGGTCATCGGAGGTGCAATGTTCGGTGATAATCTGTCTTTTATTTCCGACACCACAATTGCCGCCACCAAGACCCAGGGCGTGGAGATGAAGGATAAGTTTCTTACCAACCTGAAGATAGTGCTTCCGGCTGCTGCAGTAACCTTCATCATTATGCTTTTCGTGTCGCTGAACAGCGAAATCAGCGTGGTGCATAAATATGACTTCAGCTTTTTCCTGGCCTTCCCGTACTTTCTGGTGTTTATTCTGGCACTTATGGGGATAAACGTGTTCATCGTTCTTCTTGTCGGCATTATCCTGTTTCTGTTTACGGGAATGGGATTGGGCGGACTGTCATACGCATCATCATTTGAGGCGATGGGTACAGGAACCAATTCAATGTTTGAAACCATGATTGTAACGGTCCTGGTGGCATCAATTTCCTCACTTATTAAGGTTAACGGCGGTTTTGCGGCCATACTTAACTACATCAGAAGGAATTTCAATGAAAGGAGAGGCGGTATGGCGGGAATTGCCCTGCTGACCTCACTGATGGACATTTCAACCGCCAACAATACCGTTGCCATCGTTACGGCTGCGCCTCTGGCCAGGGACATCAGCAGGGAATACGGCATATCAGGCAAAATAACAGCCTCGCTGCTGGATACCAGCTCCTGTATTGTTCAGGGGATTATTCCGTACGGTGCCCAGCTTCTTGTTGCGGCCAGCATCATGCAGATAAGCAGTATGTCGATACTTCCGTATCTGTTTTATTCATACGTGCTTGCCGTGTTTGTTACGGTTACCATCTGGCGTGCGGGAAAGAACGGCAGTGAGGCATTAAACTCCTGAGAGCCGTCTCTTTCTCTCCGTTCCCGTCGTGAGTAAGGTGTCTGAACCGTTATTCACGACGGCGTGAATTTTTTGACTTATGCCTGTTTATCCGTCCTCCGTATCTGCTATTCTGCAGGAGGGCGGATAATTTTTTATGCCGACGTCTGAGTTTTCCGGTTTGGAGTTTGGGTATGAGTTTTCTGACAGGTTTTCTTTTCGGAAAAGAAAAGCGCGTGACACCGTATAATCCCGAAGAGGAGGAGCCGGTGCTGCGCATCGGAATCTGTACCGGGGAAAAGGTGGCGGGTTTTTCCAGTCTGAGAAACGGCAGGTTTCGGGAGGTGATGCTTATAACCTCTGACAACGATATGGATGAGTTCTGCCGCCGTTATGCCGTTGAGAGAAGCAGAATAAGGGAAATTACGGCAGGCTGAGCCGGAAGTCCCGGGTAAACCCTGCCGTAACGGCATTTATCGGAATTTATTTTTTGATTTTTTCATAAGTGATGAAATCCATGTCACAGGCATTTTTTTCATCAGCACTGAAGTGTTCTGACGCAATGATTTCGTAATCACGTGTGTCATATTCCGGGAATGTGGTATCGCCTTCGATATCCGCATCAATCAGAGTAATGTAGAGACGATCTGCTCTGTCAATGAACTGTCTGTATACTGAGCCTCCGCCGATTACGAACATCTCTTCCGCACCTGTGTCCTCAGCGGCTTTAAGAGCCTCTTCCGCGGTTTTTACGTAACGGAGATTTACATTGTCTGAAGGCTTCGGATTACCGGTGATGATGATGTTCAGTCTGCCGGGAAGCGGTCTGCCGATGCTTTCATATGTTTTTCTGCCCATAAGAACCGGTGAGCCCATGGTTGTTTTTTTAAAATGGGCCAGGTCGGCAGGCAGATGCCACGGCATTCCTCCGTCCCTGCCGATGGTGAAATTTCTGGTATGTGCAACTATTAGAGATAGAATCATGTCGTTTTGCATCCTTTACTTTTTGAATTTGTTTGGCAGAAGGCTCGGTACACTGTAAAGAGTGTCGGTGTCATAGCACCATCTGGTCAGTCTGTTTCCCCATACGCAGCCGGTGTCCAGTGACTTTATTTTCGGATGGAGACATTTGCCCGTGAGAGCCGCCCAGTGTCCGAAAACCAGCGTGTAGTTTCTGTCTGAGGTCAGAGCATTGTGACCAAGCATGTCGAACCATGGTAACAGGCCTTCATCCCTGGCCTCCTCCGGTGAGTTCTTGTTTTTGAGATCAAGGGTCCGGTCACTTCTGCATAATCTTATTCTGGTAAATACGTTGGTTATGTATCGCCATCTGTCGATGCCGGTAAGATCTTCGGACCATGAATCAGGCTCGTCACTGTACATCCCGGCAAGGAATGAGTCAAAGACGGAATCATCACGGATAACCGCGTTCATTTCATCGGCACACCTGATGGCATCGGCAATGTTCCACTGCGGGGAGATCCCGGCATGAACCGTGCAGATTGGATGCTGCGGGTGCAGGTAGAGAAGAGGTTTGGTACGCAGCCAGTCCGTTATTTTATTCAGTTCCTTTGACTTGAGTATTTCATCAAGATTATCTTTTTTTCTGGGCTGGTTGTGACCGTATATCACAGCCAGAAGATTAAGGTCGTGGTTGCCGAGAACGGTATGTGCGCGTTCTCCGAGATTTTTTATGAATCTTAATGTCTGAAGAGGCTGAGGTCCGCGCCCTATAAGGTCTCCGGTGAATATAAGTTCGTCGTTTTCAGGATTGAAATCCATTACCTCAAGCAGTGCCCTCAGTTCATCGTGGCAGGCATGTACGTCACCGATGCAGTAAACAGCCATTATATTGATACCTCCAATGTGTTGTGTCATATCATATCATATTTGCGTATGAGGTTTTATGTTCTCACGGCATCCTTAAGGCATCATTAACGGAATCCGGGATTAATTTGAGCCGTATACGGATACGATTGTCTCGTACAAAAAATATATTGGTATGACCGGGCTTTTGTGGTAAAGTCACATATGTCCGCTTTAAGGATAAAGCAGAAAGTAAGTAGTTTTAGAAGAAAGTAATTTAGGAAATAAGTCTGAATATATTGTGTTAAGGTCGTAATATGCCAAGAATTAAGGAAAGCTTTATCAATGAGCTGCTGAACAGGGTCGACATTGTTGACGTCATCAGCTCACGCATCAAACTGAAGAAAACGGGATCAGGCTACATGGCCTGCTGTCCTTTTCATTCCGAGAAAACTCCAAGCTTCAGCGTAAGCCAGCAGAAGCAGTTTTTTAACTGTTTCGGTTGCCATGAGGCGGGGAATGCCTATCACTTCATCATGAAATATGACAACGTGTCCTTTGCTGAGGCCGTGGAAACCGTGGCGGGAATAGCGGGGGTTTCCGTTGAGTATGATGAACATGCGAAATACAATCATGAGAAGTCCCTCGGAATCTATGAACTCACCAAGGCGGCTGCAGGTTTTTATCACCAGGAGCTCTTCAAGCATCCTGAAGCCCGCAGTTATCTGCAGAACAGGGGAATTACTCAGGAAACCATTGAAAAGTATCAGATAGGTTTTGCGCCGAATTCCTGGGATTTCATATACAAGACCCTGTGTACGGATAATCACGGGGATACCGACAGAACCTCAAGGCTTCTTGACATCGGTCTGATAAAGGTTAATGAGACCGGGCGTCATTATGACATGTTCCGTAACCGTGTAATTATTCCGATAAGGGACAAGAAAGGCAACGTCATCGCCTTCGGCGGACGCGTGCTGGACAACTCAAAGCCTAAGTACATAAATTCAAAAGAGAGTGAAATCTACAAAAAGGGCTACGAGTTATTTAATCTGGATTATGTCAGAAAGCTTCCCCGTGAGGAGCTGGACTGCATTATCATCACCGAGGGATATATGGACGTAATAGCCCTTGACCAGTATGGCGTCCATAATGCGGTGGCATCTCTCGGTACCGCAACCACGCCGATGCAGCTGGAGCTTCTGTTCAAGCAGACCGACAGGATTGTTTTCTGCTACGACGGTGACGATGCGGGCAGACATGCCGCATGGAGAGCCTTCGGCCTGACGCTTTCGGCCGTAAGGGACGACAAGACCCTTTCCTTCTGCTTCCTGCCGAAGGAACACGATCCTGATTCGCTGGTGCGCGAACAGGGGGCGGAGGGCTTCAGAAAATATCTGGAGCATTCCCTCTATTTCAAGGATTATCTGCTGTCTGAGCTCAGCAGAAGATTTAATCTGGGGACCGATGAGGGACAGATAAAGGCCGTGGATGAATTCTGCGGTCTGGTAAATCAGATAACCGACGCTCCGGTAATGGTTCAGTCCCTGATTGTTGCCATGGCGAAGCTTGTGGGCTGGGAGGAAATACGCATAGAGATGTGTCTGCAGAACAAAAAGAGTGCAGACCATAACCGTGAGCCTCAGGTTCAGAAAACGGGAGCCACAGGAGCCGCTCAGCTGGAACTTACGCCGATTCGCGGACTTGTCGCCAGAATTATTCAGAACCCGTATCTGGTAAACTGCATACCGGAGCAGGAAAGACTCAATAAGCTGCTGAACGAATATGCCGATGAAAAGGCCGGTATAGTTTTGGACGTACTGAGTAGAATCAGTGCCAAACCGGACATCACCACAGGTGCACTGCTGGAACAGTACCGGGGTACCGTATACGAAAGGATTATGAATCTGCTGGCGGCCGTTCAGATGGATGACAGTCTGGAAAACGTTAAAATTTCAAGCATGCTGAGTTTCATAAAGCTCTATCTCTCCGAGGTGGTTGAGGCAAAGATAGCCTGGCTGCGCCGTGAGGCAACCAGAAGGAACCTTACGGACGAGGAACTTGCCCTCTCAACCCTTCTGGAACAGAAGCTCAGAAATCTGAAGTAGTGCGGCGGAGCCGCACCGTCGGCCGGATGGGGCCGGTTCAGACCTGCCGTGTCGTCTCTTTCCGCAGGAAGGCTGCCTGACATACCGGGGAAAACGCGGGGGCGTTTTCCCCTTATTTTTTATAAAATCATTTGAAATATTATTTTTTGCACCCATGTATGTGTGTGGATATCAGACAATTCAAAATAAATTTCGATCCGTGTCCAATAATTGAAATGATAATCAATAAAATGATTGAGATTATTCACGAAAGAGTGGGTGTGTCTTTGAAAAATACGGATGAAGTATTTATAATTACGTGTCTGCATAGTGTGTTATGTTATATTTTTTCTGTTTGTGATTTAGATAGACTGGTCGGAAAGTAGATTAGAGACAGCTATACGTTATTGAAAAAGTGCAAAAACAGGAAATACACCAAAGGACTTCAGTTTTCATCGTGTACCGGTGAAGGCTGCGGTGTTTCTATATTTGAACTAGGAAAATTTAAGCAATGGATAGTAAACCGGTTAGTTTTTCTTTGAAGCAGCTTCTAAGAGATGGTAAATCCAAAGGTTACTTAACAACAGAAGAAATTAAGGAATTTTTCCCTGCGGAATATCTTGATTCCGAAAAGCTTGAGGAGTTTTTTCAGCGTTGCGCCGACATGGATATTCAGATCTGTGAAAAGGCTCCTGAATCAACTGACGATTTGATGCTGCCGCAGAATGTGGCTGAAATTGAAAACATTATTTCCGACATCGGTAAGACTACCGACCCGGTAAGAATGTACATGCGTGAAATGGGCAGCGTGGGCCTTCTCGACAGAAGGGCCGAAGTTGACATCGCCAAGAGAATTGAAAACGGCATAAACAAGGTTCAGAGCTGTGTGGCTGAATATCCGAGTGCTATTGATTTTGTGCTTAAGCTGTATGATCAGTATGTTGATGAACAGATAAGACTCAGCGACATCATTACCGGTTTCGCCGAAACCTCCGAATCCGATGAGGATGTTCCGGTAAAGGACGACGGTAACGATGAGGTAATTGACGTTAACCTGGACATAGACGGTTCAATTGACAATCAGGGCGATGAACCTATGGATGACGACGCTGAAGAGTCTGATTCCGAGGAAAAGGTTGTCGTTGATGATGACGACGATGATGATGACGAGGACGGTGATGAAGAAAAGTCCTCAAAGATGATGGACGACGAGGAATCAGGTCCTGATCCGGTATATGCCGCTCAGATGTTTGAACTTCTTAAGGATAAGTACAATACAACTACCGAATGTCTTAAGAAGTACGGACGTGATTCCAAGAGAACCCAGAATTCAATCAAGGAACTGGCTGAAGTATTCAAACAGTTCCGTCTTGTGCCTAAGGTTTTTGATCAGCTGATCAAGAACATGAACGACGTTATGGACAAGGTTAAGGTTCAGGACAGAAGAATTCGTGAAATCATGCTCAGATGCGGCATGAAGCCTGAGGATTTCCGCGGCAGATTCATTGATTCCCATAAAGAGGCGTCAATGGAATGGTTCGAGAAGATCGTTAAGCTGAAAAAGCCTTTTGCCGAAAAGATGAAGGCTTATGAAAATGAAATTACCGGCATTGTTGAACGTCTTCGTGAGATTGAAAATGAAACGGGGCTGCCTATTTTCAAGATCCGTGAGATCAACACAACCGTTAAGGTTAACAATGCTCATGCAAGAAACGCAAAATCAGAAATGATTGAAGCGAACCTCCGTCTGGTTATTTCCATTGCCAAGAAATATACCAACAGAGGTCTGCAGTTCCTGGATCTGATTCAGGAAGGCAACATCGGTCTTATGAAGGCTGTGGATAAGTTTGAATACCGCAGGGGTTATAAGTTCTCAACCTATGCGACCTGGTGGATCAGACAGGCCATCACCCGTTCAATTGCGGACCAGGCCAGAACCATCCGTATTCCTGTTCACATGATTGAAACCATCAACAAGCTCAACAGGGTTTCACGTCAGATGCTTCAGGAAAACGGCAGGGAGGCAACACCTGAGGAACTTTCCAAGAAAATGGGCATTCCGGAGGATAAGATTCGTAAGGTTATGAAGATTTCCAAGGAGCCTATGTCAATGGAAACTCCTATCGGTGATGATGACGATTCGCATTTAGGAGATTTTATCGAGGACGAATCACTGCCGTTACCTTCAGACGTTGCAACCTCAGAAAGCTTAAAGGCTGTTACCGAACAGGTTCTTTCAGCTCTGTCCCCGAGAGAGGCAAAGGTTCTGAGAATGCGCTTCGGTATCGGTATGAACACCGACCATACTCTTGAGGAAGTAGGCAGACAGTTTGACGTTACCAGAGAACGTATCCGTCAGATTGAAGCCAAGGCGCTGCGTAAGTTACGTCACCCAAGCAGATCCGAACCTCTCAAGAGCTTCCTTGATGATTAAAACCTTCAGCTTCCGCTGACAGGAAACCAGGTACCGGATGCCGCCGCTGAGCAGGGGCTCCGGTATTTTTTTTGCGTGATGGAGTCAATGTGTTTAAAGATTAGTCAAATGATTGTCCATAATTGTGATTTAACACAAAACCTTGACTTTAATCTCGACAAACAATCATCTCATGTGTATAATGCACGTGTCTTTATTCAGAGGCCCATTAGCTCAGTCGGTTAGAGCAGACGACTCATAATCGTTTGGTCTCCTGTTCAAGTCAGGAATGGGCCACCACTTTTTTCCCGTATTTTCTTTATTTCTCCCTCAAATTCCTTTCAGTGTTCTGATTCCGTTAGCACTTTGGTTTTTACCCTGTTTTCCGTAAGGTTTTCCTGATATACCATATGTAATGTGAACAGTTATGTATTATGTTTTGGTTATTGGAGTTTTTTATGTTGGAAGTAGGTACGCCGGCACCTGATTTTGCCCTTCCCGATCAGCAGGGAAATATTCACAGACTAAGCGATTACAGGGGAAAGAAGGTGATTCTTTATTTTTATCCGAAGGACAATACCCCCGGATGCAGTAAACAGGCCTGCGGCTATTCGGATAATATCGGACTTTTTACGGATAAGAACGTTACTGTTCTGGGAATAAGCAGGGATTCGGTCAATTCACATCTGAAATTTGCGGAAAAGTTCGGGCTGAATTTTACGATTCTTTCCGATCCTGAACTTTCGGCAATAAGCGGCTATGATGTGTGGAAAGAGAAGAAACAGTACGGAAGAAGCTATATGGGGGTGGTGAGAACCACTTATCTTATAGATGAATCCGGAATAATCATCATGGCCAATGATAAAGTGAAGGCTGCTGATGATTATGCTAAAATGCTCGAACTAATCAAATAACCGGTAAACAACCGGCAGAATGCATCGGTATCCGTGACAGTCTGCCGGTTTCAAAAGGAGTACTGTAATGCTTAAACTATTGCTGCGCGCACTGATGGGCAGAGCGGGCGGTACCATGCGCTTTGTTCTGCTGCTGGTTATCCTGGGCGTTTCATATTTCGTAACCCAGAAAAATTCCGATGACGGCAGGATACTTCAGCCTGAGAGCGGTTACGGGTATGAGCAGAGTGAAGAACGTTCAGGTCGCGGACAGACATTCAGAAATGCCAGACTTCTCAGAGATCATTATGAAAAGCACGGAAAATACATGGGATTTTCCGGGGCTGAATCATATCAGGCTGCCGCAGCGAGAGTTGTGAATAATCCCCGTGCACTTCACAAGTACGAGAAGGAAGACGGTGACGACGTCTACTATCTTGAGGCCACGAATGAAATCGTCATTGTTTCACGCGACGGTTATATCAGAACCTATTTCAATCCGAATAACGGTATCAGGTACTACAATTCAAAATAAGCATCCGGTTACCTGCAGCAGGGCTGACAGAAACCGGCAGGGTTAGCAGAAACGTTAACAGCCTAAACTTTGTTGTAATTCATATGTTTAGGACACATAAGACCGAATTTCAAATAACGTGAGGTTCGGTCTTTCTATTTCTCGATTTCACTTAGGATAATATCCAGTTCGTCCAATGACTGTATGTTGTCGTCTTCGTCT
>JAGAYS010000009.1 GCA_017940385.1 Ruminobacter sp. | reverse complement strand
ATTGTAGTAAGAGATGATGTAGGTTCTACCTTTTTTGTCTGTATAACTGGAGAAATTCCACTTGATGTCTGTTGAGTCTGTCATATAAATAGTCCATTAGATATATTATGGACTATGTTATACCCATAACGAGAAAAAATAAAGAGAATTTTTTAAAAACATGGGAATAAATGTGATATTTAATGGTTTTATGATGAGATTCGCCCTAGTTATAAACTAGGGCGTGCGGAGTTTAGGATATATGACACATGTTCCGCAAAACGTAACCACAGCCCGAATAAAAACACATAATCATTTCGGATTAATACAAAAGGGCATGTTTTATACTTAAAACATGCCCCGTGTTTTCCATTACACCATGCCGAAACCATCGGCACGTGAAATTATCTCTTCTGCTGATAATCCATTGCAGCCCTGATAAATCCTTCAAATAAAGGATGACCATCTCTAGGTGTTGAAGTAAATTCAGGATGGAACTGAACGGCTACAAACCAAGGATGATTTGGATTTTCAATGATTTCAACAAGCTTACGATCCGCACTTAAACCGGTAACCTTGAGACCTGCGGCCTCAATCTTAGGTAACAGGTAGTTGTTAACTTCGTAACGGTGACGATGACGTTCATAAATCTCAGGCTGAGCGTAAAGTTCTCTTACCTTTGAACCTTCGGCAAGATGACACTGCTGAGCTCCCAGACGCATGGTTCCGCCGAGATCAGAATTTTCGCTTCTTTCAACCTTTTCACCTTCCTCGTTAACCCATTCAGTGATTAAACCGATTACAGGATACTTTGAATTCTTATCAAATTCGGTTGAATTTGCACCCTCCATACCGGCAACGTTTCTTGCATATTCAATGATAGCAATCTGCATACCCAGACAGATACCGAGGTAAGGGATATTGTTTTCTCTGGCGTATTTAGCGGCAAGAATCTTTCCTTCTATGCCACGGTTACCGAAACCGCCTGGAACAAGAATGGCGTCAACATCTTCAAGAGCTTCAAGTCCCTTGGTCTCAAGATCCTGTGAATCCACATACTTGATGTTAACGTTTACGTGATTCTTTAACCCGCCGTGCTTAAGGGCTTCATTAACAGACTTGTACGCATCAGGAAGCTGTACATACTTACCAACCATGGCAACGGTAACCTCACCTTCGCTGTTTGCCTGCTGGTAAATTACCTTTTCCCATTCTGAGAGGTCTGCTTCCTTACAGTTAAGACCGAAACGTTCGCAGACAGTGGTATCGAGTCCCTGATTCTTGAGAAGAGCAGGAATCTTATAGATTGAATCCACGTCTCTCATTGAAATAACGCACTTTTCATTAACGTTACAGAAAAGAGCAATCTTAGTCTTTTCAGCATTAGGAATATTGGTTTCTGAACGACAGATAAGAATATCCGGCTGAATACCGATACTTAACAGTTCCTTAACGGAGTGCTGAGTTGGCTTGGTCTTTATTTCACCTGAAGTCTTCAGATAAGGAACAAGGGTGAGGTGCATGAACAGGGCATTCTGTCTGCCGAGTCTTACAGCCAGCTGTCTGATTGCTTCAAGGAACGGTAATGATTCGATATCGCCCACGGTACCGCCGATTTCAACAATCGCGATTTCATGATCGGCGCCACCGGCTAAAATCTTTTCCTGAATTTCGCTGGTAATGTGAGGTACAACCTGAATGGTGGCACCTAAATAATCACCTCTTCTTTCCTTTCTGATTACGTCAGAATAGATTCGTCCGGTAGTAAAATTATTATTCTTGGTCATCTTGGTACGAATGAAACGTTCGTAATGACCCAAGTCCAGATCGGTTTCAGCACCGTCTTCGGTAACAAACACTTCGCCGTGCTGAATAGGACTCATGGTACCAGGATCCACATTGATGTACGGATCGAGCTTAAGCATGGTCACATCTAGACCACGGGCTTCCAATACAGCAGCTAAGGAAGCTGCGGCAATTCCCTTTCCCAGTGAAGAAACAACACCACCAGTAACAAATATAAATTTAGTAGCCATATCAAACCATAACGCTTTAAAAATAAAAAAACAGCACAAAAGTCATGTGCAACTTTTATGTTGTTTTCACAAAAAATTTAAGGAGGATTGTATCAAAAATTTGACTTAAATAACAGCAGAATTTTAAATCATCCGTTCTTAATTAAACACTTCGGAATAACACCACGTGAAAAATCTGAAATGCGACCGGCAGGCACAACTTGCCAGATTACCGGTCACCGATCCGTTTTTTCTGCAGATTCTGATTTATTCTCCGTCCATCCGGAAGATCACAGACGCTTTGCTGAGATAACCCCGTTCATATTGTTGAGTCGGGCAAGAGTTCTGTTCAGGTCATTGATGTTTATCACTTCCATGTCAATGTCAATCTGAGCAGTCTGAGTCTTGGTGTCCGATCTGGATCTTACCCCCAGAACATTAATTTTTTCGTTGGCTATAATCGTCGTGATATCTCTTAACAAACCGGCCCTGTCGTTTGCAACAATTCCCACAGTCAGGCTGAACCCGCTGGAATATTCGCCGCCCCATACCGCATCAACCAGTCTTTCCGGATGTTCGGAAAGGAGATGGTTAAGGGTATGACAGCCCTTTCTGTGAATTGATACACCTTTGCCCTTGGTAATAAAACCTACGATATCCTCCCCCGGAATCGGATGACAGCATTTGGCGACATGAGTAACCAGATTACCGACTCCGTTCACCACTATCTTACTCTTTGCGGCATTACGCTCAACATTGGCAATTCTTGCCTGAGTACGCTGCTCAATATTTTTCAGTATTTCTTCGTCAGGATTCGTACCCTTATAGGTATTGTTTATCTTCGCTTCAATGTAGTTTATCAGCTGATTAATCCTAATATCACCTGACCCCACATTGGCAAGAACATCAAAATGATCCTTCACATTGTAATGATGAAGTACATCCTTAATCAGCTCAGGCAGCTGTTCCTTTGAAACCGTAAGGCCGTGCCGTTCAATTTCCTTTTCCAGCATTTCCCTGCCGGCAGCAATGTTCTTTTCACGATCGAGCTGCTTAAACCAGGCTGATACCTTGGCTCTTGCCTTGCTTGTTCTTAAGAATCCGTTATTCGGATTCAGCCAGTCACGACTAGGATTCGGCTCCTTCTGTGTTGCCAGTTCTACCTGCTCACCCGTCTGGAGCTGATAAGTGAACGGAACAATTCGTCCGTCGACCTTTGCTCCTATGCACCTGTGACCAATCATACTGTGAATCTGATATGCAAAGTCCAGTGGTGTAGCCCCCTGAGGAAGGTCAATAACATCACCTTTCGGTGTAAAGACATACACCCTGTCCTCGAACACCTGAGTCTTAAACTCGTCGACGATGGAGCCGGCCTCAACCATGTCTTCCTGCCACTTAAGCAGCTTACGGAGCCATGCTATCCTTTCTTCATATGCGGCATCAAGGTTTGACCCGCCTTCTTTATACTTCCAGTGTGCAGCCACGCCAAGTTCAGCTTCCTTATGCATGTCTGCGGTACGAATCTGTATTTCAACCGTTTTGCCCTGAGGTCCGATAACCACTGTATGAATTGACTTGTATCCGTTAGGTTTAGGATTGGCTATATAATCGTCGAATTCCCTCGGTATGTGGTGAAAACAGGTGTGAATGACACCGAGTGCACCGTAGCAGTCCTGAAGTCTTTTTACGATTACGCGAACAGCCCTGACGTCGTAGAGTTCAGTAAAGTTCAGATGCTTTTTCTGCATCTTTCTCCAAATACTGTATATATGCTTCGGGCGGCCGTAAACCTCCGCCTCCAATCCTTCGGACTTCAGCTTTTCATCAAGTATTGACACAAAGTCAACAATGTACTTTTCCCTGTCAACACGCTTTTCATCCAAAAGTTTTGCAATCTGCTTGTATGTATCAGGATGAAGATAGCGGAATGACAGATCTTCAAGCTCCCACTTCAGCTGACCAATACCCAGACGGTTTGCAAGAGGTGCATATATGTTGGAAATTTCCTTGGCCACGGCCACGCGGGTTTCCTCATCCGCATTTTTGACTTCTCTCAGGGCCGCTATTCTTTCGGACAGTTTAATAATAACTGCTCTGACGTCTTCAACCATGGCCAAAAGCATGCGGCGCACGGTATCTATCTTGGCATTGGAAATCTCACTTCCTGAATTTGAAATATTCTGAAGAAATCTTATCGCCTCCATATCCTTTACGCCGTGAAGAAGTCTGGCTATCGGCTTTCCGAAATCTTTTTCGGCCTGTTCAATGGTAAAATAACCTTCTTCAATATGGGGATACAGTATGGCTGCACAGTAGCTGTCAACATCCATGTGCAATGTCTGCAGGATACCGATAATCTCGATGGCGCGGCTGGTCAGTCTTTCCATGTTGTCACCAGACTCGGCAATCTTGTTATGACAGTAATCAAATACCCTCATAATCTTAAGTTTGTCGTCACTGTTCACATGTAATGATTCTTTCCATGCCTCAAGATCAAATTTGCCTTTAACATGAGTATTGCGGATAGCTACCATAATAAGGTAAGAACCTCTCTTTATTGTCGATAATCAGCTTTTATTAAGACTGCATCCCCACTGATTTTTAAGTGGACATACAAAATTTATTTTTTCTTTTTTTCACACATGGGGATGATACGCCCCGATGCCCTTTAAATATATCACGAACACCAGAACACACGTACGCCTGTACGTCGGGTACTGTGTCGTATTTTGTTTTTCACACCGATACGGTATAAATTCCCACTGAAACAATTATATACTTGGAACGTTTTTATTCAACATCCAAGAAAATTAACCGTAATGCAATAAAACAGCAGTCACACTGTATATATAGATGGGTATTACGGATTAAAATTCAATCTGACAGTGAAAATAAAATTCAGATTGCTTAAACAGTCAGCCATGATGACGTTAATTTATATCGACATGGTACGGGAAATAACATGCAAATGCTTGCATGTTATTATTTTTTCTGAAAAAATTGCTGTCTGTTCCGCAATGTCAGAATGCATACAAAGTCCTGTTTTCAGGACTTCATCACCTCACTGACACTGCTTATCCGACACTGGAAATATAAACTTTCACATAAATTCAGAAAACGGAGGTTATATGGCTGACGAACTGCATTCTTTTTTGGATATACTGGCTGACGTGGCGAAGCAGCAGGAAGATGAAGAAAAGAACAAGACTCAGAAATCCGGGGATACGGAATCTGAAGAAAAGACGGCAGACAGGCCCCGTTCCACAACCGCCACAAATGAAAAATCAGCTGGTAACGCAGACATTAGACCTGCTCCCAAACAGGAAAAAGACGATCCTGATTTCTTCAGTTCAGCCATAAGCAACGTAAAAAAGAATTCCAGAAATTCCAAAAAACGCAATAACAGTGGTGAAATAAGCATTTTTGACCAGATATCAAAAAACCGTAAAACCGGAAATACCGCAAGAAGAAGCACAACACGCCGCTCATCATCTGCACGAACCGGCACTGCTGGACGCAGAAGAACATCATCACGTTCTACCGGGATCCGCGTACCAAGCACAAACAGCATAATAAAAATGATCCTGAAAGCCCTGATAGATCTGATTTTCGGCAAGAAAGGAAAGTCAACCGCCCGTAAATCGTCTCTCAGCGGAACGGATGTTCTTAATTCACTTCTCAAAGGAAGCAGTGATCATACATCATCCGTAACACAAAACAATTTATCCGACAGCACCGGCCCGAACGTCTCTCAGGGACTTTTGGAATCAGTAGTACAAACAATGTTCGGAAACGGTAAATCATCAAATGCCGGCAACCTTCAGATTTTCAAACAGGTTGTAAAATCCATTATTGAATCAGATAACGGGAATGCCCTTAATGATACTGCAAGTTTTAGGGACACAGCTGCGAAACTCGGGTATGGTGCCCAAGAATCCGAAGATGCGGCAGTTATTCTTGAAGGACTTCTGAACAGCAATCTAAGTAACGAAAGCATTGCCTCAGTTCTGGAACAGTTTACCGAATCTGAAGATGCCTAAGGGATAACCGCTTACGTACAGGAATTACGGAAGATTTCTTCTTCCGTAATTTACGGACGCCTGTCCTTGAATAGTTCATCATCCGAATCAATGACGTTCTAGACTTTGTCAGAAAACAATGGCCTGAACTGACCGTGTTTAACGGGGATCTGCCAATAAATCTAACTTCATCTTCATAATGGTGACGATAATAACGCCAATTCTATGCCAATAGATGATTAAATAAACCACCACGACAATTCTGCAGTATCAGAGCCGTCTTAGAACCGGAATTTCAGAACAACTGTTGTCAGAAAGCAGCTGCGCACGGGTGCTCTCAGAAAACCTTCTTATTTTTCATATGGTAAAGATGTTTCGGCAAACGGATTTTTCAAAAAAACTGCCTAAAATTCACTTTGCGCAAACATATCAAAGTGCTTATTTATCAACACAAAAGCCATGACATATATCATAATGATAAGTAGTCATTTACTTCTGCAGACAGGAATTTATCTCTTAATCCGAAACATCCACGTCCGGTGCAATCTGGATATCGTACTCCGGATACGCTTCCTTTATTTCTTTATAAATGATTTGAATTCCTTCACTTGGCTTAACATCGAAGCTCATCACGACATCAAAACTCATTTCCTTGGCTTCTGTATCCACGTAAAATCCATGAAGCTGAACAGCCCATTCGTGTGCCATGACACGACTGCGAACTCCGCTAAGGATCTCGGTAGCCTCATCATTTCCGGTGTTATATGAATACAGTCCGACAGCTGCAAGAATAACGCCTGTTTCTTTGTAGACCTTTCTTTCCAATCTTCTTGTCAGTCTATCGAAATCTCTTGCCGTCATCGTATCCGGAACTTCAAGATGAACGGACGCAAAATCTTTATCAGGACCGTAATTGTACATTATCAGATCGTACGCACCTCTGACTTCCTGCTCATCGGACAGCAGCCCCTTGATCTTATCCGTTTTTTCCTTTTCTGCTCTTCCTCCCAGGATTTCATTAAGCGTTTCCATCATCATCTCGATTCCTGCCCTAATAATGAAACCTGCTATAACAATGCCGACGTATGCCTCAAGCGAAATGTCACTCACTATGAAAATAACTGCAGAAACCAGTACGGAGCCAGAAAGAATGGCATCAAACAATGCATCGGAACCGGATGCAACCAAAGATCCTGAATTGACCTGTTCGCCCTTTGCCTTCACATATTTCCCGAGAACGATTTTCACTACAACCGCTACCGCAATGATAACGAGAGCAATAATACTGTAATCCGGTTTTTCCGGATGAATAATCTTCTTCACGGACTCTACGGCGGACGTGATACCTGCATAGAGAACGATTCCCGAAACGATCATTGCGCTGAGATACTCAATTCTGCCATATCCAAGCGGATGTTTCCTGTCAGGAAGTTTACCTGCTAGTTTGGTTCCTACGATTGTAATGACGGATGACAAAGCATCCGACAGATTATTAACGGCATCCAGAGTAACGGCAATGGAATTGGACATAATGCCGATCACAGCCTTAAAAGCGGCCAATAAAATGTTGGTCAGGATTCCAATAATACTGGTTCGAATAATTACTTTATCCCGTTTCTGTTCCAACGTGACATGCCTTTCATTTTTCTCCATTCCCGTTTCCTCTTAACAGATTGCGATTTGAATTATTCAATTATTGTTCAGCCATGCTGATTGTACAGGCAAAAAAAAGACTGAATTTTCATTCTGAAGTCTATTTTTTGCTCATTGCTCCATTCCTTTTTGAACCTGTGCAAAATAATTTCTTGAAATTATTGCTTCATGAGTATCTCACATACAATAACCGCCTTGGCCCAGATCTGATTTTTTTATCCAAGTGTTCGCGATATACATGACATTGGTGAGTATTGAAGACACCGTCTTCTTAAGCGACAGTTTTGGGATTAACTCCGACAACTCTTTTTATTTATGTACCGGAATGTAAATCACGGACGCAATTTCAGAACAATGATTACTTCTCAAGTCTTCTTAAAATTTCGTCTAATTTACTCTTGCAATTATTGTAGCGTTCTTCCTCTACCTTGATTGTTTTCTGGTATCTTTGTTCAAACTCATTTCTCAGCTTAGCCAAATCGTTTTTATGCACATTATTAAGCTCTTCAAAACTTTTCGAATTATTCCATAGCTGAATTTTAGCCCTGTCCAATGAACGAAGTGTACCAACCATAATAAAAACAGCAATCAAAATCCATAGAATAAATTCTAAATAACCAATAATCTCTAACATAACACCTTTTCCTGCCAATCATGATGCTTGTTCTTTTATATCGCCGGTTCAAACCACATACAGTAACAGTAAAATACTATATGCAACCTTGTTTTAACTAGCAAAGTGACAAAACGACATCCTTAACAATACTTTGTCTCACGTCCTTGATATGTTCATACATACAACATAAACACGGTTTAATGTCATGCCTAAAAAACGCCACAACTATAAGTCCTTGGGGATCGTAAAGGTAAGAGACGGATTCTGACTGGCATGCAGTGTATGGTTAACTCAGGCACTGATTTTTTATTTATTGACTGGAATTTTAATCACTGATGCAATTTCAGAACAACGATCACTTTTCCAGTCTTCTTAAAATTTCATCCAATTTATCCATACATTCACTGTAGTGTTCTTCCTCTAACTCAACCGCTTTCTGGTATTTCTGTTCATACTCTTTTTTTAGCTCGTCCAGTTCTTTTTTATGCTTATTATTAGACTCATCCAACCTTTTCAAATCATTACATAGATGATTTTTAGCGTTTCCCAATAAACGAAATGTAGCAACCCCAACCACAATAATCAAAATCCAAATTAGATAACGAAAACCCTCAAACATATCACCTTACCTTGCCAATCATTATATTGGTTCTTTAACTGCAGGCAGTCCACATGCAGCAACGGTAAAATACAATACTCAACATTGCTTTAACTAGCAAAATTGCAAAACGGTATTCTCAACTATGCAGTACCTCACACAGAGTTCCCGCATACTAAACAAAACCTGTGGAGGAATTTTTACGATATTTCGTCCATAAGCTTAAGACAGTATGTAAAGAAGTACTGTCCCCAAAAACTGTACAGTATTAACCGTCTAAACAGATATTTTCGATTTCTTCAAAATCATCATCAAGGAATTCGAAAGTAATGATGTGCTCATCATCAAAAGTCTGCTCACAGTATACCACTTCACATCTTTCCGGATTAATCTGAGGAATCCCAAGATTTTCAATAACCTCATCAAGAGTCATTTCACCAAAAATATCCTTAACCAAATCCTCATAAATAGCTTTTGCTATGATTTGTTTGTTTTTGTTGTAGGCTCTTTTCAGAGCCTCGACAGTTTCAATTTTCTCCTCATCAGGCTCATCATCCCAGCAGAAAATCATATCCTTGTATTCCTGAACATATTCGCCCAATTCATCATCAAATTTGACCATGTTTATCCTCTTAAAAAATTATTGATTTATTTTTCAGACATCAACAAAGAACATTCCAGTGTAATGCTTTCTTACGGAAATCCTACTCTAACAATGAAGAAGAATGCAAAACAATTAATTTTAATGTTCGTTTTCTGTTTTTCCATCCGGGATCATTTTTTAGATAATTCAGCAAGTTCCTTAACTGTAAATGTTTTGTAGCGACGCTCCGTCTGAAACATGGAGGTAGCAGTATCCGGAATGTTCCGCATGACATTTTTCAAATCAATCTCCCGTGGAAGCGTTTGGAAATTACCTTTCTCATCCTCTGATTTAATGGCTAAGAAAACAAATTCTCCCCGATCAAAATCAATTTCAAAGAAATCTGAAACATCAGTACTCTCGACATCAAGATATTCCCCCTGTGATTCAATGAACTTTTCATAAACAAATTCATAAAGCGCTTCCCGGCTTATCTTGATGACTCTAACCTCATCCTGTTTCATCACTAAAACATCCTCCACTCTTTATCTAAAAAAGAATCAAGTTGAAAGGCTCTCTACTATAACAACCTGATTCGTAATATATTCGCCTTTTCCGACACTTTAAACATTCCGCTGACGTGCAATGTTCGGTTATGAAGCAGAAAGGCTCTCTCAGTAGCATATTTCTCAAAAATATTACCTTTTTTAAGAATTATTTTAACCTGTAATAACAGTATTTTTTCCTGCACCTTCACGTTTGATTTCACCCAACACCACCATATTTCTCAGAGCACTTTCAATTGAACTTATACTCAGAGAAGGACACTGTTCTCTGATATACTGTTTCGTAAATCTGCCGATTTTATTCTGAGATGCCATTCTTACCATATCTAAAGCTGAACGCTTAGTTTCAACAATTGCAAATCTGTCAGCAAAATCTTTATATGCCGCGAGAATGGTACCCAGCAGGTATTTTACAAACGGAATCGGATCATCGTGTCCTTCATGCCAGCCAACCTGGGATGCTGCTAACGGTTCACCGCTGGTTTGCTCAAAAGTCCTGCCCTGGAAATTGGCTATTCGGGAAGTTGGGCGATTTGGCTCAAGAAGTGAATAGCCGACTTGGGGAATGAGGAACCAATTTATTTGAAAAAAGGCCGGCAAATAAAAAAACTGTGCCGACATTCATGGATATATAATTTAGTGATTAAAATCACGTAACCTAGGCACTGCTTTTTTATCAAAAGAGCTATTGTATAAGCCTTGGAAGACGGTTACTTATTCAAAACTATCCATAATGTAGGACGAACGGCACAACCGTCGTAGCTCACGGAACTAGAACCGAACTCAAGTGCGTCCTGCCCATCAACTATCGCTGCGTAATCCTGTTTGCAACCAGGCGACCGAAGCCACCAGTAACAATGGCTTTTGTCATCAAAGTCAACAGATACTCCTTGTTCAAGAGAATAAGCAGTAGGTTCACATTTTCTATTTTTATGGTTTCTAAGATACTTCTCGGCCTCAGCTATACTAAGACAGAACACTAGATCTTTTGTATTGTTTCCACCACGGGTATCAAACTCAGGATCATCATTATCATCATTCTTGAGATTGGACACCTTGATTTTCTTCCGTTCATCATCAGAAAATGCCACCTCAAGAAAATCATTGTTCAGCCATTTCCGGAGATCGCAGTTTTCCCATGTCATATCGACATATTCAGAATGGTACTGCTTACAATCCAACCCGTATCGGCTGATAATAAGTGCTTCATTGTCGGAAACGTCTAGCACCAACCACTCGATGGGGGCTTTTTTGCCGTCTGCACCTTGCGGATAATTTCCAAACTTTATATGCATCGCTCGCTCCTTAAGAGGAACTTAAAAATATAATATAACAGGCACTCAATGTTATAGTAGAACTAGCAACATAATTATAACTATGAAGGGGAGTATCAATATTCCTGCTACTAACAAAACCATTAAAAGAATATCTTTTTTATTTTCCGTCACGCACCATAAAAAGATAAGAATTAATACAGCGCCCAAGAGCAATAATGCTACACATTTAACTACAGGTACAGCAAAACCATAGATTGTATCAGCAAAAAAGCAAATAGCTCCGCATGATTCACCAGGCTTATTACTTATACCAGATTCATTAGGAATAAACAGGATAGGAAATATTTGCAAAATCAGCCATACTGCTAGAAGTAGCAACGGTACTCTGACAAGAAGCATTAGAAGCTTAGTTTTTATAGGAGGAATATCGTTATCATTGCCGCTGCCATCTCTATTCTCGCATATTCCACCATTTACCTCGGAATTTTCCGCATCTGGCAAAGGTTCCGGTAATCCGCTTTTATTTTCTGATCCCATACAATTTCCTTTTTTATGACAGCAAAACGCTATCTGCAACCTACTCTCAAAAGTAAAACCGTATTCTCAACTATGCTGTATCTCTCCGCCTTGATATGTTCTTACATACAGCCAAAATCGCTCTTTACAGTCATGCCTAAAAAAGCACCACACCTCGCAAAACCTTTTATTTCAAGGGCTTTCAGCCGCTCCCTATTTCTCCCCTGATAGTAAAACTACGGTCTCAACATGTTCGGTCTTCGGGAACATGTCAAAAACACTCCACCGACTCAACTTGTAGCCCTGGGATAGAGCCTCCTTAATGTCGCGAATCATGGTCAGCGGATTGCATGACACATATACTATCATCTCAGGCTTCTTTTTCATGAGATATCCGATAACCTTTTCCGCTCCTGCCCGTCCCGGATCCAGCATTACCTTATTGAATTTACTCTTGGCCCACAGCGTCTTCTCAAAATCATCGGTAAGATCATGAACAAAGAACTCCGCATTGGCAATACCATTACTCTCAGCATTAACCTGGGCTTCCTTAACCATATTCCAAACACCTTCAATACCGTACACGTGTTCACACCTTGACGCTATCGGCAGGGTAAAGTTACCTAACCCGCAGAATAAATCAAGAAGTCTGTCCTCAGAATTAAGCTCAAGATAGTTCATAACCATGCTGACCATTAGTCTGTTAATCTCATCATTGACCTGAATGAAATCCCCGGGAACAAAGTATATTCTCTTGTCATCAATGGTATAGTAAAGCCCCTTTTCTCCGTTCAAAATGTCTTCGTTCAGAAGGTCAAGTTCTTCCCAGTCTTCAAGATCTTCCTTACCCTTTTCATGGCGGGTCTGCACATAAACGGCAACTCCGTTCTTATTACCAAAATTAAACAGGGTTTTTAAGTCTGAAGGCTCCAGACTGTTTATGCACCTGAACATGACAGCCGTAATGTTGTCTGCCCTAACCAGTTCAACATGACCTATCAGCTTAAAGTTGGATATTTCGTTGAGAACATCTCTGATTATCGGAATTAAAGCGGATAGATCTGGATGAAGCACACAGCACGAATCTATTTCCACAAGATTCTTACCTTTTTCCTCACGAAAACCAAAATGAATTTCCCTACGATCCCCTGTTACTGACAGTCTTGCAGTACGCCTGTATCCGAATTCCTCCCCTGAAACCACTTCATCCGGAATTCCGGGATCAATGCCCAGGTTCTTTTTCATGAGACGTACAATACCGTCAGCCTTGAACCGTTTCTCAAGCTCAACGGAGATATGCTGGAGCGAACATCCGCCGCATCCGGTATTTGGACACTTAGGGGAAATTCTCTGTTCACTGCGTTTCTTAACGCTAATGAGTTCAGCCTCTCCGATCTTGTTCTTTTTAACGGAAACTGCTCTTACAACCACTTCTTCACCGGGAAGAGCTCCGGGAACAAACCAGGTAATTCCGTTACCGTCCCTGGCAACGCCGCGCCCGCTTATATCGGCGTCGATGATACTTAAAGCAAAATGCTTGGGTGAAACTTCTTTTTTCTGTGGCTTAAAAAACTTAACCATACCTAACTCTATATTTTTATCTGCGAACGGTAACCGTAACCATTATCATTTCATCAGCACATACGGCTTAAGACCTGTTATATGCTTTGCACAGCTTCCGGGAAATCATTTTATAAAATCTTAAAATTCTAACATAAGACATATTTGAGCCTAAAAGATCGTCCATCTTCTAGTTAAGAATACTTAAAGTTGCTAAAATAGGAAACTGGTAAATATTATATACTTTTTCGATTCTTTTATCATTAACGAGTAAGAGGCTCAAATGAATCGGCACGGTCTGCGCACGAGAATACTGATATATTCCATTCTCCCCCTGCTCATTGTGGGATTGTCCACAATGACATACTTTCTGTTCAGTAACTACACCAGACTTAATAACAAACTTATTGAGCACGGCAGGGAGATACTGAGTCCTCTGGCTACAAGCCTCAGCTATGCCATGTCACAGAGCGACGAAATACTGGCACAGGGACTCATCAACGAATTTCACAGGCAGAACTCAAGAGACGTTCTGGCAATATCCGTATTTGACCACGACAACAACATGCTGGTAACATCGAGTTCGGCTCCAGAAATCAACCAATTCCGGCTGGATCCTCTGAAAAATCAGTACATCTACGAATCCGCAAGCGTTGATTATTCGGAAAACGGCGGCATAATCATGCGCATGCCGATTTACACTTACAATGAAGCAGACATGCTGAAACTGTACGTTGACAAAACAAAATCTCCATACGAAGGCGAGGAGGAACAGCTCAGCTTCACCAACAGCAAGATTAATTATCCCCGTCCGGTTGCTGGCTACGTGTGCATATACCTTATCACTCAACAGACTGTTATTGACATGTACTCAAGCGTAACCATGGCTCTTGTGGTCCTTGGGTTGGGAATTCTGTTCAGTCTGCTGTTCGGAATCAATCTGAACAGAATCATTGTGGATCCAATAAACCGCCTCACCACTACCATTTACGAAATCCGTGAAGGAAATGTAAACACAAAGGTTAATGGCATCATGTACGGTGAGCTCGAACGACTGCGCAACTACATCAATTCCATGGCTGACAGCATGACCGAATACCACAACCAGATGCAGTACAGCGTGGACGAAGCCACAAACGACCTCAGACAGACCCTTGATCTTCTTGACGATCAGAACAACAAGCTTGATTCGGCCCTTAACCAGGCTAACGAAGCATCCAAAATCAAATCAGAATTCCTCGCCAACATGTCACACGAGCTGAGAACTCCTCTTAACGGCATTATAGGTTTTGCACAGCAACTGTATAAAACTCCTTTACGAAACAATCAGTCGGAATATCTTCAGACAATAGAACGCAGCGCCAAGAATCTGCTGTCCATCGTAAACAACATTTTGGACTTCTCAAAACTTGAAGCGGGAAAGCTGAGTTTTGAGGAAATTCCTTTCTCACTGAGAAAGGCATGCTACGAAACTGTCAACCTTCTTACACCTACCGTTTATCAGAAAGGTATCGAATTAACCGTAAATATCGATCCTGACGTACATGATTACGTCATAGGCGACCCTATTCGTGTAGGCCAGATTCTGACGAACCTTCTTGGCAATGCCATAAAATTCACAAAGAACGGAAACGTGGCTCTTAAAATATCCAAGATGGAGTCCTCCGGAATCCCTATCACCAAGATTAATCTCGCCGTATCGGTAAGGGATACCGGTATCGGTATAGATCCGGAAAAACAGACCACTTTGTTCAAACCTTTTACACAGGCTGACTCATCAATATCACGCCGCTACGGCGGTACCGGTCTGGGACTTATCATCACCAGTCACCTGATTGAACAGATGGGCGGTAAAATATCACTGACATCAGAACCGGGACAGGGAACAACATTCAATTTCAACATTATTCTGAATAAGGGTATTTCACCTGTTCTCAACATTAAAACTCCTGAACAGAGAGCTCTTGCCCACAACCGCGTGGTTGTCATTGAAAACAACACATGGGTAAGAGATTCCATCAAGAGCATTCTTCAGGAAATCGAAATGGACGTATTTGCCGTTTCAACAACCGGAGCCATTAACGCTCTTGCGACCGCAGACAGTCCGGACTACATAGTCATCGGACAACCGAGCAACTTTGAATTCAACCGACTCCTCACGACATTCAACGCCCTTGATCTGTCAAAGGTCAAGAAAGTCATTGTTGCCGTTAACACAATGGATGAAAAGGTACACAAAGAGCTTTTGGACATGTCTGCAAAAGTTTCGGTTCTGGTCAAACCGGTCACTTCCGAAAAGATTCTGCAGGCTCTGCTGTCACACGGCACGGAAAGCCTTCCACACCATGACAGTACCGAGACACCTAAAATTCAGAATGCAGTTCCTGACACTTCTGATGAAAAAGCGGAAGATACCGCAAACGATACTGCAGAAAACAAGAGCGAGGAACTCAGCAGTACCAATACCAATCTGATTCCGGCATCAATTCTTGCCGTTGACGACAACCCGATAAATCTGTCGCTGATAAAGGCTCTCCTTAAGGATCTTGTTACCGACGTATATACGGCATCTGACGGACACGATGCAATTGAACAGTGTCTACATACTGAGTTTGACCTGATATTCATGGATATCCAGATGCCTATCATGGACGGCGTCACTACCATGAAAAATATCAAGAAAGGAGTGAACAACAGGGAAACTCCTATAGTTGCGGTTACAGCTCTGGTTGTGAAAGAGGAACAGGAACGATTCATCAGGGAAGGTATGGCTGACTACATGTCAAAACCTCTGGATGAAGAGCTCCTTAAAAAGATGGTTCTCAAATACTGCAAGGCAGCACCAGCCGCCGTGACCGGCGAGAATAAGAATGAAGAACAGTCAAAAGCAGCCGAAGAACACACTCAGCACAAGAGTAAAAAAATCAAGGTCGTTAAAAAAGAAGATACGGTCCTGACTGAAGAAAAGTCACTCTCCGTCCCTACTGTCGACACCGGATCCGTAACACAGACGGATACCAAACCGGCTGACAGGTCTGCAGCTGACGCAAAGACACCTGTCGCATCAGCCGTGAATCTGTCAAGGATTCCGCGAGTAGCGGGGAAGACTGCCCAAAAGGCTCCTACCGTGGGCATTAAAAATCCTAATGCTGCAAAATTGCCGATTAGAACGTCTGTTGCCCAGACAGATCCGAAACCACAGGGAAATGTGAAAAACACCGCCCAGGTAAATTCTCTGTCCACACTTGCGGAAAAGAAATCCTCACAGGGAGAAGTGAAGGATCAGCAGGTGCAGACATTAGGAACCGGCAAGATTGCCGTTAAGGGAAATTCCGTTAGCAATGCGTCCGGGTCACAACCAAAACTCCAGACAGATTCTGCCGCAAACAATGCTCTGTGGACAGTTAGCGAAGCCCTGACCAGAGCTGCAAACAAGAAAGATCTGGCTATAGACATGCTGCAGGGTTTCCTTGACAGCATTCCGAAGTTCGAAAATGATTATAAAAAGCTCAAAAAGGGCAACGAAAAGGAACTTGCTCCGGTTATCCACAAATTTGCAGGCGGAGCCGTTTACTGTGGCATGCCTAAAGTCAAAGAACTGTGCAATACGATAGAACTGGCCATCAAGCAGGGCAGCACGGTCGATGACCTGGAACCTGAGCTTCTTGAACTTGAAGACTTCATTGAAAACATCAAAAAGAATGGACAAAGCTGGCTAAAACAGCTGAAGGATTCCACGGTTCCTCCGAAAAAGTAATCTGATATTTTGAGTTACCGCAAGCATTGGGGGTAACATAAAATCCACTGATTCCGGTTAAGTTCGTAAATATTACGGACTTAACCGATTTTGTATGATCTAGGCAGAATCCTGCTGCGGAATTATTGCAGATTTAACTCTCAGTGAATATGAGAGCAACGTGCTGAGGACGTTAATAATGCCTTCCAAAAGGTCTTTGAACCTGTTTTTGAAAAAGCGCTTAATGCTGAAACTGATGCACGTTCCTGTAATGATAAAAGTTCATCTGACCTCAAAGCTCCTGGGAAAACCGCAAAAAATACGGTTATCTGCCGTGACTGCCCTGCTCATCAGACTTTTCAGAAGATTCGAGATAATCAATATAAAGCTTTCTGCTCATTATTTCGCGACCGTTAAGAAGGTATTGAATATTCTTGCGACATATTCTCTTGGCGGCCCTGAGAGATGATGGAGTAAAGTGTCTTTCAAGGATTTCCAGTAAATCACCGCCCCTGTAGACATCTTCTATGTTGATATTGGCACTTATTATTTCCTGATCAACCGGAACAAAACCGTGGTTCATTCTGTAAAAATACCAGGTATGCGGCTTAATCAGTTCATCACTGCCGGCTTCATGATAGAAATCTACACCGACACCAAGCTCTTCAAGCAGTGTCAGTTCAAAATTTCTGAGTGACTGTTCAACTCTGCGTTCATCAAGCATGTTGTCAAGGGCCTCAACATATGCTGAAAACACTCCTGTACTGTCATCCTCAATACGGTAGAGAAAATAAATCAGTTCATTGACATACAGTGCGGAAAAGAGAGTCGGCGGAAGATAGGTAATCTGCTTTCCCGCCGGACTGCATTCAACCAACGTTTTAAGGCTGTTATTAAGTCCCCTGAGTGTTACCTTGAGAGGCGTAAACAGCTGAAGCATGGACTTAAGACTGCTCTTAACATTCCTTGCCCCCTTGGCCACAAAAGAAATACGCCCCATATCCATGCTTAAGGCATCGATAATCAGGGAGCTTTCCTTGTAAGGAACGGCTCTTATCACAAAGCATACGGTCTCACGACCACGATTACCTGTATACAATTTCTTTTCCGTAATACCACTGCCGGGAACAATAAACAGAATTCAGTCTTTACAGCCTGACTATTCCATAAAATCCATGTAACCCAGAGATCTCAAAGCTCTTTCATCATCAGCCCATCCGGATTTCACCTTGACCCACATCTGCAGGAAAACCTTTGATTCCAGCATGTTTTCAAGGTCTTTTCGGGCTTCGGTACCAATTGTCTTCAGCTTTTCACCGCCGGCACCGATAATCATTTTTTTCTGACCTTCCCTCTCGACCAGAATCAGGGCATTTATTTTAACAGTGCCGTTAGGCTGAATCTTATAATCTTCAATTTCAACGGTTACACTGTATGGAAGCTCGTCCCCGGTGTAACGCATTAACTTTTCACGAATAATCTCTGCAGCCATAAAACGGCTTGATCTGTCCGTAATGTAATCATCAGGGAAACAGAATTCACAGGCAGGAAGAGATTCCCTGGCCAGGTCCTTCAGAGTCTCGACGTTTGTTCCCTGCTTGGCGGATACAGGAATTACATCTTTAAAATTCAGTCTTCCGGAAAGCTTCTCCATGACAGGCAGAAGTTCCTTCTTGTTCTGAACCGAATCAATTTTATTAATAACCAGAACCGTCGGAATGTTAACCTGTTTAATCTTTTCCAGAACCATTTCGTCATCCTGATTCCAGCGTGCACAGTCAACCACGAAAAATATAAGTTCCACGTCACCAATTGAACTTTCGGCGGCACGGTTCATCAGACGATTGATGGCTCTCTTTTCTTCCTTGTGCAGACCCGGAGTATCAACATAAATGGTCTGATACAGACCTTCAGTATCGATACCCACAATACGATGTCTCGTGGTCTGAGGTTTTCTTGAGGTTATACTTACCTTCTGACCTAAAATCTTATTAAGCAGAGTGGACTTACCCACATTTGGCCTGCCTACTATGGCCACAAAACCGCAATGAGTGTCTGATGACACAACTTCATCTAAATCAAAGTCAGAATTCAAAGGATTACCTCTTAGTATTTTTTAAACAAATTACCTGTAAAGCCTTGGCAGCGGCATTCTGCTCGGCTTTACGGCGACTGGTGCCGTATCCAATGTAAGCTTCATTCGGATTGTTCTCAAAAGTCAGTCTTACCGTGAAACTCTGATCATGATCCTCTCCGGTAATCTCAGTTACGGTATATATAGGCAGAGGCTGATGTCTACCCTGCAGAAACTCCTGAAGCTGAGTTTTGGAATCTTTCTGATCGTTACCTGGATGAATAACCTTCAACCGGCCTTCAAACCATGTAAGAATCAGTTCCCTGATTACCTCTATGCTACGGCCGCTGTCCAGATAAATTGATGCAATTATTGATTCAACGGCATCGGCTAATACCGAGTCACGGCGATAACCGCCGCTCTTAAGTTCACCCGGCCCCATAATTAAATAATCACTGAGCTTAAACTCACGTGCAATTTCCGCAAGCGTGGCTTCCTTGACAAGTGTTGAGCGCATTCTTGTAAGATCGCCTTCCTGAACTGACGGAAACTGTTCAAATAATCTGTCGGCTATTACAAAACCTAAAATTGAGTCGCCGAGGAACTCAACTCGTTCATTATGCACCGTACTGGCACTTCTGTGAGTGAGTGCATTTTCCAGAAAACCAAGATCCCTGTATTCATATCCCAAGGATTTTTCCAGTCTAAAATATCTTTCCTTCAGATCCCTTTCATTAGCCAATTTATTCCAGGCCTCCCAATCTATCGATCCTTATACCGGAATCAAATGTTCCGCTGAACCAGATGCCTACAGCCCTTCCTACCAGATACTTATCCGGTACAAATCCCCAAAAACGACTGTCACGCGAATGTTCACGGTTGTCGCCCATTACAAAATAACTGCCTTCGGGAACAACCCATTCCCCGTAATGTCTATCTCCCTGAACATAGAACTTTTCCACTATATTTGCGGAACTGTCATGCATTATCTTATGCTTATAGCCAAGAAGATCCTCTGTTCCGGTCAGCCCGTGTTCACTCGCATAACTCAGATTAACGGCCGTCCACATCTGCTGGGAAGCAGGATCCTCAACAGCTGAAATTCTCGAATAGTTCGATGCCCCGGCAGGCTTTATAAACAGCTCACCCTTGTTAAATACAACGGTATCACCTGGTAGACCGATTATGCGTTTAATATAATCGATTCTTGTATCTTCAGGATACTTGAATACAACGATCTCACCTCTTTGCGGAGATGATGTTTTAATCCATGTCTCGTTATTCAGAGGGTTACGCAGACCATACCTAAACTTTTCCACAATCACGAAGTCTCCTCTGAGCAAGGTCGGCATCATGGATGCGGAAGGAATCCTGAATGGCTCATAACAGAATGAACGCACAATCAGGACAACAAAGAGTACGGGAAAACAGCTGGCGATGGAACTGATAAAGCCGTTGGAATTCATTATGGCTTCCTTTTCCTTACGCGTCAGCGGAATTCTGTGTGAAATTTCCGCAGTCTTTAATGCCTGCTTGCGCCCCGGTTTAAAATACAGAATTTCTGCAAACCAGAACAGTGCCGACACACCCGTCGCCACATATAAGATAAGAGTAATGTTATTCACTACGGTACCTCTTATTCACTTCCCACCTGTAAAACGGCCAGGAAGGCTTCCTGCGGAACCTGAACCTTACCTAAGGCTTTCATGCGCTTCTTACCTTCCTTCTGCTTTTCCAGAAGTTTACGTTTTCTGGTGATGTCACCGCCGTAACACTTGGCAAGAACGTCCTTACGCAAAGCCTTTACCGTGCTTCTCGCAACAATCTGACTGCCTATTGCAGCCTGAATGGCAATATCAAACATCTGTCTTGGGATAAGCTCTTTCATCTTTTCAACCAGAAGTCTGCCTTTACTTACCGCATTGTCCTTATGGGTAATTATTGCAAGAGCATCTACCCTTTCCTGACTGATCAGGATATCCAGTCTAACCATCTTGGCAGGCTGAAAACGTTTAAAGCTGTAATCAAGTGATGCGTAACCGCGTGACGTTGACTTCAGTCTGTCAAAGAAATCCAATACGACTTCAGCCATAGGAATCTCATAAGTCAGTGCCACCTGATTACCGTGATAAACCATGTTTGTCTGAATACCGCGCTTTTCCTGACACAGCTGCATCACGTTACCGATGTATTCATTAGGTGTAAGAATATTACACTCCGCTATAGGCTCCCTGATTTCGGCAATGTTGCTTACCGGAGGAAGAGCGGCCGGAGAATCAATCTTTATAACCTCTCCGTTGGTAAGCTCAATTTCATACACCACGGTTGGCGCAGTGGTTATCAGATCAAGATTGTATTCTCTTTCCAGTCTTTCCTGAATGATTTCCATATGCAGCATGCCGAGGAAGCCGCAGCGGAATCCGAAACCGAGAGCCGTTGAGTTTTCAGGTTCAAAGAAGAGTGATGCATCGTTAAGAGACAGCTTGTCAAGAGCTTCCCTGAACGCATCATAATCATCAGTGGAAATAGGGAACATACCTGCATAAACCTGAGGCTTTACCTTCTTGAATCCCGGAAGAGGTTCAAGGGTTCCGTCCTTTGCATTTGTTAACGTGTCACCGACCGGAGCTCCGTGAATGGTTTTAATACCGCAGACAACCCAGCCGACCTCGCCACAGCAAAGTTCCCGACGATCCTCGAGCTTTGGAGTAAACACACCAAGTCTGTCCACGCCCCAGCAGACACCTGTACTCATTACCTTAATCTTGTCACCCTTTTTAAGATGACCGTTCTTGATACGGACAAGGGAAACGACACCAAGATAATCGTCAAACCAGGAATCGATGATCAGAGCCTCCAGTTTTCCTTCCGGGTCTCCTTCAGGAGCAGGAATCTTTTCAACAATCTGCTCAAGAATTTCATCTACGCCGACACCGGTTTTTGCGGAACATCTTACTGCTTCAGATGAATCAATTCCGACAATATCCTCTATTTCCGCCGCCACACGATCGGGATCGGCAGCAGGCAGGTCTATTTTGTTCAGTACAGGCAGAACTTCAAGGTTTAAATCAATTGCCTGATAACAGTTGGCAAGAGTCTGAGCTTCCACGCCCTGCCCGGCATCAACTACAAGAAGTGCACCCTCACAGGCAGCCAGCGACCTGGACACTTCATATGAAAAGTCCACATGTCCCGGAGTATCAATGAAATTAAGCTCATAAACCTCACCATTTCTGGCCTTGTAGTTTAAGGTTACGGAACGGGCCTTTATGGTAATTCCTCGTTCACGCTCTATATCCATGGAATCGAGAACCTGTTCCTGCATTTCTCTCTCTGTCAGACCGCCGCACAGCTGAATCAGACGATCGGACAGCGTGGATTTACCATGGTCAATATGGGCAATAATTGAAAAGTTTCTAATATTATTCTTTATCATTCTTCGTAAGGGAGCCTGTAAACTCTTCCAAATTAATCTGTCTCTGTCAGCTCCGGCCGTTAAACACAATCAGAATCCGGCATACGAATTCTCCAGGATAATAAATCCGACAGGACGACGGAAAGGCTTTTATTACGCATAACGGAGCTGAAATAAAATTTTATAGTTAAATCAAAACAGCATTATACTCTAATTTTCTACTTTTGTTGTGTATTGCATTTTGGACTGAAAGGCAGGACCCCGAGCATTCTGGGATTCCATATGGTGTTCTGCATGATTTTGGCCGTAATTGCGGCGGTAACGAATCCGAAAACAAGGCCGATAAATGCTCCGACTGCCGCATATATGTCGGCATTCTCATGTCCTGACATAAGCCAGAACGTCAGACCGGCTCCGGTTAACATGAAAACAAGGGGAATTACGTATGAAATAAATGAGCTCAGCAAAAGTGATTTTGCCGGAACACCGACCCTCACTACCTGATTAACCCTGGCATCGCAGGTGTTTTTCAGCGTAAATGCCATTGTTTTCTGCCCTGAAGCAAAAATATCCGTTACACAGTCGTCTGATTTTTCCGTACAGGCTCCGCAGAGACCGTTAACGCCATATTCACAGACAGCCGTTCCGCAGTCTTCATTCACACTGACAACAAGCGCAAGACGCTCAAGATATGCATTGTTTGAATTCATTAATTATTTCCGGGTACGCTGTACGATTCGGCAATTTTCTTTTCCGTTTCCACGGGAATGTCACCGACAACAACTATTTCGTAAGGATCGGCCCTGTAACGAAAAAGATTGGTAATTCCCTGCTTGACCACGGGGTACTCACTTCCTTCAAGAGCCTTTATACGGTATACGGACAGATCGGAAAGACCGTCGGTATAAAGCAGATGCTCAGCCTCGGAGTTCTGATCCGTAATTGAATTCCTTTCTATCTTCACGAGTTCATAACCGCTCGGAACATATGAAAGCCCCCACCCAAGCTTCCTTACCTCTTCGGCACGCTTATTCTTACCGGTGTCCGTCACCGCGGCTTCACCTTCACCGGAGTCTGACACGTCATGCCCCCTGGATGTCATTTCAATAATCACGGGATCATTGAGATAGGCCTCGTTAATCTTCTGAATAATTTTATTCGGTTCCGAAGTATTGACAAAATGCGTGGCCATGTAGGATTCCACCATCTGACCGTCAGTCGGGTTAACCACGTCAGCCTGCAGCAGAATCTTTGTTATTTCATCAATGTAGAGAACGTATCCGTAACGGTCATTCTTCTTCGGGGACAGGCGAATCATAAATACGTTTCTGCCTGCTATTCTGTTTCTGCCGACACTGACGGGAACGTAATTGCTGTACACTTTGTCAAGGGATACGGTGTTAAAACGCCCGATAAGAAACGGAGGGACACCGCGTTCCACCAGTTCAGGCTGACTTCCGGCCCTGAAATAGGCGATAATTTCCTCGGCTGAGAAATACCCCATCGGCACCCCGTTAAGATACAGCCAGTGGCTGTACTGACGATTATCCACAACCCCGTGGGAAAAGGATATCGGTTCTGCAGTTGCAATGCTCTGCTTCACGAAATACAGTTCAAAGTTTGATTTTCTGTAAGCATTCTGCATCTCGCTGAGGCGGTGTTCGGCATCCTGGTTCTGACTGGATCTGTCTTCCGCCCATAAATTGGAAAAAGGCAATACTGCGGTAAGCAGTACTGCCATGGACATTTTGAATTTATTCAATTTCACCTGTTATCTTTCCTGAACAATATTTCTTCTGGTGAAGTCATGATCATTGAACAGCGCCTCAATGGTATTCATTTCAGCCAGCTTTCTGCGGTTGTAATCTTCCATCTGGGAACCGTCAATGCCGTCAGCCTTAACCAAAGCATTGTTTGCTCTACGGGCATCGGTAGCACCGTTTGCTCCGCCTATGTCAAGAGACAGATTATTATCCCCTGAAACAACGGTATTGCTTACCGGCTCTATCGCCATTCCGCCGCTGAACACGGAATCATCATTAAACTCGGATTTTTGAACAAAAGGCATGCGCTGTGCACCGAACACGCACACACAAGCCACTGCCGCGGCAACTGCAATTCTCCCCAGAGAACCCCAGAAATCATTTCTTTCAGAAGCCGCATGCTTCACTTCAGGCAATTCATCGTTTACGGCCTTTCCGGAGGGAGCAGGATCATTCCCGGTTCCGATGTTTATATAAACGGCTTCCGCATCAAGCTTTGCGGACATGGATTCGCTGAACGAATCCATGTCAACACCGTCCGGAATTTCATTTCTCATGACGGCACGCTGACGGGTATAAACTTCCCACCTGGACATGCATTCCTCATCGGACATCAGCTCCAGAAGCTGCTCATCCGATAAAGTCTCGCCATCAAGATATGCGGAAAGTAATTCGAATTTGTTTTCCTTAACGCTCATAAGAATACCTCAGCCGTTAACTTCAGCTTTTTCAGAAAGATACTTATCTATTATTTCCCTGGCTCTGAAGATTCTGGATCTCACAGTACCCACCGGACAATTCATGACAACAGCAATATCCTCATAGGACATTTCCTCAATTTCCCTGAGACAGATGGCCTGTCTGAGGTCTTCCGACAGGGAACCGAGAGCTTTTTTAATAAGCTTCCTTGCGTCCTCACCTTCCATGATGTTTTCCGGATTGGCAATGTCATGAAGTTTTTCAGAACCGTCATACGATTCTATTTCAGGAGTATTAACATCGACTGATTTTATCTTATTGGCATTGCTCGTCACAAAATTCATGGCAGTATTGACCGTAATTCTGTAAAGCCACGTATAGAAAGCACTGTCACCGCGAAAATCAGCCAAAGCCCTGTAGGTCTTTATAAAGGCCTCCTGGGCGATATCCTGTGCATCATCAGGATTTGATACATATCTCTGGGCTATACCTATGACTTTGTACTGGTATTTTTTCACAAGCATGTCAAATGCCTGCTTCTTTCCCTGCTGTACCAATCTGACTAGTTGCAGATCGGTTTCCAAATCACTCATTTAGACAGTTATTCCTGTAACTAATCCCTATCATGCACATAATGTAAGACAGAGGTTATCCATAAAAGTTCAGACATTTTCGGATATATGCTTTATCCCATGTCCGTTCTTGCGTTCGAGTTCTCATTTTACCATACAAAATCTAATCTTTTACCTTATATTCTCACTTAATTCTGAATTCAGCAACCGGCCAGGCACTGAGGAGAATCCCGGTTTTCATAAACCATGTCTTAAATTCCGGCATCTTAAGAGCTGGGACGGCATAAGGACAGACACTACGTCATCGGTTATTCACACGTTGCGGCTCCCTGCCGTCACACGGCATAAGACATGATTAAATGCCAAAATCCGCCATAACCATCCACGTCAATGTGTGATAAAATGAAGACTGTCTGTTAACCATACAAAACATACATATTTTGGATTCTTAACTTTTCACACATCTGTTTTCTGTTGTAAAAGTCAGGAAAATCCGGGATGAGAGAAGATTCAAACATGAACAGTAACATAGAACATAATTGTGACGTCCTGGTTATAGGCAGTGGCGCAGCCGGTCTGTCCTTAGCCCTCTGTCTGGCATCAAAGGCAAAGGTAATCGTATTATCCAAATCCGGTCTGAGCGCCGGGTCTACCAATTATGCCCAAGGTGGTATTGCCGGTGTGTTCAATACGGCTGACGATAACGACTCGGTTGAAGAACACATTGAAGATACCAAAATTGCCGGCGGCGGACTCTGCGATCCCGATGCGGTAGAATTCACCCTTCGAAACGCACATGACAGCATTGAATGGCTGATAAAGCAGGGCGTTCCTTTTGATCAGAAGGAGGAAGCCGTTTCCGAAGAACAGTCTCCTTACCACCTTCACCGCGAGGGCGGTCACTCACACAGAAGAATTTTCCATGCAGCGGATCATACCGGTCACACCATACAGGAAACACTGAACACCAGAGTTCTGGAGAATCCAAACATCACCCTTCTGGATCACCACAATGCGATCGACCTCATTACAACCAGAAAGCTTGATCTCGCAGGAAACCGTGTCGTCGGGGCTTACGTCTTCAACACCGAAACCAGCAAGGTTGAAACGGTAAAGGCAAAATTTGTTGCCCTGTGTACCGGCGGAGCCTCAAAGGTATACCAGTATACCTGCAATCCTGAAGTAAGTTCAGGCGACGGTATTGCCATAGCATGGCGTGCCGGCTGCCGCGTTGCCAACATGGAATTCAATCAGTTCCATCCGACAACCCTTTACAATCAGAAGGACAGAAACTTCCTGCTCACTGAAGCATTAAGAGGCGAAGGAGCTCTTCTCAAACGACCTAACGGCACAAGATTCATGCCGGACTATGATGAGAGAGGAGAACTGGCTCCGCGTGACATTGTTGCAAGAGCCATCGACCATGAAATGAAGAAACTCGGCGTTGAGTGCATGTATCTCGACATCAGCCATAAAACTCCTGATTTCATTCGCAAGCACTTCCCTACGATTTACGAAAGATGCCTGAAATCCGGCATCGACATCATTAAGGAGCCTATTCCTATCGTTCCTGCCGCCCACTTCACATGCGGAGGTGTAATGGTTGACTGCAGAGGCAGAACGGACATTGAATGTCTTTATGCGGTAGGCGAAGTATCCTACACGGGACTCCACGGAGCCAACAGACTCGCATCCAACTCTCTTCTGGAATGCGTTGTTTACGGACAGGCAGCCGCAAAGGATATTCTGGGAAGACTTCCGTTAGCCATCGATCCTCCTGCAATTCCGGCATGGGATGAAAGTCAGGTTACCGATGCAGACGAAGAAGTAATCATTCAGCACAACTGGCATGAGCTGCGCCTTACCATGTGGGATTACGTCGGTATCGTAAGAACCGACAAACGCCTTGAAAGAGCAATGCACCGCATTAAGCTGCTCAAGGATGAAGTTAATGAATTCTATTCAAACTTCCGCGTTTCAAGTAATCTTCTTGAGTTGCGCAACCTGCTTCAGGTTGCCGAACTTATTGTCCGCTGTGCCATGAAGCGAAAGGATTCGGTAGGTCTGCATTACAATGTGGATCATCCGAACAAGCCGACAGTTTACAAGCCTACAATTCTTTCTCCTTTTGAAAATCCGCAGCAGTAACATCTGCCCTCGGACATGAATGCAGAAAAGGAGGCTGTGGCGCCAAACTCCACAGTCTCCTTTTTTTTCTCAGGCCGTTTCGTATCAGAATTCCGCATCGGACGTTTCCGTTAACGGCCTCATTTTTTCTTCTGTCTGTTTACGGCCAGAGCAGTTCCTGCCTCACTTTTTATGAAACTTAGCGGAACACCATACACATAGCTGAGAAAATCCTCTGTTACGTCTTTAACGTATTTGCGTTCAACGCCCCCTTCCGGAGTAATCGCCAGTACCACATCATCATCCCTCAGCATAAAAATAAAATCAGGAGAATGCGTAATTACGGCCACCCCTTTTCCCTTTTGGGAAACAGTCTTAAGAATCAGTCCGTAGTAATCATCCTTTCTCTTTAAATCAAGTCCGGCATCAACCTCATCAAGCATTATAAAATCCGAATCCTGCATCAGAGCCCTGGCAAGGCTGACCAGAGCCAGTTCTCCTCCGCTCAACTGATTAATCATCCTGTCGGCAAGATGACTGATACCGCATTCATCAAGGATTATTTTTGTTTTCTTCTCATTGTCACGGGTAAACGAAAACGGATTAACTGAATTAACCTCCCCCATTGAGACGACTTCCGATACAGGCAGAGGCAGAGATACATTAAAAAACTGAGGAACAAATGCAAAACAACGGCTTAATTCTCTTCTTCCCAATTGACGGAAATCCAGATCATTTACCGTAATTTTTCCGTCCCGAAGAGGCAGCAGACCGACAACCGACTTCAACAGAGTGGTTTTTCCACTGCCGTTACTGCCGATAATCACATGAATCTTTCCTGACGACAGGGAAAAATCAGCTCTCACGTTGTTAAGGGTACGTCCCCCGGAAACATTCACAATCATGACGTACTATGCCTCCCACCTTATGTTTCTGACCATAATCACCAGAAACATCGGAGCCCCGATTATGCCTATCAGAATGCCGATTGGTATTTCCACGTCAGTCACTGTTCTTGAAAGCAGATCGGCAGCCAGCATAAAATTACTTCCCATTACTGCACTCAGAGGCAGCAGCGTCCGATGATCTCCACCGGCCCACATTCTGGCAAAATTCGGGATAATAAGAGAAACCCAGCCGATAATCCCGGCGACTGCCACGGTACTGCATGATGCAACCGAAGCAAGAATAAGAATAAAGATAAACAGAGCCCTGGTGTTTATACCCTGGACTTCAAGAACCTCAGACGGAAGAACCAGCAGATTGAGCTTTCGTGCAAAAATATACATCAGCACCAGAGCCGGACCTCCGAATGTCCCCTGAATCATTAAGTCACGATACCCGAGGCCGTTAAGAGATCCCATCAAAAAGCCGGTGGCGCCAAGAAGAGTTCCTTCATCAGGCATAAAATAGTGAAGAATATTTATAAACGAAACAATAAGGGAAGATATCAGAATACCGGTAAGGATCAGAATAAGCTGATTAAACCTTCCTCTTCTGTTTATAAGCCAGGCAACGGTGACACAGATTAATGTAACGCATCCTCCCACGGCCAGAGCCCCCAGAGGCAGCCACAGGCCCGAGACACCGCACATCAGAAGCAGCAGGGTTCCCAAAGCCGCCCCGCTTGAGGCTCCAAGCAGATCCGGGGATACCAGCGGATTCTGAAATACCGCCTGAAAAGCCACGCCGGATACGGCAAGCAGACATCCTGCTAGTACGGCATTAAGAACACGCGGAAGTCTGATGTCCCAGAATACCTCGGCATATTCCTCATTACTGAGAGCTTCAGCAAGTGACAGATCGCTGCCGCCAAAATTTATTGACAGAAAAAACAGCAAAAAGAATATGATTGTCAGAAATACATATTTATACATAGATAAACCGATAAAGATAGCCCTTCCGTACTATAGTATTACATAATGGAAGAAAAAAAAATGTCGCATACTTCCGTATGCGACATTTAGTAAATGAGTCATTAAATTTATTGATTACTCATCTGTTTCTTCAATAGCCTCAAAAGGACATTCAGCCTGACATGCACCGCATTCAGCGCAAAGCTCGACGTCAATAACGCAAACTTCCGCATTCTCATCTTCATGAATGGCTCCGCATGGACACACTTCTAGGCAACTCTGACAGTCAGTACACTTTTCAGAATCAATCTTGAACATTATTTAACTCCATTATTTGTTTGTTTTTATATTTTTCTGCTCCGTAATGAACTTCAATATATTTATTTATGATCAAAAAATCAAGCAAATATAAAACCGGAGCGACAAATAGAAGCCCGTGGTAAAAAAACAGGGAAGGCATACGTTGCTCTAACACATGCCTTCCCGCTGTAAAAATAAGCTTTTAAAAGGATTTCCCAAATTATTCAAACACGATGTTTGACATTTCGTCTGATCCCTTTACACCTTCGGCAAGCTTAATCATCAGACGTACTTCGTTTTCAGAATCCGCGAAGTGGAGAGCATTATGGTAACTGATAACACCCTGCTGATAGAGTTCAAACAGGCTCTTATCGAAGGTAGTCATACCTTCATCAGGAGACTTAAGCATAATATCCTTGAGCTTGTAAAGTTCGTTCTTCTGCAGACAGTCTGAAACCGTAGGAGTATTTACCAGAATATCGAAAGCCGCACGTCTGCCGCCGGTGGTGGTTTCAATCAGCTGCTGAGCAATAATAGCTTTCAGGTTTACTGAAAGGTCAAAGAGCATCTGGCGCTGATTGCTTTCCGGAACAAGGTGAAGAATACGGTCAATAGCCTGGTTAGCGTTATTGGCATGGAGGGTAGCCAGTACAAGGTGACCGGTTTCCGCGAAGCTGAGTGCGAATTCCATGGTTTCCTTGGAACGAATTTCACCGATCAGTATAACGTCAGGTGCCTGACGGAGGGCTGATTTCAAAGCTGCGTCAAAGCTTACGGTATCTGTGCCTACTTCACGCTGGGTAATCAGCGAACGCTGATGATGATGAACATATTCGATAGGGTCTTCAATTGTAAGAATATGACCGTCGGAATTCATGTTACGATGACCGATCATTGCCGCCTGAGTGGTAGACTTACCTGCACCGGTAGCACCGACGAACAGCAGCAGACCACGGTCTTCCATTACCCACTTGGTGAATGACGGAGGAAGATGAAGTTCCTCGGTGGTAGGAATTCTTTCAACAATTCGACGGAATACGACACCGGGGTTGTTCAGCTGCCAGAAACAGCTTACACGGTAACGGCCGAGTTCAGGACGGTAAATAGCGAAATTTGCTTCCCTTTCATTTACATACTGTTCCTGAAGATCCGGACGTTCAATCAGGGTTTCCTGAACGAATTCCAGAACCTGATCATATGTAAGCTTACCAGGTTCAATCGGAGTCAGGTGACCGTCAAGCTTTACGGCTGGTTCAAGGTCAACCGTTAAGAAAAGGTCGGAAGCCTTGTTTTCGTTCATGAACTGTAAATATCTGTCTATTTTTAAAGGCTGATTATGTGACATTGCTATTCCCTCAATTAACCAACTATAGCGTTAGGATCCTTTGCCTTGGATCTTGCTTCGGCAACACTGATGATGCCTCTTGACACCAATGACTTGAGGTCAGCGTCCAATGTCTTCATACCATGCTGTGCACCGGTCTGAATCATGGAGTACATCTGTGCAATCTTATCTTCACGAATCAGGTTTCTGATTGAAGGGATACCGATCATGATTTCATGTGCAGCCACACGACCGCCGCCGTTCTTCTTCATCAGGGTCTGAGAAATTACCGCTCTCAGGGATTCTGAAAGCATTGAACGCACCATGTCTTTTTCAGCACCTGGAAAAACGTCAATGATACGGTCGATTGTCTTTGCGGCAGAGTTGGTATGCAGTGTACCGAACACAAGGTGACCGGTTTCTGCGGCAGTCAGTGCCAGACGGATGGTTTCAAGGTCTCGCAATTCGCCCACCAGAATGATATCAGGGTCTTCACGGAGTGCGGAACGCAGAGCATTACTGAATGACTGTGTATCACGGTGAACTTCACGCTGGTTTACCAGACAGTTCTTGTTCTGATGCACGAATTCGATAGGGTCCTCAATTGTAAGAATATGGCTGTGCTGTGTTTCATTAACATAGTCAACCATTGCTGCCAGAGTAGTGGACTTACCTGAACCTGTAGGACCTGTTACCAGAACCAGACCTCTAGGATAACTTGCAATCTTTTTGAACACATCAGGGCAATGCAGTTCTTCCAGGGTAAGAACCTTTGAAGGAATTGTACGGAATACAACCGCCATACCGCGATTCTGATTAAACACATTCACACGGAAACGGGCCAGACCCTTTACTTCGAAGGAGAAGTCACATTCCAGCGTTTCTTCAAATTCCTTACGCTGGAAGTCATTCATGATATCGTATACCAGATTATGAATGGTTGATACGTCCAGAGGAGGCATGTCGGTTACTTCGAGTGTGGCGCTGTCGGTAACCTTAAGTTTGCGCATGTCACCATCGACACGAATCATTGGCGGTACGCCTGCTGAAAGGTGTAAATCTGATGCATTATTCTTTACACCATAGTGCAATAAATCTAAAATATCCATGTGAAATCTCTCTTATGAAGACTTTGTGCTATGCAAAAATTTATTACTAATAATCAAAACTATTAATACAACGTTAATTACTGAGTATAAAACCAATATGAGTACAATACAAGAAAACCTTCTCAATGTACAAGACTTAATTCTCAAATTTGCAAATCAGTATCACCGAAAGGTAAAAGATATAAAGCTGCTTGCTGTCAGTAAAACAAAGCCGGTGGAAAAAATCATTGAGGCATATGCGGCAGGTCAGAGAAGATTCGGGGAATCATACGCAAAGGAAGCCGAATTAAAAATCAAAGAAATCAAGTCCATGGGATATGAGGATATAACATGGCATTTCATCGGTCCTATACAGTCAAACAAAACAAAAATCATTGCTGAATGTTTCGATATTGTTGAAAGTCTGGATCGCGTCAAAATTGCCAAGAGGCTGAGCGAACAGCGACCTGCGGATCTGCCTCCGCTGGACGTTCTCATTCAGGTAAACATCAGTTCGGAACCTCAGAAATCCGGCTGTACCTTCGATGAAATAGATGAAATTGCATCATATGTCAGGTCAACGTCAAACCTACGTCTCACAGGACTCATGGGGGTTGCGGAAAACACCACCGACAGCTCGGAAATCACGGCACAGTTCGCACGCCTCCAGCAGAAATTTGAAAGTATGAAGTCAAACGATGAGAACATTTCCGTACTCTCACTGGGAATGACCGGCGACATGGCCGAAGCCATTTCCTGCGGCAGTACCGAAATCCGTATAGGAACAGCAATATTCGGGGCCAGGGAATATCCTGACAAGACCAAAATTCCGGCGACGGACACTACCTATGCAGGTTAAATTCAGAGCATGTCCCGGCCGTCAGCAACGGCATTTTTAAATCAATACTTATGTACGGCTCTGTTGTAAGGACATATTAACTACGGCAGAGTATTTTTTTAACTTAATGATGGACTTGTCCATCTAAGGAATAAATAATGCAGCACCGCAATATTACATTCATTGGTGGCGGAAACATGGGCAAGAGCCTTATTAAAGGCATTCTTAATGCAGGCTACCCGAAGGAAATGGTAACCGTATCCACTCCGTTCGCAGAAGAAATCGAAGCCCTCAAAACCACTTTCGGCATTAATGGTCTTACCGATAATGTTGAAGCCGTCAGAAATGCGGATATTGTGGTAATGGCAGTAAAGCCTCAGATGATGCAGGAAGTATTAAACCAGTTTGCCGCATCAGGCATTAATTTTGGCAAAAAGCTGTTAATATCCATAATGGCCGGCGTCACCACATCAAGAATTGCCGAGCTTGTTCCCGGACTCAGCCGCATTGTCCGCGTCATGCCAAACACCCCGGCTCTCATCGGATTGGGAATGGCCGGACTCTATCCTGCATCCAATGCCACGGATGATGACAGAAAATTTGCGGAAGATCTTCTCGGCTGCTGCGGTAAAACGGTTTGGGTTAACTCAGAGGAAGGCATAGACAACATCACCTCCCTTTCAGGCAGTGCTCCGGCATACTTCTTCCTTTTCCTTGAATGCATGGCCAACAAGGCTGCTGAATACGGATTTTCAGAAAAGGACGCAAGATCCATGCTAGAACAGGTTATTCTGGGATCTGCTCAAATGGTTATCCAGAATCAGGACAAATCCATTGCCCAGTTAAGAGAAGCCGTAACATCAAAGGGCGGCACCACATATGAAGCGTTAAAGGTATTCAACGACGGTAATCTGAATGATCTGGTTTCACGTGCCCTTGATGCCTGCAAGAAGAGAGCCGAGGAAATGTCCAAGCAGTTCTAAGATCTCAGCTTTAATAAGCTGACTTTAATTAAGAAGAGCGGCACAGTAAATAGTATGACCCCAGAAATTGATCACTTAAGTTTCTAGGTCATACTAACAGAATTTAAGGCTTGTTTCCTGAAATTAATTGGAGACAGGCCTTTTAACTTTTTACAAACTCTCTCAGTATCGGAGGAATGTTTCTGTATTCTCGGATTTCTATTGTTTTATGCTTGCTGGTTTCCCCTTTTATGATGGAAACATTGCTCTTGGCTGTTTTAAACTCACCAGCCAGAAATTTGCATACGTAGGCATTGGCCTTTCCGTCAACGGGAGGAGCCGTTACGGCAACCTTGACGGCATCGCCAAGAATACCTACTATGGCATCCCTGCTTGACTTAGGAACAACGGTGACATTAATTACCACTTTCCCATCCTTTACCTGCAGAGGACTCACTTACAGCCCCCTCTGTATCAGCATGAACAACAGTCTTGGCATTACCGTTCCGTCAATAAACTGCATTAACAGGAAGACTACAAGAAAAGACAGGGAAATGTAACCGATTCTCGGAATAAACCTGTCAAACACCCCGGTCAGCGGTTTAAGCATCGTCATAAAGTACACACTTGTTCTGTATGCCGAAGGAATCCAGCTGAGAACCGCCGTTATGATAAGAAGGATAATAAGGAGCTCCATAATCATCCATATCACAAAAAACAGATTACCGACAAACATCACGGCCATTGCCTCAGTACTGAATCCTTTCATAAAAAACACGCATATCAGCACGTAGGAAAGCAGGATCATGTTCAGCAGTGCAGCAACGTTAATGTTTCCGATATGCAGGTTGTTGAAAACCTTTAGAAACGGAGCGGTAATCTTAAAAATCAGCTGACTGAACGGATGATAAAAATCCACTCCCGCATATTCCATCAGGAATCGCAGAAAAAATATCATCCCCGGTATGTAAACCAAAAAAACCAGAGGCATCGAAAACAAAAGTGTAAGCATATTGTTCCTTAAAAAATATCGGTCCTACTGCTTGAAAATAAAGCAGGTGACGAAAAAAGTTTTACTCCGCCTTTCCGTCAGATTCAGTACCATTTACGGTCTGTTCCCTTTTGAACCCCGTTTCACGATCCATCTCATCTATGCAGGCACTGATTGAATCATGGAGCTGACGGGTGGTTTCCTTCAGTCCCTTTCTGTCAAGACCGGCAACTGACACCGGAGGCAGTGATCTGACAATTACCCTGCCGTTATCCCATCTGTTCAGATCAATCTTGTATGAGGAAATGGCAAACGGAAGAATCTTAACATCAGCCTGACTTGCGATATTCACGGCACCGTTTTTAAATGTCTGTACCCCATGCCCCTTTGAACGGTGGCCTTCAGGGAAAATCCAAATTGATTTCTTTTTCTTCTTAATAACGTCAACAATCTTCAGAATCTCATTTCCGGCTTTTGAGGACTTGTCTCTTTCAATAAAGATGTTTCCGGTAAGAAAAAACAGCAGCCCGAAAATTGGTGCGAACATAAGACTCTTTTTACCGATGCATGCCGTTCCCGGCTGCGGGACGTCCGCCATGACTATAATGTCCCAGTTAAACTGGTGGTTGCCGACCATTACCGCAGGCATCTGCTCACGGATGGCCTTAACGTCGATTCTGCTGTCAACCTTAACGCCGATGGCCCATCTTCCGCATCTTAACATCTGGGTCAGGCAGTATATGTTGCCTTTGTGAAACGGTCTGAAAATACATACGGTAAGGCCAAAAATCAGCCATAAAATTGCCAGTATGATTAGCAAAACAACACGAAATACTAAAATCATCTTTTTTTCCTGTGGTTATTAAATATTTGAATCTTTTACGATATCATCAGGTGATTTCTGTGGTTCGGATTCAGTCTGATTTTTTGTCTGAATCTTCTCAATGTAGCTCACCTTCTGCAGGCCTCTCGGAAGAGTAATTCCCCTGCGTCCCCTGGTATTCTGGTACGTGTCTATCTCTGACGGAGTAACAGTCAAATGACGCTTTCCGGCATGTATCACCGCGGAATCATCCGGAGTAAGAACAGTATATGCCACCACATACTCTTCTCTGGACTGGGCTCTTTCGGTAGGAATGTTAATCATTCTGTTTCCCTTGCCTTTTGAAAGACGGGGAAGCTCACTGACCTTAAACACCAGCATCTTACCGATATTTGAAACAATAAGACAGAGTGAATTGTCAAGGTTATCTATGCGGACAGGTTTCAGAACCCTGGCATTTTCGGTAAGATTTATAAAACTCTTGCCGTTCATGGTATAACTCAGCATGTCGGCAAATGTGCATACGAAACCGTACCCCGCATCAGTACCGATGAGATAAAAGTCGCTTTCCGATGAGCTTATTACAGTTTCAACGGTTTCACCGGCCTCAAGTCCAAGCTTGCTGGTAAGCGGCTCACCCTGGCCGCGGGCCGAAGGCATGGCGCTTACGTCAAGGGTATAGGCCTTCCCTTTGCTTGAAAGAAATACGGCAGGCATGTTTGACTTGCAGAACACGGAATCAAGATATTCATCCCCCTGTTTGTATGACAGAGATTCAGGATTATCCAGATATCCCTTGGCAGCCCTGATCCATCCCATTTTTGAAAGAACGACGGTAACCGGCTCGGCAGGCGTCAGATCCCTTTCAGAAATAACCTGAGCAACCTCTCTCTGAACAATAGGACTTCTGCGCTCATCACCATACTCAGCGGCAGTTGCTTTCAGTTCCTTCTTGATAAGATTCTTAAATTTCGCGGGAGAAGACAGCAGAGCATTGAGTTCGTTCTTCTGTTTTTCCAAATCTTCCTTTTCCCCGACAAGTGCCATTTCGGAAATTCTGGCCAGCTGACGGAGTTTTGTTTCCAGTATGTATTCCGCCTGCGTATCTGACAGATTAAACCTTTCCATCAGAATCTGTTTCGGCTTATCCTCTTCCCTGATGATGCGTATAACCTCATCAATGTTCAGGAATGCAATCAGCAGCCCGTCAATAAGATGCAGTCTGACATTTATCTTATCAAGCCTGGTAGTTATGCGGCGTCTTACGGTGTCGCATCTGAATTCAAGCCATTCGCTCAGGATTTCCGGCAGTGTCTTTACTGCAGGATTGCCGTTCAGACCGAGAATATTAATGTTTATGGCATAGGTCTTTTCAAGATCCAGTTTAGGCAGGGCAAACAGATGAGACATCATCTTATCCACATCAACCCTGTTTGACTTAGGCACCAAAACGATTCTGCACGTATCTGATGTTTCATCACGGATATTGCTGAGCATAGGCAGCTTTTTGGCATTCATAAGCTCCGCAATTTTCTGAACTATATCAGCACCTCTGGTCTGATAAGGCAGTGCGGTTATGATAATCTCCCCTTTTTCCACCCTGTAAACGGCTCTCATTCTGACCGTGCCGCGCCCGGTCTCATAAATCTTTTTAATTTCTGAAGGTGAGGAAATAATTTCTGCTTCAGTCGGATAATCCGGCCCTTTAATAAACTGCATGAGGTCATCTACAGTGGCTTTAGGATTCTCCAGCATGTGAATACAGGCTGCCGTGACTTCATTTACGTTATGGGGAGGAATATTGGTAGCCATACCTACGGCAATACCTGAAGTACCGTTTAGGAGAATATGAGGAAGTCTGGCCGGAAGATACTTCGGTTCCTGCATGGAACCGTCAAAATTTGACACATATTCTGTACACCCGAGTCCCAGTTCGGAAAGCAGAACCTCTGAAAATTTTGAGAGTCTGGATTCAGTGTAACGCATGGCCGCAAAAGAATTAGGCTCGTCCGGATGACCCCAGTTTCCCTGGCCGTCCACGAGCGGATAGCGGTATGAAAAATCCTGTGCCATGAGAACCATGGCTCCGTAACAGGATGAATCACCGTGCGGATGATACTTACCCAAAACATCACCCACGGTTCTTGCCGACTTCATAAACTTGGATGTGGCGCTGAGTCCGAGACGATCCATGGCGTAAATAATACGTCTCTGCACCGGCTTTAATCCGTCACTTATGTGTGGCAGTGCACGATCCCTGATAACGGCCATGGCATAGTTAAGATATGCGGACTCCGTAAAATTTTCCAACGGGAGCTGTTCAACTCCCTCATAGCTCATTTTTTTCTCATCCATATCAGAATAACTCTCCGTAAACTGTAATATTATACTCTAAGAATAACCATTATTCTCCACAAACTGACGGCTGAGGACATGAAACGGCCGTGCGGAAAGTATTAAAATAACCTTAAAAAAAACAAAAAAGAGAATATAATTAAGCACCTCTCCACAGGACTATGTTACTGATACCGCAATGATTACGATGAAATTACTTAAATATACTGCTCTGCCCCTTATTTACCTTATTCTTTTCCCTCTTGCCGGGAACGCTCGTGCGGAAAATGCACAAACTGCGGGAACAAACCTTCCTTTTTCGGTTTTTATCGAAGCCCTGCTGGAAACACCGGAATACGATGAACGCGCGGATTACACAAAACTCAATACAACAAAAATACCTTTCTCCCAGTACATTTTTAAAAATGATTCAGTGGATAAGGTGGTGGTTCAGAAATCAACATACAGGCTTTTTCTGTACCGCAAGGGAAAACTCGTCAAATCATACTACATAGCTCTTGGCGAAAATCCCAAGGGGCACAAGCATTTTGAGGGAGACAAAAAAACCCCTGAAGGAACCTATATTCTTGACTACATTAATCCGAATTCAAGATTCCACAAGTCATTCCACATATCATATCCGAATAAGACGGACATAGAATATGCAAAATCCATGGGAAAGAAACCTGGTGGAATGATTATGGTTCACGGACAGCCGTATGTTAAGGATAATCCGACACCTGGTCTGCAGTCTTCAAATTGGACAAACGGCTGCATAGCACTTCTCAACGATGATATGGACGAATTCATAGAACTGGTATCTCCGGGAACCGTTATTGAAATCAGACCGTAAGCGGAGATAAAAGAGCTTAAATCATCGGCATAAAACGGAATCACGGACATCATCCGGATTCCTGTACCGGCCCGCACCCCGATTCTGCGGAGGGAAACGGCCGGTTAGGAACGGAATCTCAGTCCAACATCTCGGCATAGCCTTCCGGATTCCACTTAAGGCATGCAAATCCCTGTTCATCGTCCGGCTGATTTACTTTAAGAAGTACCACTGCAAATACATGTTCATTGCCGTTTTCTCCCGGTTTGGCCATGTATATTTCGGCAAAGTTATAGGCCTCAAGCTCATCACTGAGCAGGTCCTCAAGACTTTCATCCAATTCCCCCCAGTTATACATCGGAGGCCTTACCACTCCCTGGTAAAGGGAATCATCCTCAACGGCCTTATTAAAACAGTCTATATCATCTTCCGTTATGTTGCCGTTCTCAAGATCAACACTGATTGACTCCTGAATAACGTTGAACGCATCTGAAACCATTTTGGATACGACAGCGTCATCCAGTTCATAAACTTCGTTGTTTTCCATACAAAACCTTATTCACGGCTCAAATTCAAATAAAAACCTCTGAGCCTTATCCATTCACATTCACTTCAACAGGCAGTCTGTCTTAATACTTACGTCCGAGCCCCCTGCAATCACATGTTCCAGCGGCCTTCCGTCATTACGAATGATATTTAACGCAAAAGTCGAAATAATACGCACATTGTGATAAAATAAAGGGTTATCTACGGCATGGTAATAGATTATTAACCATATGATAAATAAATACAACCTTAGATTACGACAATTCAGATAGCGCAAGGACCTGAAAGCCCAGTCGGCCCAGATGTATCAATCATAACTGCCGATGAAGCATACACGGATAAACAAAATGCAGAAGACTCTCATTAATTTCCTGTTCATTACTCTGATAACGACATTTTTTCTGTTCTTTTCACACGTCAGTCTGCTGGATGGTTCTACTTCGGCATTGGGGCTTGGCAGTTCAAACAATCTGTTCACCCTTGCAGTTGCTTCATGCATAATTGCTTTAGGATTCTGGAGTGTTGCCGCGCGCAAGGAAATTACGCTGAATTCATCTTTCAAAATGCTGTCCCTGACAGCAGTTTTATTTTCCGTGCCTGCGATATATCACTATGCCGTTCACAACAATCCTTCCTTTACACCTGCAGTAGGCGCACTCTTTTTCGGATTGACATTTTTTGCCTACTACCAGCTGTACAGGATCATTAATCTGAAAAAGCTGCTCATTCTGCTGATTCCTGCCGGAGCGGCACTGGAACTTCTACTCGTACATTTCAATTCTGATTTCAGCGAATATCTCTCCGTTTCCGCAAATCATATGACAGGAATCATCTGGGGGCTCACGGCTCTTATATTTGTGGCCTCTTCAGATTGTGAATCCGGGAAAATAAGAAAAATCAACAATGTTGTTTCGGCAGCCATAGCCGTAATGCTGGTTCTGGAATTATCCACATGTTCCTCAGTGCTGACAATTTCAACAGCCTTCCTGACCACGCTCATTTCAGGCATAGTCATCTTAAAGCAGGGACAGAAAACAGTTTTCGGGTTCAGCCTTTTAGTAATATCCATACTGTCAGTGGTTATAACATGCTCATCGTGCATAAGCAGCACCACGCATAACCTCGCTGAATATTCAATGGACACCTATGCCCAGATAATCAGTCCGCATCTGGTTATCGGAACCGGATACGATACCGCAAACAGCACCATTCTGCATTATCTGGTCAACAACGATCTTTTCCTCCCGTTCAAAACCGACATCAGCACCGTATCCCGGGTCATTATAGGATCCGGAGCCATCGGATTTCTTGCCTTACTCACGGCTCTGTTATGGATCTACAGAAACTATTTTAAATTTTCACCAAGAAACACTCACACCGTAAGTTCCTTCTGTGTCATCATGCCGTTACTGATCTTCGGCCTATACACCAATATATTCGAAGAATCATACCTGATGGTTCTTTTACTTGTTTCATACTGCTGGTGTTTTGACGTTGACTACGAAGACAGAACCGTCTTCTATCAGACAAAATCAAACTTCCTTGTTGGACAGCTTGCCTGGATTATTCCTTTGCTGACGATAATTTTCTCTGCTTCCGGAATAGCCTCCTTACCTCTGATTAGACAGGAAATAAACGACACGGAATCAACTACCCCGTACAGAACTCCGGCTTACTTTAATCCGCTTGTAAGACAGACTGAATATGACGAGCTTACAACAATTAAAACAAGCAAAACCATACATGATTCATACATTCTGGCACTGATTCCTGAGAGCATTGACAATCTCAGAGAAAAAGAACAGTTCAGTATAAATCCGAAACTTTATGGTATATTGTCAAAACTGGAAAAACTTTATTCCTCAAATTCTAATCTGCCGGAAGAACAGCGTAATGATTTGTCAAACCAGAGTGCTGTTCATGAAAAAATACAGCAATATCTTGAAGCAAAATAAAAGAAGAGACCATGACTGAAAACAACGAATCAATCAGGGAACAGACCGGATACCACATCACTGATGCTACGGAAAGTGCAAACCTGCCTACCCCGTTTGGAGTATTTAATATTATCGCCTTTAAGGACGAACAGAATAAAGAACACGCAGCAGTTTACATGGGAGACATAACCACCGATGAACCTGTACTGGCCAGAATTCATTCAGAATGTCTGACCGGAGACACAATGTTCAGTCTTAAATGCGACTGCGGTTTCCAGCTTGAAGCTGCAATGAAACAGATTGCAAAGGAAAAGAGAGGCGTTCTTCTGTACGTAAGACAGGAAGGCCGAGGCATAGGTCTTTTTAATAAGATCAAGGCATATCACCTTCAGGATAAAGGGCTTGATACCGTTGATGCAAATCTGCATCTGGGTTTTCCGGCTGATGCAAGGCATTATGAAATATGTGCCGAGATGTTTAACTATCTGAAAGTCAAATCAATTAAACTCATGACTAACAACCCGCTTAAGGTAGCGGAAATGAAAAAATACAACATCAACGTTGTGGAACGGGTAGCTATTGAAGTGGGACGTAACAAGTATAACGAGAACTATCTGGACACCAAGGAAGACAGAATGGGTCACCTGCTTACCCACGGCAACAACTGATAAAGGAAACTTTTTCTTGCCATCATATCGAATTTAAATACATCCGTACATGAATGCAAAGGTGCTGCTCCGGTGTATCAGTGCGAAACTCTAACTGATTAACAAAAAAGCTCTCCATAATAATGGAGAGCTTTTAGTTTATGGCTTATTCACAGGCCTGCGAAAGGTCTGACTAACCTCTTCTGCCCGCTGATACGATAACAACTTTATCCTTGCCGTTGTTACGCATGAATGTATACGGAGACATGGAGATGGTGGTATGCTTACCGCTTGCCACTGAAGGATGATTCAGACGGAAATTACCGAGAATTGACCAGTGATCAACAAGCTCCTTGTACTCAGGTTTACTGAGGTCACCCCAGTTCATGTCTGAACGTACTGACTGATCGATATAACCGCCATCCTTCATCAGATCACGACCTGACTCATCACCGTAATAAATCTGAACCTGACCAGGAAGCATCATGAAGCTGTTAGCAGCACGCTTCTGAAGTGCAAAGTCCTTATAATCACCGAAGAAAAGTTTTGTATCGTGTGATGAAATATAAGACATGGCATTAAATCCAGGATCACTGCTAATCATTCTTGCGTACTTGGAGTAAGTATCATCGGCAGTCTTCATACACTGGGTATAGGTCATTGATTCTTTCTGATAATCGAAATTGATAATGCTTGAGAATCCGTTGTCATACCATAAATCTCTGGCTACACCGTGATCCCATACTTCACCGACCATAAAGAAAGGTAAGTCATCAAGCTTCTTGGTAGGATTTTCCGCCTTCCATTCCTTTAATGCCTTAACTGCAGACTCATTAAGCTTCTTCCATGCAATAGGATCAACATGCTTTACGGTATCGCATCTGAAACCGTCCACACCAAATTTTCTGACATAGTAGGTATGCCAGCTCACAAGATAATCCACAATTGTTGCATTAGGTAAATCTACTGCATTGGTGTCCTTCTTGTTCTTTAAGAAATATGGAAGGGATACAGTCTTGGTGCTTTCGGTAAGGAAGTCAGGAAGACCACCTACAGCCATGTCGGCATCACCGACACCTGGTTCAGGATATCCAGGTAAACCGGCTCTGGCCCAATCAGGACCCCACCACTTGTTCCAATCCTTTGACTTTGTATTTATGAAGGCATTTACACTGCTCCAGGTACCAAACATACCAACAGGCTTAAAATCTGAATAATCATCAGGGAGCTGATCCTTCTTATTAACGAGTTCAGGAAGATTCAAATCCTGAAGGTCCTTAAGAGTTGCGTGACCGCCATGATTCATTACAACGTCAACAAGAACCCTTATGCCTCTCTTATGAGCTTCATCGATAAATTCCTGAAAATCGGCTTCAGATCCGAGGTTCTTATCAATCTTGGTGAAGTCCATTGCCCAGTAACCGTGATAAGCGTAGAACGGGAATGACTGTTCAACACCGCCGCCGATGAAACCGTGGGACTGTTCGACAATAGGAGTTACCCAGATAGCATTAACACCGAGCTTCTTAAGATAATCAAGCTTTTGAGTTATTCCCCTGAAGTCACCGCCATGCCATGTACCGATTTCGTCCTCACCGTCAAACTTTCTGCCATATGAGTGGTCATTGGACTTATCACCGTTATTAAAACGGTCGGTCAGCATAAAGTAAACATTGGCATTATCCCAGCTGAATGCCGGAGTGGTTATGTCTTTAGCTTCTTCAAGAAGAAGAATACCTTCACTTGAAGCACCAGGTGTCATTGTAACCTTTCCGTTCTTAACAACCGCAGTCTGTCCGGTATAAGCATCTCTGATCTTGGTTCCGTTCTTCCACGCCTTAGAAACGTTGGCAGTAACAGGTCCACCATTCCACTTGTCACAATCCACGGCAGGAGGCTGACGCTTAACCTCAACCTTTCTTGTACCTCTTAAGATACTTAAAGTAGGAGTGTCCTTGGTGTAGTTAAGAGTAAAATCATAAGTGCTTGGAAGCAGAACCCTAAGTTCGAATTCTCCCTTTGCACAGTTTGACATTTGTGTTGCGGTACCAAAGGTAATCTTTGTATCAGCATCAGGACCGAAAGTGGTGCCACAGGTTAAACCTGCATCACCGAGCTTAATCTTATAGGTACCTTTTTCAAGTGCAACAGATGCCTTATAAACATTATTCTTCTCATGAAGTTTAAATTCACTAGAAGAACCTGCATTTACACCATCTACATAGATATATACAGGCTTATTGTCAAGCTTACCTGTTAAAGTCGCCTGTTCCTTAACCTGTTTTGCAACAGGGCCCTGACCTACAGAATTGTCGCTGTTACAGCCGTAAACTCCGACAGAAACTGCCAGAGCCAGAGTTGATAACAAAAATTTGTTCATAAATAATCCTTAGATACACACAGTCAGTATGAAAGTGACAATTAATAATTAGATAAAAAGATTGTAAATGATTATATAGTATTAGTCTGTTATATTAAATATAAAGAGTGATTAATAACAAAAAACCACCCGAAGGTGGTTTTTATTTAGAATATGGGTTAATTAGAGTCTGTACTTAACTTCAGGCTCAATTTCAGCCTCTGGCCAGTTCTCGATACGCATACCGAGTGAAAGACCTTCACGTGAAAGAACATCCTTGATTTCTGAGAGAGACTTCTTACCGAGATTTGGAGTTCTCAACAGTTCAACTTCAGTGCGCTGAACAAGGTCACCAATGAGCTTAATGCCTTCAGCCTTGAGACAGTTTGCAGAACGAACGGTAAGTTCAAGTTCCTCAACAGGCTTAAGAAGCTGTGGATTAATCTTTGGCTCATTATCTTCTTCAACAACAGGTTCACTGAAGGAGCTGATGTTAATAAATGCATCAAGCTGTTCATGGAAAATTGTTGCAGCATGCTTAAGAGAATCTTCAGGGGTAATGGTACCGTCGGTTTCGAGGCTTATTACGAGACTTTCAAGCGGTCTGCCTTCATTGTTTTCGTATGGTTCTACTTTATAAGCCACGTTCTTGACAGGGCTGTAGGTAGCATCGACAAGCAATCTGCCTTCACCATGATCCCTGTGATCATCGGTATGGTTAGCTGAACGTAAATCTGCTCTGTCAAAACCTCTGCCTCTGTCTACATAAATTTCCATGATGAATGGTACTGAACGATGTGTAATATGACAGATCTCAAGTTCAGGGTTCAAAATTCTGACACCGGTTGGACAATAGATATCACCGGCGGTGATTGGACCAACATAATCACTCTTAAAAGAATGTGTGTCTTCAGAAGAAATTTCAGGATCATTCACATGTAAAGAAAGCACAGCTTCATTCATGGTGGTGTTTTCGATCTCTACAGCAATCTTCTTGAGATTGAGAAGTAACACCAGAATATCTTCCTGTAAGCCTTCCTTGGTAGTATATTCATGATCAACACCCCTAATCTTTACGGCATTGATAGCACAACCAGGCATAGATGATAATAATATTCTTCTTAAGGCGTTACCTAAAGTAAGACCGAAATTTTGTTCAAACGGTTCAAGTCTAATAATTGATTGAGTCTGGGAGATTTTTTCAATATTAGCCTGCTGCGGTCTAAAAGTATCAGTTGAGAAGTTCAAGTTTGATTCCTCATTTGACAGAATATACAATCTGTATAAAATTTAACAATTGCCAAAAGCAAAAAATGATCGTTTTATTATATACAGTGCATAATAAAAGTCAAGCTAAAAAAAGATAAAAAGACCTCGCTTTCACGAGGTCTATTTTATTACTTAAACAGTAATTTAAGCTTCTGCAGCTTCAGCAACTTCAGCAGGCTTCTGATCAACTAAGCTGATGTAAGCCATCTGAGTCATGTCACCTGGACGTAAACCACACTTTAAAATGCGGGTGTAACCACCATTACGTTCGAGACAACGCTTACCAATGTCGTTGAAAAGCTTGGTAACGATATCTCTATCGCGGGTACGTGCAAATACTAAACGACGATTAGCAACACTGTCTACCTTAGCAATAGTGATAAGACGTTCAGCAACACGACGTAATTCCTTTGCCTTAGGTAAAGTAGTCTTAATAGTTTCTTCTCTGAATAAGGCTACAGCTAAAGCACGGAATAATGCAGCACGACTGCTGCTATTGCGGTTCAACTGACGACCGCTCATACGATGACGCATGATATCTTCCTTATAAAATAAATGTTGTTATGACTTAGAACCTTGAGATAACTCAGCAGGAGGCCAGTTATCAAGACGCATACCTAAGGACAGGCCACGCTGAGCAAGAACGTCCTTAATTTCGGTAAGAGATTTTCTACCGAGGTTCGGAGTCTTTAAAAGCTCAACTTCAGTACGCTGAACCAAGTCACCAATATACTGTATACTTTCAGCCTTTAAGCAGTTAGCAGAACGAACTGTTAACTCGAGATCATCAACGGACTTGAGAAGTACCGGATCCGGAGCAGGAACATGAGTCTGCTCTACAGGGCTTACTGTCTTAACAGCATCTAAATCCACAAAAGAATATAGTTGTTCACGAAGGATACTTGCACCTAAATGAATAGCCTGTTCTGGATCTAACACACCGTTAGTTACAATATCAAGCACCAATTTATCCAATTCTGTTCTCTGTTCAACACGTGCTGAATCAACTTCATAAGATAAATATTTAACGGGACTGAAACTTGCGTCTAACATAATGTTGTTGTCTTCATCAAAGCCTGGCTTTCTTCCCTGTAAATTAGCAGGTAAAAAACCAACGTTGCGCACAACCTTCATTTTCATCTGAATGTTAGATTTAGAATCCTTAAGATGACAAAGCACATGATCCTTATTGAAAATGTTTACCTTGTCACTGAGGATATCGCCTGCGCAGACGGGACCGGCTCCAGACTTGGACAATTCTATATCGACTTCATTTTCTGCATCATCTAATATATTTACTGCTATGCCCTTAACGTTCAATAACAGTTCAAGAACATCTTCCTGAATATCTGACTTTGCACTATATTCATGCGCAACACCATCGATGATTACATCGGTAATTGCACAACCAGGAACAGACATTAATAGACAACGACGCAAAGCCTGACCCAATGTATTGCCAAAACCACGTTCCAAAGGTTCGAGAACTACGTTCGCATGGTTCGGAGCAACTGGTTCTATTGCAACCTGTCTTGGTTTTAAAAAGTCTTTTACAGAGCCCAAAATTATTCCCTCGTTTAGAGACTAAATTACTTAGAGTAAAGTTCGATGATAAGCTGTTCCTGAATATCAGCAGGTAAATCTGAACGTTCTGGAACGCGTACATACTTACCCTTCATGTTATCAGCGTCTACTTCAACCCAGCTGATTGGTTCGCTGGTCTTAGCTAAATCAAGAGCAACCTTAATACGTTCCTGATTCTTAGCCTTTTCACGGATAACAATTTCTGAACCTGCAGAAACCTGGAATGAAGGGATGTTTACAACCTTACCGTCAACCATGATAGCCTTGTGGCTAACAAGCTGTCTTGCTTCAGCTCTGGTAGAACCAAAACCCATTCTGTAAACTACGTTATCAAGACGGGATTCAAGAAGCTTAAGAAGGTTTTCACCAGTGTTACCGTTTAAGCGAGAAGCCTTCTTGTAGTAGTTTCTGAACTGACGTTCTAAAACACCGTAAATACGACGAACTTTCTGCTTTTCACGTAACTGAAGACCGTATTCAGAAGTACGAGGTCTGTTTTCCCAATGCTGACCAGGAAGCTTTCTTGATCTTTCGCCACGAGCAGCAAAAGCCTTAACACCTGACTTGAGGAAAAGGTCGGTACCTTCTCTACGGCTTAATTTAATAGATGGTCCAATATATCTTGCCATTTTAATACTCCATTATGCAAAGAAGGTACTACACACGACGCTTCTTCGGTGGACGACAGCCGTTGTGTGGAATTGGGGTTACATCAGTGATATTGGTAATCTTATAACCAATAGCATTGAGAGCACGAATTGAAGATTCGCGACCAGGACCTGGGCCCTTTACGTTTACTTCAAGATTCTTAACGCCGTATTCCTTGGCTGCTTCACCAGCACGTTCAGCTGCTACCTGAGCAGCATATGGAGTGGACTTACGGGAACCACGGAAACCAGAACCACCAGAAGTAGCCCATGAAAGAGCGTTACCCTGACGGTCAGTAATAGTAATAATTGTATTGTTAAAAGAAGCGTGAATATGAGCTACGCCATCTGCTACCTGCTTCTTTACGCGCTTACGAGCACGAGCATTAGTGCTGTGAGATGCTTTAACCATTATATTAACCTCGCTTACTTCTTAATTGCCTTGCGCGGACCCTTGCGAGTACGAGCATTAGTCTTAGTACGCTGACCATTTACTGGTAAGCCTTTACGATGACGAAGACCACGGTAACAACCAAGATCCATAAGACGCTTAATGTTTAAAGTAATTTCACGACGAAGGTCACCTTCAACAGTGTACTTAGCAACCTGTTCACGAACTTTATCTAATACAGATTCATCTAAATCTTTAATTTTAACGTCTTCGCTAATCTGAGCATCAGCACAAATCTTCTTAGCGGTGGTAGCACCGATACCGTAGATGTACTGAAGTGCAATAACAGCATGCTTCTGATCAGGAACGTTAATACCAGCTATACGGGCCACTATAAACTCCTAATATGTAAGTTATAAAAAATAGCCTCCGCAAAGCCCGTTAGGATACGCGGGGGCCGACTAGTGCACAATAAAAAACTGCAGTCACAGATTATACATGACATGCAGTTTTTTTGCAAACAAATAATTGAGTAAAAAATATTAACCCTGACGCTGCTTATGCTTAGGATCGGTACAGATTACTCTAACAACACCACCACGCTTAATGATTTTGCAGTGACGGCAAATCTTTTTAACTGAAGCACCAACTTTCATGACATACTCCTGTTTGGACTAACGTCCATAATTTAACAAATTCGCTTTCTTTAGCACATCGCCATAAAGAACTTTTGCCTTATGACTCTGGTATTGTGCGATTAAATCCATTGTTACCACAACAATGATCAGCAATGAAGTACCACCGAAATAAAACTGTACGTTAAACCAGCTCATCAACATCTGAGGAACAAGACATACAAAACACATATAAAGGGCACCGGCAAGAGTTAATCTTGTCATTACCTTGTCAATATGCTTGGCGGTCTGCTCACCAGGTCTGATACCGGAAATAAGAGCTCCACCCTTTCTCAGATTATCTGCAATCTCACGAGGATTAAACACCATCGCAGTATAGAAGAAGCAGAAGAACAGGATCGCAACTGCATAAAGAATTTCATACAGAGGCTGACCAGGAGAGAGAAGCATAGATATTTCCTGAAAAGTATTTACCAAAACGCCCTGTTCTGAATCACCGGTACCTAACCATGAAGCAATTGTCGCAGGGAACATGATAATGCTTGATGCGAAAATTGCAGGTATTACACCTGACATGTTAAGCTTTAACGGTAAATGACTTGCAGGCGGTTCATAAATACGGTTACCACTCTGTCTCTTAGCATAGTTAATCGGTATTCTACGCTGACCAAGTTCGACAAACACTACAAAGGTTGTTACAGCAACTACTACAGCAGCTATGATAATGATGCTGATTAACTGTAAATCGCCTTGGCGTTGCTGCTCAAACGTAACACCTACAGCGCGAGGAAGACCGGCAACAATACCGGCAAAAATCAGCAACGAAATACCATTACCAATACCACGCTCAGTGATTTGTTCACCTAACCACATGAGGAACAGAGTTCCGGTAGTCAGGCTTAATGTCGCAACAACATAGAATTGAAAGCTAGGATTGTCAACAAGACCAGGCATCATTCTAGGTAAACCATAGGCGATACCTGATGCTTGAACCAATCCCAATAGCAAAGTTCCCCAACGGGTATACTTTGTCAATGTTCGTCTTCCGGATTCACCTTCTTTCTTTAATTCAGCCAACTGAGGTACCATGACCGACATCAGCTGAATTATGATTGAAGCTGAAATATAAGGCATAATGCCTAAGGCTAAAATGGACGCACGCTCTAATGCACCACCGGAAAACATGTTAAACATTCCCATTACGTTTCCGCTCTGGGAATTAAACATTTCACGGAGGACATCAGCATTAACACCAGGAACAGGAATATATGAACCAAGACGGAAAACTAACAATCCGATAATAACGAACCAAATTCTCTGCTTAAGTTCACTGGTTTCCTTCTGAACTTGACCTGGTCTTGCTACCATTTCTTAATCCTTATTCTTCTACCTTACCACCGGCAGCTTCGATAGCAGCCTTAGCGCCCTGAGTTACCTTGAGGCCCTTAACTACTACAGCCTTGCTTAACTTAGCTTCCTTAGAAAGAATAATCTTAACATTTTCGAACTTGTGTCCGATAATGTCAGCTTTCTTTAAGGATAAAAGATCAACTACATCACCTTCAACCTTGTTTAATTCGTTGAGAGGAACTTCAGTAGTAACCTGAGCCAGTCTTGAGAAGAAACCGAACTTAGGTAAACGGATCTTGATTGGCATCTGACCGCCTTCAAATCCTGGTCTGGTACCGCCACTCTTACGAGCACCAGCACCCTTGATACCACGACGACAGGTCTTACCAACGCCAGAACCCATACCACGGCCAACTCTTACCTTAGGCTTCTTAGAACCTTCACCAGGCTTTAAAGAATCTAATGTTAATTTCTTTTCCATAATTATTCTTCCACCTTCACCATGTAATACACAGTAGCAACCATACCACGAATCTGTGGATTATCTGGAAGAGTTACAGTGTGACCAATATGACGAAGCTTAAGAGCACGTAAAGTAGCTACGTGATTAGGCTTACGACCAATAGCACTCTTAGTTTGGGTAACTTTAATAGTCTTCTCAGCCATTTTTTACTCCAAAATATCTTCAAGTGTTAAACCACGCTTAGCACATACAGCAGCAGGAGACTTCATTGAGTTTAAAGCTGCTACAGTTGCTCTTACAACGTTACCAGGGTTAGTTGAACCGTATGCCTTAGCAAGCACGTTCTTAACACCGGCAACTTCCAGTACAGCACGCATAGCACCGCCAGCAATAATACCGGTACCTTCTGAAGCAGGCTTCATAAATACGGTAGAACCTGCGTGAGTACCCTTTACTTCGTGGAATAAAGTACCGTTGTTGAGTTCAACCTTGTTTTCAGCGATATTTGCCTTAGCCTGGTCCATAGCCTTAGCAATAGCAGCTGGAACTTCAGATGCCTTGCCGTAACCGTAACCAACACGACCATTGCCATCGCCAACAACAGTTAAAGCAGTGAATGAGAAAATTCGACCACCCTTAACAACCTTTGCTACACGATTAACTGCAACTAATTTTTCCTGCAGTTCGTTAGTCTGAGATTCATTTCTAGCCATTCTCATTCACCTTAGAACTTAAGACCAGCTTCACGAGCGCCGTCAGCAAGAGCTGCTACACGACCATGATACTGGAAACCTGAACGATCGAAAGAAACAGTGGTAACATCCTTAGCAACTGCACGTTCACCAACAACTTTGCCGATTAACTTCGCAGCTTCAACATTACCAGTGTACTTAACCTGCTTAGCAAGCTCTTTTTCAAGAGTTGAAGCACATACAACTACGTTACCGTTGTTGTCAATTACCTGAGCGTAAATATGACGCGGAGTACGATAAACAACTAGGCGTGTAGCACCCAATTCATGCATCTTGGCACGAGCTTTCTTAGCTCTGCGAAGACGAGATAAATTCTTATCCATTGCTTATTCCTACTTCTTCTTAACTTCTTTAATATGTACAACTTCGTCTGCGTAACGAACACCCTTACCCTTATAAGGTTCAGGCTTACGGTAAGCACGAAGATTTGCAGCAACCTGGCCAACAAGAGCCTTGTCAACGCCCTTAACAACAATTTCAGTCTGAGAAGGAGTTTCAATGGTGATTCCTTCTGGTACTTCATAGTTGATTGGGTGAGAATAACCTAATTCAAGGTTTAAAACTTTGCCCTTGGCCTGAGCACGATAACCTACACCGATTAAGGTGAGTTTACGTTCAAAGCCCTTCTCAACACCCTTTACCATGTTTGCAACATTAGCACGAGCGGTACCTGACTGTGCATTTGCTTCGAGAGAATCATCAACAGGAGCAAAAGTGATAGCACCATCATTAACTGCTACTTTTACTAAAGAATTAATCTTAGTACTTAATGAAGCAGACTTACCTTTAACGGTGATGTCGTTACCGTTAAGAGATACTTCAATACCTGCAGGGATAACTACAGGAGATTTAGCAACACGAGACATTGTTTACTCCTTAAGCTACGTAGCAAATAACTTCACCACCGATGCCCAGTTTACGAGCAGCACGGTCAGTCATAAGCCCTTTAGAGGTAGAAATTACAGCAATACCTAAACCGTTCTGAATCTTTGGAAGATCTGAACAGCTCTTGTAGATACGAAGACCAGGACGTGAAACACGCTTGATCATTTCAACTACAGGCTTGCCTTGGAAATATTTAAGGCTGATTTCAAGAACTTTCTTTTCATCGCCAGAAACAGAAAAATCTGCAATATAGCCTTCTTTCTTAAGCAGATCAACAATTGCAACTTTCTGCTTTGAAGAAGGTAAACTAATCGTAACCTTACCGGAAGCCTGGCCGTTACGAATACGAGTCAATAAATCCGAAATTGGATCCTGCATACTCATAAGTCAATCTCCTAGAATTACCAGCTGGCCTTTTTAAGACCAGGAATTTCACCCTTCATCATGTGTTCACGAACCATGATACGGGACATACCAAACTTACGTAAATAGCCATGTGGACGACCAGTGATGCTGCAGCGGTTACGCTGACGGATAACACTGGAATCACGTGGAAGTGACTGAAGCTTTAAAACAGCAGCCCACTTTTCTTCATCGCTTGCGGTAACGCTAGAGATAATAGCCTTAAGTTCCTGACGCTTTTGAAAATACTTCTTAGCAAGGAGTTCGCGCTTCTTTTCGCGCATTAACATTGATGTTTTAGCCATAACTAATTATCCTTACTTACGGAATGGGAAATTAAAAGCAGTTAAGAGTGCTCTTGCTTCGTCATCAGTCTTAGCAGAAGTAGTAATGGTGATATCCATACCACGAATTGCATCAACCTTATCGAAATCAATTTCAGGGAAAATGATCTGTTCACGAACACCCATTGAGTAATTACCACGACCGTCGAAAGACTTGGCATTAACACCACGGAAGTCACGGATACGAGGCATAGCGATGGAAATTAATCTTTCAAGGAATTCCCACATACGTTCGCCACGTAAAGTAACCTTACAACCGATCGGATAGCCTTCACGAATCTTAAAGCCCGCTACAGATTTGCGAACCTTGGTGATTAAAGGCTTCTGACCAGAAATAGCGGTTAAATCCTTAACAGCATTTTCTAAAACCTTCTTATCGTCCACGGCTTCACCGACACCCATGTTGAGGGTTATCTTTTCAATCCTAGGGACTTGCATGACAGTCTTGTAACCAAACTGTTCAGTTAAAGTCTTGATCACTTCTTGTCTATAAATATCATGCAGTTTCGCCATTGTAAACTCCAATTATTTAACAAGTTCATTATTAGACTTAAAGAATCTAACTTTCTTAGAATCCTCAAATCTGAAACCAACGCGATCTGCCTTCTGAGTAGAAGGATTATAAATCGCAACATTAGATACATCGATAGGTGCTTCTTTAGTAACAATACCACCTTCGATACCGTAAGCTGGGTTAGGCTTAATGTGTCTCTTAACGAGATTAACACCTTCAACAACAACCTTATGTTCAGCAGTTAATACCTTAACTACCTTACCGGTCTTCTTCTTGTCCTTACCAGCGATAACAATTACTTCGTCATTCAGACGGATTTTGCTTGCCATATTTCGACCCTCTATTAAAGAACTTCAGGTGCCAGTGAAACGATCTTCATGAAACGTTCGGTACGTAATTCACGAGTTACTGGTCCAAAAATACGAGTTCCAATCGGCTGATACTGACCGTTAAGGAGAACAGCCGCATTGCGGTCAAAACGAATGACAGAACCATCCTGACGGCGAACGCCTTTCTTAGTGCGAACAACAACTGCGTTAACTACGTCACCCTTCTTTACCTTTCCGCGAGGAATTGCTTCCTTTACAGAAACCTTGATAACGTCACCAACACTGGCGTAACGACGATGTGAACCACCAAGAACCTTAATACACATTACACTACGAGCGCCTGAGTTATCAGCGACATCTAGCATACTCTGCATCTGGATCATGATTATGCTCCGTTATAATAATAAAAATAAAAACAAAATTACATCTCAATACAATGAAATGGTGCGTTATAGTAACATAAAAATTAAAAAAGATTAAGGATTTTTTTGATCTAAATTCAATTATTTCTAAAATTGAATTTTATGGAGCGATATTCCGGGGATGCGTGACTCTCGGGCCGTTCTGTGAGATGTTAAGAGAGAATAAAAAAAGGGAAGCAAGCTTCCCTTTTGACATAACTAAAAGTTAATATTAGTTGTTTTCAACAACGCGAACTAAAGTCCAAGAAATAGTCTTGGAGATAGGACGACATTCCTTGATTTCAACGATATCGCCTTCTTTAGCTACATTGTTTTCATCCTGAACATGAAGCTTGGTAGTACGCTTAACGATCTTACCATAAATAGGGTGCTTAACTTTACGTTCAATAGCAACTACAATGGCTTTATCCATCTTGTCGCTAACTACACGACCCTGCTTTAAACGAGAAATTTCGCTCATTACTCACCATCCTTCTTTGAAGATAACTGTGCTAACACAAACTTAACACGAGCGATGTCACGACGAGTCTTCTTTAAAACTGAAACGTCCTTAAGAGAACCGGTCTTTAACATAAGCTTCTGGTTAAACTGCTGACGCAATAAGTTGGCTAACTCAGTATTGAGTTCTTCAACACTCTTATTATTAAGTTCACTTACAAACATTATAATACCGCCTTAGTTACAAAAGTGGTCTGAACAGAGAGCTTAGCAGCAGCAAGTTCGAATGCATGACGGGCTAAATCTTCAGGAATTCCACCGAGTTCGAATAAAATCTTACCTGGCTGAATTGGACATACCCAGTATTCTACACTACCCTTACCTTTACCCATACGAACACCGAGAGCCTTTTCAGTAATTGGCTTATCAGGGAATACGCGGATAAAGATCTGACCCTTACGCTGAATAGCACGAGTGAATGCTCTACGAGCAGCTTCGATTTCACGTGCAGTAATCTGACCACGGGTTACGGCCTTAAGACCAAAATCGCCGAATGCAACGGTACCACCTGCATAGGCAAGACCGCGGTTACGACTCTTCTGAGTCTTACGGTATTTAGTACGCTTTGGTTGTAACATAATCGATCTCCTTACTTAGCAGCCTGATTTCTAGCGTTAGGACGCTTGTTGAAATTCTTTGAAGGCTTCTTTTCTGGCTGAGCTTCAGCTTCAAGCGGTAAACCGCCTAAAATTTCACCCTTGAAAATCCATACCTTAACGCCGATAACACCATAGGTGGTATTAGCTTCAGATACAGAGTAATCAATATCAGCACGAAGAGTGTGTAATGGTACACGACCTTCACGTAACCATTCAGAACGAGCGATTTCTGCACCGCCTAAACGACCGCTGGTTTCAATCTTGATACCCTTGGCACCAGCCTTCATAGCAAGCTGGATAGCCTTCTTCATAGCCTTACGGAACATAACACGATGTTCGAGCTGTGAAGCGATGTTGTCAGCAACAAGCTTAGCGTCTAATTCAGGGGTTCTTACTTCCATTACCTTAACAGAAGCGCCAACACCTGCGATCTTGCTAACCTGAGCACGGATCTTTTCAAGATTTGCTCCCTTTTCACCATATACAGCCTTTGGCTTGCTGGTGTAGATGGTTACGGCGATACTCTTTGCAGGTCTGTCGATAACGATACGTGATACAGAAGCGTTCTTTAATTCCTTAGAAATGTAATCACGAACCTGATAATCACAGAAAAGATTATCTGCGAAATCAGCAGTGCTTGCATACCAAGTAGAATTGAACTGCTTAGTAATACCTAAACGAATACCATTTGGATTAACTTTCTGGCCCATTCCTTACTCCTTACGCCTTAGCTGCCACAACAACGGTGATGTGGGAGGTACGCTTGGTGATACGGTCAGCACGACCTTTAGCACGAGCGCGGATACGCTTGAGTGAAGGACCTTCGTCAACCATAATCTGTGAAACATACAATGAATCAACATCTAAACCAACGTTGTGTTCAGCGTTGGCAATAGCTGATTTCAAAACCTTTAAAATGATAGCTGCGGACTTTCTTGGGCTAAACTGTAAAGTATAAACAGCCTGAGCCGCAGGTAAACCGCGTACTTGGTTAGCTACTAAACGTGCTTTCTGAGCTGAAGTACGGGCATTCTTATGTATAGCGATAGCTTCCATTTAATAACTCCTTACTTACCTGCTTTATCAGCAGCGTGACCTTTGAAAGTACGAGTTGGGGCAAATTCACCCAACTTGTGACCAACCATTTCGTCAGAAACATATACAGGTACATGCTGACGACCATTATGGACAGCGATGGTCATCCCAATCATTGAAGGGATAATTATTGAACGACGAGACCAAGTCTTGATTGGCTTCTTATCATTGCTTTCCACCGCTTTCTCTACCTTCTGCAGCAAGTGTTGGTCAATAAAAGGACCTTTCTTGAGCGAACGTGGCATGGTAATACCTCTTATCTAAAATTACTTATCACGACGACGAACGATGTACTTATCAGTACGCTTATTCTTGCGGGTCTTATAGCCCTTACATAAGGTACCCCAAGGAGATCTTGGCTGAATACCCTTGTTACGGCCTTCACCACCACCATGTGGATGGTCGATTGGGTTCATAGACATACCGCGAACAGTAGGACGAACGCCTAACCAACGCTTAGCACCGGCCTTACCTAACTGACGAAGCATGTGTTCTGAATTACCTACTTCACCGATGGTAGCACGACCGTCAGCTAATACGCGACGCATTTCACCAGAACGCATACGTAAGGTTACATAGTCACCTTCACGAGCGAGGATCTGGCAGAAAGCACCGGCTGAACGTGCAAACTGAGCACCCTTACCAGGGTAAAGTTCAACTGAGTGAACGTTAGTACCAACTGGAATGTTGCGTAATGGAAGAGTATTACCAACCTTGATAGATGCATGAACACCTGATTCAACTACATCACCAGCCTTTAAGCCCTTAGGAGCTAAAATGTAGCTGCGAACACCGTCTGCGTAGCAGATGAGTGCAATGTGTGAACTGCGGTTTGGATCGTATTCAATACGTTCAACCTTAGCAGGAATACCATCCTTAACACGCTTGAAATCGATAATACGATAACGCTGCTTGTGACCACCACCGATATGACGGGTAGTAATACGACCGTAGTTGTTACGACCGCCGGTCTTACGCTTTTCTTCAACTAAACCAGCAAATGGAGCGCCCTTGTAAAGGTCAGGAGTCACAATCTTAACAACGTGACGGCGACCTGGAGATGTTGGTTTGCAATTTACAATTGCCATTTTATCTTACTCCTATTCAGCCTGACTACCTAAAAAATCGACAGTCTGACCAGGCATTAAGGTTACATAAGCCTTCTTCCAGTCCTGACGACGACCTAAACGCTGACCAGTGCGCTTTACCTTACCCTGGTAGTTAATAGTGTTAACAGCCTTAACCTTCACACCCAGAACTTTTTCGAAAGCCTGTTTGATTTCTGGCTTAGTGGCATCACTTACAACAGCAACAGTTACAACATTGTTGTTCTGTGCAATAGTATTGGTCTTTTCAGTTACCAATGGGCTCTTAATGATATTATAAAGACGAGAACTAATCATTATGCTAATAACTCCTCAATCTTCTTAACTGCAGCAGAAGTTACTAATACCTTGTCATGAGAGATAAGGCTTACTGGGTTGAAACCAGCACCCTGTACGCTGCATACGTCTACCTTGTAGAGGTTACGAGCAGACAGAGCTAACTTTTCTTCAAAATCTGGAGTTACGATTAATACATCCTTGAGAGATAATTCGTTAAGCTTGCTAACGAGAGCCTTGGTCTTGATTTCTTCAACAGCGAAATCTTCAACAACAACTAAACGATCCTGACGAACTAATTCACTGAGGATGCTGCGAATAGCAACACGGTACATCTTACGATTTACCTTCTGTTCCCAGTTCTGTGGCTGTGCTGCAAAAACCTTAGCACCGCCTCTCCATAATGGAGAACGGATTGAACCAGCACGTGCTCTACCAGTACCCTTCTGACGGAATGGCTTCTTACCGCCGCCTGATACTTCTGAGCGGGTTAACTGAGCCTTTGAACCCTGACGAGCAAAGTTCATGTAAGCTACTACAACCTGATGAACAAGCGCTTCGTTGTATTCACGACCGAAGGTTGTTTCAGAAACCTGAAGTGGGCTTGAGCCTACCATCTTTAATTCCATGATTATCCCCTCGCTTACGCTTTAACACTTGGCTTAACAACAACAGTACCGTTGATAGCACCTGGAACAGCACCCTTAACTAAAAGAGCGTTACGTTCAGCATCAACACGTACAACCTCAAGAGCCTGAACGGTAACCTTAACATTACCTAAGTGACCGCACATACGCTTGCCCTTGAATACACGACCAGGAGTCTGATTCTGACCGGTTGAACCAGGAACACGGTGAGAACGTGAATTACCGTGAGTCATATCCTGAGTACGGAAATTCCAACGCTTAACTGAACCTGCGAAACCTTTACCCTTAGAGGTACCGGTTACGTCAACCTTCTTAACTTCGTTGAATAATTCAACCTTAACTTCTGAACCAACAGAATAGTTAGCAATATCAGCGTCGTCGATACGGAATTCCCATAAACCACGACCGGCTTCAACACCAGCCTTGGCAAAATGACCGGCTTCAGGCTTAGTCAGACGGCTAGCCTTCTTAGAACCGGTGGTTACCTGGATAGCGGTATATCCGTCGGTATCCTTGGTTTTGATCTGAGTTACGCGATTTGCTTCAACTTCAATAACAGTCACAGGAATTGACTTACCATCTTGTTCGAAGATGCGGGTCATACCAACCTTGCGACCAATTACGCCAATTGACATTATTTATCCCCTCATTAACCCAAGCTAATCTGAACATCAACACCTGCAGCCAAGTCAAGACGCATTAAAGCATCAACAGTCTTGTCAGTGTGTTCAACGATATCCACAAGACGCTTGTGGGTGCGAATTTCGTACTGGTCACGCGCATCTTTGTTTAAGTGTGGAGAAACCAGTACAGTAAAACGTTCCTTACGAGTAGGAAGTGGAATTGGACCACGCACCTGTGCACCAGAACGCTTTGCAGTTTCAACAATTTCCGCAGTTGACTTGTCGATTAATCTATGATCGAAAGCCTTTAAGCGAATACGAATTCTTTGGTTTGGCATATTACCAGAGCTCCAAATGGAAAAAGAACAAAAAAGACAATCCGCCGTCTCGCCACGTTTTTTACCACAGGCAAGAGGAGATAGTCCAAACTAAATAAATCCCTAAAAATCTTAGGGTGTAAATGCTATAAGAGCATTGCTCGTAAAAGAGCTATGTAATTATAGTTAATTTATACATAAATGCAAGAAAAATGTGATCTTTTTTGCTTTTTGTAAAACAGCCCCCAAATAAAAGCATTCGGGGGCTGTTGATTTATGTCTGTAATTTCAGGTCCGAAATTATCTTCCGGCAAGTTCACCCTTCATGAAATCAACCGCGGATCTAATCTGATCAAGTGAAACACCGCCCTTTGCACAGCGCTTCTTAAGAATTGATTCAATGGTAAGGATAGGATATACGTCATCGGTGATTCTTTCATTGAACTGCTGGAATTCTGCAACTGAAAGATCTTCCAGAGGTTTTCCCTGCTTAATTGCATATACAACGGCCTCACCGACAATATGGTGGGCTTCGCGGAACGGAATTCCCTTGGAAACAAGATAATCAGCCAGTTCAGTTGCATTTGAATATCCGCCCTTTGCCGCAGCAAGGGTTCTTTCCTTGTTAACCTTAATGTCCTCAAACACCAGGCACGCCATGTCAAGACAGTCATGCCATGTATCAAGAGCATCAAATAGACCTTCTTTATCTTCCTGCATATCCTTGTTGTATGCCAGAGGAAGCCCCTTGAGAGTTGTCAGCATACCCATCAGTGAGCCGATTACGCGACCGCTCTTACCTCTGATAAGTTCGCAGGCATCAGGGTTCTTTTTCTGAGGCATCAGTGATGAACCGCTTGTCACTCTGTCTGACAGCTCAAGGAAACCGGACTCACCGCTGTTGTAGAAAATAATGTCCTCGGCCATTCTTGCCAGATGAACCATGGAAATGGATGAACAGCTGAGAAGCTCGAGTACATGGTCTCTGTCTGACACGCTGTCAAGGCTGTTACGGGTGGCTCTGGCAAATCCAAGATCCTTTGCAAGAGCTTCACGATCGATCGGATACGCAGTACCGGCGAGAGCCGCACTTCCGAGTGGACATGTATTCAGAAGTTCAAGACAGTTTTTAAGTCTTCTGTAGTCACGGTCAAACATTTCAACATAAGCCATTGCCCAGTGACCAAATGTTACGGGCTGAGCTCTCTGGAGATGTGTGTATCCCGGAATAACGGTATCAACGTTTCTGTCGGCAAAATCAACAAGTGTTTTTTCAAGTCCGGTAATAGAGTTCAGAAGTATCGCTACCTGAGCCCTGCACCACAGCTTAAGATCGGTAGCAACCTGGTCATTTCTGCTGCGTCCGGTGTGCAGTTTCTTGCCGAGGTCACCAACCTTTTCAATCAGGCGTGCTTCAACATATGAGTGAATGTCTTCATACCCTGCGTGGGCAATTGAATAAGGATCCTTTTCAACTTCTGCCAGCAGTTCGTTCAGCGCCTTAAGCAGTCTGTCCAATTCTTCAGATGAAATAATTCCAACTGAAGCAATGGCCTTAGCCCAACCGATAGAACCTTCAATATCTTCCTTTGCCATACGGTAATCGAAGATTAAAGAATCATTAAAAGATTTAAATCTAGCATCCGCTTCCTGTGTAAAGCGACCACCCCAAAGAGCCATAATTATCTACCTCACTTAATTTTTCAGCCATTATATATTATTTAAGCGTCATTTCACAAAATAAAACAGCATATTTACACGGTCCTGCGAATTATCGCCTTTACCTGAAATCCGTATTAAACGCAAAAGAGGTGCATCCGTTATGAATACACCTCTTTAATCTATTTGCCGGTAATCAGCTGTTTTTCAAACAGATGACAGCTTAATTACTTCTTGTTAGCTGCATTGATTGCACGAATGCGGGCAGGTAATGAATAGAGCTTAATAAAGCCTTCTGCATCAGCCTGGTTATACACTTCGTCTTCACCGAAGGTACAGAAATCAACGTTGAAGAGACTGTGATCTGATTTCTTCTGGATTGCAGTTACAGAACCCTTATAAAGCTTAAGAACTACTTCACCGCTGCAAACTTCGGCGATGTTGTTAGCTGAAGCAAGAATAGCATCACAGAGCGGAGTAAACCAACGGCCATCGTATACAAGCTGTGCAAAATCTTCGCTGAGCTTGTTCTTGAATGATCTTAAGGTCTTGTCGAGAACGAGTTCATCGATAGCACGCAGAGCTGCGAGCATAACTGTTCCGCCTGGGGTTTCATAGCAACCGCGGGACTTCATGCCAACCAGTCTGTTTTCGGTAATGTCAACACGACCTACACCGTGACGGGCAGCGATATCATTAAGGGTTGCGAGGCAGTTATATGCTGACATTTCCTTACCGTTAACAGCAACGATTTCGCCCTTTTCAATCTTAACTGATACTTCTTCAGGAGTATTAGGAGCATCTTCAGGCTTGGTAGTCCAGGTCCATACGGCATCGGTAGCCTTGTTCCAGGTATCTTCCAGTTCACCGCCTTCGGTAGAGATGTGCCATGCGTTTGCATCACGGCTGTAAATCTTCTTTAAGGTAGCCTTGCAAGGGATGTTGCGAACGCTTAAGTAGTTTAAGAGTTCTTCACGTGAACGCATCTTCCAGATACGCCATGGAGCAATAACCTTGAGCTGAGGAGCAAGAGCTGCAACGGCACTTTCAAAGCGAACCTGGTCATTACCCTTACCGGTACAACCGTGAGCAATAGCATCAGCACCTTCTGCAAGAGCTACTTCAACAAGAGCCTTTGCGATTACAGGACGAGCCATTGAAGTACCTAAAAGGTAGGTACCTTCATAAACGGCACCGGTCTTTAAGGTTGGATATACGTAATCTTTTACGAATTCTTCCTTTAAGTCCTTAACAATGCACTTTGATGCGCCTGAAGCCTTAGCCTTGTCTTCAACACCTTCAAGATCGTCGGCACCCTGACCAACATCGGCAACAAAGCAAATAACTTCACAATTATCGTAGTTTTCCTTTAACCAAGGTACGATAGCAGAGGTGTCAAGACCACCTGAATAGGCTAAAACTACTTTTTTAACAGCCATTTTATTTCTACTCCTGATTTAATAAAGTACTTAAAACTGCCATATGAGCGTGCATACGATTTTCACCCTCATCATAAATAAGCGAGCTTGGGCCATCCATAACTTCGGATGTAATTTCATATTCCCTGTGTGCAGGCTGGCAATGTAAAACATGTTTAATACCTGTCTTATCCAGCAGCTGCTGATTAATCTGGTAAGGCATGAATCTGGCCTTAACCTTATCCAACGGAGTATCATCTCCCATTGAAACCCAAGTGTCGGTATATGCTACATCAAAACCGACGATATCTTCAACACTGTCAGTAACCTTCAGTTTTGCACCGGTATGCTTTGCAACCTCGCATGCCGCCTCGTAAACCTGTACGTCAGGTCCGCTACCCTTAGGACATACACAGGTAACATCAGTACCAAGCTTTGCACCTGCTATAAGCAGTGAGTTGGTAACATTGTTGCCGTCACCGAGGTAGGCAAGTTTTACCTTAGAGAGATCACTGTAATGTTCTCTTATTGTTTGGAAATCCGCAAAAGCCTGACAAGGATGGTATAAATCACAGAGAGCATTGACAACAGGAACGCTGCCATACTTCACAAGCTCCTGAAGAGTGCTGTGCAGAAAAACGCGGGCAACAATACCGTTAACCCAGCGTGACATGTTGCAGGCATAATCCTTTACGGATTCTCTGTGGCCGAATTCACCGTTCTTCTGGTCAAGATAAATACTGTGACCACCAAGTCTGTACATACCGGCTTCAAAAGTAACCCTGGTACGGAGGGAAGGTTTTTCAAACAGTGTAACTACTGTCTTACCCGCAAGATTTGATGAATACTTGGCAGGATTTTCCTTCATGTCCTTTGCCAGTTCAAGAATCTGAAGGTATTCATCTGAACTGAATTCAAATCCAGTTAATAAATGACGCATAATATCTCCTAAATGTTATTCCGGGAGCACTCTGGTACCGATGGCTTCACCGCTTAACAATGCGTTAATCTTATCAGGATAACGCCAGCTTGCAACGCTTAAAGGCTTGTTTAATGCCTTTGCGGCTTTAAGAGCGGCCTTAACCTTTACTTCCATGCCACCGGTGATAGTACCGTCAGCAATCAGGTCAGCCGCATGCTTTTCAGTCATGGTGGTAATCAGATTACCGTTCTTGTCAAGAATACCGTCCACATCGGACAGAAGTGCCAAATCAGCCTTTAATGAGATTGCCAGGGCTACAGCCGCCTGGTCAGCGTTGACATTCATAAGTTTACCGTCATCGGTAATGCCTATGGAACTGATTGTTGGCATATAACCGGCTTCCAGCAGTACTTCCAGAAGCTTAGGTGAACCAACGGTAGCGCTGCCGACCGCACCCAATTCATCATTAAGCTGAGTTACCTTGGTGATTGAACCGTCTGTTAAACAGAGACCTACGGCATCAACCCCCATTGACTTTGCTTTGGCAAGCATCAGCTTGTTAGCGGTACCTGCCAGAGCACCTGTAATATATGGAATCTGGTCAAATGGAGTCACGCGAAGACCGTTCTTCTTTTCTGACTTCATGCCAAGTCCCTTGAGTAAATCATCAACAAGACAGCCGCCGCCATGCACGAGAACGATTGGTCTCCTGTGATCCTTTAAATATGAGGTCAGACCTTCATATAAGGCAGTTAAAGCCTCATCATTCTCAATCAAAGCACCGCCGAGTTTGATAATTAAAACATTATCCAGCATAGTCACCCCCGAATTATAATAAACCAGCAGTTGGTTCAAAACCAAAACGGATATTTATACACTGCATTGTATGAGCAGCGGCACCTTTCTGTAAGTTATCAATTGCTGAACATACAACAAGAGTGTTGCCCTCTCTCTGATAGTGGATATCACAGAATGGAGTAAATTCCACATCCTTTACGGCTGGCCAATGGTCAACAATACGTACGATGTTCTGACCGGCATACTTTTCCCTGTATGCCTTTTCAATCATTTCGTCGGTAACGCCGTCTTTAAGCTGTACGTAGATGGTAGCCAGAATACCTCTCTTGAAATTACCGAGATGAGGCTGGAACAAAACTTTCTGGCCAAGATGATGACTGATTTCTGGGCGGTGTCTGTGCTTGAATACGCCGTATGCATTTAAACTTACTTCACAGAAGCTGTTTGTTAATGAAGCCTTTCTGCCTGAACCGGTAACACCTGATACGGCATTGATGATAGGCATGGTACCTTCAGCAATAAGACCATTGGCGGCAAGAGGCTTCAGAGCTGACAGGGAAGCTGTAGGATAGCATCCGGCAACTGCAACAAGATTGGTCTTCTTAATTTCTTCTGCATTCCATTCGGCAAGACCATAAACAGCCTGTTCAAGGTACTTAAGGTTCTCATGTTCAAAACCGTAGTATTCAGGATAGAAAGCAGGATCGTTCACACGATAGGCTCCGGAGAGGTCAAAAACCTTACAACCGGCGTCAACAAGTTCAGGAGCAAGCCTCATGCTGACAACATGAGCGGTTGCAAGACACACGATATCGCACTTTTTAACTTCTTTCAGTGCTTCTTCAGTAAGAGGCTGAAGAGGTAAATCAACGTATGAACGAAGACGTGGATACAGACTGCTTAATAACTTACCGGCATCAGCGCTGCCTTCTGAAACATATAAACCGCCAATCTGAAGATTCGGGTGTTTGGCAACAATTAAAGACAAGTCAGCACCTGCATAGCCGCTGGCACCAATAATAGCTACATTAAGCATTCTGTTAAATTCCTTAATCTAATATAAAAATTCATTATCTTCTATCAGATAATAAAATTATTTCTCCGATAACGCGATGTCAGACATCTTATCACATCTTTGCTGAAATTTTATTCTGCATGTATTTTACACAATAAAATAATCCGCAGGTCATATTATTACATATTTATGCAGTTTTTGTGCATAAATATTTAAAAATATCTTTAATTTTGACCAAAACAGCGGTTTATCGGCTTAACTGAGGGTCATTGTTCCGGAATTTCGACCCAAACAACTGATAAAAAAAACAGAAACACCGTCTGATACAGCAGCAGAATGCAGAATATTCTCCCGGATCCGTATCGTACGGTGTTTACGGAAACTGCCCCAAAAGGCACTTGGCAGTATCAGAGACAGTAGTGACTCACGATTCTGTAAAGAACAGTGTCGGCTGGTTCTATTTCATCCATGTCAAGATATTCATCAGGCTGATGTGCCATATCAATGCTACCGGGACCGAGAACGACGGTTTCACTCAGTTCCTGATAGTATGTGGCTTCCGTGGCATAGTTTACGGCTATGGCTTTTCTGCCGGTTGCCTCCTCAAGGAATTTTACCGTCGAATCTGAAATCTTTCCGCCGAACGGTTCAGTAGGTTCATACGGAATATACAGCTCCACATTTTCTGGATATTTTTTCAGTACCGGCCCTAAAATTTCCCTGGTTAACGCCATCATCTCCTCAACTCCGTGCCCCGGAATAGGTCTGATGTCAAACAGTATCTCACAGCTCTCGCAAATTCTGTTCGGTGCATCACCGCCGACAATCTTTCCAATGTTACTGGTAGGGTAAGGAATCTGAAACAGATCCTCCCGATATCTCTTCTTAAGCTCTGACTCAAGATCAAGAAGACATCCGACAACCTCATGCATTATCTTTATGGCATTTATGCCTGCATCCGGATTAGAGCTGTGGCCTCCTTTTCCTATGACCCTGACCCCCTGAACCACATGCCCCTTGTGCATGATTACCGGAACCATGGATGTTGGTTCACCTATAATCATGAGATCAGGTTTGTCACAAAACTGGTCTCTCAATGATATTGCTCCACCCATGTTTGTTTCCTCATCACCGGTGGCAATAACATAAAGAGGTTTTTTCAGAGCAGAAAGATCAATACGTTCAATAATGTTATACACAAAGGCAAAAAAACCTTTCATGTCTATTACGCCAAGCCCATATAACCTGTTGTCCCTTTCAGTAAGCTCAAAAGGATTACTTGACCACTTTGCCATGTCACACGGAACCGTATCAGTATGACCGCAAAGGGCCACGCCTCCATCACCTTCCCCGATTTTTGCAATAAGATTAAACTTGTTTCTGGCATTCCTTACGGAAACCTTTCTCGTAGTAAACCCTTTACCGGTAAGATATGAATTAAGAAAATCGATTACCTCTTCATTAGAAACATCCTGCTCCGGGATCTCGGAGCTGACGGAATTAATTGAAATCAGCTTTCTATAAAAATCAATAAATCCTTTTTTCATATCCATTCCCTTTTCTTTATGTAATCTGTCAGATGTACAGCCACCATCAATCCGAGTGGCCGTGGAACATTCATTAAATATATTTTGTTTTCATAATTATTACAACAAAAAAAGGACCCACTTTCGTGAGTCCTTAAAAGGTATTAGCTAATTTAAATTTTTACTGTTACTTGCCTGTACGGTCAACTTCCAGAAGGATTAAGCTGCCGGTGCCTGACAGAGTTACAGAGCCACCGCTAACTGTTCCGGTTGCACCGCTGTAGCCATCCATAACCTTGGTACCGTCTTCGAAACAGCTTCCAACGTTAACTGTTGAAGCGTTGCCCAGATGAATTACAACAGAATTGTTAATTCCCTTTGCATCGTCAACGTAGTGACGGCAGTATGAACCATCATTGGTCATTGTCTGCTTACCGGCACCTACGGCTACGTTACGGAACCTGAACTGACCTACCTTCTGCCAGTGAGCAAGAGTTTCGTTTGATGAGAAACTGGTGCTTAAGGTATCAACATTCTTAGCCCATTCAGCCTGATTGCCGATATCACTAGGGAAGTTCATGTCAGAACGGGTGCCGTGTTCAGCATCGTTACCTGAACCGCCGTTATCGTTAGGACGCCCGGTTTCATCTCCGTAGTATACCTGAACGCCGCCAGGTAACAGTTCAAGCATGGTACCCAGATTCTTCATGTCGCCAGGACGGCATAATGAAGTGTCATGAGAAGAAACGTATGATAAGGCATTAAGCTTTGGTGAGCCTGAACCTACCCCATACATTTGAGCATAACTGTTCCAGTTTTCAGTTGAAGGAACGGAACATGAGCCATTTGACTGACCGTTGAAGGCGAAGTTAATCATGGAATCAAAACCACCGCTTGATCCATATCCACCACCGTCAGACGGATCTGTTTTGTGACCCCAGTGTTCACCGGTCATCCAGAAGTCGTCAGTCCATGCTGCGGCAGGATCGTCACCGTTAGCATTGTTCTGTCTCCACTTCTGAAGTGCTTCCTGTGAATATTCCTTCAGCAGCTTCCAAGTGGACTTAGTTACGTGCTTAGCGGTATCACAACGGAAACCGTCAATACCGAACTCTTCAACCCAAGATGCCAGCCAGTGAGCCTGGAACTCTGCAACAGACATTGATCCTGAGCGATACTGCTTGGCTGCCTGAATATCATGTGCATCATCAGGGGTAGACCACTTGTTGCTTAAGAAAGTAGGTACTGATACTGATGAACCGTGAGTATTGGAGTTCTTGAAGTCAGGAAGGTACGATACGCATGCATCAAGTCCGTCACCTGCACCGCACTGATCTCCGTATCCGCCAAAGATGAGCCAGTTTGAACCCCACCATGAATCCCATGCGGAATTTTTGCTTTCATCAATAGGCTTGCCGTGATAGTTTTCACCTGAACCAGGAATCCACTCCTCACATAATCCCTTGCCGTCTTTACGAACTCCGAATCCAAAGTCACACATATCCTTAAGGGTTGCATAACCTGAATGGTTCATTACGACATCGAGAACAACACGGATTCCACGCTTATGGGCCTCAGTTACAAATTCTCTGAAATCATTAACCGTACCCATGTTGGCATCCATTGAGGTAAAGTCAAGAGCATAGTAACCATGATATGCATAGTGAGCAAATGCACCGCTTGAACCACCTCCGGTCCAGCCGTGAGACTGTTCGTACGGAGCTGTAATCCAGATTGCATTCATACCGAGAGACTTAATGTAATCAAGTCTCTTGGTCATACCCTTGATATCACCGCCATGGAAAGTAGCCGTAGCATGACCTGAAGGATCCTTCTTCGGTCTGCCGTAGCTGCCGTCGTTGCTGCTGTCACCATTTTCAAAACGGTCAGTCATAACGAAGTACACCAGAGCATTGTTCCAGGAGAATTCTCCCTCAGGAACCGGTACTTCAACATACTTGGTCTTAGTAATGGTATATGATGAAGATACATCACCATAACTTACAACCAGGGTTGTCTTGTTAGGTTCCTCACCGGCCTCGGTATCTGCAGCAGCAACATCCTTGCCCACGCGGATGATTTCACCATTGGTAAATTCCTGTTCAACGCCGTCAATGCTGTAGGTACCCTTGGTGTTGGCGTCAACCCCCTTACCGTAGATCACCAGAACGATGTCCTTGTAGGCCGTTTCAGGCTTTCCATCCTGCTGAACAATCTTTATGGTAGAACCATTGGCAACCTTACTGTTTGAAACCTGAACAAAAGTCTCGGTATTAACAACGGCAGAGGTCATGCCACAGGCGTCAGCACTCTTGAATTCCTTTGAGGCAAAATCAAAGCAAGGCTTATCCTGTGTATAGGTTACGCCAGGCTGATTCTGACCAGGATACTGGTTAGAACCGTTATTTGAGAAGATGGCGGAAGCTGTTGACACATTTTCTGACGGAGTGTATGAATAGAAGCTTTCAGTACAGCCGTCAATCTTAGTCATGGCAGCGCCAGGCCATTCTCCGCCGGTATAGTTCTGCTTATCCTGCCAGAGCCACAGATAAGGAGATGTAAAGCCATCATATTTCAGAATTACTGAATTTGCAGGAGCCTTACAGTTTGACTCAAAGTATACAGGAATATTGGAACTGAATTCACCAGTTGACTGTGCCCAATTTGATGGTACAGGACATTCATCACCTGAACATGCAGGGATTGTCACGGTATAAACCTCTGAACCGGTTCTGTATCCGTTGGTGCTCTTTGCAGTTACCTTCAGGGTAAAGGTCTGTTCCTTATCAGTCTTATTAACGGTAAATACCTTGGTGGTTTCATTGTAGGCAGTTGTTACCTTTGAACCGACGGAAGGAGTCCATTCATAGCTTACGCCTTTATATCCGGTAGATACATTGGCGGTAATGGAAACAGTCTTACCGTTATCTTCCATGTTACCGTTTAAGCTTACCTTGATAGGGTCATGGTTAATCTCACAGGTTGGATCAGGAGTACATACCTGCTGTTCCTCATTATGACATTCCCCGCCTGTACCGCCACCGGTACCCTGCAGTTTGCCTACTGAAGCCAGAGGTACGGTAATAATGTCAACATCTTCCTTTTCCATTGAAGTAGATGAATCCTGACTGTATGCCTTTGAAGCGTTGTCGACCAATACAGGATCCCATGGAATTGCATCCATTGGAGACTGTCCCATGGTGGTAAACCACATTACCTTGACACCGTGAGAAGTCATGTATGCGGCATCGACACCAATGCTTGCAAGCGGAATGGTGACCTGATACATGCGACCATTAGGATTCTTGTTACCGGTAGGCATTAAATCAGTGTAAAGATCAAAATTCTTGTACTGATCGGCCTTACCGTCATAGTTATTGGCAATACCCCAATAGTTCTTAGACACCGGCTGCTGATAAACCGTACGTTCAATACCGGCTTCAGTAAAACCTAACAGCAATCCCTCTTTATTTTCATCATAAGAGAAGTATCCGTTACTGTCGGTAAAGAACAGACCCGGCGTACCTACGCCTTTTCTTGGATGGAACATCAGCAATGTATCAAGACCATCCTTGATTTCCCAGAACTTGTCATTATTCCAAGGATTATTACCATTGGCCATTAAACCGGTACCTACGGTTCTCTTTCCGGTATTGATTGCTATACCTACTGGCAGGAACTGGAAATCTGAAGCATCATTATCACTTCCGGTATCTGCATCACCGAGGTTCGGATATTCTATCATCAGGTAGAGATTTGTACTGTCCCATGCTGCATGAAGGCTGTATATGTCAGTAGGGTATTCATGGTAACCGCGGTAAGCACGAGGGTCGTCATTTGCGGCACTTACGGCAATTAAAGTATCGTCGCCCCAATCTGACGCACCGCTGATGGTCTTGTTGGCACCGACCTTACCATTTGGATTTGTTGAATGATAAGTGTCTGACACGGCACCGGTTACTGTAGAATCGGTACAAACCTGAACGTATTGGGTTGTACAGATTTCATGACATTCGTTTTCTGCATTTCCCAGACAGTAAGGATCGGAATCCGTACACTGTTCATCGTGGACATCAATTAACACCTGTCCTGAAGTTGATGATGGTGAAGATGCCTTACCGTCAGATACAGTTAAAACAACTGTATATGTTCCGTTGGATGCATAAGTGTGAACAGGATTCTTTTCCGTTGAAGAGGTACCGTCACCGAAATTCCATGAGTATGAAAGAGTATCATTGTCTTCATCGGTTGAATTATTGGTAAATGTAGCCTGATACTTTGATACGCTTACCGCAAACTTTGCAACCGGTTCGTGATTACCCATATCCACATGCACGGTTGAAGTAAACGGCTGAGAGTCACCGTGACCGTCGTTAACGATAAGGGTTACATTATAGTCGGCATTTGCTTCAGGGTAAGTATGAACAGGATTCTTTTCTGTTGAAGAGGTACCGTCACCGAAATTCCACTTGAAGGTCAGAGTGTCCTGATCCGCATCACTTGATCTGTTGGTGAAGGTTACCACATTCTTTTCGGCAGAAACGTCAAACAATGCTTCCGGAAGGGTGTTTGGCATCGTAACATTAACCGTTAAGGTTTTAGGTTCGGAATTAACCTTACCGTCATTTGCAATTAGTTTAACGGTGTATGAACCTTTTGCGGCATAGGTATGCTTCGGATTAACCTCAGTTGAAGGAGCACTGCCGTCGCCGAAATCCCAAACGTAGGTAAGTGAATCATTATCTGCGTCAGTTGAATTATTGGTGAATGATACAACGTTATAATTAGCATTTACGTTAAAATCAGCAACCGGCTTATGATTGGTAACGACGGGGCTGACATCTAATTCACGGGAATAACTTACGGTATGGTTATGGTCGTCTGAAACGGTAAGGTTAACAGTGTACTTACCGTCAGCTGCATACTGGTGTGACGGTGAAGTTTCTGTTGAAACAGGGGTATTGTCACCAAAATCCCAGCTGTAAGTCAGACTGTCTCCGTCAGGATCCTCAGACTTATTGGTAAATATCACGGTTCTGTCACTCTTGATTTCAGAGAGGAACAGTGCAATCGGAGGATCATTCTTTACAATTGATACCGTAACATTCTGAGTCAGCTGAGTGATGTTGCCGTTGTCGGCGATGCTCACAACAACCTTATACGTACCTGACTTTTTGTAGGTATGTACAGGATTAATTTCATCTGATTTTTCACCGTCACCAAACTGCCATCTAACAATGGCTTCATTGGAAACCCCGGATAAAGAGAAGCTAACGATGCCGTCAGCAGATGAATTTACATTTAATTCAGGATTAAAATCAGGGTCAGGCGGAATCACTGACGGTTCCAGTGCAGGAAGACCGAGCAGCGATACGGCCTGAAGAAGTGCTGTTCTGTCATTACCGTTTTCAACAAGCTTGTTCTTAATTTTCTGGAGAATGCCGTTCAGCTGATTGGATACTGTTCCGTACTGTTGAGAAACAAGATCTTCCGCAAGCTTACCATAGCCTACGATGAACAGAACGTCTGAAAGGGTCTTTGTATCAGGATCAAGACTGTTAAAGGCTGTATCATAACCATAATCAGATGTTACGGCTCCGGTTCCGATAATGGAAGCGAGATCTGATGAGCCTGCCACATAACCTGAATTTGAGCTCTTTGAATACGCAAGATTGGTTACAGGATTAAGGTTAATTCTGTCTGCAGCTGAAGAGGCCTGAACGTTGCTGTCTAAAACTTCAGCCGGGATCCTCATCTTTGACAATGAATTTACGGCCACGATGTTTATGCCGGATAAATTATCGGATTCATTGTATTTTAACTTGGCTGAACCGCCAACGCCTTTTACGCTGACAGGAGATTCATCCGCATCACATGAATCGTTTCTGTTCATATCGAAACAAATCTGAGTAATGACATTGGAAGCATCGTCAACACCGTCAGCAAGCGCTGCGGAGGCAGAAGAATAGCTGTTGTAATTCACGTACTTATACAGAGTAACATTCTCCCCGCCACCGTTGCCGCCGCCACCGCCGCCGCCACAGGCAGTAACTGACAATGCAGAAGCAATAGCCAAAGATAAACTGGTTAGTTTCATTGTCTTCAATCCTAATTGATTTCTAATTTAGTGTGATAAAATTAAATAAATTTAAATAGTGTTTAACAAATGGTTAACATTTAAAATTTATTGTAATTTCAAATTTTAATACATCATAAAAACGATTTCAAACCAATTATGACGTTATTCAACATTTATATTTTTTTTCAAATACAGATCACAATTATTTAATTTTCTCTAAAAAATATTGTTACTTATAAATAAAAAAGGTTCGTACATGCGTACGAACCTTTTTAATTATGAAAACAGTCTCTCGTTATTTGTTATTTAAGAAACTGACTGTTCTTAACCACCTTACCACCAGTGTATCCCTTAACAAGAACTCTCATCGAAGCTCCCGGTATATTACCAAGATTTACGGAACCTCCGGACACGGTGTAACTTACGCCGGTTACCAGATCCTGATAAACACCGTCCGTAGCACCGCTTACCGTTACATTCGCCCCGCCGGTTCCCGGAATAGCCACGATGGCAACGTCATTTCCGTATATTCTTTCAAATACCAACGGTTCCCCGTTCAGAACCTTAAGCGTACCTCTTCTTAAGGCTATTGATGCCTTTCTCATTGCATTGAGATCGGTAATATGCGGAATTATTGCATCACCGTTATCCAGGGTATCGCCCAGATAAAGTCGACCGGTGTCCTTGACAAGATCGTTAGAACTGGTCAGATCTGGCGGCAGACCAACACGGGCCCCGGTTTCATCACCTGCGTACATCACAGGGATACCGCGAACGGTCCACAGCACATTATAAGCCAGAGCAGAATTATGTCTGTCGGAACAGCAGTGCTGAGCTCCGCTTCCTGACCAGGTATTATCAGGGGTAAGGTCATGATTCTGGAAGAATGTAACAAGTTTGGTAGGGTCAGCGTACCAGCTGTCAAATCTGTTAAAGACATCTGCAAGACCACCCACACTCCCCTTGGTTACGTTATCTCTGAATGTACTCATCAGCGAGAAGTCAAGAACTGAAACACCTGAATCACCTGACTTATCAGATTCACCGGTAGACGTTCTGGTATAGTACCAAGGAAGCAGCTTATAAGGAGTGTTGTCACCAAATCCCTTAATCAGAGCCTCACCGTATATAAACAGTCCCGGCTTATACTTCTGCCACTTTGAAGTCATTGCAACCACGTCTTCTCTAGGCATGTGCTTAAGAGTATCAATACGTACGGCGTCAATACCCATATCGAGATACAGTCTCATCATGGCATTCATGTAATTCTTAACATTGTCTGATTCCGTTGTCAGATCCACACAGTCACCGGCCATGCTGCGCTGCTGAACCTCTTCAACTGACTCCCAGTTATTGGTATAGGCTTCATGATACCACTTTGAAGGAAGCTCCTGATCCGTTGCCGGGCTCCAGTAGTATCCGTTCTTTGTACCATCATTCTGACTGAATGATGTTCCATCGACAGCCATGTCTACTGTTTTACCGTGCTTAGTAAAGTGAACGGTAAACTTTGTCTGAGCATCGGCATCTCCGGCACATACCCTGCGATGCCAGGCCGGAGCTACAGGGTTGTCATTATCGCAACGGTTATATGACTTATAATCGCCGATATTCTTGGTATAGACACCGCCAATATTTACGCCGTCCTTGCCATACTTTGCATCAACAAAATACTTGGTAGGGATCTTGTCGATATAGGTCTGACCGCGTATACCGTAGTTACTTGAATGATTCAGAACAACGTCCTGAACAACCTTGATTCCCTTGGCATGAGCCGCCTTTATAAAATCAAAATATGTAGCTCCCGGACTTTCAAGTCTTAAATCAGGCTGGAACCAGTCATAGGCATGATAACCGTGATAGTCAAGTCCTGAACGGTTTTCCACAGGAGGAGTAATCCAGATGGCCGTAAAACCCATGGACTTAATATAATCAAGCTTTTCAATCAGTCCCTTGAAATCACCTCTCCAACACGGATCATCGATATCAAAACGATCGCGGCAATAGTAGTTATTGCTTTCGTCACCGTCATAGTAACGTGCTGTCACCACAAAGTATATGGTTTCATCACGGAAATCAGTGGCCGGTGCCGGTGTAGGATCCTTTGACTTGATAAACCAGAAGAAATGCTGTTCCTGCTTCATGCCGTTAGCCCCTACAACAAGAGCACGGAGTCTGTACGCTGTTCCAAGTTTATCTTCGGATGTATCCTTAAGATCTATTGCTCCCGTATACTTGGTTGATGCGGTAGTCGGCTCAGTATTATCAAGAGTATAGTAAATAGTAGCCTCAGTACTGTTTCCGTCGGCATCTTCAGCGCCAAGTGTCAATGTCTGATCGGTGTGATAGCTTCCGGGGTTAAGACTTGGTACAACATAAGGAGCTGCTTCAACATTTGAAATGCCGTCAGCTGTTGACCTTAAGGCAGCACCGCTGGTAACGTTCCATGGAATATTGTTACTGAGAACATCAGGATCCGGCTCAACCGGCGGATAAACTTCCCCGCCACCGCTGACCACTGATGAAGCCCCTGAAAGAACACAGCTGTCAATAACCGTCCATTTACCGTCATAGCATCCCGCGACAGGAGCTCCGAGCAGATCGCCGGTCAGTTTGTCTCCACCTTTAAGGAAGATAACATTTATCGTTGTCTCATTAATGGCCGATGTATCAAAAAACGACCAGTTAGGATCCTCTGAAGCAACGGTCATTGAAGTTCCCGGCCATTCACCTACCAGAGCCGTACTGTTGTCGTTCCAGATATAAATTCCGTCAGCATCACCCTTATAGTAAATCCCCCTCTTCTCAGGAGCGACGCTTGTACCCTGAACAAGTTCAAAGGTATAGGACTTCTGAACACTCTTGCCGTCACTTGTCACGGTGAGGGTTATGGTCTTTTCTCCGCCTGTCTTATAGGTTACTGTCGGATTCTTGCTGTTAGAAGTCATGCCGTCTCCGAAATCCCAGGCATAGGAAGCCTGAACGGAAGTCTTCAGTGTAGAGAAGGCACTCAATGAACCGGTGAGCCCGTTGAAGCTGTATGTAAAATCAACTTCAAAATCTCCGCTATCGCCTACGACAACCGTTTTGGTGGCAGGAATACTCTGTTCCTTCCCATCTGAAACAACAAGCTTAACGGTATAACTTCCGTCTTTTGAGTAAGTATGGGTACCGCCGGCCTTATCAGATGATGTCCCGTCACCGAAGTCCCATGCAAATGTTAGGGTATCACCGTCTTCATCAGTTGATCCTTCTGAAGAATAAGTTAAGGTTTTGCCCTGCAGACCGGATGTGATCTTTGCAACCGGAGCATGATTAACAACCGCTTTCACAAGCTTTGTTGCTGCCGTGCTGTTTTCTTTTCCATCAGAAACGACAAGAGTTACGGTATATTCCCCCGCTTCTGCATATGTGTGGGTTCCGCTTGCGGTATTTGATTTTGTACCGTCACCAAAATCCCAGGCATATGAGGTTATGGCATCACCGTCAGGGTCTGTTGACTCTGACTTGTAAGTCAGGGTTAAACCTGATATTGATGAAGAAATAACTGCTACAGGAGGATTATTAGGAGATACGGTTACAGGAACGATTCTGGTTGACTTACCGGTATCTTTTCCGTCACTGACGACAAGCACTACCTCATACTGTTTTGTTTCTGAAGGATATGTATGAACAGGATTTTCAGACGTATCAGAAATACCGTCACCAAAATCCCACTCATATGTAAGTCTGTCACCGTCTCTGTCACTTGACTCATTTCTGAATGTTACTGTTACTCCGTCATCGGCAACAACGTAATCAAACTTTGATTCAGGTGCGTGATTAAAACCGCCGATATCAACATCCTTGGTATCCGTCGCAAGAACCTTTCCATTTTCATCGAGCAGGCTGAGGACAACGGCATACTTACCTTCATTATCATAGGTATGAACTATTTCTGAACCGGTTTCAGTCTTTCCGTCACCCATGTTCCAACTGTATGAATATTTACCGGAAACACCTGATGAAGATGCCTTCATTGATACGGTAAGACCATTTGTTTCCTGTTCGGCAATGCTGACCGTCACGAGAACCGGAGCCTCAACCTTTACGTCAAATGACTGCGTGGTGGTGTTCTTTCCGTCATTACAGTACAGAATTACAGGATAGGTTCCTGACCTGCTATAAGTCCAGCTGATGCTTGACCCTTCAATCTTCTGATTTACTTCACCATCCGTAATATCCCATACAGGATTCTTACCGTCGGTTTCAAATGTCACGGTCAAACCCTGCACTGAGAAACTATAGTTAGGGAGAACAACTGGTTCAGCTGATACCTTGACGGTCTGGACATATGGTTCAGACTGATTTCCGTCACTGTCGGTAATTATCAGGGAGACACTATACTCACCTGCTTCGGCATATGTATGAGTCGGATTCTGTTCCGTGGAAGTAACATTGTCACCGAAGTTCCACAGATAGGAAACTGCACCGCCGGTGGAAGTATTTGCAAAAGATACCTTAAGATAATTTACTTCGGTGATACTGAAGTTAGCTTTAAGCTCTTCACCGCACATGGCTGATGTAGTCTTAAAATGAACTGTTTCGGATACCGTGGTGACATTATCCGAAACTGAGACCTTCGCCGAATGATCACCGATGCTGTTAAACACATGCTCTACATTCTTCTGTTTCTCTACTGCACCGTCATCAAATTCCCACTTGTACGACAGCGTATCATTGTCTTCATCTGTCGCAGAGGCGGTAAACATGACTGTTCTGCATGAGACTTCCTGTGCCCTGGCATTTGTAATTATCGGAGAATGATTGTCATCGACATTCTCAAGAAGGTGTTTAAAGTCACCGTATTTTGCGTAAGAGCCTGCAACCCCATCCACTGACACACCCTTATTCATGGCGGCCTGAATGTCTGCAACAGCGTTGCGCACGTTATCAATCACAGAAGAACTGTTCAGGCTGTGATTCATGTTAGAAAGAGATACAACAAAAGCAGAGACTGCACTGTCAGCCTTAATTGAAGAATCAAAGACGGAAGCGTTCGTTCCGAGATGACCGGCAAGAACTGACTTTGCAGTTTCAATATCCAGGGACTGATTTCTGGAATATCTGTAGAGCTGCTGAGTCAGCGGATTAACAAAAACGGAAACACTGCTGCCTGAAGATCCATCCTTTACGGAAGTGAGAAGATTCTCACTGGTAACGTTGGTAAAGGATTTCTTATTGTTAACAACAGCCAGAAGATTTGTTCCTGACTTGATCTGATCTTTTGTTAAGGACTGAACTGCAACACCGCTGCTGTCTGTTGATTTCAACTGTTCATCAATTGAAACGGTACATAGTTCATCCCCATTACTGTCAAGACAGACGGTTATGTTTGGGACGGGAGCGCCATATTCATCCTGAACAATAAGTTTAACATTAACATCAGTTTTAGGAGCAGGAGAACTATCGGATCCACCGCCACCGCCACCACAGGCAGATACACCTACGGAAAGCATAATGGCTGTAGCCAATCTACTGTATTTGCAGTTCATTTTTAAACACCTTATTTATCATGAAAAAGTTTTCATGAAATTTTAGCATTAAAAATGACCAAAAAATAATTTTTATATCACAAAATTAACACTGTATTAACAATGTACCTACTCTAATTTTTGACACGCTCCCAAATTATGCAAATATAAGAATAAAAAAAATCGTCTTCAATCACGATTGTGAAATTGAAGACGATTACTGAACAGATCTTTATCCGTTATGAGATGCGATCTCATAATTTCATTAATTCGACCGCATCCTAACAGACTGAACTACTTTAAGGTACAGTCTAAAACATCCTCGTCATCTGCATTTACCTTAACTGTAACAGGTGTACTTGAAAGCTCACCGTCAGAAACAGTCAGTGTAACGGTATATTCTCCTGCAGTCGCATAAGTATGGGTACCGCTTACCTTTTTTGATGATGAATTGTCACCAAAATCCCAAGAGTATGACAAAGTGTCACCGTCCTCATCACTTGACTGACTTGCATCAAAAGTAAGTACCATTCCCACGACTGAAGCAGCCGGCACCGCTATCGGTTTGTGATTTACAGGAGGATTGTAAACCACATCAACGGTGTGAGACACTGTATGAGAATCCTTGCCGTCGTTTGCCGTTAATTTAACGGTGTAACTTGCGGTCTTATTAGGATAGGTGTGACGTGGAGATGGCTCGGTGGAAGCGGCACTTCCGTCACCAAAATCCCAAGTATAAGTCATGACATCATTATCAGCATCACTGGCAGTATTAGTGAAATCCACTATTACTCCGTTAACAGCATAGGTAAACTCTGCAACAGGAGGTGTATTCACCTGAATCTGAATATCCTTTGTCCCGGTTGCAACAACCTTGCTATCCTTATCCAGAAGCTGTACGGTTATGGTGTATGAACCGTTCGCCGCATATTTATGGGTTACGTTAGCACCGGTAAGAACAGTGCCGTCTCCCATATCCCATTTTATTGTTGAGGCTGACGGAGCATTTTCTACACTGGCACTCATTGAAACGTTGTAACCGTTAACGGCAGGTTCCCCCAATTTTATAACAGGCTGATTAGGGGCTTTAACTTCTACTTCAAAAGTCTTTGAACTGTTGCCGTACACAAGCGTTACCGGATACTTACCGCCGGCTTCATAAGTCTTGGTTACGTTATTTCCCTCGAGTCTTGTACCATCATGGAATACCCAAACAGGATTATCAACGTTTGAAACACTAAAGGTTACTGAAAGACCGTTTACGGTAGAGGTTATAGCCGGATCTATAATTTGACTCTTTGTAACCTCAACAGGGTAAGTATAAGTCTCGGAAACATTACCATCAGAATCAGTTACGGTAAGACTTACATTGTAAGTTCCTGCCTCTGCATACTGATGAACAGGATTCTGAGCAGTAGATGTACTGCCGTCACCGAAATCCCACTGATACTTAACAATGTTACCTGTTGAAACATTACTGAAAGTCACAACAAGTGAATCAGCTTCTGAGGTAAAGGTAAAGAGCGCCTTCAGATCCTCTCCGCACATTTCGGAATTAACATCTACGGAGAGCTCCTTTGTAACAGGATCCTTGCCGTCTGTAACTGTAAGAACAGCCTTATGGGTTCCGTTTGAGGCAAAGGCAAAACTCACACTTGAACCAGCTACTGACTCATTATTGTCAAATTTCCATGAATATGTAAGCTTATCTCCGTCAGCATCGGTGGCTGCAGCAGTAAACAGGTAATTTCTGCATGAAACCAGAACCTTATCCGCCTTGGTGATCACTGGAGCATTGTTGGAAGGATTGACAATAAGATGATCGAAATCCACGTATTCTTTGTATGAAGCCACAATTGCATCAGATGACATACCGGCGTTCATGGCGTCAGAGACCTTGCTTGCCGCACCTGTTACCACGCTGACAACCGAAGGATTTCCCAGGCTGTCATTATTGGCATCCAGACTCCTGACGATCACGTCAAGCGGACTGTTCTTTACAGGAGATGCGTTAAAGCTGTTTGCATTAACACCTATTATATTAGCCAGTCTGCTGGCTGCAGTTGCACGTGACATGCCGTTTGCCTTTGCATACTTTGTCAGCTGACTGCTTATAGGATTAAGGTAAATGGTTCCCAGTTTTACTCCATCCTTGATTCCGCCGGTCAAAACAGATTCGGTCAAAATATCGGTATAAACGGTTCCATCTCTTAAAACGGCAATCATATTATTTAATGATTTCATATTCTCTTCGGAAAGAGTAAGAATCGTAACACCATTGCTGTCAGTGGTTTTAATTTCAACGTCTTCATCAGTACACTGTGCATCGCCGTTGATGTCAAGACACACGGTTACGCTGCTTAATCCTTCAGCATCAATATTCTGAACAACGGAAGTTATGCTGTATGTAACTTTTTCCGGAGCTGGGTTGTCTCCGCCACCGCCGCCGCCACACGCGGTTACACCCAGACCTAACATCATGGCTGATAATAATCTTGTATATTTAAACTTCATTTCTCTAAACCTACTTTTTTGATTCCAGGGGTTTCCCCCCGGATTCAGTGACTGTTACTTTTTATACCAAATTGTTACTGCTGTACCCTGAGCCTGGTTGTGATCATCACCTCCAAAGACATCATCAGCATTTACCGTTACGGCATGAACCTTCTTGTACCAGCCGGAAACTCCGTCAATACTCAGATTGTTACCGCTGTTAATAACCATCTTGATTGTCTTCCAATCATCATTAACCGCAGCACCGTTAATGGTGACAACTACTGCACCATTAATCTGCTCAGCGGAAATGTTGTTTTCAATCTGGCTTCTGGTATTCATTCGGAATGCCTTATGAGCCTTACGCATTGCAATCATGTTCTTGAAGTATGCAAAAGTATCCTGATAAGAAGTCTTTACATTCCAATTGATGTCATTTGATCCGTCAGCTGAATTATATGAATTGTGATTCATATTCTTACTTCTGCCGAATTCTTCACCGGCATGAATGAACGGAATACCCTGGCTCACCAAAAGAACTCCGTGACCATAAGACTGAAGTCTCTTTGCATAATCTCCGGTAATACTCATCTTGGCAATCTTATCGGTCCAGTTGAGATTATCGTGTGCGGTAATATACTGCACTGCCTGTTCAGGATCTGCGGCAAACAGCGGAGTCCAGGTTCTGGTGCTGTCACCTATACCGCCCCTTATACCTGCCATTACACAGCCGAAATTACCATCAACATCACCAACGTCTGAATAAGTGGTGTTAAACAGGAAACCGCCTACGGCATTATCACTTCCGCCCTTTAAACATTCGCGGTATTTTCCGTTAAATACCCCGACGTGTCCTGAGGCTGCATTTCTGATGTTACCCAGTCTTACACGGGTTGCTTCAGAAGGATCCTCTGCATAGCCGTTCCATGGTTCACCGTACATCAGGAAGTTTCTTCCCGGATACTTGTTGTTTAAGTATTCACCCCATTCCTTGAAATTATTAGTATCAAAGATACCTACCAGGTCAAAGCGGAAACCGTCAATATTATATTCGGTAGCCCAGTACTCAAGTGAGTCACGAATGAAACGGCTTACCATTTCATTCTTGGCATCCACTGAATTGCCGCAGCCGGATAAATCGACGGAGGTATAGTACTTTGAGGTAATGTTCTTAAAAACTTCCTTGGAGTACGTATGGTTATACACAACGTCCATGATTACACGAATTCCGTTCTTATGGAATTCATCAACCATTTCCTTGAATTCAGCAACCTTCTGCTTGTATTTATCGGAGCCGAATACGGAAGTGTAGCGATCTTCAGGAACGTTGAAGTTTACCGGATCATAACCCCAGTTGTAACAGCCGGTGTTCTGAGAATCCACATCCGAACATGTACCGTAATCATATACAGGAAGCAGCTGAACGTGAGTGATCCCCAAATCCTTCAGATGATCGATACCGGTCTTTAAACCCTTTGAGTTGGTGGTTCCGGTTTCAACCATACCGAGGTAACGTCCGCGCTTATCAGCTGATACACCTGAACTGCTGTCAATTGTGAAGTCTCTTACATGAACTTCATAAATAATGGCATCTTCACGTTCCTTAAATTCAGGACGCTTAGCCCAGCCATTCTTCAGGTCGGTAGAACGCATGTCCATAACAATATTGGTGTTGTTTGAGGCACCGGAAGTTGAATAAGTTATATGCTTAACCATCTTGCCGTATGGATCACGAACATCCTTACCGTTAACCTTGAACTGATATTCCTTTCCGTCAAGATCTCCGTTTACGGTTACGGCATACACATCAGAATAACCGTTAATATTTGTCTTACTCATTGTGTATGTTTTACCGTCTACGGTTACTGATACATTTGATGAATCAGGAGACCACAGTCTGAAAGTGGTTGATTCCTTTGAGTAAACGGCTCCAAGGAAATCGTATGCATAATCAGCTGACTCACAGTTGTTGGTGGTGGCATCAGCATCACAGTTTGTCTTGGTATTGTCAGGAATAATTTCTTTCTTCTTAAGTGTAAGAACCTTGGTGTTTTCATCAAACTCTACGGTGTAATCACCTGCTTCAACCTGAACGAAACGTCCTGAGGCAGTCAGGGCCTGACCTGCAGTACCGCCAAGAATAATACACTGATCCTCCGTAATCGGAAGTGCTTCAATCTTGAGCTGAGTAGCCTCACTGAATGAAAACTCACCGGTCCAGACTGAACTGTTGGCTGATTTTCTGCTCAGTTCACGGGTTGCATAATTATCAATCTTTGCTCTGACAGCAGTCTTTGCATAGACTCTTGAATCACTACCGGAAACGGTTACATCACGGGCAACGGTGCTTACCCCGCCCTTATTGTCTGATACCTTAAGGGTTACGCTGTAGGTACCGGCGCTTGCATAAGTAACGGAAGGATTCTTGGACTGAGAATAAGTTTCATTACCGAAATTCCATGAATAACTTAAAGTATCCCCGTCCGCATCAGTTGACTTGTCAGTAAATGATACACTTAATCCGTTTACCTCGTAGTCAAATCCGGCCACAGGAGCATGGTTAGTACCTGTAACCTGCTTGAATTCATAGGTCATGTCTGAGTCTTTGACATACAGAGTATAGTTTCCGGAAAGTGAGGTATATTCATTACCGTCAGTTGCAGTGTTGACCGCAAGTTTACCAGGAGTTCCTGAAGAACCGTATACTGTACCGGTCCATGAGCAGTCGTCGGCAATCTTAAAGCCTTGTCCTGCAACCCCTGTAAGGGTAACGTCAACTGTCCAGTAACCGGTATGCTTGTTGTACACCATCTGGTCAAATTTCCAGGTGGTTGAAGTACCTGCATAACAAAGATTATTCTTAGTCTGTGGAATTACGGTACACTCGCTGTCATTAGGATTGAGGAGACAGTAGCAGCCTTCTGCTGATTCGTTTACCCTGCAGTATGCTTCACATACTCCGTCTGCGTTGGTACCACTGGATTTGCACACACAGGCAGCTCCTGAAGAATCAGTCTCACAAGGATCCACTCCCTTTCCGCACCAGGTCTCATCAGTACAGATTGCCATGGCACTCTTGGCAGGAATGGTGAGTGTGACATGACCGCCGCTTACGCTTACGTCCTGACCGCATGGATTATCCTTCGGATTGGAAGTACCCAGAATATCGCAGTACGTACCGTCAGCCATTTGCACAGTAAATGTCTTTGTGACGGCACTGTTACTTGTGTTCATGGCATAAAAGCCTTTACTGCCCCTGTTAAACCAGAGAACATTATCTTCAAAGCCCTTGGTGGAAACGTCTGTTCCTCGTGTTGCTCTGGCAAATCTAGGAGCATTTAACACAAACGGCACACGATGCTGACAGAGCCAGCCGCCTTCGCAGCGGGCCGCACCTATAGGACCTGCAGGATCGTGCTGGCTAAAACTGTATCCTGAATAAATCTGACGAACCTTTCCCTTCGGCCATACGGCTAACCAAGACTGAGCAAGATTGTAATCCGCATTATTCTGAGTTGGCATTGAACAAGTGCCTGCAGAACAGCGTAAATACTCATCATCATGGTTATTAACAAAAACTTCAGCATCATCACTGCTGAGGGTTAAGCCGAAAGACAGGGCTCCCCCATAGTTCTGACTGCCGAAGGTTTCCTTAATTCTGTCCACATAGGTAAAGTCAGTTACAACGGAATTATCAATGAAGGTATACTTGTTCGGCTGAATATCCTCAGCTTCTTCAGAATTACCGATAACTTCCATGTATACAGGCGGACGCTTACCGGCCTTGGCTTCAGTCTTGCCGATAATGGCATTGATGTCGTTATAGCCCATATGCTTTGCCGCATCAATACGGAAACCGTAAACCCCCATATCCAGTAGACTCTTAAGATATGAGGCTATTTTATCCTGAGTGGCATCATTATCAGTTGCAATGTCCGCCATACCGAGAAGAGCACAGTTTCTTACCTGCCATGCGTCCTTGTATGAACTGATGGAACAGTTGTACTGATGGAAATCAGAACCGGTAAAACCGTCAGGATAGTTAAAACCGCCAAAGCCGGCACCGCTCATTCCGGTACCGCCGTTCGGTCTCTGGTTGAATACTGCGTCGGCAAACACCTTAACACCTGCTTCATTACAGGTCTTAATCATGTTTTTGAGGCTCTCTTCGTTACCGTCCATGGTAAGGAAGCTCTTAAAACTAATCGGCTGATAAACGGCCCACCAGCTCTGGGTGTTGTTTATATGTTCGGCCGGCTGAGAAATCTGAACGGCATCAAACCCTGCAGGACCAAGATACTCGGTACATTCCTTTGCTATACTGTCATATGACCACTGAAACGGATGTACTATTACCATTTCACTTTCATAATTCTTAGCCATCGCCAGATTTGGGGCCATGGCCAGTACAGCAGAAGACACGGCAAAGCTGAGCAGCTTTACTTTAAAGTTATTTAAGATCATCTAAAAACTCCGTCTATCACAACTGATCAATGAATTCTTCTTAAAAATAAACGGTCTTTTCAGATAAAAAAACGACCGTTCACACCCTTCTCTCAATATACAAAGGATAACATAAAACGTTTTCAAAAATCCTGAACTACGTCATACTTCTTTTTTAGTTTAACATAATTTTTACAAAAAATTTATTATTTAAACCATTTTATTGTGATATAAAAGTAATAATTTACACCTAATATACATGATTTATGTAACATTTTCTTATTACATGCATCTCATTTTATGAGGCGCAAAAAAAGGAAGAACACCGTGTTTACGGGTATTCTTCCCATCTGTCAGCCAATTCTGCGGATTGTTAATTCAGATACTTATGTTTAATTTTCTGAGAGCCAGAATAATTCCTGTAATGCACCTTGCCTCACATAATTCAGAATCATCGGAATAAAGAAGAGTTTCCATATTTTCCAGCGCAACATACTCTCGCTCTATCGGTTCCGGCTCATCTCCACTGTCAAGCTTGCGCTCTCTTATTCCGGTCGCCAGTACAAGATGAAGTTTAAGCCCCATGAATCCCGGAGCGAAATTCAATGACCTTAATAACTCAAAGCTGTCAGCTCCTAGCCCAATCTCCTCTGCAAGTTCTCTTTCTGCAGCCTGCAGCGGATTCTCCCCGTCATCGATCTTCCCCTTAACAAAACCCAGTTCGTATTTTTCAGTACCTACACAATACTCTCTGGTAAAGACAAATGACTTCCTTTCGGAATCATAAGGAACAACCATTACGGCACCGTTTCCTCCGGCAAGACGTTCATATGTTGTCCGCACACCGTTGGAAAACTTTAAATCCACCCCTTCAACCTTAAACAGTCTGCTTCTGACAACTTCACTGACCCCGAGAATCTCGGGTAAAGGATGATTATATTTCATTCTAAATGCGACCTTTATACTTAATTCTAATCTGACCGTCAGATCCAGGTTTGCCCAGCATGGATATCAGTGATGCAACCTTATCAGGCATTGACCCTTTAGGTCTGATTCCTCCTGACAGTACATATTCTGACAGATTGTTAACGGTTACGTCACCGTTAAAGGAAAAAACATCTGAATTCTGGTCAATATGGAATTTCAGACTGCGACTGTCACCTTTAACGCTTACTGTTATTCTGCCGACATCAATAAACAGCTCTGAATCAAACGGATGCTGTACCAGTACATCCTCAAAATTAATTGTACCGTCGGCGCTGCTGAAATTTCCCCTTCCATCCAAAATTACAGTGTCAAAACTTCCGCTGATACCACCTTCCGTTTTCAGCATCATCGGAAATTTCAGAAGCGGGGTTACCTTTTCCAGATAACTGGTAAATTTTACGTTTTTTACTCTCACTTCCTTATTAAGTTTCATCACGTTAACTTCAAATGATCCCATTAACATTTCAGGATCGGAAACGGTAACCGTCATCCCTTTTGAAAAAAGCAGTGTAAACAGATTGAGTTTCCAGTCAACCTTGCTTAACCGCACGTTATCAATATCGACTGTTTCCACATGCCCGTTCCACAGATCCCCTTTCACGTCATACAGTTTGACGTTCTTCGGAAGATCAACCATGGACACGAGTTTATTTGCCGGGGCCAGATAAAGGACGAAGAAAACGAAAACGCATATTATAAACAGCGATCTGACAACTATTTTCTTAACCATCATTTTCCCCCTTTTCCAGTCTGATGAGAATCATGTTGGAAATATACACGATGCCGTCACCCTGCTTATCAAGAGTAATCTGATCAACAGTAACGCCGAATCTGTTTTCCAGTTCAGTAATGAAATTGATTACGGAAACGTAGCTTACCGCATTGTCCGACTGAACCTTAACCCTGTTTTTTTCCTTTGCAACCGGAGTAACATTCAGCCCGTCCAGTTTATTGTTTCTGGCAGAAATAATGACACATTCCTCTATTCTGCGGCCGAGATCAGGCTGAACTCTGTTCTGAGGTGTAACTTTAGAGGCATTCTGCAGAATGTAGTTGTACCCGCTTTTAGCTCTTTCGAGGCTCATCTGGGCATTTTTCATTTTGTTAAGATTAGGTCTTATTCCCACAATAAACACCAGCATTATCAGAGCAAGAGAAACACCTACGGCAAACACGACCTTCTCTCTCGAACTTTTACTGCTGAACTTTTTTCCAGAACCACGAAAGCCGCCGGACAGTCTGCTGCTCAGTTCACGCATCAATGACTGAATCTTTTCTTTCATTACTTTAATCTCCTCAGCTGAACAGTATTGAGCATCCTGTCCCTACTTGGTTTGGAATCTGTAAAATTCCCGGAAAAATCAGGATTTAAATCATTGATAAAGGCATCCTTGTCAAAGCTGCCGTCTGCAAGGAACTGCAGGGTAAACGTCTTTCTTGATCTGTCAAATTTGAGACTTACCATTTCGATATTTTTCTTTGATGACACGTATGGAACCAGAATCTTGGACAGGTCCACAAACCCTTCATCAGTACCTATCGGGGAAGAATTCTCAATAAGCCTCTTCATCTCGCCCACGGGGTCGTTAACATTTCCGTTACTGTTACTTATCTGCTTGAAAAGATTACGCTGCTGGTTGCGGTAGTCCATGGTCTCCTGCATTATTGATTTGGTTCTGTATGACATATTCACAAACCACAGGGCAAACATCAGTATAACCAGCACTGCAACCTTGGCCCATGATCTTACGAATTTAATCTGATAATTCTTTTTTCTCTGTTTGGACGACAGATTCAGCTTGTTCTTAATTGCCCCTTCGGCAATTACGGTCTCAACAGATTCAACCAGCGATTCCTGCCATTTATCCTTCATGTCTGCGGAAAGTTCACTCAGCGAAATAAACTTCTTTTCGGAATCACCGCTTCCGGCAAGGAACGGCAGCCATTCCTCCTGAACCTCCATTCCCGAGTTCTTACCGTTTCTTACAAGCCATACGTCATTAAATTTCATGACGTATCCCGTAAATTCAGTCTGATTCTTATCTGGAAGCGGCAGGGTAAGGACATCAGGAACTATAATGTCCACACTCAGTCCAAGAAGTTCAAGTGCCTTTTCCAGACTTCTCAGCTGACTGTGTCTGTATATCAGAACACTGTAATCATTACCCTGTTTTTCCAAAACTCTTACGGAAAAACTCTCCACATCTTCGGCAAGATCATCTTCAATTACGTAAAGCAGTGAATTATATGCACTCTTTTTAAGCTTACCAGGGAATGATATATTTCTGTAAATGCATGCTGATGCCGGATAAAGAAGCACCACGGAACGTTCGGGAGACCCCGTGTTTGTCTGCGCCAAGCCCTCGACAGTGTCACTGTGACCGCTTGATATGATGTTCTTTGAAACATCATCATAAGCAAACCAGCAGTAGTCTCTCGGCATAGATAAATTAGGACGAATAAAAAGATACTCACTCATTGAGTTCCCCCCTTAGCCGCTGATATACAACCAGACTGGTATCAGCATCTCTGAAAAATCTGCTTCGGAATGCAAATTCATGCTCTCCGAATGAAACCTTTATGTTTGCAACGAAGTAATTTGAATTGGTAACTATGACCTTCTGAAGTCTCTTATCCAGTCCCTGCACCGATTCCGTATATTTACTGACAACTAAATTATTCATGAAACCGTCAACCGTATCCCAGCCGTATTCAGGACGTTCCTTGTTTATTATGTTCAGTGCGGTTTCAAGGTCCATTGTCTCAAGAAAGACGGCTGACAGCAACGGAGCCTTTTTAAAAGTCAGCATGTTCACGCTAATATTAAGTTCCGAAGTCGGCAAAGCACAAATCAAAGGTTCCAGACGTCTGTATATGTCGGCAGTCATTCCTCTGACGGCTCTTATTTCACTTTTATCATAGAAATATCCCTGAGCTGTCAGATGAGGACTTGGAATGGAAGAATAGTATTGGTCCTCGGCTCCGACTGACGACCTCATATCGGAATCGGAATCAATCCAGTCGATGGATGAATCAACTATTGTGTCAGCAGTATTTTCGTCAGCTCCAGTAAGCATGATCAGGTGCTTGAATACAAGGGCCGGATAAGGCCTCTCAAGAAGTTTATAGTCAGTATTCTGCATTGCATCAGGACTGGTGATGTCAAAAGACAGGTTACTGGCCAGTGAATTTATGTTAAAACACGCCATCTCATCATAGACGGTACCGCTGATGACGGAATCGTCGAGGGGAATTACCTGATTCGGCTGAGCCCAGTTCATTCCCAGATAGACTTTTGACTGGGTCTTCTTAAAATCATCAATCATGTACTTTTTGATAATTCCCTCAATACCGTCAACATACCATCGCGAAATCTGTACCTGATCGGCATTGTTTGTTATGAAAAAGACACGGTTAAACCTCACCGCAATTGTACTTGCGGCGATAATCATTACTGCAATGGCCAGTAAAACCATTATCAGTGCCGTTCCTTTGTTCTTTTTCATCCGTTTTATCATCAGTGCTCACCGGCAATCACATAGATTGTCTTTTCAATTTTCCCGTAGTCTTCGGTTTCTATCTCGATTTTAATTCCTCCCGGAAGTACCTGTTTATTCTGCCAGTCACGCACCCAGCCGCCGGATTTATAAAAACTTATCTTAAACGATGTAACATCATTAAAAATACTCTCAAATTCCGGCTCGTAACCGACAACGGTATCCGGAAACGGATATGTTGCTCTCTGCAATTCTTTATCTTTAAGTCTGTACCAGATCCTTACGGTCTCGCCTCTTGGCAGAAGAGCTCCCGGATTAAGGCTCCCTCCCGCAACAAAAGAAATTCCCGCCCCCTCGGACTGGTACTTGTTTTCCCCATACTCGATAACTGCCTTCGCAGACGTTCCTGAATAACGGAACTGGCGGGGAACGGCCTGACTGAAGTCCCTGTCCATAACGGAAAAAACCTTCTGCATTTCCACGAATCTGGCAGAATTCTCTTCAATGGCACTGTCAGCCGTTATAACCCCTGAAATAATCTGATAGGTAGCCTGTGCCAGAATCGCCATTATGACAATGGACAACAGAACCTCAATCAGGGTAAAAGCCTTGGAAAAATGCATGCTACCTACTCACATATGTTCTCAGATATGCCACGGGGCTATCAGTATTAACTTTTGAGGTAATGAAGACCTCTACCTCCAGAGATCTGAAATTTGCATCCTGTGTATTCTGCCCTCTGTACCTGTAATACCATGTTTTTCCGGCAAGTTCCTGTTTATCCGTCACCCAACTGTTGCTGGGCCATGTTTTGGCAAGCTTCAGCTGACTCAGCACATTGTCAGCCACCATCTGTCCAAAGTAGGACTCCTCCATACCGGAAAGACCATGCATGGTATTATATATAACGTTCATTACGGCTGTTGACGTCAGGGCAAATATAACCAGTGCTATCATCACCTCGAGTAATGTCATGCCTACGGACTTTTTCATATCAGAGCCTGTCCTTTTCCGGATCAAACAGACGGAACCTGCCTGTTTCAGTTGCGATAATCATTATGGGATTGTTTTTGTCATCTCCCTCTTCAGGGATAAGTCTGAGTCTGAACGGAGTCACTTCCCCGGTAGGATAAAACAGAACCTGAGGCCAGTCCTTTCTTTCCGCATCCCTTGCCTGTTTGTCAAAATCCACTATATCAAGAGTCTCATCCTTGGTCTCGACCTTCATGCCTCCGACCCTGAGTTCAGCCTTTATCCCCTCGTCGAAGGTCATCTCCGTAGCCACGCCGTCTACCTGATAAGGAGTCCATCCGAGCTGCTCCCAACGGGTCAGAAACATCAGCTGTTCGACGGACATGTCATCGAACTTCTTTTGGGAATTGGGAGTCTGATAAAGAAACCTGTATCCTCCGGCTTCGACATGGAGACCTATGATTCTCCCCTCCATTGAAGCCCTGTCAGAGATTTCCTCCATAATCAAAACAAGCCTGTCTGCATGTTCCGATGCAGTACCTGCCAGGCTTCCGTCTGACGGAAGTGTCATGGATATGACAGATGCGGAAATTCCCATAATAAGAATCACCATTAAGATTTCAATTAAAGTAAAACCCTTCTTCATGAAAACTCCCGCATCATACGTGACAGGCCAACCATAACCGGACCTGCAGCAATTAACCCGCAGAACAGTTATCAAGAGATTCGGTGGTCACGGTGTCGACATTCCAGTTACCGATATCATCACAAGTACCGGCTTCACCATCAGGACCGGCACTGAACACGTCATATTTACCATGATCGCCTGGCATCTTGTAGTAATAAGGACTGTCCCATGGATCATTGGTCAGCTTTTCAACATAACCGCCGCTGCGATACTTTTTAGGAATCGGTGCTGAAGTCGGCTTATTAACAAGAGCGTCAAGCCCCTGATCTGTTGTAGGGTATCTCTTCACGTCCATGTTATACATTTTTAACGCAGTTTCCAGCCCCTGAATATCCGTCTTCACCTTGCTGATATTGGCTTCATCAAGACTTCCCATTACATTTGGGGCAACCATGGCCGCCAGAAGTCCGAGAATTACAATTACCACCATTATTTCCAAAAGCGTAAAACCTTTATTTCTAGACATTTTTACTCCAAATTCATTTTTTTGATTTTTCACACACATAACTTATCTGCCGCCTACCATCGTATTCATCTGCAACAGCGGCTGCAGTATGGAAATTACTATAAAAAGAACAACAACAGCCATGCCGACTATGAGCAACGGCTCAAACACGGCCAGTGCCATAGCCACATTACGCTTGAATTCGTTACTCTGATTGGTTGCAGCCCTTCCGAGCATATTATCAAGCTCACCGCTTTTTTCACCTGATGCAATCATATGAAGCATCATGGGGGTAAACAGCTTTGTTTCACTGAGTGAACGGCTGAGCCCCTTACCTTCCCTAACCTTTTCAGATGCTTCCGCGAGTCTGTCCTTAGCCACGAGGTTTGTAAGAGTGTCACTTGCAACTCTCATTCCCTCGATCAGCGGCACCGCACTCGAGTGCAGTATGCACAGGGTCTGTGCATATCTTGCCGTATTTAGTGACCGGCTTACCTTACCGATTACCGGAAGTTTTAGAATCACCCCATGAACCTTCTTTTTAAAGTCAGGATTTCTCATGGCAGTCACAAACAGACAGAATCCCACTCCCAGGATCAGCAGCAAAAGAATACCGTAATTTCTTACAAAATCGGATATAGCTATCATTATGACGGTGGATCTCGGCAGTGAAGCCTTCATGTTCATGAACTGCTCCACAACTTTTGGTACAACGGTTGAAAGCAGGATGCCAATGACGGAAACCGCCACTATTGTCAGAACAATCGGATATATGAGTGCCTGCGTGACTTTTGCCTTCAGTTCCTGCTTATTTTCAGTGTAGTCTGCAAGACGTTCCAGCACGTCATCAAGATGCCCCGACTTTTCTCCGGCAGCAACCATTGATACATAAAGATCATCAAAAACCTTGGGAAATTTACGCATGGAGTCAGCCAGAGTCAGACCTTCACAGACCTTTTCACGCACGGAATTGATAATGGCGGCATGCTTTGGATTCTCATTCTGTTGAGCAACCGCCCTAAGGGTTTCTTCAAGAGGCATTGATGCCGATACCAGCGTGGCAATCTGTCTGGTAATAAGACATAGATTGGCATTCGACATCCTCGGCTCAAACAGAGATGATAAAGAAAAGGATGCACTCCCGGACGTTCCGGCAGCATTCTTCAGAACCCCTTCACGTATTTCTGACGGTATAAGCCCGAGTTCCTTAATCTTGGCACGTGCCCCTTTAGGGGAATCAGCCTCAACCGTTCCCTTTTTGGACTTACCGGATCTGTCAACAGCCGTATACTGATAGGTTGCCATTATCTTATTCTCCGCTCGTTACGCGCATAACTTCTTCCAGAGATGTTTTTCCTTCAAGAACTTTGGAAAAACCGTCATCCCTTATGGTAGGAGTATATGGTCTTACAACCTTCTCAATGGCAACTTCACCGTCAGGGCTGTGAATTGCTACCTGAACCTCGTCGTTGACTTCAACCAGCTCATGGATACCGCAACGCCCCTTATACCCGGTATTATTACACTCGCTGCATCCCACCGGCTTGTATATGGTTACAGGTTTGTCAATTCCAAGAATTCGCATATCGTTTTCAGAAGTCAGTACGGCCTGCTTACAGTGTGGGCACAGGGTTCTTACAAGACGTTGTGCCAGAACGGCCAGCAGAGAGGTAGACAGAAGGAATGGTTCTATCCCCATGTCCTTAAGACGGGTGATGGCACCGACAGCGGTATTTGTATGAAGGGTTGATAACACCAGATGGCCGGTAAGAGATGCCTGTACCGCAATTTCCGCAGTTTCATGGTCTCGGATTTCCCCGATCATCACAACATCAGGATCCTGACGCAGAATTGCCCTCAGTGCACGGGCAAAGGTCATATCCACTTTAGGATTAACCGGAGTCTGACCTATCCCCTCCAGATCATATTCCACTGGGTCCTCAACGGTAAGAATGTTTCGGTCTTTGGTATTAATCTCAGAAATACCTGCGTAGAGAGTAGTACTCTTACCGGAACCTGTTGGTCCGGTAACCAGAATGATACCGTGCGGCATTCTTATCAGCTTACTGAACTTTTCCGCAATGGCCGGAGTCATTCCGAGCTGACTGAGCTCAAGACGCACACTGTTTTTGTCCAGCAGTCGCATTACAATACGTTCACTGTAGCTGGTAGGAATTGTTGACACGCGCACGTCAACGGTTTTACCGCCAACCACCAATGAAATACGGCCGTCCTGCGGAATTCTTTTTTCAGAAATATCAAGCTTCGCCATAACCTTGATACGGGAAATAAGATACGGAGTAAACTTTCTTTCCAGAGTTATGTTCTCATGAAGCACACCATCCACGCGAAATCTTATAACCAGCTTATTTTCATACGGCTCAATGTGAATATCAGATGCCTCTTCCTTTACGGCCTGAGCAAGCATCGCATTGATGAATCGCACCATTGGGGAGTTTTCGCTGTTATCCAGAAGGTCAGCCTTGTTGAGATCATCTGAAAGACTCAAATCTTCAACGTCGTCTCCCATGTTGCTTGCTATTCTCTGAGCCTCGGAATCATCGTTCTGATACATATCCGTCAGCAGATTGTCATAATCCTCGGCTGACAGTTCAAGAAGATCGAAATTTCTGCCGGAAAACCGTCTTACTTCCAGTATTACGTCAAGGGACGGCTGTTCCTTGTAACAGAGCTTCAGTCCTTCATCGGATGAAGACAGGATAACCCCTTTATCCCTTGCGAAAAGGAAAGGCAGTTTGATTTTATCCTCTGTCACGTCTTCAGGTTCTATTTCAGAAATGACGGCTTTTAAAGGATCTTCCTCCTGAACCTCTGTCTGAGGCAACGCGGAAACGGCATTTTCAATTTCCGCTGTATCAATATCATTAAGATCTGACATTACTATTGCTCCGCCCCGAATCAGTTCTGCTCTTTGCTGTTAACCACCTGAATTACGTCAGGAGCTATAACTATTGTTGAATCCAGCTCAGGCATGACAGGTGTTGATAAAGTTATAGGCAGAAGTCTCAGCCCCCGTTTATTACGCTGCAGCTGTTCGTTTCTGAACATGGAGTACTTTGCCGCTGAGAGCTCGGCATAATCACCGTCTTCACGTAAAATGATAGGACGCAGAAATACCATCAGATTTCTCTTTTCATACGAACTGGAGGTATACTTAAACAGTTCTCCCAGAAGAGGGATATCTCCTAAAAACGGAACCTTTGTTACACTCTCAACAGTCTGATTATTCATCAATCCGCCAAGAACAACAGTGTCACCGCTCTTTACCAACACTGAATTCTTAATGGTTCTAACGTCAAATGTAGCCCCGTTTTCATCGTTGGCACTGTTACTGTTAACACTTGAAACTTCCTGTTCCAGAGTCAGCATTACGCTGTCTCCTTCATTGATCTGAGGTACAAACTTCAGCTTGGTACCAACTGTCTTGCGTTCAATGGTATCGTATCTGACAGATGCCTCTGACGTACTTGTCTGTGTACCGGTCTTAACAGGAACTTCCTGACCGACGTTAAATTCAGCTTCTTCATTATCCATGGTTATGATGCTTGGAGTGGACAGAACATCATTACGTGAATCAGCCTGTACCATGGACAGCAGGCCGAACCAGTTTCCGTTATAAAAACCGATACCGCCACCATTAAGATTTGCCAGTGAAGAAATTCCGGAAGTCGTAACAAGACTGGAAACCGGAACCTGACTTCCCGTGAACTGAACAATACCACCGGAGGTGTTACCCCACTGAATGCCGAGAGACGCACTGGTACTGTCGCTGACTTCAACAATGATTGCTTCAACCAGTACCTGAGCCCTCTTTATATCAAGCTTTCTTATGATGTTCTCAACTTCCTTGATATAATTCGGTTCGGCATTAACAATAATTGAATTGGTCGCCTCATTGCTGTAAATGTTAATTTTTGAGGATGCAGAAGTACCGTTGGATGCCCCGTCAGCACCGGTAATGGACTTACTGACTCCGTTAAGCGTTTCAATAACGTCGGCTGCCTTGGCATATCTTAAATAGAACACCTTGGTATTTCCTGATGCAGCCTGATCCATATCGAGCTTGTTAATAATCTTGATTACTCTCTCACGCGCACGCGGCTCACCGGAAACAACAACGGAATTCGTACGTTCATCAGCAACCATTTTCGGTGTCAGAAGAGCTGAAGTTGCGGATTTTGATGAATCCTCCTTGATAATGGTATTCACCACACGAACCACCTCAGTGGCTGAAGCATGTTCGAGCTTAACGATTTCAACTTCCTGGTTACCTGCCTTATCAACCCTGCTGACAATATCTGCCAGTCTGTTAACAACCTGAGCTCTGCCGGTTATCAGCAGCACGTTTGACGGTTCATAATGAACTACGTTACCTGCTCCCTGATTATCAATCAGCCCCCTGAGCAGCGGGGCCAGTTCACGCACGCTCACGTTTTTAACGGGAACGACGCGGGTAATCATCTCATCACCTATTCCGCCGTTTTCAAGTACGGGAACGCCTGCAGTTTTGGCGACAGCGGAACGAACAACCTTATATACATTGTGATCCGTTGCCACAACGGCATAACCGTACACTTCCAGCACGCTTAAAAAGAACTGATAGTATTCCTCTTCATTCAGAAGATCATAACTGCGGACATTAATTTTTCCGCGGACGGCAGGATCAACAATAAAATTCTTGTTAAGGTTTTTTCCGACCGTACTGATGAACTCGTTAATATCAGTACCTTTAAAACTTGCTGAGAATTCAGCGGCGTCAGCCATTGTTCCCCAGCCCAGCAAAGCCAGTGAAAGAGCCGCAGCGCAGCAAGATTTTTTGAAAGCGTTAATTTTCATTATTATTTACCGTTTACTGAATGTCTAAAACGATTGTTTCTCTGGTGCCGTTACGATTAACCACAATGTTAATCTGAGTCATATTCTGTAATTCGCCCATGACCGCCATAGCCTGCTGACTGTCCGTAAGATCCCGGCCGTTAATTTCAACGGCTATGTCACCGGCTTTCAGACCGGCATCAATGAACAGTTTGCTTTCGGCTCCAGGATTAAGCTCATATCCTATGATTTTACCGCCTTCCTGTGCAGGAGCTATGTTGATATAGTTAAATAGATTACTAGGATTACTGAGAAGTTCTGTTCGAACAGTCTTTAAATCTTCATTGGCTGATGCGGATTCGGCTTTATCTTTTTTCTCAGTTTTACGATCGACAGGACCGGAAACAAAAACATCTTCTGGAAGCTTTATTACTTCCTCAACCCCGGCATTATTAATGACTATTTCCGTCGGTTTAATCTGAGATATTACGGCATTAGTTCCGTTTATCTTGTCTCCTACGGAATAAACATCCTCAGCGCCCTTCATCAGAAAAACAACGGCACCGCGAGAAGGATCCGAGCTGTATGATATCCCCGTAATTTTAACATCCAGTCTCGAACGTACAACTCCTCCCGAACTCTTCTGCTCCGGCTGACTCTTCGGTTCAACCCCGAAAAGATTGTAATTGCTTAATCTGACTGTATTTCCTGGATTCTGAATCTGCTTCAGTTCCTGAGCCGTAAGACCTGCAAGAACCGGGCTTTTGTAGGGCATTTTGTGCCAGAACAGGACAGCTGCTTCATAACACACGACGAAACTCAAAAGATAAAACAAATAAGCAGAAATTTTAGTATAATATCTGTCATGTTTTACAGGGTGCGAAGTAGATAAAATTCCCGGTGATGTAACAGTTTCAGTAGATGTTTTTTTATTCTGTCTTCTTTCCAGAAAACGTTTTTTTAGCGCTTCTAAAGAAATCATGACAACTCCACCCCTAATTAAACCTACAACGTATAATCGTACGAAATAGATTTAAATTTGTAAAATGTTTCACAATTTTTTTTAATATTTTTGTATATAAGTCACTAAATAAAAGAATTATGACAAGCACTGCAACCCCTAATGTCAGGCTGGACAAGTGGCTTTGGGCAGCCCGTTTTTACAAAACCAGATCACTTGCAAAAGACATGATTGAAGGCGGGAAAGTTCACTACAACAATTACCGCACCAAACCAGGGCGAATAGTAGAAATAGGAGCCCACATAGAGCTTTGGCAGGGATTCAACAAAATTGAAGTTGTTGTTACCGGAATCTCGGAACAGAGACAGAGCGCCACCATTGCCAGAACACTTTATGAAGAAACGCCGGAAAGCATTGTCAGAAGGGAAAAACAGGCAGAAGAGCACCGCATGCAGGTTCTTTTCGCTCCTCATCCCGATAATAAACCTGACAAGAAGCAGCGAAGGGAACTGTTAAGCTTGAAACACAATTCAGATTTATAAAAACACATGACCCTGTGTCATATAGGAGCCGAGCATGACTACATCTCAGGATAAAATCGACGAATACAGCAGATCTATAATGGAAGTCAGTCAAAATAATAAGCCTGAAAGCTTTGATAAAATTCTGTCTTTTGAATTTAATGACTATGACCTGCACGGGGACATTGTTCAGACCCACGAATCCGTTAAGGGACTTCTGGAGGGACATTCTTATCCTAAATGCATTCAAAACCTGCTGGCAGAAATGCAGATAGCCGTATGCCTTATGACCTCAAAGTTAAAATTTGAAGGTGAAATAATGCTGCAGGTACGCGGTGGGAGCACTCATTTCAAATACGCCGTTCTTAACAGCAATGAAAAGAACGAAACCCGCGGGCTGGCAGCATATGACAGCAAGATTGATCCGAACAGTTCATTCAATGAATTACTGACAAAAGACTCAATCATGACCATCGACATCATGCCGAAGGAGGGGAATCCGTACAAGGGAATCATAGACCTTAGCGGAAGTTCGCTGTCCGAATGTCTCGAAACCTACTTCACTCAGTCAGTTCAGGTTCCTACCAAAATCTGGATCTACAGTGACGCTCCAAATTCACAGAAAGCTGCCGGAATTCTGATTCAGGCTTTACCAACCAAGAATCCTGAAAAACAGAAAGAGGATTTTGAACATGTATCAGTACTGACGGATACGACAACCATGGCTGAAATTCTCTCACTGCCGAACAAGGACATTCTTTACAGGCTGTATAATCAGGAATCGGTAACCCTGTATCCGGATAAAGAGGCCGATGTTAAATTCAAGTGTAACTGCTCAAGAGAGCACTACAGGGAAATGCTGACGCATCTCAATCCTGATGAACTTGCGTCCATTCTCCAGCAGGACGGTCACATCACTACCGAATGTCACTACTGCCGAAAGACATACAGATTCGAGCATGATGACGTAATAGAGATAATAAAGGACGCTAAAAAGCATCAGAACGGCTAATACTTAAAGAGCAGTAATTACATGCGGTGCCCTAAAATGACACCGCATAAAAAAAGGTGGATAACTTCCACCTTTTTTGTTTTATTATCACGTCATGTTCCGTCCATGACATTTCCAAATGAATTACAACAGATTGTAAGCACGTTCACCATGGCTTGTTAAGTCAAGACCTTCACGTTCTTCATCCATCGGAACTCTAATGCCGCTAAAGAGCTTGCCGGCAATGTAGAATGCTAGCACTGAAACGACACCGCACCACACTACTGAAATTACAACTGATGCGAACTGACCGGTAAACTGCCCCATAATTGATTCCCATCCTTCCTTGTAGCCGACACCGCCAAAAGCAGGAGCACAGAAGACACCGGACAGGAGAGCACCGATAATACCGCCGACACCATGAACGCCGAATACATCGAGAGCATCATCAACCTTGAGCATTCTCTTTAACACATGAACAGACCATAAGCATACAACACCTGCAACCGCACCAATTAACATGGCACCGCCAACACCGACAAATGCACAGGCAGGAGTTATGGCTACAAGACCTGCTATTGCACCGGAGCATGCACCGAGTAGTGAAGGCTTTCCGAGATATACCCATTCAGCCACGAGCCACGCCAGAGTTGCTGCGGAAGGAGCGACAACGGTGTTTGCAAAAGCAAGTGCTGAAGTTCCATCAGCCACCAGTTCAGAACCGGCATTAAAACCGAACCAACCGATCCACAGAAGAGAAGCACCTATCATGGTCATTACCAAACTGTGAGGAGTCATGTTTTCACGGCCAAAACCAATGCGCTTACCCAGGAAGAATGCTCCAACTAGCGCACAGACAGCGGCATTGATATGAACGACGGTACCGCCTGCAAAATCATATGCATGCCATGCTGAATCAATATATCCGCCACCCCAGACCATATGGCATAAAGGAATGTAGGAGAAAGTAAACCAGAAGGCTATTACAAAGATAAGTGCACTAAACTTAATTCTTTCAGCCAAAGCTCCGATGATTAAGCAGGAACTGATGGCGGCAAAAGCCCCTTGGAAAGCAAAGAAAGTAAGATCTGACAGAGTTCCGTTTTCGGTATCAGGTGTTACTCCGAACATCATAAACTTGTCAAAATTACCCATAAAACCGTTTATGAAATCACTGCCGTTTGTACCGAATGACAGTGTATAACCGTATATTGTCCACAATACAAAAATGAGTGCGAATATTACAAGTGACTGAACCAGAACCGATAACATATTTTTGGCTCTGACCAGTCCTCCGTAGAACAAACCGATGCCGGGAAGCGACATCAAAATAACCAGAGCCGCACAAATCATTACGAAGCCGTTGTCGGCAGTAGATACGGAAGAGGCGGCATCATCGGCAAAAGCACACGCTGATCCCAGCACTGATGTGGAAAACAATCCTGTTCTTAATATATTCTTCATACAGATCTCCAAATTACCAAGTAACTCATGAGATAGTTAATGCAACTTCTTTGCCAACATGTAAAAAAGACCTGTACGCCACGGAAATTATAAAAATTTAAAGCCAAACATGGTGATATTTGTGCCTTTAACATTCCAAAATGCAAAAAATTACATGAACGGTGCCCACAATATCTGTAAATAGTGCCCCACCTTAAGACATAATTGCCATACAATAAAATTGTATGGAAGCATTTTGGGGGTATTCATGAAACTGAAAACTGAAATATTAGGTTCAGATAAGCATAAGACCATCGCCATGCTTCACGGCTGGGGACTTTGCAGTAAAGTTTTTTACCCCGTCGTGGATTCGCTTAAGGACCGATACAGAATAGTTCTTATCGACATGCCTGGATATGGGATTAATAGTGCCATACCTGCAAACAGATGCGACGGAATAGTCAGTTCACTTGAAGAAACGATACCTGAGAACTGTGCCCTTCTCGGATGGTCACTGGGCGGTATTCTGGCACAAAAATTTGCCATAACAAATTCCAAACATATACGAGCCCTGATAACAGTGTCATGCTCACCAAGATTTACATCCTGCCCTCAGGAAGGATGGCCCGGTACGGATGCAAAACTCTTAAAAAAATTTTCAACGCTCATATCGCAGAATAACTGCCAAGCCGTACTTGACAAATTTCTGAGTCTCCAGGCCATGGGCTCCGAGCGTATGAGAGAGGACATAAAGACAATTAAGGGACTCCTGGCCGAAGCTCCTTCACCTTCGTATTATGAACTTCAGGCAGGATTAAAAACCCTGATGGATGAGGATCTGAGAAATAACATTTCCCGAATACAATGCCCGTCACTGCACATATTCGGGCTTAAAGACAGGTTGTGCCCTGCATCAACCAAAAGCATCTGGGGCAGAAAAGACAACAGTCATACCATAGTTTTTGAACAGAGTTCACACGCTCCTTTCATAACTCAGACAAAAGAGTTTAATGAGCAGTTACTCCTGTTTCTGGATAAGTACTACCTTTAAACACATGGTGTCCGTAAATAACATGGGCTGTCACTGACAGCCCTTTCTTTTCTTAATGCGGATACGACCGAATTTGATCTATTTAACAAGTGTTTTCAGATATTCGTCTTTGATTTTCTGAAGTTCCTCATCGCTTAAAATTTTAACCGGAGCATACTCATGATCACCGGAAAAATTAAACTGAGGCTCATCAATGGTGCCAAACCACTCCTCTGGTGTATATGAAATTTTATTGATATACCAGGTTACCTTTCCCTTTGGAGTAATGACTTCCGCATCATCATCTATAGTTTTATTTAAAATGCCGCGGGCAATCGGACTTTCGTACGAAATAAATCCTTTTCTGCCGTAAACTTCGGCTGTATTAACGATATGCACATGCAGAATGTCACCATCATCGTTTTCAATTTCCACATATGCACCAAAATAAACCTTGTTATCCCTGATACCGTCGGCACTGCGATCAAGGATTTCCGCATTCTTTAAGGTATCTGTCAGGAACTTAACCCTTCTGTCGATCTGACGCAACAGCTGTTTATTGTACTGATAGTCAGCATTCTCACTTCTGTCGCCAAGAGATGCGGCCCAGGCCAGTTTTTCCACAACATTTGGACGAATATTCTCCCAAATTTCATCAAACTCTTTTTTAATAAGCTGATAACCTTCCGGAGTTACAAACTTAAAGGCCATAATACCCTCCAATAAAAAAACCATGCTGCTGCCAGCATGGTTTTTATAATTAACAGTAAATTACCGTCTCTGACAACTTATTAAAGCTGTGGACCAGCCTTAACAAGAGCCTTACCAGCGTCATTGGTTTCATACTTCTTGAAGTTGTTAATGAAACGCTGAGCAAGGTCCTTAGCCTTAACTTCCCATTCTGAAGCATTAGCGTAGGTGTTACGTGGGTCAAGGATGTTGGTGTCAACACCGTTTAACTTGGTAGGAACTACGAAGTTGAATAATGGGATAGTCTTGGTTTCAGCCTGGTCGATTGAGTGATCGAGGATAGCGTCGATGATACCACGGGTATCACGGATAGAAATACGCTTACCGGTACCGTTCCAACCAGTGTTTACGAGGTATGCCTTAGCACCGCTCTTTTCCATATGCTTAACGAGCTCTTCAGCATACTTGGTTGGGTGTAATTCAAGGAATGCCTGACCGAAACATGCAGAGAAGGTTGGGGTAGGTTCAGTAATACCACGTTCAGTACCTGCTAACTTAGCGGTGAAGCCAGATAAGAAGTAGTACTGAGTCTGATCCTTATCAAGGATAGATACTGGAGGAAGAACACCGAATGCGTCAGCAGATAAGAAGATAACCTGCTTAGCAGCTGGACCAGCAGAAATTGGGCGCTGGATGTTCTTGATGTGGTAGATTGGGTAAGAAACACGGGTGTTTTCAGTTACAGACTTATCGGTGAAGTCAATCTTACCGTTAGCATCTACAGTTACGTTTTCGAGAAGAGCGTCACGACGGATAGCATTGTAGATGTCTGGTTCTGATTCAGCGTCTAAGTTGATAACCTTGGCATAGCAACCACCTTCGAAGTTGAATACGCCGTTGTCATCCCAACCGTGTTCGTCATCACCGATGAGCTTACGCTTTGGATCGGTAGAAAGAGTGGTCTTACCAGTACCTGACAGACCGAAGAAGATAGCGGTGTTTTCACCGTTCATATCGGTGTTTGCAGAACAGTGCATTGCAGCGATGCCCTTTAATGGGAGGTAGTAGTTCATCATTGAGAACATACCCTTCTTCATTTCGCCACCGTACCAAGTGTTTAAAATAACCTGTTCTTTGGTGGTTACGTTGAATACAACTGCAGTTTCAGAGTTAAGACCTAATTCCTTGTAGTTTTCAACCTTTGCCTTAGAAGCGTTGTAAACGATGAAATCTGGTTCCTGTTCGAAATCAGCTTCAGTCTGTGGACGGAGGAACATGTTGGTTACGAAATGAGCCTGCCAAGCCACTTCAACGATGAAGCGAACCTTCATGCGGGTATCCTTGTTAGCACCGCAGAAACCATCAACAACGTATAACTTCTTGTTAGAAAGTTCCTTCTTAGCTAAATCCTTAACGGCAACCCAAGCTTCCTTTGAAGCTCTGTGGTTGTCGTTCTTGTATTCGTCAGAGGTCCACCATACGGTATCGTGAGAGTTTTCATCGTCAACGATGAACTTATCCTTTGGTGAACGGCCAGTGTATACACCGGTCATTACGTTAACAGCACCGAGTTCAGTTTCCTGACCCTTGTCGAAACCTTCTAATGATTCCTTGGTTTCTTCATTGAATAATACTTCATATGAAGGGTTGTACAGAACTTCAGTAGTACCGGTAATACCGTACTTTTCTAATACTGACTTATCAAACTTTGCCATTTTTATGGTCTCTCCAATATATTAAAGAATATTTAAATAAACATCGGAATGATTTTAAGAGATTTAAACAAATTAATCTATAAAAATAAATTAAAAAACAGAAAATTTTGACCTTCCGTACTGATTGTTTTTTTCACGTTATCCCAATCATTCGGACTCCTGCATAAAGATACCAACTTATTTCAGATGTTCTTGTGCGCCGCACCTCCGCATAAAACACTTACACATAATTTACGCACATGTCCTTTTTCTTTTTCCACAGCTGTTTCCCTTAAGCTTGACATGTATGGCACGATTGAGTATCTTTCAGATAATCAGGGATTTATCAAGAAAATCCTTCCCGAACTCAAAACAGGTGATTTAAAGATGATTAAGATTACCCCAAAGGCTGAAGAATACTTTGTTCAGCTGCTTAAAACCCAGGCCCCGGATACCAAAATCAGGGTTTTTGTTTCAAATCCAGGAACTCCAGGAGTGGAATGCGGAATTCTCTACTGTCCGAAATCTTCCGTAACCAATGCTGACGACATCTTTAATTACAATGGTTTTGATGTCGTTATCGACGTATCAAGTCAACCGTTTCTTGAAGGTGCTGTTATTGATTTCAAAACAAACAAGGAAAACAAAAGCACACTGACGTTTAAAGCTCCGAACCTGAAAAAATCCCTGGTTGACGAGAATGCGTCTCTTTTTGAAAAACTCGAAGTATTCTTCAGAACCACGGTTAATCCTAGTCTTGCCGCCCACGGTGGCGTGGCAAAGCTCGTGAGTGCCACGGAAGACGGAATTGTCAAAGTCAGCTTTGAGGGCGGATGCAGAGGCTGCAGCATGGTAAATATCACCCTGTCAGAAGGAATTGAAGCCAATCTTAAACAGGCCTTTCCGGGTATGATAAAGGAAGTTATCGACGTAACCGACCACGAAGTAACTGATTCAACCTACGCAAAGTAATAAGTCAGTACGCTAAACAGAAGCAAAGAGAGGGTACCACCGTGTGATACCCTCTCTTAACTTTTACGGTTTATGAAGACGACATTAATATAAACATCATACTACTCTGACTTTTGAGTTCTGGAAAGAAGAGTGGCCGTTGCATCCTTGGGAGATTTTCCTTCGTAAAGGACCTTATATATCTCTTCGCATATAGGCATTTCAACATCGTATTTTCTTGCAAGCTGATAAACTTCCGACGTATTGTCATAGCCCTCTACAACCTGACCGATTTCCTTCATTGCCTCATCCACAGTTTTCCCGGCCCCCAGAGCCAGACCGAAACGTCTGTTACGTGACTGGTTGTCGGTACACGTAAGAACCAGATCCCCAAGCCCCGCCATTCCCATGAAGGTTTTGGACTGAGCTCCCATTGCCTTACCTAATCTCTGAATTTCAACAAGACCTCTGGTAATTAGTGCCGTTCTGGCATTTGCTCCGAATCCGAGCCCGTCAGAAAGACCTGCTCCTATCGCTATTACATTCTTGACGCAGCCGCCAATCTGAATACCGATATAATCAGGATTCTTGTATACGCGAAAATTTTTACTTGAATGAATCAGTCTTGAAAACTCATCAATAAATTCATCTGACGAGCCTGATACCGATATTGCTGTCGGCATGCCTGCAGCAAGCTCTTTTGCAAAGGTAGGTCCGCTTATTACGGCAAAAGGAATGTCATTTCCAAATTCTTCCTTTACAACGTCGCTGAGAAGTTTTCCTGTCTGAGCCTCGATTCCTTTTGTAGCCCAGGCCACGCGATGATCTGCTGTCAAATAAGGTTTTATCTGCTTCAAAACACTTCTGAAACTGCTGCTTGGTATAACCACAAGCAGGATATTTGAGTTTGCTACCGCAAATTCAAGATCACTGGTGAGATCCAGTGTTTCCGGAAACTTGATTCCCGGAAGAAAGTCTTCATTGGATCTAGTCTGAAGCATCCTGTCAATCTTATTCCGATTACGTCCGAACAAAAGAACACGGTTACCGTTTCTGGCCAGAGAAATCGCCAGTGCCGTTCCATAGGAACCGGAACCAATAACAGAAATAGAATAGCTCACTTGTATACTCCGGGACTTGTTTAAAATAAAAAAACACAGAGCCCGCTAAGGCCCTGTGTTTACATAATCACGAATTACTTACTTTCTTCACCTGCAGCTTCCGGTTTAGCACTCTGGGCAGCCTGAGCCTGCTGTCTCTGCATATAAATTGCATCAAAATTGAGAGGCTGAAGAACAAATGGAGGGAAACCGGCCTTAGTAACGAGACTGCTTATATTCTCTCTCACATAAGGGAACAGAATTCCTGGTACTGTTGCGTTCAGCGCATGAGCAAGCTGCTGTTCACTGAAGTTTTCGATGTGAACAAGTGCTGACTGATTAACTTCACAAAGGAATGCGACCTTGTCGTCAGCAGTCTTTGTGGTAACAGTAATTCTTAAAGTAATGTCGTAAACATGGTGTTCAGTATCGACTTCTTCATTCTTTACGTCGAGATCGATTTTGCTTTCAGGCTTCCATTCTTCGCGAAACACACGTGGTGAATTAGGAGTTTCGAGAGAAATATCCTTGTTGTAAATACGGATGATTTCAAAAATAGGATTTAACTGTTCATCAGCCATTTTCATATTCCTTTCAATTTTAATTATAATGTGTTAACCAAATACTCCAGGACTCTGCTTACCCTTTGACAACAGGGTAATTATTCATAGTCCATTCCTGCATGCCACCATTGAGTATCACGCTCTTGTAGCCGCCTTTCTTCAGGCATTTCGCACACTTGTAGGCGACCAGGTCATCATAGCCTTTACCGACAACAACGATGGTTCTGTCCTTATATTTTTCGACCTGAGAAAACTTCAGTTCGAGCAAATCTTTGGATGAAACCGAAACAGCACCGGCAAGATGGCCGCCGGAATAATCTCCGACATCCCTGACGTCAACCAATACTGCCTTATCATGATTGTACATTTCGATGGCATTCTTAGAATTGAGCAATTTTAATCCGTCTCTCCAGATAACGATCTGATAATAGACCGTGTACCCCAAAGTTATCGCCCAAAGCAGACTTATTATCGGATGTCTGCCTACAAATGACACCAATTCGTTCCAAAAATCCAAAGATTCCATAAAATATACACGCCCAGATAGCTGATTAAGTAAACCATTTAGCCAATGTATGCGTACCCTGCAATGGACAAGCACATTGATCCGAGGGGTATATTATCATATGCAAAAAAATTTTAAAATAATACGTTCCATTTATCATTTCTTTCCTAAAAAAGGTAATAAATAATAAAACAAGGATCGCCTTTTTCAGCCAAATTGGACGCAATATGAGCAGAATCATGAGCATGAAAGGAAAAGATTTTCATTCCTCATAAAGATCAAGTACACAAAATTAGTGTAAAATGAGAGCCAAAGAATAATTGAATTTATTTTTGTTATTTGTAAGTTTTTTCTGAATCAACAATCACATTAGGAATTAAAATGGCAAAGAAACCTTTTGCGCTTATCATTATGGATGGTTGGGGATACAACACCGTTAAGGAATTTAATGCTGTTGCAAATGCAAATACCCCAGTTCTTGACAAACTTTCACAGGAATATGCTAACACCTTAATCTCAGCTTCAGGAGAAGATGTAGGCTTACCTGACGGTCAAATGGGCAACTCTGAAGTTGGTCATACCAATATTGGTGCAGGCCGCATTGTTTATCAGGACTTAACCCGTATCACCAAGTCAATCAAGGACGGCGATTTCTTCACCAATGAAGTATTCAATAAGGCCATCGATTCTTCTGTTGCTGCCGGCAAGGCCGTTCACGTAATGGGTCTTATGTCACCTGGCGGTGTTCACAGTCATGAAAAACACATCCTGGCTCTCTTCGATCTTCTGGCAAAGAAAGGCGTTAAAAAGGCTTACTTCCATGCATTCACTGATGGCCGTGACGTTCCTCCTCGCAGTGCACAGAGCTCAATTGACATTTTTGAAAAGAAGTTCAAGGAACTTGGTGTCGGCAGATTTGCAAGCATGGTAGGCCGTTACTTCGCAATGGATCGTGACAACAGATGGGATCGTGTTGAACAGGCTTACAACCTCATCACTCTAGGCGAATCACAGTTTGCACCTTTTGCTTCAGCAACCGACGCTCTGAATGCTGCCTATGCCCGTGATGAAAATGATGAATTCGTAAAAGCTTCAGTAATCGGCGAACCTGTTAAAATGGAAGACGGCGACACTCTGATTTTCATGAACTACAGAGCTGACAGAGCACGCCAGATTTCAAGAGCTTTCGCTAATGATGATTTCAGCGGTTTTGAAAGAAAGTCACGCCCAGCAATCAATTTCGTGATGCTTACCGAATACGCCACCGATATCAACGCAGCATGTGCATTCCCTCCTTCTGATCTTGTTAACACCCTTGGCGAATGGCTCTCAAAGCACGGCAAGACCCAGCTCAGAATTTCTGAAACTGAAAAGTATGCACACGTAACATTCTTCTTCAACGGCGGTGTAGAAACCGTGTTTGAAGGCGAAGACAGAGAACTTATTCAGAGTCCTAAGGTTGCCACCTATGACCTTCAGCCTGAAATGAGCTCTACCGAACTTACCGACAAGCTCTGTGCCGCAATCGAAAGCTGCAAGTATGACGTAATCATCTGTAATTACCCTAACGGCGACATGGTTGGTCATACCGGCGTATATGAAGCTGCCGTTAAGGCCTGTGAAGCTGTTGACACCTGTATCGGCCGTGTTGTTGAATCCCTCAAGAAGGTTGGTGGCGAATGCCTCATTACTGCAGACCACGGTAATGCAGAAAGAATGAAGGATCTTGAAACCGGTGTTGCATATACTGCTCACACAAACCTGCCTGTACCATTAATCTATGTAGGCCGTGAAGCAGAAGCTGTTTCAGGCGGTAAGCTGTCTGACCTTGCTCCTACCATCCTCAGCCTGATTGGTATGGAAACTCCGTCAGAAATGACCGGTAAGGTATTATTCAAGGTTAAATAATTGCCTTATATGACAGCAGATAAGCGATACACGGAACGTTCTATTGTAAAAAGCAGACTGCTTCTGCTGGTATCGCTTTGCACTGTTCTCCTAGTACTGATAATGCCGTCCCCGGCATTATCAGCATCATCCGGAAATGATGAAAAATCCATAGCCACTCTCAAAAAGGACATCGAACGACGTACGGAGATCATCAAAAATCACGAAAATGATCTGATGTACCTTAAGAGAGAAAGAAAGAACTACGATCAGTCAATAAAACTTTTGGACATGAAACTGTCCATCACTGAAAATAAAATCAGGCTGGTATCCAGTCAGATTACCGAACTTGAAAACCAAATATCAGATCTGGAAACCTTAAATGATTCAAACATACAAATGCTGAAAAATATGGTAAAACAGCTTTATATGTTCGGAGAAAATCCGGGAATCAAAATCATTCTTGGCAATGACAACGTCAGTGAATATGACAGGTATATGACCTATTATCAGATTCTGGCGGAACAGAGAATGGAAATAATCAGCAATATCGCCAAGAATCAGACAGAACTGAAAAACAGTAAACAGTATCTTGAAAGAAAGAAAACAGAACTTTCGGAACTCAGAACTGAATATGACAGGAATCTGGGGTCATTAAACAAAGAAAGAACTCAGCGTAAATTCATGGAAGATGCCCTGCAGTCAAACATCAACAATGAAAAGCAGCAGCTCAAGAAGCAGGAAGAAGCTCTGAAGGCTCTTGAAAAAGCCATAGAAACCAAAAAGCTTGAACTCGCCAAAAAGAGAAAACAGGCTGAACTTAAAGCCATTGCTGACGCCAGGGCAAAAGCCAAAAAGGAAGGTCGGGACACCGAAAAGGCCGCAAGAGAAGAAAAAGAAAGCTTTGCCAAAAGAAACAATCTGAACGGACTCGGCAAAAAACTGCCTTGGCCAGTTAAAGGCAGTGTCATAAAGAAATTCGGACAGGTCAGGTTTACTTCCACAAAATGGACAGGACTTCTGATTGCCTGTAATGAAGGAAACAGTGTATCGTCCATATCAGCCGGAGACGTGCTGTACTCAGGCTGGATGAACGGATGGGGAAATATCATAGTAATAGACCACGGAGCCGATTATATTTCCATATACGCAAACAACAAAACCAATCTTGTCAGGAGCGGACAGCGAGTTCAGCGCGGGGATGTAATAGCCACGGCCGGAAACAGTGGAGGTTTGGAAACCAATAGTTTATACTTTGAAATAAGAAAAAACAGTGTTCCCCTAAACCCACGTATTTTTTTAAAGTAGCAGGTCATTAATATGCGTTTAACAGTTTTTCATGATTATGAACCGGAACCTCTATGGGTGAAAAGTCTTAATAAATTGTTAGAACCTACGGACTTCAGTGAAATCCAGAAACTAGGACACGTTCATCTGGCAGTATTCAACGACGGTGTTGTAGGAATTTCCGTTACAAACGAAAACCGCATTGTTTACCTCAAAGTCAGGGATATTACCAGAAGAAGAGGCGTCGGCAGATACCTTCTTGAAGAAACCAACAGATTTGTTCTTAACGAATATGATAATGTCTCAATTGACACCTGTATATTCCCTCAGGAGGAGCAGGACGGTCTGACGTATTTTCTTGAAACCCAGGGGTATGTAAAGTCAGCCGCAAACGACAAGATTTTCATTTTCCGCGACTGATTTCTGCTGAGACAGCAGCTGTTCGTATACTGCCAAAAAAAGGAACCTCCGTTATGAAGGTTCCTTTTTTGCAACAGAGACCTGTTTTATTTGTTACTGCTGCCGTTGCCGAAAACGAGGTCATAAATAGTCTGTGACTTCTTTGGCAGTGTATGCAGAGCCTTTATACGACGAACAGTCTTTGACGTACCACGAATCATGATACTTTCAGTCTTGGCAATATTACCGTCAAGAGTAACACCATCAAGCAAATCACCCTTGGTAATACCGGTAATTGAAACAATGATGCTGTCAGTTCTTACCATGTCTTCAAGCTTAAGAACTGTTAAAGGTTCTATGCCCATGGTCTTACATCTTGCAATCTCATTCTCACCGTGAGCTCTGTTTTCAGGGGTATCTCCCTTAGCAATATGACGAGGAATAAGTCTGCCCTGCATATCGCCCTCAAGTGAACGGGCTACGGCCGCACTGATTACGCCTTCAGGAGCGCCGCCGATACAGTAAAGAAAATCGATGTCACTGTCAGGCATGCATGTTAATACTGATGCAGCAACGTCACCGTCAGGAATTGCATAAACCCTCAGACCTAACTCATGCATGGTCTTTATTGCCTTTTCATGTCTTGGCTTGGCAAGAGTAACGCAGGTTAAATCGCTGTATTTCTTACCGACGGCACGTGCAATTCTGTATATATTTTCTTCAAGAGAAACATTTAAATCAATTACCCCTTTGGCATCGGAACCTACTATCAGCTTCTCCATATACATGTCAGGAGCCTTAAGAAATCCGCCTTTGTCTGCAGCAGCAAGAACGGCTACGGCATTATTCTGTCCCATTGCGGTCATTCTGGTGCCATCAATAGGATCCACCGCTATGTCAACTTCCGTTGAACCGTTACCTACATGTTCACCGATATAAAGCATTGGTGCTTCATCAATTTCACCTTCACCAATGACGATTTCGCCATCGATATCAAGATCATTCAACATGTAACGCATTGCCTTAACGGCTGCATCGTCTGCAGAGGCCTTATCTCCGCGCCCCAACCAATGATAACCGGCTAATGCGGCAGCTTCAGTAACACGACAAAATTCAAGGGATAATTCACGTTTCATAATAAATCCTGACTCGTTGATAAAATGTTAGGCAAATTTTACCACTTATTGCCCCAATAACAATAATTTTTTATACGCCTGCCACTTTGATCTTTTCAATCAGGACAGAGCCCAAATCAGCAACATTTCTTGAGTCTCCGTCATCAGCAATAGCTACGATTCCGTTGAACAGGTCTTTAAAATTACCAGCTATTGTAAATTCAGCTATAGGGTACTGAATTACTCCGTTCTCCACATAAAAACCGCTGGCACCGATGGAAAGCTCACCGTTTATGAGTTTAATGCCGCTACCCATGGTATCATGGACGATAATACCGCGATCCATCTGTCTTATGAGATCGTTCTTTGAACAGAGCGCCCCTCTCTCATCCACAACAAAAGTATTACTTACCCCTCGATTGTGGGCATTATTTGCCATTTTAAGCTTGTTGGCGAAGTAGTTGTTCAGAAAATAGTTCTGAACACATCCGTGTTTAATGATTGACATCGGACTGGTTCTGACGCCGTCTCCGTCCATGTAGCATGAACTCATTTTTCCGACGATATGAGGATTTTCATCAATGGAAATCCACTCAGGAAGAACCCTTTTATTGAGACTGTCAGTTAAAAAACCGGTCTTGTAGTACTGCGTGTGACCGTCAAGTGCGGAGAAAAGTACGTTGAGAAGAAGAGAGGATTTGTTCACGTCAAAAATAACAGGGTAGTCACCCGTCTTAATCTTTTGCGGACAAAGCTGTGAGACGCCTTCATCAATGGCTTCCTTGACCAGCAGTTCATCGCTCCACAGTTTGTCATGACGGGAATCGTATGTATATGAGCCGCCATACTGTCTGTCATCATCCTTTCCGCACATCAGAACCAGATTACGTGAATATGATGTATCAGCGCTGCTGACTACCAGTCCCTGGGTAGTTGCCATGGCACTGATGTACAGACTGCTGTTTTCCTTGGCGCTTACCACTGATATTACCCTTTCATCGGCAGCCATGGTCTTCAGTTCGAGATTCTTACATCTCTCAAACATGTCATTTGGTTCAATATCGAGAGGATGAAAGGTATCAAAGTCCATTTTCTCAAAAGCAAGATACTGTCTCTCAGGCAATCTGGCGTCGGGATCCGGGTCTGTGTGCTTTGCAATACTCAGAGCTGCACTGATACTTTCATCTATTGCTTTTCTTGATAAATCACTGGTGCCGACTGTACCTTTACGATCATCCTTGTATACGGTTATTGCAAGGGAACGGCCGTTTGTAAATGAAATATTTTCCATTTCCGTATTACGGGAGGAAACGGAAAGTCCTGTGGCCTTATTTATTTTTGCACGAGCCTCATTAGCCCCCAATTCCTGAGCCTTTTCCACCGTATACTGAACCAAATCTTCCATTTTATTCAGTTCAAGTTCAATATCGTCATCCATATCAATAATTCCAAATAGTCACTAATGATGCTAGAATACACTAAATTTATTTGAGGATCTCTAAATTATGCCTAAGTATACTGATTTTTTTCATAAAAATGATATACCGGACGATGACGGTTGGGTATCAAAAAGTTCAGAGAAGCGTCATGCCCGGCATTTGAGAGAAATCGGCATTGCCATTCTGGAGCTTGCAGACTCAGAATTTGACCGTATTCCTTTCGGTATCAATGACTCTCTCAGAGAAGCAATGCTCGTAGCCAGAAAACTGAAACCAAGATCAGAGGAGTTGCGCAGACAGATTCTGCACGTAGAATCACTCATGCGTGTGGCTTCAGAAGAAGACGTCCAACTTTTTGAAAACATGCTTAAAGCCATTAAGGGAGCCAAGGTTTCCGAAAATGCACAGTTTCATCGTCTGGAAAGTCTCAGAGATGAACTTATAGCTTCAGGCATGGAAAGAATTAACAGTCTGACCGCGGAAAATCCGGCCATTGACAGACAGAAACTCAGATCATTGGTTTCCAAGGCTCAGAAAGAGTCAGAAAAAGAAAGCAGTGATCGCCGCTATTACAGAGAACTTTTTCAGTTTCTTAAAGCAAATATTTCACAGGAGAAATCAGATGAATAAAATTACAGCCTTTTTGTCAGTCTGTGCTGCGTCTCTCTTATGTTTTTCCGCAACCGTTCATGCGGACGACTTCATCATTGATGTAAGAACTCAGGATGAGTACGCATCAGGCCATGTTGAAAACAGCCTTAACATTCCTTTTAACGAGGTTGTTGAAGGCGTCTCTGCCAACGACATCAAAAAAGATGACACTATTTACGTTTACTGTCTTTCAGGCAAGAGAGCTGAAAAAGCTAAAAACGCCCTTAACAACACAGGTTACACCAATGTAATCAACCTTGGCGGTTACGAAGATGCCATGGTCTACTTCAAAAACAATCCTCTTAAATAATACGGTAAATCCATAAAAACCAAAAGACCACCATACGGTGGTCTTTTTTAGTTATAACATGACGAACCGGGAATAAAACTATCTGGTACCTCCGACGGTTACGCTGTCTATTCTTAATGTAGGCTGGCCAAGGCCGACTCTGATGGACTGTCCCTGCTTACCGCATGAACCTGTACCTTTATCAAACTCCAGATTGTTGCCGATCATGGAAATATTCTTCATAACTCCAATGGCATTTCCAATAAGGGTGGCATCCTTTACGGGATATTTGATTTCGCCGTTTTTTACGCGATATGCTTCAGTTGAGGTAAATGTAAATTTACCGGCAACCGTATCCACCTGACCGCCGCTGAAATCGATGGCATATATGCCGTCATCAAGACTTCTGATAATATCTTCTGGAGAGTCGTCGCCAGGCAAAAGATACGTATTGGTCATTCTTGGTATAGGTTTACAATAGTAGTCGGCACGACGACCGTTTCCGGTAGATTCCTTTCCCATAAGTCTGGCATTTAGCTTGTCGTACATGAAGCTTTTCAGAACACCGTTCTCGATCAGAACGTTTCTCTTGCTCGGAACACCTTCGCTGTCCACATTGAAGGTTCCGGTACCGTCATGAACGGTTCCGTCATCAACAATTGTGCACAGCTTAGAAGCAACCTCTTCGCCCATCTTATCATGGAAAATAGACTGCCCCTTTCGGCACGAATCAGCTTCCAGACCATGGCCTATGGCTTCGTGAATCAGCACTGCCGGCCAGCCTGATGCCAGTACCACAGGCATGGTTCCGGCCTTAATAGGCACTGCCCTGAGGTTTAACAGAGCCTGTCTTACGGCATCTCTTGCAATGGCAAGATATCTTGGCTCCATATCAACTGAGGATACTGAAGACACCCCTCTGACATAATCCGCAGGCAGAACAGGTACTTCCTGAAAGAAAAAGGACAGATCATAAATCTTTCCGGAAGCGCTGTGTCCGCTTTCAGATACTCCGTTTTCCTCAACAATCACGGAGCAGTTCAGGCTGACCTGCGGAGTGATTTCGGCCGCCGTTACGCCTTCAGTCGTAAACAGAATACTGCTTTCATTGGAAGAACTGAGTCCAACCTTTACTTCCCTTACTCTCGGATCAAGGGATCTGGCAAATCTGTCCATATCACTCAGCATCTGAACCTTCTGTTCCCTTCCAATGCTGTTTATCGGATCATAGTCACCGGTATTATAAATTCTGTATGAAGGACTTAAATTAAGTCTGATATCAGAAGTACCGCCCTTATTTGAAAGAGTTCTTGCCGCCCTGATTGCCTGATGAAGACTGTGATTATTAATTTCATCCGAATGAGCCAGAGCCGTTTTTTCACCTAAAACACCTCTAACCCCAAAACCCTGATCGATGCCGAAAGAGCCCGATTTAATTTTCTGTTCGCTTAATCTCCAGCTCTCAGAAACTGAACACATAAAGAATATGTCACCGAAATCAACTCCGGATGAGTTAAGCTTGTTAACCATACTTTCAACGTAATCAACACTCATGCCGTTTTCTGACAACAGTTTTTCCGAAGTAATCTTTACTAAATCGCTGGCTGTATTCATTTTAACTCCACATATTCTTCTTTATTCACTGTCAACGGCATATAATTTCTGATCTTTTCTTTCAATTCTAAATCAACTTTGTGTTCAATCACCTGAAAATCATTTTTTTCCAATGCTTCCGTCACTACTTTTCCGTCAGGATCGACAATGAGGGAATGACCGTAGCATTCATAACCGTCAGGTGAACTGCCGTTCAGCCCTGCACCGACAACGTAAACCTGATTTTCAATTGCCCTGGCTCTGAGCAGTACATGCCAGTGCTTTTGTCCGGTCTTCTCGGTGAATGCCGCAGGTACGACGATGACATCGGCTCCCTTGGCCCTTAGTTCGGAAAAAACATTGGGAAAACGAAGATCAAAACAGATGGCTAGCCCTACCCTGACACGATCCACGTTGAATACGACGGTTTCAAATCCAGGACTGTAAAACTGCCCTTCATCGTAGGAACAGCCATTAACAACGGCTCTGAAAAGATGGATTTTACGGTATTTTGCAATCATGTTTCCCTGAGGATCAAATACCGCGGTAGTTATATAGCGTCTGTCGTCATCCGGTTCCGGCAATGTCCCGGCAACAAGATATACACCATGCCTGCGTGCCAGACCGGCAAGTGCGTTTACGGCATTCAGCCACTGTCCGGCAAGAACTTCGTAATCAGCATCATTCCTGCTGCAGCATACGAAGTTTTCCGGAAGAACCGCCAGAGTAATTCCGGAAAAGGAAGTCATGCTACCAAGACATTTGTCCACCTGAAGGACAGCATCTTCCGGGCTTCTTTTGGATGCAGGCAGCTCAACAACGGCAATTCTGTAATCGTTCATTATGCCATAACCACATCATACTTTTCACGACGATACATGTGCTCAGCCCTGACTTCAACAGTTTTACCCATAAATACCTCAAGTTCGGCAAGGGCATGCTGTTCGTCAAGCTGCAAAGCTTCAGCCACGTCAGTGGATGCATAGACAATAAACTTTTCTGCCTTATATGCATGGTTGACCCTGAGTATGTCTCTTAATATCTCATAGCACACTGATGAGACACTCTTCACCGCACCTCTGCCGCGACACTCAGGACATTCACAACATAACAGATGTCCCAGACTTTCTCTTGTACGTTTTCTGGTCATTTCAACCAGACCCAGTTCAGAAAAATCTGACACCGTGGTTTTAGCACGATCCTTGGCAAGTTCGGTAAGAAGCGCCTGCATAACGCGCTCACGGTGGGTTGCATCCGCCATATCTATAAAATCAATGATAATTATGCCGCCAAGATTTCTCAGTCTCAGTTGTCTTGCAATTGCCGCCGCGGCTTCTACATTTGTATTGAAAATGGTGTCCTCAAGATTTCTGTGACCGACAAAGGCTCCGGTGTTTACGTCAATCGTAGTCATGGCTTCGGTCTGGTCAATTACCAGTGAACCTCCGCTCTTTAACTGAACCCTTCTGTCAAGCGCACGCTGAATCTCATTTTCAACGTCATATAAATCGAACAGAGGAGTATCGCCGGAATAATGTTCAATCTTCCCCACCATTTCAGGAACAAATTCGTTACTGTACTTCACCAGTTCTTTGAATGCCAGTCTGGAATCGACCCTGATTTTATCAATATCATTCCCGACAAAGTCACGCAGCAGTCTGAAGGCTATGGATAAATCTTCATGCAGAATTGTTCCGGCCTTGGCTTCTTTATAGCTCTTTTTAATGTTAAGCCACATTCTCTTAAGAAGCAGGGCATCCTGTTCAATCTCCTTCTCCGAAATGCCTTCTGCGGCGGTACGAACAATAAAGCCGCCAACATCCTTATCCACAAACTTTGACACTATGGACTTGAGGCGATTTCTCTCATCGTCTCCTTCAATCTTCTGAGAGACTCCGACGTGAGCACTGTCAGGCATGAACACCAGATATCTTGAAGGCAGGGTAATGTCAGTGGTAAGTCTTGCACCTTTCGTACTTATCGGATCCTTCACCACCTGAACAAGAATATCCTGCCCCTGACGAACCAGCGTTGATATGTCACAGGCCTTAAAATGCTCCTTTTCATGCGGATTAACGCATTCTGTATGGGGAACAATGTCTGACGCATGCAGAAACGCTGCTTTTTCATGACCTATTTCAACGAAAGCCGCCTGCATTCCCGGTAATACACGGCTTACCTTTCCGCGGTAAACATTACCTACCATGCTTGAATTTGAAGAACGTTCAATATAAATTTCAGATAAGATACCGGATACAACCAAGGCCACGCGAGTCTCGGAAGGAGTAACGTTCACCAACAACTCATTCATCAATGTCACCTGCTATAAAAAACTGTTCAAAATTTCCCTCAGTTCCGCCTGAGGCAGACCAATTATTGAACTTACACTACCCGAAACACATTTGATAAAACTTCCACCAATCCCCTGAATCGCATATCCGCCGGCTTTATCTGCAGGTTCACCCGTAGCCCAGTATCCTTCAATATCGCTCTCCGACATTGTGGCAAACGTAACGTCAGATCTGATAAAGTCATTTACCACCCTGTTCCTATCGACCACGCTTAGCCCCGTATAAACCTGATGGGTATTTCCGCTCAGTCGGTGCATGAAGAATCGGAATTCTTCATAATCTGAAGGTTTTCCGAATATGTCATTTCCAAGAGCCACGATTGTATCAACACCGATCACAACGGAATCAGGATTAACGGCTAAAATTTTTTCCGCTTTTAATAAAGAAAGTCTCTTAACATAGTCAGAAGGGGTCTTATCCCGTAACAGCCTGGATTCGTCAATATCGGCAGGCATGACGGAAAAGGAATACCCCATGTTTTTCAGTAACTCACTTCGTCTTGGCGATGCGGAAGCCAGAATTATTTTAGGATTACTCATCTTCAATTTTCGGACTAATCAGATGATAAAGCGATATCAGAAAAACGTAAATGAACGGCCAGCATACCGCACCTGAAAGAGCTGACCAGAATATGTTATAGTCCACGGTAACCACACCAAACAGATGTTCACCCCAGAACAGCACAAACTGGCCGACAAAGATAACGGTACCCACGACAATGGACAGTTCAGGCAAAGAATAGTACTTGATGGATTCGAACTGCGTGCAGATCATCCATACCATGAATGAAAACGCCAGGGCGTGAATTCCCAAAGTGGTCCCGAGCAGAAAATCCATGCACAGACCTGTTATCCATCCGGTCATCACATTCACTCTTGAAGGAATGGCAACAACCCAGACAAGAACAACCAGGCAGGCATAATTTGGCAGATAATCACCTATGCCGGCAGGTAATTTCATGATCGATAAAACCAGCGCGACAAAAATGGACATCCATATAAGCAAAAAAGAACCTGTACTCTTAATGGTCATTGCTGTCTCCAACGGATTCCTTATTATTCCCGGAACCACCGGTTACCAGAGATTTATCATTCTGAGTCGGGATTGACTTCTGGATCGTCTTTTCCTTCACGTTCTGCGGTACACTGTCAGAATTCTCGGAAACAGCCCTTATTTCCTCAATGGTTTCCTGATCTGAATCAGGAAGCCACAGGAGAAGCATGTATTTGAGACGATCAAGTGTTGCCAGAGGCTGAGCCTTAATTTCGGCGAACTGCAAACCTTCTCTTCTGTCAAAATTAGTAACCCTTGCAACGGGATAGCCTGAAGGGAATATCCCCCCAAGACCGGAACTTATTAACAGGTCACCTACCTGTATGTCAACGTTTCTTGGCATGTTAACTATACTCAGTTCATTGACAATGCCGGTCCCCGTGGCAATTGCCCTGATTCCGTTACGCATGACAACAACTGGAATGGAATGATTCTGATCTGAAATAAGCAACACTCTGCTGGTTGAATTGGCAACACTAATAATTTGACCGACAATGCCCTGTTCGTTAATTACAGGCTGTCCCTCATAGACACCGTCCTTTGCACCGCGATTAATCATCACTGTAAGAGAAAACGGATTGGTGTCGACTCTCATAACTTCCGCTCCCATTCGTCTGAACGACTCCTTTATCGGAGAATTATTCAGTCTTCTGAGAACTTCGTTATCATGGATGACGCTGTCATATCTGAGCAGCTCCACCCTTATTTCGGAGAGCTGATACTTAAGCAGACGATTTTCATCTGCTATTTCCTGATATGACCTAAATCTTTCATTTGCGTCGTTAGCTAATGAAACGGGAGCATCTGCAATATAATAGACCGGTGTAAGATAACTCTCGATGTGATATCTCAGATCCTTAAAAAGATCAAAGTGGCTGTCCAACAGTATCAACACCAGTGAAAGCATGCCAACCAATGCGAAGCGTATATTGGCTGACATACCCGATCTGTTCTGCATAACGCTCGTCCGTTAGAGAAAATTAGTCAAACAAAACAATGCCTTTTTCAGCCATTTCCAGTGCGGCGCCGCCACCTCTGGCCACACATGTAAGCGGCTCATCGGCTATGGTTACCGGAACCTTCGTACGCATATTAAGAACCTTATCGATATTTCTCAGAAGCGCACCGCCACCGGTAATGGTCATGCCTCTGTTGGAAATATCTGCAGAAAGTTCAGGAGGAGCATTGTTTAAGGCCATTGCAACTGCATCAATAATACTGCTGAGAGGCCCCTGAAGAGCTTCCATAATTTCTGTTGAGGTAATAACAAGTGAACGCGGAGCCTGTTCGATTATGCTCTGACCGCGAATTTCCATTTCCCTCGGTTCGTCATCCTCACCTTCGTAGGCGCATCCGATCTCAATCTTAATCTTTTCTGCGGTAACCTCACCGATTTCCAGACGATGTTTATCACGGATGTAGTGAACAATGGCCTGATCGAATTTATCACCGCCGGTTCTTACGGATGAAGCATAAACAATACCACAGAGGGCAATAATGGCAACTTCAGTGGTACCGCCACCAATATCAATGACCATTGAACCGCTAGGCTCAGTCACCGGAAGTCCCGCACCAACGGCTGCCGCCATAGGCTCGGTAAGAGTATGAACTTCACTGGCGCCACATAATCTGATTGAGTTCTTTATGGCATTTCTTTCCACGGGAGTTGAACCGTAAGGCACGCAGACAAGAACACGCGGACCACTTGAAATAAATCTCAGAAATTTCAGTGATTTGGTAGGTATTGAACGCATGAACTCTTCAAGCATTCTTTCAGTATATTTGCAGTCGGCAATAACACCGTCTTTCATCGGTCTTACGACTTTGATGTCTTCAGGAGCTTTACCCAGCATGCTTTTTGCGGCACGCCCCACGGCAATCGGGGCAAGAGACCTTCCCCTTGAGCCCCCCTTTTCCTTTACCGCCACAACTGTTGGTTCATTCAAAACCAGACCTGAGGACTTAACATAAATAAGAGTATTAGCCGTTCCAAGGTCAATAGAAAGGTCAGTAGAATATAAAGATCTAAGTTTATTAAACATTTATTAAATCCGGATACAAACACTTATATCCCAGCATCTGGATGCTGAGACTGAAAAATGATTAAAAAAGGGTACGGACCCCAGCCTTAAATTTTCTGAGTAAACACCTTGAATTCACGAATATTCAAAGCATTACGTTATTCCACGCGTGAACAAACAGTAGACTCTACCTTCTTCACCTACTAAATTAAAAATAAAGCATGCAGATTATAGCACTAAATAGGTGATCTTTTAAGAAAAAGTTATTCAAAGATAGAGCTTAAGGGAATTTTAAAAACGTGCTTAAAAACTTCATCTCAGGTCATTCCGCACTGATGTTCCAGCTTATGTCCGAGCTTTTTGTAATCTCGGATCTTCTGACCTGATAATAACCTGTATTTCCCGAACAGACATCACTTCCCGGTTCACAGTAAGTGTCAATAAAAGGCACGGAACATACTGCCGATGACGTTATTCTGTACTCATACAGCACATCCGAACCGGAGACTTCGTCACTTATAATCTTCTTCACGTCGATATAAAGTCGGTCAAGAAAACAGCCTTCCCGAAAACCATTGCAAAGGACATTTCCGGACGAATGGGAGACCGAATTGCAGTTATCTGGAAGAATTGACCTTGAAGCAGGTTCGCCGCCTCCCCAGAGAGATGATGAGAGTGAACCGTTGTCGCTACCTAAAGGGAAAAGCAGAGCCATGGCATATTCAGTACCGGTATGAGCAAGCAGTTCCGCCTGAGACCCGACCGAAACCGTAACCGTATTCTGGGTACTGTTGGTAAGCATTCTGGCAGAAAAAGCTATGAGCAGCGAAAAAATCACTATGACTGCCACGGCAGTCATCATCATAGATCCTTTGGCTTTTCTTATTTTTGATACCATAATGCCCACCCAATTATAGATCCATGCTGTTATGAAGTTCAAACCGCTGACTTACGGTTATAAAATCATCCCCGGAAGACAGCTTAACAGACACGGTAACGGCATTCTGACCGCTTGAAAAAGAACCATCATTAAGTTTGAATATGTCCACTGCGGCTCCGTGCTCACCGGTTACCGGATTATTCACTGCCTTTAACGAGCTTCCCTCCTGATAGTACAGATAACCTGCGCTGCTTCTGTAGTATTTCTTATCGGAAATACCATCAGTAAGATACAGGACAGTCCCTCCGCCCACGTATGAATCTCCGGAAAAATCAGAAACCATGACCTTGTATACACCGGCGGCACAAGAGGCGGAAACTGCCGAACCGTCAGGTTTTACAATGCTCTTAATACTCATGGTTCCATATGTATGACTGAGATTGACATATCTGAACTGCAGAGAACTCAAATTGGCGGAACACAGATAATCATTCTCAACGAGAGGAAGATAAACATACTGACCGTCACTTATGTCCGCAACACGATACCTTGCAATCGGGAGAGTGAATGAAAGCATTGCTCCGGCTCCGTCCGAATAAATGTTGTCAGTTACCGATATGCTGTACGGAATGGCATTCTCAAGCTGGATTCTGAATCTGGAAAAAAGGTTGTGCGCAACAGCCGAAAGTCTGGCTCTGTCACCTATGCCAACAAACATTTTTGATCCCTGCCAGAGGAATGATACGGTAGCAGTTGCCGTGATCCCGAGAATAACCATCACAACAACAAGTTCAATCAGTGTAAAAGCCTTAGCACGCCTCATCAGTAGTTACTCCTAATAAACTGATACACAAAGGTATCATCCCGTGGAGATAACACACTTATCGTTATTTTTTTAACTGTTACGGAATCCAGTCCTGTCTGATTCACGTTCTCGCCGGTTACTCTAATCTTAACAAAGAAATTCTCAAAACTGTTACAGGCTATGTCTGCACTTTCACCGGACAGAGTGCATGAATCATTGTGTGAATTATCGACAAAGAAAGTTGCCGGGATAAGACATTCCCTGTTTCCGCACAGTGCCGTGTTTATCTTATTACAGCTTGAATTCCCCTCGCCGCATCTGTTGCTGTTCCCGTAACAGTAGGCTGAAAGAGAACCCAAACCGCACAGACTCGTCGTATCAAAGTCATCCACGTCATTAAAGTTTTCCGGACGCGGATTATTCTTTTCATCTCCATCCGGGCCGAAATCGGAGGTTCCCGTACATGCTCCGAGATTACAGACTTCAACCCCTCTGTAGCTTATGTTTTCTCCGCAACGGCATTCTCCGCCCTGATGATCGGACTTTTCATCATAGGCTCTGATTTTCATCTGGTTATAAATACGATTGGCCAACAGATCCGCCTTTACCTGAAACACAGGTTCCGCAGACTTAATCTCAAGAGATCCCATAATCGGAATAATGCCGCTGAGTACAACCCCCATGACAACTATTCCCACAACAAGCTCAACCAGAGAAAAACCCTTACTGCTCACTTCCATGATACGGCACCCTCCGTATTCACGGTGACTGAACATGATGCACCGTCAAAATCATACGTTAACGAAACATCTGACGGACTCTGTAACTGTCCTATACCGTTGAAAACAATCTCGATGTCTTTCGACCCCTGCATAACAACGTGTGGATCGCCTCCACGCATATGAAGATTGGCAATGTCGGAACACTGCCCTCTTATGCAGACACCGTAATCTCCGGTGGTAAAGGATTTAAAAAAGACATCAGGAGAATCGCCCTGATTTATATTGATACTCTGCGTATGCAGAATAAGCGTGGAAACATCCTGACAAACAGCAAGATGCTCACCGGAACCTGATGACAGTTTCGGAACGACTGTTGCTGACAATATTCCCAAAATAACGATTACCGTCACCAACTCCATCAACGAGAAACCAGCTGAGCATCTGTTCATAACCACAACACTTAATTACTGCTGTGAATATATGGCGTTATCAACCCCAAGGCAGGTACATAAGTAAAGCTCATATACTTATCCGTACTGTTGTTTGGAGCTTTATAATTACCATTTTCACTTCTATCCAGAGAAACGACCAGATAATAATGACATATACCGTAGTTAGCCACTGCACTGCCGTTCACCTGACCAATGCTGTAAGAAACGAAATACTTATAGTTTTCGGAACTGCTGTTCACATCACTGATGCTTGTTGTTGCCTTCGGAGGATTCTGAAGCATGCTTTCCCAGATACGGAGACATTTCTCGGACGTCATTCCGGTATCATAGTATGAAGCGTACTCTGCGGTAACAGGTGATGACGATGAATTTATTGCACTGGCGGCAATAGGATACCCGGGACTCATTGTCCCGTCCTCAATCTTTGAACTTGAAGGAGTAGTCAGATAGAAACGGCTACCGTCATAGAGAACGCTGTTGACACCGTCAACCTTTGGTCGGCTCTTGGCTTCCCATTGCGCTCTGACCAACAGAATACCTGTTGCAAAGTTACCTGCAACACCTTCCACGCTAGCCTTTTTTGCCTCTTCGGTAACATCAATGAATCGAGGAAGAGCTGTAGCGGCCAGAATACCCAAAATCACTATTACAATTATAAGTTCAATCAGAGTAAAACCGCGCCTGCGATTACCTTTATTTAAAGACTTTGTTCTTTTCATCTTTCACTCCTAAAAAGACTACTTACGTACCAGAGAAAACATCCTGTTCACTATTTCTGATAAATAAATGCGTTATAAATTAATTATATCCAAAAAACATCGTTTATCACTTAAAACCCCCTTACTACGATGTCGTTTATTGGGTCACTTCTAATTTTTAAATACGGAGCTGATATTCAAATATTTTTCAATTAGTATTCTCAAATAAAATAATCAACAATTAAAATAAATTTGTGTACTATTTTTTAATCGGAATCCGCAGTATTATTTATTACCGATATATTCATTCCGTCATCAGAACACATAATCGATTTTTTATATACAAATAAAGTAATCCTATAATTACTCAGCCGTCAGTTTATTACTGCTTACCCTGCATTGCACCGTACATATCCCACATAGGAGAGAATATACCCATGGCAAGCAGACCTACGATTAATGAAACAACCACCAGTAATAAAGGCTCAATTTTTGACGTTAAGGATTTTACGCCATAGTCAACTTCACGTTCATAATAGTCGGCCCCTTCTATAAGAAGCTCATCTACTCGACCTGTTTCATCACCAACGGCAAACATCTGAAGCACGAGCGGTGAAAACATTTCACTCTGCAGAGCCGTCTGAGACAGTGATACCCCCTGCTCTATCTGTTTCTGCATATTAATAACTTTCTTTTCAAGAAACTTATTATCCAGTGCATCAGCAACAAGTCTGAGTGCGGTATTAAGCGGCACACCGGACTGCAGCATAAGGGAAAAGCTTCTGCAGAATCTGCCCAGCAGCGACATATTCAAAATATTTCCTATTACCGGAATTTTCAGCTTGTACTGATCCCATTTTGTTCTTACCGATTCCTTTTTCATGGCGTTTTTTATGAAAAGAGGCACGGCTATCGCAACCGCCAGCATGTACGGCCAATAATTAACAAACATATTTGAGGAAGTAATCAATATTCTGGTTGTTATGGGTAAATCAACGCCGAATTTAGAAAACATATCCGTAAAGACGGGAATAACAAAAATATTGAGAATAACTACCGCAGCAACTATAAAAAGCATAACCATGATTGGATAACGCATCGCAGCCGTTATACTTTTTTTAGTCTGCATATCAAGTTCAAAATAAGTTGCAAGCTGGGCAAAAACATCATCAAGTTTACCTGTATTTTCACCCACATTAATCATTGCCACAAACAGCGAATTGTAAATCTCAGGCTGCTCAGACATGGATAAAGCCAATGATTTACCGCCTATCAGATCCCTGTTAAGTTTCATAAGAGATTCCTTCAGTGCAGGGTGCTCCATTGAATCACTGAGACCATTAATAGCTCTGATCATCGGAACACCGGCCTTACTTAAGGAATACATCTGACGACAGAACATTACCAGCTGCTCGGTTTTTACTTTTTTCTTGAAAAACTTGGAGAAAACAGGAGGCATCTTGACTGCAACAGCCTGTCTGGTTTCCGTAATGTCAACAGGTATCATACCCGTTCTGGTGACCTCATCAATGACATCAGAAAGGCTGTTGGCTTCTATGGTTCCCTGTACATACCCGCCTGAAATATTCTTGGCTTTATATTTGTATGTAGGCATTAGTCATTTACCTCACAGAGTTTCATCACCTCCTCTATGGAAGTAATGCCGTCGACGGCGAGGTCATAGGCAACCTTTGCAAGAGGTTTATATATCGGACTCTCTTTCGCACATTTAGCAAATCCTTCAAGATCATCCCTTCTTAAGGCTTCCATCATTGCATCGTTTAGAACGAGCAGTTCAAACACGCCTATACGCCCCTTGTACCCGCTGAAATTACAATACTGACACCCCTTTCCCTTGTTACCAAGCTTGAATTTGTGCTGTCTCTGTTCCTCCACCGGCACTCCGAGTGCCGCCTCAATAAACCTTTCCTGAGACGGTTCCACGTCACAGTAATCACCGCACTTAGGACATACCCTTCTTACCAGTCTCTGTGCCAGCACTGCTTTAAGTGAACTGGCTACAAGATAACCAGGTGCGCCCATGTCACATAAGCGCATGGTACTTGAAATAGCATCGTTTGTATGTAAGGTTGATAGTACCAGATGACCGGTCATGGCACCTCGCAGACCTATTTCACTGGTTTCCTTGTCTCGCATTTCACCTACCAGTATTACGTCAGGGTCCTGACGCAGACAGGCTCTCAGTACATTGGCAAAATCCAGACCTATTTTCTGATTAATCTGAACCTGAGTTATTCTCGGCAGACGAAATTCCACAGGGTCTTCTACGGTTATAATCTTTACGTCTGGCGTATTAAGTTCGTTAAGCGCTCCATACAGCGTGGTGGTTTTACCTGATCCTGTAGGACCGGTTACCAGAATCATTCCGTGAGGCCTGTGAATCTGAACTCTCATGCTCTCGAGAATATTCTCCGGCATACCTGTGGCATCGAGCGAAACAAGTCCGGTAGCCTGATTCAGAATACGCATTACTATGGACTCACCGTACTGCGTAGGCAGCGTTGACACACGCACATCAACTCCGTTACCGGCAATTGTAATGTGGAATCTACCATCCTGAGGCAGTCTTTTCTCCGAAATATCAAGACCGGCCATAAGTTTAATTCTCAATGCTATGGCGGCTCCGATATCGGAATTTGGAAGTATCTGTTCTGTAAGACTTCCGTCAATACGCTGTCTTATTCTCAAAACCCCGTCATCAGGCTCTATGTGAATATCTGAGGCCTTCCAGTTTATGGCATCCTCAAAAACGGATTTGAGCAGATTAACGACGGCCGCATCGGAAGACTCATCATCAACATTAAGAGTATCTGTTGCTCCGACCTCAAATGCTGATTTTGTAATTTCACTCTGGAGCTGATCCGCATATTTGGCAATGTTCTCGGTATTGCGGTAGAGCATCGGCAGATACTTTACTATTTCCGATTCAGGAGTAATAACAAAGTCCACCTCATTTGGATCAAGCTTATCAACGATATCATCACGACCGTAATAATCCAACGGGTCAGCTATTACAACGGTAACAACATCATTGCCCGTGTTTGGATTGACTCGTTTGGATATTGCCAGGGCTCTTTTCTGTCTGGCAATATTTTCAGGAAGCATCTGAACAACATTGCTGTCAATGTTCAACTTTGACAAATCGGTGAATACGGTCATCTGCAGCTGTTGCCCCAGTGCGGTACAAATATCCGCCTCCGTTGCCAAGCCGAGCGCAACCACCGCCTGTCCAAGCTTAAGGTTCATTTCCTTGGAGTAATTTAACGCTTCTTCTACGTCAGATGAAGTTATTATTCCAGACTGAACTAAAACATCACCTATACGTAGCCTTTTTCTAGAACTGTTATCTTCCGGCATTATTTTAGTTTCTCCAAAAACTTTATCCGACCTTCAACAAATTTACGTGAAGACTGACTTAAATATAACGTTGATGCTTTTCTGTACGCCTCAAGAGCCTGCCTGTGTCTGCCCTGCTTTTCCTCTGATATTCCCAGACCGAGGTACCACTTTCCGTCGGACGTATTTGTTGAAGCAAGTGCTTTATACGCTTTAGAAGCCGCCACATAATCACCTGACTCCCTGGCTATTGACGCCATGGTTGCATAGTAATCGATATTGCCGGCCACCGGCGGATTAGCCCTTTCCAAAACCTTCAGTGCTTTGGCATTATCACCGCGTGCCTTATATATTCTGGAAAGGAAAAGACGATAATCATAATGTGTCGGAGACAGTGCCACTCCGCGATCGAGTACTCTTATGGCTTCCGTATAATTGTCCTGACCGTAATACAGCCCGGCAAGCTTTTCCCTTGCCTCGGTATCCCGCGGATCAACGGCCAGAACATTCTTGTATGCTTCCACGGCCTTTCTGCTGTCACCCTTTCCAAGATAATTAAGAGCCTGAGAACGGTACATGGCCTTCTGGTCAGCAGGACTCATATTACTCTTTGAAACCTTCAGAGATGACGGCTTACTCCTGCTTTTTTCCGAAATAACCGGCTGCTCTTCAATTACGTAATTGTCAGCATCATAAACATAGCTGTCAATTACCGTTTCCGCCTGCGGCTTCATTCCGGAATCGTTCACGGCCACAGCCGGAGAATGAGACTTCACGCTCTGCTGAACATGAACAGAATCCTTATTTCCGGCATTGTTTTTAACAAGCTTCCTTTCAGACTTTTTGCTTACATCAAGGAACGGAGCATTGTCGGTCTCTGCGGACGTTACTGAATTCTCCGGCGCTGAAAGATCCGTTTCGGCAATCACAATCAATTCATTGGCCGGAGCACTTTCATCTTCTTCGCTTTTTTCAGAGATAACGGTAATCTCACCTGGTTGCTCCGTCGCCGTGGAAACATCTGAATCTTTCCTGTTTGTTCCTACGTCTGACTCATGTTTTTCCACGGATTTTTCCACTGCTGTCTTCTGAGACGCTTTGCCGGTCTCAGTCTGAACCTCGGCTACGCCATGACTGTTATGCACTCCCATTTTGTATGCGTAGTAACCGGCAGCGCCTAACACGGCAACACCCATTACTGCCAGCGAAACAAGAGCAACTTTATTGAAAGAAAAGGCAGACTTTTCCGGAGGAACGTATTTACCGTACTCATCGCCGGAATTACGCTTGTTAAGTTCTTTTAAAGCTTTGTTTATAACACTCATCTACTCGCTCCAAAGACATAAAAACCGCCGACCGTTAATAACATGATGGTAAACATCAGTCCAATAATACCGAGACGTCTTAAAATACCGTATTTTCTCCCTGAAACCGCAATTCCGACAGTATCGGATACCGCTTCAGAAACAACCTTTTTACTTACCGTGAATATTCCATAGCCGTAACAGAGCATTAAGGATTTGTTGGCTATGACATTTATGATTCTGGGAATCCCGTGACTCGCCTTATAAATTCTGTGTGCCACGTTACGACTGAATACCTCTATTCCCTTAAATCCTGATGCCTTCATTCTGTAATTAAGGTATGAATAGGTTTCATGTTCCGTGAGAGGGCGCAGGGCATATGAAAATGAAATTCTCTGCCTAAGCTGCCTGAAATTATTCTGCAGAAGCTTATAATCCAGTTCAGGCTGACCGAACAGAATGATGTGAAGCATTTTATCCTGTTCAGTTTCGAGATTGCCCAGCAGTCGTATTGCCTCCAGCGTCTCATCACTGAGAGCCTGAGCCTCATCAACTATCATCACCACCTTTCTGCCGGATTTATTAAGTTCAAGCAGTCTGTTATTTATGATGTCATTAAGGGACAGATTAGAAACATCATCCACTGCCAACTGCAGTTCCTTTGCTATTGAAAGCTTAAGTTCAGCAGGAGTAAGAACCGGATTAGGAATGTATACCAGTTCATAATTCTCCGTCAGTCTGCTCATAAACAAGCGCAGAACCATGGTCTTACCGGTACCAACTTCACCGGTAACCTTAATAAATCCCTCTCCGTTTGCCAGGGCTGTACTCAATACTTCCAAAGCCTCTTCATGAGGGGGAAGACCATAATATAGACTGGTATTTGGAGTCAGGCTGAACGGTTGCTGTTCCAAACCAAAAAAATCTTGATACACCCTAAAAACCTCTTTCTTTTTGTTATTCTATTCGAGGATATCTGCGTCCGAACCCTTGCTTTCATCATCCGGATACCACTTCTTAAGCAGTTCCACTGACTTATTGATCTCGTTCTTCCAGGTATCGCCGTCAACTACAACAGGCTTCAAAAGAATTACCAGCTCTTTCTTGTGATTGTAGTTGTTTCTGTTAGTAAAAAGTTCTCCAAGATACGGAATGTCACCGAGTACTGGAACCTTTGACACTAATTCACCGACTTCAGTTCTCATTAAACCGCCAATAAGGATCACATCACCGGACTTAACCTTGACAATGGTATCCGTTTCCCTTACCTGAGAGCTTGCCAAAGGCAAATCCATTGAGGAGGAACCGCCACCAAGATTAACAACCTTGTTGTCCTGCTGAACATCAATTACTGCAGGATGAATGTGCATCAGAACTTCATTGTTCTCATTAATCTGTGGAAGAACATCCAGCGATACACCGCTGAAAAACGGTTTAAAAGTAACATCTGAGGTAAGGTAATTACTGCTGGTGGTCGTGCTTGCTGAAGTATCCACAGAAATATCAGTCAGAAAATAAGAATCAGTACCGACCTTCATTACCGCCTTCTGGTTATTTAATGCCGTTATTCTCGGACTGGAAAGCGTTGACACGTCACCCTGAGTCTTTAAGAAATTAAGCAGTGCATTAAAATGTGAAGACTCTGCCGAAAATGACAGACCGCCGCCAAGAACACCAATGATGGAATCCCCCGTACCACTGCCGAAAGGCTTTGCATTACCGAATTTAAAGGTATGACCTGTAATTGCAGACCAGTCTATACCCTGTGAATAATTTTCATTAAGGGTAACTTCAATAATTTTGGACTCAATCACCACCTGTCTGTGCAGATGAGATTCAATGCTGTTCAGATAATTCTTAACATTCTGAATATCTTCCGGCATACCTCTTACCGTAACCATTGCGGCATGCGGATTAACCTTCACGAGCCGCCCTTCCGCGCTACCGACAAGAGAACTCAGAACAGTTTGCAGCTCGGTCCAGAAATCACTCTTGGCTGTGGTTGTCACCTTGGTTCCGCTGGAACTCTCGGAATCACTGTCTCCCGAGTCACCTGAAGAGCCTGAAGATCCACCGGATGAACCTTCACTGTCATCGGATGAATTGCTTACGGTATTATTGACAATTGACAGTTTTGTTTCTGCCTCTCTGATCATTGACAGGTAATTAATTGAAATATTTTCAGTATGAATACCTGCAGGATACACGTAATAAACGGAATCTCTTTTTTCGGTGTAATAGCCGTACATTCTGTACACGGCATCAAACACCTCATCTGTGGTTACGTTATCAAGATTAAGCGTAATATTTCCGCTTACTTCAGGATGAACCACCACGGATGAATTTGACTGATTCATTATTCTTGCGAAAAACTCGGCCGCCGGAACATTGTTTGCGGCAATGGAAATTCTGTTGGCATTATTTATTGAATACTGATCGTCCAGCGGATTATCAGGATTCAATTCATTCAACACATCATCAGGTACATCAGCCAGTCCTGCCTGAGACAGTGCCAGCGCCAGTTCTTCCTGAGCTTCCTTAGGCTGAGGATGCGTATAAACACAGCCAACACTCATAGCCAAAGTTATAGCCATCGCTGATTTCAATATCCTACTCATTTTTGCACCTTCGATGTAAACAGTGAAAGTCTCACAACTGCGGGATTATTGTCTTTTTTCAGAAGAATGTCTGATTTGTTAATGGCGTAAACCTTATATCCAAAACACTCTTCCGCTATATAGCAGGTTTTACCATTCACTATGGCTCTGGTCCTGCCGTTTCCCCTCATTATTGCCTGAAGTTTCAAATCTTCAATCGGACTCTTGTCATTAGCACCGGATGAAAAACTCATTCCCACAAGAGGAGCTGTGGGATCGTGCAATTGAAAGTCTTCAGCAAAGGATACCGGTACAAGTAATACCGACATCATTAAAAATTCTTTAAGCATGCAAAAAGTCCTTACTGATACTCAGGGTATAAACTTCTACGGTAACTTCTGAAACCGGATACTGAACCACATGATAATTTATTAAATGCCAGTAAAAGGTATATTCTGATTTCTCAACCTTCTCAAGATGTTTCATGATATCCAGGTAACGCCCCTTAAGAGTCAGGCGGACGGCATGCTGATATAACGTACTGTCGCCGCTGTTCATCAGTGTCTTTGGAGGGAGATTTTCCAGAGACAGCAGTTCCACATCCGTCGTATTCAGCATTCTCTTCAATATTTCAGGCATAAGTTTGGCATCTACCAGACTTTTTGCATCACTTTCAAGTTTGGCATCTATCTCGCCCATCTCCTGATTAAGGGATTTCAGTTCTTCCCTCAATTCAAGATTGGGATCCTTTGTAATGCGTGCCTGCCAGGTCTCCAGTTCTGAACGCCGTTCATCAAGGTCGGTTTTCATGGACGACATTCTCGAATTGATTTTTTTGCTGTCACTATTGTTGGAATCAATAATACCGAAATAAAGCGGTGCGACTATGACAAATACCCCTGCGAGCATCACCATTACGCGTTCTCTCATGGACATTGACGCAACTTTCTTGTCATATTCTCTGAATTTACCCATTACCTATCTCCTCCCCTTTACTGCAGTTTCGTCTTCCTTTTCTTCTTTTATTTTGCTTTTAAGGGAAAAACCGAGATAGTTATCGTCTCTGTTGTAGTTCAGTTTCACGCTGCCGAAAGCAAGACCTGATAATGCGGGATAGTTCTGGAACTGGCCAAGCCATTTAGGTACGTCATTGGCATTTCTTGCCACACCTTCAATGTCGGCCATTCCGTCTTCAATATTGAAGCCTGTTATTGCTATACCGTCATTCTTTATGACGGCAAGGGATTTCATGAAACCGGAAAAACCGGTACTGCCGGCGCTCATACTGCCATTGAGGTATGATTTGAGTTCCCTTTTTCCGGCCACAAGCTTGCGCACATTCTGAACCTGCGCCTCCAGAGAGGTATCAAGTCTCAGGGAAGAAACAATAACCTGAGTCTGTGCCAACTCATCCCCGAGATCATCAATCTCCTGGGTCATTGATTTTTCCTTATCGGACAATTTCTTATGATCGGCATTGGACACATTAACCCACAGTGCCATCACTACGGCGGTAAGTATCCACACGGCAATCATGTGTTTCAGGCTAAGGATTACCAGTTTTGGTTGAAATTCCTTGCTGTAGAGATTGATTCTAATTTTTCTCACTTACAAGTATTCCTTCTTTCCAAATTCCCAACAACGGCGCAAAACTTAAATCTTTCTTTAAAACATCAACAAGTTCTGTATTTTTACATACTGAATAGCCGGCAGCTTCAGTTGATTCCACATCACTGTTTATAGGTATTACATCCACGACTCTTCTGAAATTCTGACTCATGCTTACGGCTATGTTCTTCAACTGTTCGGCATTCATCACCAGTAACAGCTTGCTCATCGGCGGAAGACCGAGTCTGGAGGTAAAGAAATCATCGGTTATTCGTAAAATTTCAGTTGTCAGCCTGCTGATTTTAGGATCATCCGCGCCAGTGATAAGATCAGTTGCAAGTGACCTGTAACCTCTTAAGACACGTGAGTAGCACAGTTCACCGCCGTATACACCGTAAACAGTGAGTTCCTTGTCTTTCTGAAGATACAGAGTCAGGCACAGCTGAGGAACATACGGTGTACGTTCCTTTTCCTTAATCTTATTCATTGATGCCGCCTGGTAGTAGGATATAAATTCAGTCATTGCCAGGTCGAAAACGGTAATCTTCTCCAATGTGGCATAATCGTTAACTATTTCAGCCACCATGGCAATAAGCTTCTTTTCAACAAGCACGAAATTCAGTGTCGGCTTGCTGTTCTTGCCGGTTTTGGCATCATAAAAGTCCCACGTATAATCCAGAACCCTGCCCTGAACCGCTGGCTCAAGATCCTTTACCATGGCAATTCCGGTAAGTTCCTCATCGGTAAGACGCTCATTCTTTGGAAGCTGTACAACCGTGTACATTCCCTGAGCCAGCACGACAATAACCTTGCATGACGCCTGAACCTTATATTTACTGAACAGGGAATCGATGGCACTTCTCCACTCGGAATTACCTGCACATAACACACTGTCAGTTATGACTCTGGTCTTGCCGGAAGGTGAGTACAGAAAAGTAATCTCCTCATTGGCAATACCTAAAATAACCTTGTTAACATTACCTTTAGCCATACAGATAAACACCGAAATATAAAACTAACCTAAATTAAACTTTACCACGAAGGAAACAATAGAATAATCAAAACTTATAATGAACATTCATAAAATTTGAAATACATTCACATGTACACACAAAAGCTTTCAAACAGCCCAAAAATAATGATTATTTTTGTAACTTAGCTCACGTCTCTCATGTATCCATTCCCGTTTGTTACCAAACCATTTTTGTATTTAGTTGATTATTTAGATTTTTTCTATATAATATTATTTATACTGATATACTAATTATTTTAGTGTAAAGGGGATTAAAACAGACTTTAACCTGATTCAGAAAATTTTGAACATGCTCAAGAACATTGATTAAAAAAATGATAAAATCAGTCTGTCTTGAAACGCATACACAAATTTTCTTAAATAACAAATTACTTCAAAAGGCAAAAGTTAAGTAGTAAACAGTTAAGAAGGCGAAAGAATTAATCAAGATAGACAGGCAGAGTATTCAGATTATTAAGGAAGTATCATGGCCGCACGTGGAGTAAATAAAGCAATTTTAGTGGGAAATCTGGCCGCAGAACCGGATTTCCGTATTTTAAACGGTGGTTCCAACAGCGTTGCAACAGCAAGTCTCGCAACCAACGAATCATACAGAGATCAGCAGGGCAACATTCAGGAACGCACTGAATGGCACCGCATTGTGTTCTGGGGCAGACTCGCGGAAATCGCAAAAGACTACCTGCACAAAGGCTCTCAGGTATACGTTGAAGGAAAAATCAGAACCCGTTCATACGATGATCAGAACGGTCAACGCAGATACATTACCGAGATTCAGGTTACCGATTTACAGATGTTGGGAGCACGTCCGCAGAATCAGGACAACGGCGGATACGCCGCAGGCAATAACTATAATGCCCCTTACGGAAACAACGGCATGCCGTCACCTCAGCAGGGAGGGTACCACGGCAACGGAACAAATCAGATGTCCGGTATGAACGGAGGCAGGGGAAATCAAAACGGTTACGGAAACTACAACCGTCAGGTAAACAACATTCCTCAGCAGCAGAATCAGATGCCTGAACCTTCCTACAATCACGGCATGTCTGCAGGAGCAAACGAGTTTCCTGAACTTCCTCCTCTCCCATCAAAGAAGCCTGAAGGTCCGGGCAATCTTGACATAGAGAAGGCTTCATCTCAGGAACCAAAATCAGATTTTAACGCCAAAGAACCGGACATGAATGCGGCATTCAATGAAGATCCGCTTCCGTTCTAGCGTTAACAGAACTTTTAAGACTTTTTGACATCTAATCGCATACGGCCGGAATAACTTTATCTCCGGCCGCTTTTATGTGAGTGGATTTGTTAAAATAATCCTTTTTATTTATAATAATCCAAATATTTCGCGCGTGATTTTTTCAGGATTTCCTCAAGTGTTGAATCGTTTAAAAAATCTTTCTTTATGCATCAGCTCAATAGTGGCATGTACACCGGTTCTGGCAGATACCGCACCGATAATGCAGGTCTCTGAATATGACAAAAGATGCTACGGTGATGTACCGGAATACATTGCTCCGGACAGCTCTACCGACATAAAAAAGATTCCGATATCCATAACCGCTGACAGTATGGAATCAAATATCAAGAGCAATATTAAGTACGACGGCGATGTTGAGATTGTGCAGGGAAACAAAAAATTAAAGGCCGACAGCACGACATTTAATCAACACACTCAGGAAATGACTGCCTCAGGAAACATTATGTACGAGGATGGTCAGATTACCGTAACCAGTGACGCCACTCTGTACACAAATTTAAACACCAATGACACCGTACTGAATAATGCCACCTACCAAATAAACGGTTCAGTTATCAGGGGATCGACTGAAAAAGCTGTCTTGAACAATGAGGGCAAGACCGTTTCGCTGTACAATGCATCCGTGACCACATGTCCGAAGCATCAGCCTTCCTGGACCCTGCACTCATCGGAAGTAAACATAGATCAGAATGAAATATTCGGCGAAGCATATCATACCGTATTCAAATTTCATGATGTACCCGTTCTGTATCTGCCATATTTTAATTTCCCGATTAAAAATGAAAGAAAATCCGGTCTCCTGTACCCGAACATAGAATACACTTCGTCTGACGGTGGCATGCTTACGCTCCCGATATACTGGAACATCGCACCAAACTACGATTTCACGTATAGCCCTAAAATCATTACCAGAAGAGGACTGCTTAACACCGGAGAATTCAGATATCTGCCATTCAGAAACACCTACGGAACTCTTTACGGGCAGTACATAAACCACGACAGACATCATCAGAGCGACAGCGAACCTGGAATGGATCGTAAAAACTATGATGAACGCTGGATCTATAACATAAAGCACGAAACCTACTTCGACGACAGGGATTACGGTCTGCTGGTTGATTTTACCAAAGTCCGAAATCATGACTATAACTACGTTAATGATTTTGACCCGAGGGTTCCGCCTCTTGTGGACAATCAGCTGGTTCAGTCAGGTCGTATCTACGTTGACAAGAACAACTTCGATGCGAACGTCAGAATTCAGAAATATCAGCTACTCGTTCCTAATGAATATATCGTAAATCTGCCGTTTAAACTGGTTCCGAGAGTTGAAATCAACTACCACGACACGCCGTTCTCGTTCCTGACATATCGTACAGGATTCGAGTATTCACGTTTCCGCGTGGACGAATTCAAAAATCAGAGTTATACAGGGGATAGGTTTCACTTTCAGCCTGAACTTGAAATACCTTTCATAAACACCGGCGGTATTGAACTCAGAGCCACAGGCCGGGGATTTATGACCCACTACAGGCAGGACATTCCCAGCAGTCTCTATGAAACCTACGTAAAACACGGATTTACCGCGGCTTCCCTGGACGACTCAGTTAACAGATATCTGTACAATGCGGAACTCTACGGGAAAACCACCTTCGTAAATAATTCATGGTACTACATGCAGACTATTGAACCTGAACTTCAGTACATGTATATCCCGTACAGAAATCAGGATCGCATAGGCATCTATGACACAACCGACAGAGTTTATGATTACTACTCTCTGTTCGGATACCGTAAGTATGCCGGTCTGGACAGAATTGCAGACACCAACCGCATAAGTTACGGCATAACCTACAGAATGTATGATGACGACATGAAGGAAAGACTGCGCTTCAACATCGGTCAGGGATATGATTTCCACAGCCAGAAGGTTAAATTCTATCCTAATGACGGTTCAAGTACATACCCAAGAACTCCTATTGCATCAGGTCTGAATCTCGACATTCTTGATTACGTGTCAGCTAACGGTAACATAGTATACAACACAGAAAAGGGAGAAACCTCCAGCTGGAACGCCCAGTTGAACGGCATGTACGAAGAATTCAAAGCCCAGTTAAGCTACCGTTACCTAAGAAACGGCAATCAAATAATGAACGGGGAAATCAGGGATTTGAAACAGTTGGGAGGAACCCTCAATTTCCCTATAACTGACGACATAAAGGCTGTCGGAGCAATGTACTACGATCTGGAAAGCAGTCACAACATAGATCAGAAATTGGCACTGAAATATGAGTCATGCTGCTACAGCGTAGGCTTCCAGATAGAAAGATACAATAAACCGGACAACTATACACTAACCGCAAAAGAAGAAACCAAATACGGAATCTTCTTTGAGTTGAAAGGACTTACAGACTCAGGAATGAACACCTCATTCTCTCCTGAAACAAAACTGATTCCTTTTAATAATGCCGTTAATTTGAATAAATAGGATTTTGTTATGTTAAGTAACATTTTTAGGAAAACAGCAACAGTCTCTGCCATACTTCTTCTGATTGGCATGAACACCGCCGAGGCAAAGGACTATCTGGTGGATCGCACCATTGCCATTGCCGGTGACGAGGCAATTCTTTTCAGCGACCTGAATTCTGAAATCATAAAATACAAGAATTTTGCTAAAGCATCACACAAAGAACTTCCTTCTGATGAAGTCATTCGTAAAAATGTTCTTGAACAGCTGATAACCAAACGTCTGATTCTGCAGATGGCCGCAAAAAACAACATCATTATCAGTGATACGGATTTGGACAGGGCCATGAAACAGATTGCCGACAATAACGGCATGACAACGGAACAGATGATGTCAAGATATCGCAGCACCGGACTCACCGACCTTGCCATCAGAAATACCATAAGGGACGACATTATCATCGATGAAGTCAAACGCAGTCAGGTACGAAGCCGCATACACGTATCAGATCAGGAAGTTACCCATTTAGCCCAGGTTCTGAAAAAGCAGTCCGCACACATGCTCACCTATCATCTGGCCGTTATAAACATTATGGTTCCGGTAACTCCGTCACCTGCAGCCTCAGATGCGGCAAACCGCAAGATAAACATGATTCTTAGGGAACTTAAGGCAGGAATGCCTTTTGCGAAAGCCGCACAGAAATATTCTGAAAGCTCAAATGCCATTGATGGAGGAGATTTGGGCAAACTGACAATAAACGAAATACCGGAATATGCGGCCCAGGCCGTATCACGGGCTCAGGCGGGAGACGTCATCGGACCGATAAAAACGGAAAGAGGTTTGTCATTGATAAAAGTTTATGACATAGCAAAAATGACTCCGCAACCTCTCGAACAGGTCAAGGTAAGACACATTCTTCTCTCAACCAATATCATTTTTGATGATGAAGCCGCAGAAAAACGCCTTAAAAACATAAGAAGCGAAATCATCAACGGTGACCACAAATTTGAAGATGAAGCGAGAAAATACTCTGAGGATTCAGGTTCTGCATATAACGGTGGCCTCATCGACTGGTCGAACCCGGATATTTTCGATCCGAGATTCAGGGAAGCCATAAAAAATCTGGAACCGGGAGAAATCAGTGAACCGTTCAAAAGCAGTTTCGGGTGGCACATAGTTGAAGTTATCGACAGAAAGGTTGATAAAGATTCCATTGAGGCATATAAAATTAAAGCAAGAGAAATCCTGTCAAACCGCTCCATTATGGAAGAAAGTGAAAAATGGGAAAGAGAACTCAGAGATTCCTCATACATCAAAATTTTTGACAACTGATTTCTTAACAGCAGAATTATTTTAGTTTTAACAGAGAACCGGACAGTAAATGCATGATTTAGTTACCCAGGGCCATACAGCCCGTAAAAGATTTGGTCAGAACTTTCTTCAGGACCAGAATGTTATAGCCAACATTGTCAGAGCCATAAACCCGTCGGCAGACGATAATATCGTGGAAATCGGTCCGGGCCTTGCGGCACTGACCACGCCTGTCAGCGAAAGAGTTAATAAACTTCACGTTATCGAGCTCGACAGGGATCTGGCCAAAAGATTGCGTGAGAATCCTTTTTTGGCTCCGAAGCTTGAAATTCATGAGGCTGACGCTCTGAAATTTGACTTTTCAACACTGGGCACCACGGACAATCCGGTAAGAGTATTCGGAAACTTACCATACAACATATCCACTCCCCTGATGATTCATCTTTTTTCACAGTCATCAGTAATAAAAGACATGCACTTCATGCTGCAGAAAGAGGTTGTTACCCGTCTGGCTGCTGCCCCGGATTCAAAAGAATATGGCCGTCTGTCCTTAATCACTCAGTATTACTGCAAAGTTATACCGATTATGGAAGTTAAGCCGGGGGCTTTCAGACCGGCACCTAAGGTAACAAGTGCAGTCGTACGTCTGGTTCCGTATGACAAAAAACCTTATGAGGTTAAAGACATCAGAAAACTTGAGCAGGTATTGGCTCTGGCTTTTAACCAGAGACGTAAAACCATACACAACAGTCTCAGAGGATTTATTTCAGACGAAGAACTGTTAAGCCTCGGCATAAGCCCGCAGCTCAGAGCAGAGAACATTACTCTTCAGCAATACTGCTGTCTTGCTGACATGCTGCTTGATAAAAACATAGACGAAACCGTGTAACAGATAAAAAAATCCGGTAATAAATCATGAGCAAATGGATTCTCGGCCTCACCGGAGGTATCAGTTCCGGTAAAACCACAGTATGCAATTTCTTTAAGGAATTCGGGTGTTCGGTGGTTGATGCGGATCTCTGTGCGAGGAAGGTTGTAATGCCCGGCACAACTGGCTTGAACAGGCTCACGGAGCATTTCGGAAAGAGTATTTTAAATTCCGACGGCACACTGGACAGAAAGGCTCTGAGAAATATTATTTTTTCTGATGATGACGAACTGTCCTTCGTGAATGAAACCCTGCATCCACTGATTCATTATCAGATAATGTCAGAACTGAATGAGGCCGGCGGCTGTTACGTCGTGTTGGCCGCACCACTGCTTTTTGAAAATCATCTGGAACATATCCCATCAAGAATTTTATGCATGGACGCAGACCCGGAAACTCAAATCAGGAGAACGGTGGAAAGAGACGGCTGCTCATATGAAATAGCAAAGGCCATGGTAGCTCACCAGCTTCCACGTGAGATAAAAATAAAATCCAGTGATGACATTGTGGTTTCCAATTACCCAACTCTTAGCGAACTGAAACAAAAAATTCATGAACTGCATACTCATTATCTGACGTTAATAAAACAGGATGACACACATGACTAAAATAAAATGCCCAATCTGCAACAAAGAAACTGAATGGTGTCCGGAAAACAAGTACAGACCGTTCTGCTCCGAAAGATGCAAAACAATCGACCTCGGTGGCTGGGCCTCAGGCAAATACCACATAAGTTCACCTATTACTCCTGAGGATATGGAGGACGAAACCACTGCCATGGAAATTGAAGAGGCTCTTCTTAAACAGATGAAAGAGAATCCTGAAAATTATTAAGACTGCATCAATTATCAAACCTCAGTCCCCGTTCATTAAAGCATAACATGTTTTAACGTCAGGCTTATGCTTTCCGGTTTATCCCTGCCTAATGAAAATTTTAATAAATTTTTAACATTAATCTTTTTTTTGAAATATTAATACATACCATATCAAAAAACGAACAACGATATACTCAATCACCTCAGCCGACTATGTATAATCAAACAAGGTCTTGTAGATTATTATTAAGGATTGACTATGGCTGGAGTCTTGGCAATGATTTTGGCTGGCGGTGAAGGAACCAGGCTGCAACCTCTGACTGTAACCCGTTCCAAGCCGGCCGTCCCGTTTGCGGGAAGTTACAGACTTATCGATTTTGTTCTGAATAACTTCGTCAACTCAGACATCATAAGGATCTTTGTTCTGACACAGTTCAAGAGCCAGTCTCTCTACATGCACATGAAGAAAGGATGGACAGTCAACGGCATTCCGGGATGTTTTATTGACCCCATTCCCGCACAGATGAGAATGGGGAAACGCTGGTATGACGGTACTGCTGATGCCATCTTCCAGAATCTGAGTTTTATCAGATATAACTCACCGGATCAGATCTGTGTATTCGGCAGCGATCATGTTTACAAGATGGACATCAGGCAGATGCTTGAATACCACAAGAATAAAAAGGCAGATCTGACGGTATCGGCCATCAAGGTGCCAATCAAACAGGCAAGAAGCTTTGGTGTAATACAGGTGGACAGTGACTGGAGAATGATAGGTTTCGAGGAAAAGCCAAAGAATCCACAGCCGATCCCCGGAGATCCAGAGTATGCTCTGGTTTCCATGGGTAACTATATATTCGAGGCCAATACTCTCTATGAAGAGCTGGCACTCGACTCCGTAAATCAAAACTCGACTCACGATTTCGGGTGTGATGTTATCCCGAACATTTATCCTAAACGCCCTGTATACGTATACAATTTCCTTAATAACTACATTCCCAATGAAACAAACAAGGGATATTGGCGGGATGTCGGTAGTATTGATACGTACTGGCAGACGAACATGGATCTGATTTCGGAAAAACCAAGTTTCATCCTCCATAATTCATCCTGGCCGTTGCACACAAACTATCCACCTTTGCCTCCTGCCAACTTCATAAACACCGTAAACAGGCAGTGCTCCATTTCCCAGAGCATGATTTCCGCAGGTTCTGAAATCGTCGGAGCCACGGTAACTCACAGCATTGTGGGTTTTAACTGCCGCATAGAGGAAAATGCGGAAATATCGGACTCTGTTCTGCTCGGAGACGTAACAATAGGAAGCAACTGCAGGATAAAAAAGGCAATTATAGATAAGCATGTAACCATAGCACCTGGGGTTGTCATAGGCGAGGATCCGGAACACGACCGCAGTTTCTTCACAGTTTCCGATGGCGGTGTCGTTGTTATTCCGAAAGGTGCAAAAATCGGTTATTAATCATGAAAGTTCTATTCTTAACTTCTGAGCTTTGCGATTTTGTTAAAACAGGTGGTTTGGCCGACGTGGCCAAGGCCCTCCCCGTAGAACTTTTCAAACGTAATCATGATGTACGCATTATGGTACCCTGTTACAACAGAATACCGAACTATTTTGATTATCCGGTAATTGCGGACTTAAGCCTCACTAATCAGCAAAACAGCACCAGTATAGAATTCAAAGTACGCCAGGCCAAGCTGGCGGACTGTGTTACCGTATGGCTTATTGAAAACGAACATTACTTTGCCAGAAACAATATATACGCCGAGAACAATCAGGCATACTACGATAACGGGGAACGATTCGCCTTTTTTTCCGCCGCAGCTCTGCTGGCTACTGAATACCTTAAGTTTGCCCCTGACATCGTCCACTGTAACGACTGGCATACGGCACTTACGCCCATGATACTGGCTCTAAAATACCAGAACTCTCCTTTTTTTAAGAATACCCACTCTGTCATAACCATCCACAACGGAGCATTTCAGGGCATCTTTGAACGGAGTCAGTTATGGATGCTCCCGGAAATATCCCAAACAAACAATGAAACAATTACACAGGGATACAACAATATCAATTTCTTAAAGTGCGGGGTTTTCTACGCCGACAAAATCAATGCCGTAAGTCCAAGCTACGCCGAAGAGCTTACAACATTTCTCGGCGGTCACGGCATGTCCCAGAACTACATGGCACGAATCAACGATCTGTGCGGTATTGTTAACGGATGTGATTATTCAGACTGGGATCCTTCCATCGATAAAAACATTCCCTTTAATTTCAGTGCAGATACTCTTGTGGATAAAAGTCTCTGTAAGTTCCTCCTTCAGGAATATACTGATCTTCCTGTGTGCAACAGGCCCATTTTCGGAATGGTTTGCCGTCTCACTGATCAGAAGGGAATAAACCTGCTCATCCCTGTTCTTGATGACATGCTTCAGCATCAGATTCAGCTTATAATTGTCGGAACCGGAGCTCCGGAACTGGAGGAAATTCTCCACCAGTACACTTCAAAATACTCTGATCGCTTTGTCTTTAAGAGTGTCTATGACAACAAGCTGGCTCACCTTGTTGAGGCAGGCTCAGACTTTTTCCTCATGCCGTCCATTTATGAGCCATGCGGGCTCAATCAAATGTACAGTCTCGCATACGGAACACTTCCTATAGTAAGATCGGTTGGAGGCCTTAAGGACACGGTTATTTGTTACGACGATAACCCGCTTGAAGGCACCGGCTTTATTTTCAAGGAAGCTGAACCTCAGGCTTTTCTTAACTGCATCAGACGGGCACTGCTTTTTTATCTGCAGGAACATATCGAATTTCTTCGTGTCAGAAGAAATGCCATGAACGTAAGGTATAACTGGTCTGAATCAGCCGAGGAATATGAAGAAATGTACAAGAGTGCATTAACCTCCAGAACATTCTGAAACTAACAACAGCCTCATTCCCTGAATATTAAGCTTAATCTGTAGCGATTTTCCGTCTATCAAGTATAATGTACAGGTTAAAAATAAACCGTTAAACAAACATTCTATTGCTTTTTAATCTGACAATGAACTTTATTAATCAACTCAACAACCCCGGAAATATAGACTTAAGAACCGCCTTCATGGCACCATTTCAGGGAATAAGCTTTCTTCTGTATCATCCTGCACTCCTTTTTAAGGTACTGATGTGTTCATTCGGCATAATGTTATCCCTCCCTCTGTTTATCATTGGGTTCGTAACAATCCCTATTTTTCTGTGCATGATCATGCTGATGATGATAAATGAAATCACCGGTGATGATCTCTCATTTACGGAGATTATGTCCCTGGTATACATAAACATAAAGGTTAAAATCAAATCCTTTATTATTTTGTCTTTTCTGCCGCTTCTTGCCTGCCTGTACATCCTATACGGCCTCACCAATAACGGAAACAGTCCTGTCATAATTTATGAGTTTTTTGCTCTGATGTGTTTTCTGATTATTTGGGGAATCGTGATCATTCACTGTCTTCTTATCTGCCACAAGAAAAACCAGAAGGCTCTGTACGCAGTGTACGACAGTCTGGATCTTTTAGTCAGAAAGCCATTTTTATTATTCGGTCAACTCATAGCCTGGATCATGGGACTTATGTTTGTTATGGCCGTACTGTTCTCATATGTTCTGATACTTCCGGCCATAGGAATACAGCACGGAACAATGCTGTCCACACTGCTGATACTTATGATTATTTTCCTTGCCGTTGCAGTATACGTATCATTCTATGTCTCAGGGGTTACGGTTCTGATGTTCCACAGATACAACACTGAAAATCACTGCGAAGAAAATTAGAAATACGAACCATATTAACCGACATCGGGGCTTCCGCCCCGAATAGGACCGTCAATAATTAAAAAATCCGTTACTTTGATGACTCCTTAACAGGACCGTACATCATACAGTAACGGATTGTTTCAATAACAACTGCCGAATGAACAGGGATATTCCTAAGATTTAACACTCAGTCTGGCTTCGACTTCCTCAGGACTAAGTCCCTGACTCAGAAGCTTCCGGCGCTTCTTTTCAAGGAAGTCGGGCTTACCCTTGTTTTTCTGGTCTCTTTCTCTCTTTTTGACGTGCTTTTCCTTACCCTCGATCTTTTCGTCCCTGGCTTGATCATTTTTCTTTTTCTTTTTGGTAAAGTCAGCCATCTTGTTCTGAGCCTTCAACCCCTCGATTACCCTCAGGGTTATCTTCTCTCCAGTGTATCTCTCAATCTTTCCCAGAACCGGAACGTCATGAGCTTCAACAAGATTAATAGCCACGCCCTTTCTGCCGGCTCTTGCGGTACGTCCAATACGATGAACGTATATGTCAGCACTTCTTGGCATGTCAAAATTTATTACATGCGAAATATCTGAAACATCAATGCCTCTCGCGGCCACGTCAGTTGCCAGCAGAATATGTACCTCATTGGATATAAATTTTTCCAGCGCGGCAATACGTCTGCTCTGATCCATCTCTCCCCGAATATAGGCAAACTTTATGCCTGCCTTATCAAGCTCCTGTACCAATTCCTGCAAACGCTCGCGGGTTTTTACAAAAACAATCGGCTTGGATATTTTTTCATTCTGAAGAAGGTTCTTAAGCAGCTGTAACTTATGCTCGAGGCTGTCCGCAAATATCTTGTACTGGACTATCTTTTTCTTCTCTGAACGTGGTGAATCAACGTGGATTTCAACAGGGTTCTCTAATACCTCATTGGCAAATTTTGATAGAAGATTTCCTTCAAGAGTGGCGGAAAAAAGGAATGTCTGCTCCCTTCTGCTGGCTGATTTGGAAATGCTTACGACATCATCATAAAACCCCATGTCCAGCATTCTGTCAGCTTCATCAAGAACCAAAATCTCAACCCCCTTAATGTCAAACATCTTTTTCTTAAGATATTCAAGCAGTCGCCCCGGTGTGGCAATTACAATGTCGGTTCTCTGGCTCAGATCCGGAAGCTGTTCCTCATGATCAACCCCGCCGATAACGGTACATGACGTTACCCGCGGAAGATACTTGCTGAAGAGCTTAACCTGTTCATGCACCTGTAAAGCCAGTTCACGGGTTGGGGTCAAAACCAGAATACGGCTGAGACTGTGCTTTTTATTTGAAAAATCAATAATGTGCTGCAGACATGGCAGAACATAGGCAGCAGTCTTGCCCGTACCGGTTGGAGCATCCGCGAGAATGTCGAACCCTGACAGTGCATTAGGAATGACTTCCTGCTGCACAATTGTAGGCCTGCGGAACCCCTGTTCATCCACAACTTTAAGTAATCTGTCATCCAACTCTAATTCAGAAAATTCCATCTTTAATCCACATTTCCCTTTAATAACTTTTCATGATAACCAATGATGGAATCTACCACTTTTATAATCAGCGGATCAACAGGCTTCTGTCTTCTCAGCAGATAACGAACCAATTCCAGATCCGTACAGTCAAGAAAGGAATTGTATTCATCAAATTCCTGATCTGAAGCCTTTGGAAGATACTCATTAACATACGGTTCAAGCATCAAATCAAGTTCCTTCATGCCACGACGGGATTTCCATTTCAAAGAGTCCCATTGAGATTCTGTTTTCATCACACAACCTCCGCTATACGGCAATTGGAGCTTTTATTACAGGATACGGGTCATATCCCTCAATAATAAAATCTTCAAACTTATAGTCAAAAATTGAATCCGGCTTTCTGGCAAATCTTAAAGTCGGCAAAGCCCTTGGCTCTCTCGAAAGCTGTTCTTTTGCCTGTTCAAAATGATTAAGGTACAAATGAACGTCGCCGCCAGTCCATATAAACTCATACGGAATAAGATTGCACTGTTGGGCAACCATGTGGAGAAGCATGGAGTAACTTGCAATATTAAAAGGCAGTCCGAGGAATGTGTCACAGCTGCGCTGATAAAGCTGAAGACTCAGTTTCCCGTCAGCCACATAGAACTGAAAGAGAGCATGGCACGGCGGAAGTTTCATTTCATCGATACATGATACATTCCATGCTGATACAATCATGCGTCTGCTGTCAGGAGTATTCTTTATCTGGTTAATCACATTGGAAATCTGATCAATGTGTCTGCCGTCGGGAGTAGGCCAGGAACGCCACTGATAACCGTATACAGGTCCCAGATCGCCATTTTCATCCGCCCATTCATCCCATATCGTAACCTTGTTGTCATGAAGATACTTTATGTTTGTATCTCCATTAAGAAACCACAGAAGTTCATGTATTATGGATCTTGTGTGACACTTTTTCGTTGTAAGAAGAGGGAAACCTTCCTGCATGTTAAAACGCATCTGATAGCCAAACACAGATTTTGTGCCCGTACCGGTTCTGTCAGTTTTTACAGTTCCGTTATCAAGTATATGCTGCAATAAATCTAAATACTTTTTCATCCGAAAAACCCTATATGAAATGCAGTCACCGTGACTGCATTTCTATTCCAAAAAACTTAATTATTTAATATTCAGGATGTCAGCAAGACCCTTATCCCTGAGATAGTTTACGTACATTTCCCTTATCGCGGCCGTATCCGACAGCTTAATGGCTTTTTTAAAGATTTCAGAAAGCTCTGTCGTATCAACCCTGCGGAGAATATACTTTATTCTGGCTATTTCAGTGTAGTTCATGCTTAATTCACGATAACCCATTGAAATCAGCAGTATGGCTCCTAGAGGATCCCCGGCCATTTCACCGCACATTGCCAGAGGTCGGTTCAGTTCCTGAACGCATATGCGGTACAGTCGCCACAATACTCTCACCATCGCCGGATTAAAGCAATCATAAAGCTTTGCCACATACGGGTTGTTTCTGTCTACCGCCAGAGTGTATTGGGTAAGGTCGTTACTGCCTATGGAGAAGAAATCCAGATGCTCTGCCAGATCCTCCAAAAGAAACATTGTCGCAGGAACCTCTATCATGGCCCCAAGTTTTGGATAGGCAACAACGGAGCTGTATTCCTCACAGATTTCCTTATACGCCTGATCCAGAATTTCCTTGCTTCTGATTACTTCCTCAAGACTGGAGATCATTGGCAGCATGATTTCCAGGTTTTCATATTTTCTGTTTGCCTTAAGCATGGCCCTGAACTGAGTACGAAGAAGATCAGGCTTGTCCAGGCTTATACGGATACCGCGCCAGCCGAGAAAAGGATTGGCTTCGTGAAACGGCATGTAAGGAAGAGGCTTGTCACCGCCCACATCCATAGTTCTCATTCGTACTCTGGTTGAGGCAAAACTCTTGAGAAATTCCTCATAGTGAATACATTCTTCAAGTTCCGTAGGGAACGTGTTGTGCATCATGAATTCAACTTCAGTTCGATAAAGACCTACGCCGTCAATCATGGACAGCACGGCCTCGGATTCCTTATCAAAATTTAATCCCGCATTCAGTTCGACATTGATCTTGACCCCGTCTGAAGTTACTGCCGGCTCGTTCTGCTCAGCGGTAAAGAGTCTGGTATTTTCTTCATCCTTCAGAATGTTGCCTCTATATTCGGTAATTACTCCGACCGGAGGATCCACAAAGAGCTCCTCACGGTTGCCGTCCAGAATGAACAGGTGTCTGTCAAGCTTTGACAAAGGCAGATCAACACCCATGAGGGTCGGGATATTCATATTTTTGGCAAGAATTGCGGCAATGGAATTTGCGCTGCCTTTAAGTGAAATGATACCTGCTATTCTTTCTCGCGGAAGTTCGGCAATTAATGCCGCGGTTATCTCTTCTGCCAGCAGAATAACCGGCTCTGAAAAAGCAAATTCCTCCAAATAGCTGTGAGCAAGTCTGGACAGCAGTCTCTGTGACAAATCACGTATGGCAAGAGACAGTTCCTTCTTGTTCTGGGCATTGCAGTCGGAAATCATCTCCTCAGCAATTAGTTTTACTGCTGATGACGCCGACCATCCCTCATCATAAATCTTGGCATCAATCTTATTGCTGAAATCACTGTTCTCGATAATGTCCTGATATGAATCAAACACGTTGGACATGTCTCCGTTCTTCAGATTATCGTTAACCTTCAGTGTCAGAGAATCTATGTCAAGCTGTAACTGGAAAAGAGCCTGATGAAACAGCTCAACCTGGGTTTCGCGATCATTGTTCTTTTTCAGAAGAACCTGCTCAAGTTCCATGTGAGGCTGCCATACCCAGCCGCGTGCTATGGCTATGCCGCCGGAACCGAACGTGCATTTAACAGGTTCTGAATTGTTTGCAACATCAGCCTTCTGACCTGCAATATACATGGTTGATGACAGGTGCGCAGACAGTGACACGAGAAATGATTCTTCAATTTCATCAAACTGTCTGGAATCTTTCTGCTGAATTATCAGTACGCCAAGATTTAAATCATTGTAGTTAATCGGCACTCCGAGAAACGACTTAAATTCCTCCTCGCCAATTTCCGGAATATATTTGAAATTCGGATGCTCCTGCGCATTCGCAAGATTCAGTATGGTATTCTTCTTTCCTACAAGCCCTACCAGTCCTTCCCCGAAACGCAGTGTTACCTTACCTTCAGAATCATTGTTCAACCCGTCCGTCGCCACAAGTCTGAAACGGCCTCTTGTATGATCGGCCATGTAAATGGAACAGCAGTCAACACCAAGTGCTTCGCGTGTTTTGACAACCACCAGCTTCAGGGCCTTGTTCAAATCTTTTTCGTTCAAAAAAGCTTCAACAATCGTTCTTAATTTTGTAAGCATTATTTTCTCCTTACGTTATGGCGTTGCTGAACCTGTCTGCCTTTCCAGTTCTTCTTTCCAAAAACCTTACCAGACTCGTCCGATGACGGAAGTTCACCATCTGTCCTTTCCTGAGCGAAAAGCGCCGATTCGGAAAACTCCTTCAGAATTTTCCTGTAAACGTCCCGTTTGAATGAAATAACCTGTCTGACGGGATACCAGTAACTCACCCAGCGCCAGTTGTCAAATTCAGGCACACCTGATAAATTGAATTTGATTTTATCTTCAGCATGATCACACAGGCGAAGCAGAAACCATTTCTGACGCTGACCGAGACACACCGGTCTTTCGTTCCATCTTACCAGTCTCTGAGGAAGCTGATATTTATGCCATGTTTTCGAAATCTGCAGAATGGTAACATCACTTTTAACAAGACCGAGTTCCTCATTCAGTTCACGATACATGGCCTGAACGGGTGATTCTCCCGCATTTATTCCGCCCTGAGGGAACTGCCATGAATTCTGTCCAATACGGCGTGCCCACAAAACCTGTCCATGCTGATTGCATATTACAATGCCGACATTGGGCCTGAAACCGTCGCCGTAAATCACTTTTACACCTCAAAATACAATGACATCCGATGCTATTTTCATTCTAACACATATACAGGACATCACATATCTTTAACCTTTGTTTTTGAGGGATGAATACAGGCAAATAAAATTGTTTATAATTAATTCCGAATCATGTCAGTCAGCTCTACACCTTATACCGGAAAGGATTTAATATGTTCCCCCTAAGCATGAACGAACTAATGATGAGATCCCGGGCTCTTAACGGGATTACCGTTGGAGAACTTGCATCCATGCTTCACATCCCGCTCCCTGTCAATTCAAGGTACGCCAAGGGTTTTGTCGGTCAGCTTGCGGAAATTGCCCTGGGGGCAACGGCTGGTGCAAAACCGGTTCAGGATTTCATAAACCTGAACGTGGAACTGAAGACCATTCCGATCCTGAAAAACTGCAGACCTGCACAAAATACGCACGTATGCATTCTTGAACACAGACACATCCGCAACCAAACTTTTGAAAACTCAAACTTTTATAACAAAATAAAACAGGTCCTGTGGCTGCCGGTTGAGGGAGACACGTCAATACCGTTATGCGAAAGACACTTCGGAGCCGCATTTCTGTGGAAGCCGGATGAACGTCAATACGGCATTCTGCGCAATGAGTGGGAGGAAATAATGGAATTCGTGACCGTCAACGGTATCGATAAAATATCCTCAGACATTGGCGAAAACGTGCTTCTTGCTCCGTGCGGGGGAAGTAAAAACAATTACCAGTACGGGTTCTATCTGAGAAAAAAATTTACGTCCGAAATAATCAATAATTTTTTGTCTGATTTATCATAAATACATATTAAAAATTACTTTTAAAGCGGTTTAGTAAACCTTTATTAAACAGTTGTATTTTTTATACTGTATGAAAAATAAATAATACTGATAATTTAATAAATAATCAGCTTGTATTATTGATGTATTTTAACATTTAAACCTCAATTTATTAGCATTAATCATACTTTTAAGAATAAATGATATACAATTTTTCTATTATTATTTATCTTTATAAATATACTCAGCCGTGTGAAATATAAAATCTAATAATAATAGCTGATATTGAATTGTGTATTTTTGAAATTAGGAGAAATTTTAATGAGCACTACCGTAAAAGAATTTAAAGATAAATACAAGGTAACCTTTAAAATATCTGTCGAAGCAGCTCAGGGTGCAAATGAAATCAATCTGTTATGCGACCACAACTCTTGGGATCCTATCATCATGACCAAGAACAAGAATGGTACTTTCAGCGTAACAGTAGATGTCAATAAGGACGATAATCTGAAGAAAACCTACCAGTACAGATATCAGTACATCATGCCGGATAATTCAGAAAAATACGACAACGACTGGGAAGCAGAGCTCTATGTACCTAATCCGTTCAATGGTGATAACTCAGCATTTACCATTCCTGAACCGTCTGCCGAACTCAGCGAACCTAAAGCCAAACCGGCAGCTGAAACCAAGGCCAAAGCAGCCAAGCCTAAGGCTGTAAAGACAGCAGCCAAAGCAACCAAGACCGCAAAATCAGCCGCTGCCAAGAAAAAGTAAAATAATCATTACTTTTTGACATACACTCACTTCCAGCAAGCCCTCTGACTGAGGGCTTGCTTTTTATCTGTCACGAATGTGTTTACTGACATTCATAAACTTTAATGCACCTGCGGCCCATGAACTTTTCGGATGTAAACTTACGCAAAGCACAAAAATTAAGGGAGATCATAATGACCTCCCTTAATCACCCATTCTTTGAATATCTAGTTACATTATCAAAAATAATTTATTAGGAAGTCCAAAAAATAAGAGACTTCCTTTGTTTTTTGTGTTATTATAGTTACATACTCACGTGTAACTATATAGGTACAATTATGGTTGTTGATACTCCTGAACTTCCTCCTCTGCTTTTCAATAGAAATGGTAAATATACTTATGTCTGTTCTTATGAGAACGCCTGGGATCCTGTACGTCACATGTCTGTCAGAGTCAAGGGCAAAACCGTTACCGTTGGTAAGATTATTGGCGGTAACCTAATCGGTACTATCGAATGGACTGAGGATTTTCTGAATCAGTATCCAATCCTCAAGAAATTAAAGACAACCAGAGTTGTTGATAAGCTAAAATCAAAAGGTAAACTT
>JAGAYS010000008.1 GCA_017940385.1 Ruminobacter sp. | reverse complement strand
TGAGGTAACCAATCCCCGTATAACAGAGTGGCCAATGCCGTGCTTAGACTGAGAAAAATGTCTTGCCTAAATTACTGCTTGACAAAAGTCGTTTCATAACAGGGTGTAAAAGTGTCCGTACTGGATGTTCCGGTTGATATCAATCATGAGGATCTGAAAGACAGAATATATACACCGGAAGGAGCCGGTTCACATGTGAACTCCGGGCCGTCAAATAAGAATATTACTCATGGAACCAGTGTTGCCGGTATTATCGGAGCGTCTGCCTCAAACAGCAAAGGCGGCAGAGGAATTGCGTATGAGTCTACGCTGACGTCATATGATTTCAATTACGGCAGTAATTATACTGAATTGACTGATAAAGCCGAAAGCAGCGTGGTGAATGCAAGTCTGGGTGTGGATTACAGCTTGGAATATCAGCCTGATCTTGAACTGAGAGCCCTGGCTATGTTTGAAAACGGCATCCCGTTCATCAAGGCTGCGGGTAATGAATTTGATAAGATAACCTTTTATGATTCGGGGTATTATCCGTTAACCTGTCAGGATCTTAACGTAAATTGTCAGTTTAATCAGACATCCTCATTAAACAGAGGTCGTTATTTTATCAACGTCTCCGCAATCAATTCTCTTGGCGTGAAGTCTTCTTATTCATCCGTCGGTTCTCATGTGTGGGTTGCCGGTTTTGCCGGAGAGTTCGGTTACATGAGGAATGACAATGACTCTTCTGCTGCCATTGTTACCACTCTCTCCAGTTATTCTCCGGACGAGTTGGTGGATTGGGATATGAAAACTCCATGGAGGACAGATGAGGCTCATTATGAACAGCGCAGGTTTTATACATCAAAAATGAACGGAACCTCAGCTGCTACCCCGACGGTTACAGGGGTAACTGCCCTTATCATTCAGGCTAAACCGGACATTACCGTTCCGCAGGTCCGATACATATTGGCAACTACATCAAACAACGATAAAACCGAGGGCTGGGCATCCCTGGCCTATGACCCGATAAAGGCCTATGTAAGTCAGTATGGTGAAGATATTACATTGGAGAATGCATGGCACGATAACGCGTCAGGATTAAGATTTTCAAACTATTACGGTTTCGGAGTGGTAAATGCCACAAATGCCGTGAAAAAAGCATTTGACTGTGATGCTGATGCCGGGTGCAGACTCAGGTCAGAGCTTCCGTCAATGTATAGAAGTACCGGTACTAACCCGTGCGAGAGCTCTGACGGAGGATTCAGCGTTACCTGTTCCCTGTCAGAATTTGTAAATGCTGATAAACCGGGAGAGGTTCCGGGAGCATTTGAGATTGACAATCTGCAGATAAATGTGGGCTCTCTGATGTATGCCGACAGTACCGAAAGTAAGTGCTCAGCCGCTTCAAACGGCTCAGGTGAGGACATCGCGGGTGTAAACAATCTTCTGCAAATAACAATGACGTCACCGGAAGGTACCGAATCTCTGATTAAGTCCGTATATTCCAACTGGGATTTCTCAGCAAAGAGTTTTGGGAAAAACACGGATGCTCCGTTCCTTATAAGTACTTCAGATTTCTTTACCGAAAGAGTTCCGGCATCAGGCACTTTCAAGCTGAAAATAAGAAGTGTATGCCCTATTGACGTGGATGAACTAAACGGGAGTGTTTATGTTCAGGCTGACGGTTATGCGTTAGATTAAACTGAGAGACGTAAGTCCGTCATGTCGCTGAAACAGTTCCGTATGTTTTATTACGGAGCTGTTTTTTTTTTGGCCGGCATGGATTTCAGTCCGATATCGTGTTCCGTTATGAGTTTGATGTTAGACGGTAATTTTCATGGGGAAGTATTGCTTTTTTATGCCTACCGGGAGTCATGTCTTTTAATAAGACAACTGTGTACATTAAAATGTTTCGTTTCTTGTAAATGTAAACAGATGTTTGCGTGATCTTTATAACAATTTTTGTGAAAAATTTTGTTTTATTCTATAATATATAAGTAGACATGATTTGCAGGATGAAGATCAATGATATACCAGGGACTGGCGGCTATTTTACGTTTAATTAATCAGTATCCGACCTTCAGGGCGGTTTTTATACTGCTTGTTATTGTGATGCTTGTGCGTCTTACGATAAAATTTATCAGAGCACGTGCAGCAAAACAGGAAAAACGTAAGCTCCTCCCAATTTCATCAAGATACGAAACCAATAAGAAAAGCAAGTTTGTCACGGAATCCAACGTGGCCATAATCGATACCTCATCCTTTATCTGGATGGAGAAAAATAAATCTGTTTACACTGTTCTTGACAGATTCCGCAAGGAATACAAATTTGACAGAATCTATACCACCACTGCCGTAATCAGGGAACTGAGACGACACAGCAAAACAATACCGACCGTTAATGAAACCGTTACGCGTGAAAAATACGTAAATGACCGTAAGAAGCGCGCACTGGACGTTCTCCAGAAGGTTCTTTATTCCGAAAGTAAAGGAGTAATAACCGTTATACATGACAGTTCCAACTGTCACTATGCCGATCCTACCATTGTTTCTCTTGCTCTTGAAATGCAGAGACTCGGAAACAAGGTAACCACCCTGGCAACCGACTGGCATCTGCAGCTGGATATCATGGAAGCGGATCCTTTTCATGACGATCCTGCAAAAAGAATCAGAACATTTCATTACTATACCAACGGGGAGCTTTCAGGCGTAAACAAGTCCAAGGCAACCAAGGCTGCGGCACGTAATGACCGTGACATGAACAAGAAGATTGTAAGGTAATTGCCTTATTTTTCCGTTTTTTCGGCGGATTTCCGAACTCCCTTCCGTTTACCCTCAGCATTATTGTCCGTACGCGCGGGTAAATAATGCCTGTAATCATCTTTCTTTGGCAGAGAAGCCTGTTATGATATAAACTGTCACCGTGATTATAATGATCATCACGGCCATTTTGCAGTTACGGACAAGAGAGATTTTTTACTATGAGCAGACTTATTGTTGTTTCAGAACCGCTTCCTGAGGAAAAAATAGTCAGGTTAAAGGAATATGCTGCAGAGCTTGGTTTTGACATCATCTATGAAACAGACAGAAATAAGGCCGAGAGCCTTATCGGCAGGGCTGAAATATTTTTCGGCATAATAAATCCTAAAACCGACATCCCCGAGAATCTCAAGTGGCTGTGTCTTCCTCTGGCGGGAGTTAACGACTATACGTCAAAGCGTGAATTTGCCGATGGCAGATGCATGCTTTCATGTTCATCTGGAGCATACGGAGTCACAATAGCTGAACATCTTGTAATGCTTACCCTGATGCTTCTTCGCAGAATGCCTGAATATGCCGAAGACTTAAAAAACGGCGTATGGAGAAATGACCGCCCTCTCAGATCCGTTTATGACAGCAGAATCACCCTTCTGGGAACCGGTGACATAGGCAGAAATTATGCCTTAAGAGTCAGTGCATTCGGACCGAAGTCCGTAACCGGTCTTTCTAAATCCGGCAAATCTGACTGCCCTGCGTTTACTTCCGTGCATCCGGTGTCAGAGCTGGACAGGATTCTTCCGGAAACCGATATTCTTGTCATGAGTCTTCCGGAGACTCCGGAAACCATCCATATACTTAACAGAGAAATGCTTGCACTTCTGCCGGAAAACGCCGTGGTAATCAACGTCGGGCGTGGCAGTGCCGTCGATGAACCGTCTCTTGCCGAAGCCCTTAAATCCGGCGTAATTGCCGGTGCCGCACTGGATGTCCTTGAAAAGGAACCTCTTACCGATGACAGCCCTCTGAAAGGCGCCCCAAATCTTATAATTACTCCGCATATGGCAGGACAGCGTACGCTTAAAAGAACTGTAGACGTCATGGTTGAAATGTTCATGAATGATCTTGGACATTATGCCCGTGAAGAGGCTCTGGAAAACAGAGTGAATATTAAACGGGGATATTAATTCTTCCTGAGATTAATCCGGTTAAATTATTTATGCAATTTATATTGCTCCAAGCCCCCTGCCGTCATGCATCATGACTGACACGGTCGTTATAAATGTTTATTTATAACTTCAAAACCCGTTTCCGGCTGTTTAGGGACGGGATATTCTATTTCAGAGAAGGTGTCCGTTCCGTCCCGATCATACATTTGAGCCTGACTGCCCTAACGGCAGGAGCATCAAGGCTCCGTACAGTTCCTTACTGCCACTGCCGGTACGCTTACCCGGCCTCCGGACATTAAAGCAGGAGTAAAGTCACAATGTAGAATTTATTCTCAGTGCTGCCTGACTAAAAATCAACCAAAACAATGTAGACTATAAGTATGTAAGTGTTACAGCATCATGTATTTCGCTTGCCGTTAACATCATTACCTGTGACAGCATCCACGGTGTTTTTTCGGGCATCGCTGTAATAATTTCAATTTTTATTGTGTACGCGCGTTCCGGTATGTATATCGGTCCGGATATTTGCAGGCAGTAATATTCCGTCATTTTACGGGGAGGATAAAGTTCTGAGTTAAATAAGTCAGAATACAGATAAGACGGATGGAAACAGCCAGATTGGATGAAGGAGTATGTATGAGAAAATATCTAGCTTGTATTGTGTTGCTTGTGTCATCTGTCTTAACGGGGTGCACCAGCGTTGCCGTTCAGGACTCTTCTTCCGAGAGTTACGCAAAGGAGTTTAATCCTCCTCCTGCAGGATGGTCAGGCCTTTATTTATACAGAACCTGCAATGTTATCGGGGCCGGTTTTGATAAGAGTCTTTATGTTGACGGACAGTATATAGGTGACTCCACCAGATGCAGTTTCTTTTACAGACTTGTGGAACCGGGAACTCATACAATTCAGACGGCATCCGAATTCGGTGAAAACGAAGTATCCGTTGACTTTAAGGAAGGCTCCAATCACTTCGTCAAGCAGTACCTGAGACCAGGGCTCGTTCTTTTCGGGGCTGAGCTGGAAATTATGGAACCGGATGAAATTGAAGAAGCCAAGGAGGATATAAAAGAGTACAGCCTTAATGCAAATCAGGACAATCCTGAGCTGAATCTTGATATCTGGGAGGATAAGCCTGGTAAAGGTTCCGTTTCCGCTCCTGGTAATAAGGATGAAGCAAAATCGATGGCCAAATAAAAATCCCCTGCTGTGAAGTGCCCCCCGAAAGTTGAACAGAACTATCGGGGGATTATTTTGGATATTTCGCCACATTCTCTCCCGGTGTTGATTTACGGGTAATCAATGCAGCCAAAATGTTCCTGATATGATTGACGGAACTAATATCAGCGCATCCTGACAGTGCCGGAATTTTCTGTCCTGTCTCAATAATTCCTCCAAATGAAAACCTCTCAGTCTTTTGGAGTGAGAGGCTTTCTTTCAGTAATTACAAAAGTGTTAAGTTATCCCTTTGAAGAAAATTAGTTCTTAAAATTTCCTCCGGCTGAATTTTAACGGTTACATGGCAGATCTGAGTATTGCAACGACGTCATTGCGATCCAGAGGTCTGATGGCACTCTTCAGATCACCGAACCAGCAGGCGAATATGTGATCCGCCATGGCTTCAAAATGTTCATCAGAATCAATGCCGGCTTCGCGAAGAGTCTGAGGCATGCCGATTTTCTTAAAGAATTCAGAGGTTCGCTTAATTGCCTCTTCGGCGTTAGCCATTACACCGTCTGCAGGATTCAGCCCGAACACATTAATGCCATACTGTGCGAAGCGCGGTGCCGTTTCCTCGTTAAGACTGTATTTCATCCATGCGGTGGTTACGAGTGCAAGTCCTGCGCCATGAGTAATGTCATAGTAGGCTGACAGTTCGTGTTCTATGGCATGACATACCCATGGGGAGTTCGTGCGTCCGATAGCAGGAAGCCCGCAGCATCCGAAAGAACTTACCATCATAAGCTGTGCCCTTGCGTCATAGTCATCAGGATTTTCAAGAGCTCGCGGAGTACATTCTATGACGGTTTTCAGCATGGCTTCACATACTCCGTCGGTGAATATATTGCCGTCTTTTACGATGTATGATTCAAAAACATGTGACATGATGTCGGAAGAACCTGCGGCTGTCTGCCATTTAGATACAGAGAATGTATATTCCGGATCCATAATGGATACTTCAGGGAATATTTCACCGAGGAGAGCAAGCTTTTCATTAGTGTCAGGATTGGAGATCACCCCGCCGCCGTCATATTCTGAACCGGTTGCTGACAGAGTAAGAACGGTGAATAAAGGCAGATGTTTACCGACCTTAGAGCCGTCCAGCACAAGATCCCACGGATCTCCGTCATAGAACGCACCTGCGGCTATGTTCTTACAGCAGTCAAGGACACTGCCGCCGCCAACTGCAACTATGAAGTCAATATTTTCCTTCTTTACAAGTTCAACGCCCTTTCTGACGGAAGTAATTTTCGGGTTCGGTTCAATTCCGGAAAGCTCAAAAACCTCATAACCGCTGAGAATTTCCTTTACCTTATCATAAAGACCGATTTTCTTGATGCTGCCACCACCGTAGGCGAGAAGAACTTTGCGTCCGTACTTTGATATGTACTTGGGAAGTTCGTTGATTTTCCCTTTGCCGAAAACAAGTCGGACGGGAACAAAGTAATTGTAGTCGTGCATATTGTTACTCCGTGTCCAGATAAATAAAACGTAAGTGCGTCCGAATCCCTTCCGGTCGCAATCTGCAGGCCGATTTGGTTGATGACGCACTTGTTATGAATATTATATTTGTTCAAATTTAATTTAGCTTTGTAAAATATTATTTGCTTTCCTGTTCTGTGAATTTGTCCTAAAAAGCAACATTTTGCAGAAATTTTTGTTCTTCTCTTTCTGCCGACCGACGGATTTCATCATTCGGGATAGTTCCTTTTCCGTTTTCTTCACAAGGATTAACCACATTCCTAAAGACCGGATTAATGCTCCGAATGCCTGTAAATTCAATGATTAAGGAGAATTAGATATAGGTATTTTTTATAAAACTCAGTAAAAAATATAAAAAAATCTTTTTTTCGTTGTCTGAAACTGCCTTTTTTTATCAAAATTACAAAAAAAATTCTAATATTTTGAACCATGTCTAAAAAATAACGAATTTTTTGTACAATTTTGTATGAAAATCGATTCATGATTTTTTATACTTAGCTCACATTTTGTTCGTTAAGCAACAATTTGTACCGTATGGTATGCACATTTTAAGGAATCTGAATGATTCCTGTCATTGGTATTCCATGCGGCTTAATCAATAATTAAAGTGAAAAATAAATAGCAAGAGAATAATTATGGATAAGACTATCATATCTGCATTGTCAGCAGTAATGGCACTTTCATGTGTCGCTGCTCAGGCCGAAGAATTTGAGGATGCCGGAATAACCGTCATAACCGAGAATTTTAAGGTGGAAGACGTTAAGAAGTCCGGAGAATCAGCCGACGGAAAATCTCTTCTTATCGTGAGAGATCAGAACGAGATCGGTTCTCTCGGTGACAAGGTCGTTGTTGCTGGTGAGAAGGATCCTAAGCATCTCGCCTTCGTCAAAACTGCAGACAATCACAATTACATCATCACCAATAAGATTCTTGTTCAGTGTGCCAAGGATCAGTACTGCATCCCTGCAGGTCTTGAAGTTGAACAGATCAGTAAGAACATTTACGAAATCACCGTTCATGATTACGACCAGTGGCAGTCTCTTAAGGATGAGCTCGGTAATACCGAGGGGGTACGCAGTGTTTCCGTATCCTACGATCACGGTATCGAACCTGACTTAAAGTAACTGAAATCGTTTCACGGACATGTCCGTCCGTAAAATTTAGGATATATCATTCAAGATAATTACTGACGGTTTTCCTGTTTCCGCATAGGGATCCTTTGGACGAGTACTGTTCATGCGTATTCATCCCGTGTTATCCCCCTGCCCTTAAAATGGGAAGCCGTTACTGAGACTTATTATTATGACTAACATTAAACAGAATCTTTATTTACCTATTTTCAACGCACTTCTTATTTCCTCTCTGACAGCGCTTACCGCATGTGGCGGCAGTGGGAGCAGCGGAAACGACATCAGTTCCGTAGTGAGCGACAGCGACGGCAGTGACAGCAGTGTCAGTGAACCTGCCGACGGAGTTGATTCCGGAGAAGACGTAACCGGGGGCAACGCTTCCGATAGTTATGCTGATGTGGACATAGATCCGAATGACGGTGACGGAGCTGAACCTTTTACGGGCGGGACCAGAGCAATAACCGACAGCGTTATTTCGCTTACCGTTGCTGAAGCAGGCGATATATTTACCGGAAAGCCTTATGTGTTCAGTTACAGCATTAAGCCTGCAAACGGCAGAACCTCATCAGGGCAGCAGTTCACCATCAGAGCCAGATATGGCAAATTTTCAAAGAATCATCCTCAGACCGGTAAGGCTGCGGCAAGCGGTCAGATTTTCTATTACGTTCCTGAAACCGTACTCGGTACTACCGATAACTACTATTCATTCAATGAGACAATTACTATTGCAAACTCAAGCAATGCAACAGAGACATTCAGCTTTAAGATGGGAGCTGACGCTTCTAACGGCGATCCTGTATTCACGGATCAGTGGCATATCAAAAACCTGGGCCAGAATCCATTTAAGGTAAGAAAGGCTCCTGTTGCCGGTGTGGATCTTAATGTTATCCCCGCGTGGCACTTAACAGACGCCAACAATGAACTTATTTCCGGTAAGAACGTTAAGGTCGGTGTATGGGATACAACCGTTGATTTCAAGCATGAGGATCTGGCTTCCAAGAAATACAGCCCTTCATCCACTGCATCATTTATCAACGGCAACCTCAGTCTCAATCAGGTAAGACAGGACAGCGGTATCCTCCACGGGACCATGGTTTCAGGCATTATCGGTGCTGAAGCCAACAATGGTAAAGGTGTAAGAGGTATCGCGTATAATGCAAGACTTGCTTCATACGAAGCCAACAGCACCAATGTTTCATACCTCGCCAGAAAGAGAGATCTTGATATCGCAAATGCAAGTCTCGGTCTTGATAACAGCTATGCTTATCAGCCTACCCTGGAAATGCAGTATCAGAGTATGTTTGAAAACAATGTACCTCTTATCAAGGCTGCAGGTAATGAATTCGGTCGTGTAACCTTCAGCAACAGCAGCTACTACCCTACCCAGTGTTCAAAGCTCGGCATCAGCTGCCAGTTCAACCAGTCCTCATCATTTAACAGAGGCCGTTATCTGATTAATGTCGCAGCCATAAACTCTCTCGGTAAGAAGTCATCCTATTCAACCGCAGGTGCCCATCTCTGGGTTTCCGGTACCGGCGGTGAATTCGGTTATACCGGAGGATATGATTCTTCCGCTGCAATCGTAACCACAAAGTACAGCTACGATCCTTCCTATTATGATGACGGTCTTGACGGTACCTCCCCATGGAGAAAGGACTCCTCCAAGTATGACATCAGAAAGTACTACACTCACATCATGAACGGTACCTCTTCCGCTACCCCTTCAGTTACCGGTGTTTCCGCACTGGTAATTCAGGCAAAGCCTAATATTACCGTTCCTCAGCTTCGTTATATTCTGGCAACCACTGCCAACAACGATACTGCAGCGGGCTGGAGTTCGCTTAAGTATGGTCCTCTGGCATCAAACGTAAGTGAATACGGTCAGCAGATTACCTTCGACAGAGGCTGGCATGATACCGCTGCAGGTCTGAGATTCTCCAACTACTACGGTTTCGGCGTAGTTGACGCAAAGAAGGCAGTAACTAAGGCTCTTGCCTGTGACAGCGATGCTGAATGTGCAAAGAGATCTGTGCTTCCTGAAGACTACCGCAGCACCGGTTCAAATCCATGTTCATCATCCGACGGCGGCAAGACCGTAACCTGTCAGTTTACCAATTTTGTAAATACTGACAATTCATACGACAACAATGCCTACATCGATATTGAGAATACCGCACTGAATATGGCGTCATTCACCTATGCGAACGACAGTTCAAACAGTTACTGCAGTGCGGCGTACAGAAGCAATACTCAGGGTATTGCCTATGCAAACAATCTTCTCCAGATTGAAATGACCTCTCCTAACGGTACAAAGGCTCTTGTTAAGCCTGTATATGCAAACTGGGACTTTGAAGGCAATGCGTTAAGGAACATGCTCGGCAGCAGAGACTACAGCAATGCGTTCCTCATCAACGTTTCTGAATTCTTTACCGAAAAGGTATCAGCTAAGAGCAGATTTACCGTTAACTTCAAGAGTAAGTGTCCTATCAACGTAAATACTCTCAACCGTAATATTTACGTTATGATTGGCGGTTATGCCGACTAATCAGGTTTGAATTAAACCTCTGTTTGAAACACTATTGCCCGTTTTCGGCAATAGTGTTTTTTTTATCCATGTTTATCCGTAACTTCATGCTTACTTTCTGGCCGGACTTTACTTTACCTGGCAGGCAACCGTGTATTCAGCTTTTATGGTTCAAAATCATAAAAATTCCACATCAAAACGACAATAACTTTAACCTTTCGGAAAAACAGATGATTATTTTTTTCTGTATGGAATAATTTTTTTATTTTTTTGAGCTATGTCTAAAAAATGCACTTCCCTGTACTTATTTTGTATCCAAATAATTGTGTGATTTTTATACTTTGCTCACAAAATGCGTATTGTGCATTTTGACCATAAAGATAATTATAAGCACAGAGTCCGGCTTAGGTGATGTGCGACAGTAACATAAATATAATATAAGAAGAGAATCAATATGGATAAGGCTATCATTTCAACATTATCGGCTGTTCTGGCACTTACCTGCGTTTCAGCCTCAGCCTCGGAAAATGAAAATAACGGAATAACGGTCATTACCGACAATTTCAGAGTGGAAGACGTAAACAGTAACGTTAAATCAGATGAAGGTAAATCAGTTTTAGTTGTTCGCGGAGAAAACGAAATTGGTTCCCTGGGAGACAAGACTGTTGTTTACGGCGAAAAAGATCCCCGTCATCTCGCCTATGTAAAGACGGCTGATGATCACAACTACATTATTACCAACAAGCTTCTTGTTCAGTGTGCAAAGGAACAGTACTGCATTCCTGCAGGTCTGGAAGTTGAGCAGCTGAGCAGAAATATCTATGAAGTCACCGTGCAGGATTACGATCAGTGGCTGTCCCTTAAGGATGAACTGAGTGTTACGGACGGTGTTCGCAGTGTTTCAGCATCATATGACCACGGTGTCAGCCCTGATCTGAAATAACAGGCAGTCATCACGATTTTAATTCAGCAGTATTTTTTTAGAAGATGATCCTTACTGTCTGCGCATAAAAGACAGAGGTTCATCCATTAGGTATGTTCATATGAAAAAAATAACACAGAATCTGTACTATCCGATTTTAAACGCTCTTCTGATCTCTTCTCTTACTACCCTGACTGCGTGTGGTGGCAGTGGCGGTGATGATAACAACCATACAATCATAAATGATAACGGAGACCAGGGTTCAGACGTTACATCTCCTGTAGACGGAGGTAACGATAATAACGGCGGAAATTCCGGCAACGATAACGGCGGAAACTCAGGCAGTGATAACGGCGGTGACTCAGGCAGTGATAACGGCGGTAACACCGGCAACGATAACGGCGGTAACACCGGCAACGATAACGGCGGTAACACCGGCAACGACAACGGCGGTAACACCGGCAACGATAACGGCGGTAACACCGGCAACGATAATACCGGTAATGACAACAATGACAATTCCGGTAATGACAACAATGACAACTCCGGCGATGATAACAATGACAATACCGAAGATGACGACAATAATAACGAACCTGATGTAATTAAGGATACTGTAATTACTCTTGCCGTTGCGGAAGATGGTGACATGTTCAGTGGCAAACCATACGTGTTATCATACAGTATTGCAGCGGCTGACGGCAGTACCGGAGCAAACATCAGTCCTGAATTTAATATTGAAGCTAAATACGGAATGTTTACCAAAACCCACCCTCAGACAGGAAGATCTGCAGGTAACGGAGAGATATTCTATTACGTTCCTGAAAGCGTACTCGGTACTACACCGGACTATTACTACTTTACGGAAGTAATTACGGTTACCAATGCGGCAGGAACTTCAAAGAGCTTCAATCTCAAGGTAGGTACCGAATCATCAAACGGTGATCGCGTGTTTACCGATCAGTGGCACATCAAGAATCTGGGCCAGAATCCATTTAAGGTAAGAAAGGCACCTGTTGCCGGAGTGGATCTTAACGTTATTCCGGCATGGCACTTAACCGACTCAAACAATGAGCTCATTTCCGGTAAGAACGTTAAGGTTGCCGTATGGGATGCCATCGTTGATTTCAATCATGAAGACCTTTCTTCTAAGAAATACAGTCCGACATCAACTGCTTCATTTATCAACGGCACCCTTTCTCTCAATTCGGTGAAGCAGGACAGCAGCCTTCTTCATGGAACCATGGTGGCAGGCATTATCGGTGCTGAAGCCAACAATGGTAAAGGTGTAAGAGGTATAGCCTATGATGCAAGACTTTCATCATACGATGCAAACAAGACCAATATCTACTATCTTGCCAGAAAGAACGATCTGGATATTGTAAACGCCAGCCTTGGTCTTGATAACAGCTATGCTTACCAGCCTAGCCTTGAAGCAATATACCAGGGTATGTTTGAAAACAACGTACCTCTTATCAAGGCTGCAGGTAATGAATTTTACAGCGTAACCTTTAATAACAGCAGCTATTATCCTAACCAGTGTTCAACACTCGGTATCAGCTGTCAGTTCAACCAGTCCTCATCATTTAACAGAGGTCGTTATCTGATTAATGTTGCAGCCATAAACTCTCTCGGTAAGAAGTCATCCTATTCAACCGCAGGTGCCCATCTCTGGGTTTCCGGTACCGGCGGTGAATTTGGTTATACCGGAGGATATGATTCATCTGCAGCAATCGTAACAACTAAGTACAGTTACGATCCTTCATCCTACGATGATGGTCTTGACGGAACCTCTCCATGGAGAAAGGACAGCTCCAAGTATGACATCAGAAAGTACTACACTCACATCATGAACGGTACCTCATCAGCCACCCCTTCTGTTACCGGTGTTTCCTCACTGGTAATACAGGCAAAGCCTGACATTACCGTGCCTCAGCTTCGTTACATTCTGGCAACCACTGCCAACAACGATACTGCAGCGGGCTGGAGTTCGCTCAAGTATGGTCCTCAGACCTCAAACGTAAGTGAATACGGTCAGCAGATTACCTTCGACAGAGGCTGGCATGATACCGCTGCAGGTCTGAGATTCTCCAACTACTACGGTTTCGGCGTGGTTGATGCAAAGAAGGCAGTAACCAAGGCTCTTGCCTGTGACAGCGATGCTAAATGTGCAAAGAGAGCTGAACTTCCTGATGATTACCGCAGTACCGGTTCAAAACCTTGTTCCTCATCCGACGGCGGCAAGACCGTGACCTGTCAGTTTACCAATTTTGTAAATACTGACAATTCATACGACAACAATGCCAATGTTGATATTGAGGTTACCACTCTGAACCTGGCATCATTTACCTATGCGAACGACAGTTCAAACAGCAGCTGCAGTTCCGCATACAACGGCTCTACTCAGGGTATTGCCTATGCCAACAATCTTCTCCAGATTGAAATGACCTCTCCTAACGGCACAAAGGCTCTTCTTAAGCCTGTATATGCAAACTGGGATTTCGACGGCAAGGCGTTAAGAAAGGCGCTGGGCAGCAGTGATTACAGCAATCCGTTCCTGGTAAATGTTTCTGAATTCTTTACCGAGAAGGTATCGGCAAAGAGCAGATTTACCGTTAACTTCAAGAGTAAGTGCCCTATCGATGTTGATGCTCTTAACAGCAGTATCTACGTAATGATTGGCGGTTATGCCGACTAATCGGAGTTGAATTAAACTTCTTTTTAAAGCATTATTCCCATTCTTTGCACTTTTTTGTGTAACTATGGGCAAATCAATAAATCCTTAGCACTCCAATGCTGAGGATTTTTATCAGTGGTTAATCCTCCGCTTCAGTTGCAGCATCTTCCTCGTACTCTATATTCATCTCAGGCTCCG
>JAGAYS010000007.1 GCA_017940385.1 Ruminobacter sp. | reverse complement strand
TTAGTAACTAACATAATTGGCCTAGATAGATATTAATACAACATATCTAGTGTAACATATAAAACAAAGAAACACCACTGAAAAATGGTGTTTCTTTGAGTTTTTTGTATTGTGTACTTATCTATTCTCGCAAAATTTGGGTAATGTATAATTTAATTATGATGACATTGCTGTCCTTTGTGATTTTTATTCCCATTTTTAAATTTGAAATCACAGTCATTAGGTAGGCATAATAATGACATCCGAAGAGAGTCTTTTATTATTATGGAGAAAACATGTCAGACAACTGTGTCAGAAGTCAGGATCCCGGCTTAAATTCAGGCGCGGATTTGAAATTGGTAAAAATAGTGGGAAAGGTGGAGCCGGAGGCCGTAAACTGCGTATCAGCCCCCGGTGGAGACAAAACATCCGATGTTTCTCACGGCTGTGGATTATCATCTTCGGGCAAACAGTCGGCAGAATACTCAGTACCGGATGATATACAGGGGGAAGATGCGATTCTGTTCTATGCCAGGGAGCTTGACTGTCCTCACTGCTCGGCACTTATAGTTTCGGATTTAAAGAATCTTCCCTACATTGCTGATGCCTCATACAATCTTCTTACGCGAACCCTGGTTCTCATACCTAAGGAAGGCTGTTCCGTTCCCGACGATATCACTGATACAGTGAGAAAAACAGTTAACGGCTACGAACCTGACGTTACGGTGGAACGTCTGGAAGACAGTAACGAGTCGATAACCACGGATGAAGGTGACGAGAAAAAACTGTTCGGACTGGATTTAAGAAACAGACTGATTACGGGATTTGTCATTTTTGTCGCAGCCCTGCCGTTGTTTTATGCTGTTCAGGACAGTATGACCGTCAGGGTGGTGTCCTGCATCTGTTTTCTTATTTCATATCTTCTTTCAGGTTTTGAGGTTCTCACTGATGCTTTCAGAAAAATCAGGGGAAGTCTCTTCAGTGAGCAGATGCTGATGACAGTCGCATCCCTTGGAGCCGTTGCCATCGGGGAGTATCCGGAGGCCGTGGCCGTGATGCTTTTTTATCAGATAGGCGAATATTTTCAGGAAAGGGCTGTTAACCGTTCACGTGCTTCCATTAAGGCTCTGCTGGATATCTGTCCTGACAGGGCGAATCTGGAGACTCCTGACGGAATCAGGGAAATCAGGGCTGCAGACATCCGCATAGGCGACAGGGTTATCGTGAGACCAGGTGAGAAGGTTCCTTGTGACGGTACTGTCGTAAACGGGCATGCAGGTCTGGATACTTCTAATCTTACCGGTGAATCCGTGCCGAGATTTGTTTCTTCAGGCGATGACGTATATTCCGGATTTATTTCAAAGGACGGCATGATTACCGTGGAGGCCCGGAAAAAGGCTTCCGATTCAGCTGCTTCGGAAATTATCAGACTTGTGGAGAAGGCAGGCGAAAGAAAGTCCGGAACTGAGAATTTCATCTCTGTTTTTGCAAGATACTATACTCCTGCCGTGGTGGCTCTGGCTCTGATAACGGCACTGGTTCCGCCGCTTCTGTTTGGTGGCGTGTGGTCCGTATGGATTGAAAGAGCTCTGATATTTCTGGTTGTTTCCTGCCCCTGTGCTCTTGTCATTTCAATACCGCTTACGTATTTCAGCGGTATAGGAGCGGCATCACGTTACGGTATCATGGTTAAGGGCAGCAACTATCTCGATGCCCTTGCGAGAACCGGAACAGTGTTTTTTGATAAAACCGGAACTCTTACCAGAGGCACTTTCAGCTTCGCCGGAATATCCTCAAACGGTATGGTTTCCGACGAAAGAATTCTGCAGCTTGCATCTTCAGCCGAACATGGTTCGGCTCATCCGGTTGCCCGTTCCGTAACCGAGGAAGCCGACAGAAGGGGAATAGCTCCGCTTAAGGTTACCGATTTTACCGAAATTCCGGGAAAAGGCATAAAAGCCGTTATTGACGGCTGCGAGGTGCTGGTCGGAAATGACGGACTCTTGCATTCCGGGAACATCGATATTCCTGAATTTTCCGGTTCAGGAACCGTTATTCACGTGGCCGCTGACGGGGTGTATCTTGGAACTCTGATAATTGCCGATACGGTAAAGAAAGACAGCGTTGAGACCGTCAGAAATCTGAAGAGTCTCGGCATAGAGAGCGTAATGCTGAGCGGAGATAATGAGAAAATCGTGGCTTCAGTGGCTGCGGAACTGGAAATAGCGGAGTATCATTCATCCCTGTTTCCGGACGACAAGGTGTCACTCGTTGAGGAAAGACTTAAGCAGAGTCATTGTCAGGGAAAAACCGTGGTTTTTGTCGGAGACGGTATAAATGACGCTCCGGCCCTGGCTCTTGCAGACGTCGGCATGGCAATGGGTGCCATGGGGTCTGATGCGGCCATAGAGGCCGCGGATGCGGTGATTATGAGTGATGAGCCGTCAAAGCTGGTTACCGGGATCAGAATTGCCAGAAAGACACGGACCATCGTCATGCAGAACATTGTTCTTGCCTTAACCGTGAAATTCATGCTGATGATTCTTGGAGCAATGGGAATTATAGGCATGTGGTTTGCGGTCTTTGGTGATGTGGGGGTTATGATTCTTGCCGTTCTTAATTCCATGCGCATGATTTTCAGGAGCTCATCAAAAAGCTAGCAGCAAGGCATGAAAGACGCAAAGCCCCCGAATCCGGAATTTCGGGGGCATGTTATTAAATAATATCTCCTTTGCGGCATACTGTCAGGTGAATGCGGTTTGTGCGTATGTGTTCCGGTATTATTCACCGCCGATTTCAATCTTGTAGCATGGCTTGTATTCGTGAGACTGCAGCTTAAAGCGTCCCTGATTAACGAAGTCTGCCAGCAGTCTGTCCATGGACTTCATGATGTCGGAATCGCCCCTGATGACGTACGGACCGTGTTCCTCTATCTGTCTGATACCGAATTCCTTTACGTTTCCGGAAACAATACCTGAGAAAGCCTGTCTCATGACGGCTGCCAGCTGATAGGGTTCCAGGTCTTTGGATATGTTCAGATTGTGCATGTTTTCATGGGTCGGAATAAACGGAGTCTGAAGAATTTCTGGTATGTTCAGCGACCAGTTGAAGCAGTATGAATCCCCCCTGAGGGTGCGGTGCTCCTTTACCATTTCCAGACAGTTTTTTACGTGAATTGCAACTTCCTCAGGATCATTAATTATGATCCTGTAGCTTCTTGTGACTTTTTCACCCAGAGTATTCTTTATAAAGGTGTTTATGGTGTTGAAGTATTCCCTGCTTTCCTCGGATCCCGTAAGAACCAGCGGCACCTGCTCGTGCCTGTTTTCCGGCAGCATCTTGATTGAGAGAATGTACAGAAGCTCTTCCACTGTTCCCGGACCGCCTGGAAAAACAATGATGGCGTTGCCGAAGCGTACAAATGCTTCGAGTCGTTTTTCAATGTCAGGCAGAATGACAAGATCGCTGACCATGGCATTAGGCGGTTCTGCCGCGATTATTGACGGTTCGGTCAGTCCCACAAAGCTGCAGGTGCTGGAATTCTGCTTGGTCTGTCCGAAATTGGCCCCGACCATCGGAGCTTCCATTATTCCCGGACCGCAGCCGGTGCAGATGTCGAATTTGCGCAGGCCCAGCTGAATGCCTACGTTGTATGCATAGTCATACTCCTGATCGGTAATGGAATGTCCGCCCCAGCAGACGATGGTGTTAGGGTTCTTTCCTGCATGTAGAATGTTTGCCGAACGCAGAATGTTGAAAATGATGTTGGTTATAAGCTTGCCGTGGGGCAGTGATGACTCATCCATTCCGGTAGGCAGAATGTGCCTTGGTGACACCGTGCTGATTTTTATTATGTCCCTCAGCACCGCGTAGAGATTTGTCTGAATGGAGGTGATTATCTCTCCGTCCACGAATGCGGATTTTGGCGGATTTATAAGTTCCAGCTTAACACCGCGTTCGTTACGTACCACGTTAATGTCAAAATCGGTAAACTTGTCCAGAAGTTCCTTGGCATTATCGGTCTGAACTCCGCTGTTAAGAACGGCGAGAGAGCAGTTCCTGTAAAGATCATACAGTTCGCCGTAGGCGTTATTGGACAAGCTTTCAGCTTCCAGCTGTGAAAGTAAAGCCATCGCGTCAGGTGGCTGAATAACGGAAATCATGTTTTACCTGCCTTTTATGTTTATTATTTTTGTGAGTCGTTTTACCGGGGGCATTCCGTAGGAATATGACGAAAAATGCCGGCAAGAGAACGGTAAACATGTGGATATATCTATAATTCTATTGGATTTCACAGCTGAATTGAGAATTTTATGACTGAATTTTGACTGACGGCGTATTTATCCGGACACGACGTCTGGTCCGGATGAATATGCCGTCAGCAGGAAGTCCTGCTGACATGGAGGCTTTAAACTTTAAGGCGGTGAGTTCTTCCTGTCGAAACGTCAGATTCTTTTCAGAATGCCGAATTTCCTTTTCAGTTCGGACATCATGACAGTTTTTTCCCTGCCGGCCGGTTTGTAGTGAATGCTGAGATAAAGTGCGTACATGTCGGTGAATACGGCTGCATACGGACTGTTTTTTTGCGTAAGAATGTCGCTTAGATGTCCGTACGTATGCCAGATTTCGATGTTCTGAGGCTCATTCTTCAGAATTGCCTTAACGGCTTTTCTCATGATGATGAGTTCAGGTGCCAGTCTGACCCGCTTTTTATCTCCTGACGTAAGCATTAGGATTGCGACATATGCGGCAAAGGCCAAAAGTACCAGACCGAGAATTGCGGCAATGCTTCCCTTGAACAGGCTCTGCTGCCTTTCGGAGTCGAAGTTAAGAATGAACATGGTCCACTGCATGTCAATGAATTCCCTTATTTTGTCCAGGGAACTTAACAGACTGTCTTCAGCTCTTATGCCGTTGCTCATTCCGATAACCGATTCTCCCTCGCTGGAGTAATTCCAGTTGGCAATGAGTGCGGTCGGATCGTATTCTGTCCATTTGTGGTCCACATAGGCCTCGACCCATGCGTGTGCATCATATTCCCTTAACGTCACGTAGTTTTCGTCAGAGTTTACTTCGCCTCCCATGTAACCTCCGACCACGCGTGACGGAATTCCGGCCATTCTCAGCATGAGAGCCATGGCGCTGGCATAGTGAACGCAGTATCCCTGTTTGCGTTTAAAGAGAAAATCGTCAAGAAAGCTGGCTCTGCTGTATCTGCCGGGAGTCAGGGTGTATTTGAACTGTCCTGAGGAAAAGAACTTCAGAATAGCCTGAACCTTCTCCCTGTCGTTTTCAGCTTCTGCGGTAATCTGTTTTACGAAGGCCTGTGTTGATTCATTGTTATATTCACTGTAGTAAAGAGTATTGTCTGACTGTCTGGTTCCGAGTCTTTCAGACTGAGGTGATTTGTCAGGCAGATAGGTAAAATGATAGTACTGTCTGCCGGAACCGTTGTTGTTTGTCGTATATACGTCCGTTGACAGGTAGAAAACCCTTCTCATGTTCGTATATGAATATCTCAGCGTCGGAATGTACGGTGTTCCGGTATTCTCGAGAATAATGTCGTAGTCGGTTTTTGCGGCAAGTGGCTGAGGCTGGGCCTTGCTTCCCGGCAGGTATTTGTAGAAAGCGAGTGTCCTGCGCTTGTTTCTGTCATCGTCTCCTTCAGTCCAGCCTTCGGCACTGTATTTTTCATAAACAAGAGCCCTGAAGTATCTGGAGGAAGGAATGTTGCCGTGGAATACCACACGGGCCACGAGTTTATCCGATTTGGACATGTCTCCCAGACCGTCGATGTTCAGGGTTGAGCTTATGCCTGACTGGGTTTTATCCAGATTGGGAATGACCCAGAAAGCTCCGGTTCTCGGAAGTACGAGGAACATGACAATCGTGACGGGAACGGCCGGTAATATAATTTTCAGCAGAAGCCTCAGATCCTCTTTTACGGACTGCACGTGGGTAATTGAGACGAAGGCCCAGATTATCATTATGCACATCACGATGATGTAGATCATCACATAGAACTGATAGTGGAATATAAGCGGAATTATGGTAAGGAACAGCAGTGCGCAGCACTGAACATAAAGATCCCTCTTGTTTGCGTATTCCAGAAATTTAAGAGAACAGCCCATCATCAGAAGACTGATGAAGGTGTCGGCGAGATTCGGGGTGACCACGGCACTTACCGTCAGAACAACTATGCCGATAAATGAAATAACCCTGATGTAAAACCTGTTAAGCGGCTTAATTACGTGAGTGGCGCTCATGATTCTGAGCACGATTGCGGCGATGCAGATTACCACGACGCCGATATATATGTGAAATATACTCATGAGGGAGCAGGTGACGAAGATGCCGCCCATGATCATTAAGGATTTATTGTCAGTAACAAGCATATATCACCTCTGAGTTTTATGAGACCGGCTGGTATAGTGCCAACTCTCTCAGAATTCTCTGCCGGTGCTCGGAACCTGAATCTGGAGTAATGAAAATTTCCCTGAATCTGAAGCCGAACTGAATATTCCTCTGAGACAGATCTATTACCGCATAGGTAAGCATGCTGATCTGTTCCTCAAGATCCCTGCTTTTAATGCTGGCTTCCGTGAGGTACATGTCCATGGCATCATCGGCAGAAAAGTCTTTGACCATAAGTCCGCGCCCGAGGGCAAGCTGCTTCCAGTCGATAAGATTAATGGGATCACCGGGCGTGTATTTTTTAAGGCCGGAGATCTCGTCACGCCCGCGGCTGTTTGATGAACGGTGTTCGCTTCTTGAAGCCGAACCTATGCCGGTTTCTTTCTGGAGTATGTATTCACAGCTGATTATTTTCGGGTAGACAAGAATCATTTCTTCAAAGAAACAGTAGGAAAATCCCCGGATAAGTCCAAGCGGATAGGTTGATTCCATTCGAATCACGGGAATTTCGAAATAACCGCGCCAAGGACAAGGGCAGGTGAGCTGAGTGTGGTGTCCGGAGTGAACGTTTTCGATAAAAATGTCCGGACCGAGTCCGGTCATTACATGCATTTCCCTGGTGACGTGATCATGTTTCTCATTCTTCATGTAGAGGGGAATGTATATGGAATCTCCGGCATGGATGTTGTTGGGCGGATCCATGTAGGATACGCTGAGTCCTTTCATGTTCTCATAACTGTAGTATACGCTGGTTATCAGAACCGACAGCGCAAACAGCGCCATGAACAGCACCAGGTTGTTTTCATAGTTCAGACCGAAGCCTATCATTAGCACGCAGGTGACGATAAATACTATTCCGCTCTTGTTAGGCAGAAGGTATATGCGTCTTCTGGTAAGTGCGTCGCCGCTCCTTACGGCCCACCTTTTTTTGTTCGCGTAAGACATGGTACCGAAAGTTTCCTCAGCTAAACGTTAGGATTAATCTTATGCAGTATCTTGCTGCTGAAGGTGTTGGAACTCAGGGTAGCAAGATTACCTTTTCTAAGTCTGTGCTCGGCTACGTGCGGGAATACGGTCTGAACGTCATCCGGAGCCACATAGTCACGCCCGCGGGCGTAGGCATAGGCCCTGCTCACTGCAAGGAGAGCAAGCGCCGCTCGCGGAGAAAGCGGATTTGGAATGTCCGGATCCCTTCTTGTGGCTTCACACAGATCCATGATGTAGTTTATTATGGCATCGGAAGCATAGACGTTTTCAGCTTCCTCCTGCATCTGTATGAGTCTGGTTCCGTCGACCAGAGGTGCCAGATCAACCGGTTTGCTTTCTCTCTTTAAGATTCTGATTTCCTGTTCTCTTGCCGGAAATCCCAGTTCGATACGCAGGGTGAATCTGTCAAGCTGTGATTCCGGAAGCGGGAATGTTCCTGCCTGATCCAGCGGATTCTGAGTGGCTATTACGAAAAACGGCTCGTTAATTTTGTGGGTTTCCCTGTCAAAAGATACCTGATGTTCGGCCATGACTTCGAGAAGCGCACTTTGGGTTCGCGGTGAGCCTCTGTTGATTTCGTCTGCAAGCAGCATGTTGGTAAATACCGGTCCCCTGTGAAATTCAAAGACGTGATTTATTTCATTGTATATGTTGGCGCCGAGCAGATCTCCGGGCAACATGTCGGCGGTAAACTGTACACGCTGACATTCGAGTCCGAGAACCTGGGACAGGGCTCTTGCAAGTGTGGTTTTGCCCATGCCCGGAAGATCTTCGATTAGCAGATGACCTTTGGCCAGAATACAGCTTAATGCCAGTGTTATCTGTTTTTCCTTATCCAGAATGACCGTGGATACGCTTTTAATGATTTCTTGACAGTTGTTTGCCATTCGGAATCTCCTGCTGTATGAGTTGGCAGCCGCATGTCTTAAGAGAGTCGACTGCAGAATAGTTCCGTATATAGAACACGTGCTGATTTTATTATAGTGGTTACACCGGCATGTGGGTATGAATTGATGCTGATTTTGCTACATGAAAGGAGACTCGGTCGCTAAAAGTGTGAAATGGCCGGGATTAAAGAGCCTTGGCAGAAAAAATTTCTCCCTGAACGGGAGAAGAATTAAGAGTATGTCTGTGAGTACGCGTTACTGTTAACCGACCGTTTCCCCGAACTTTCGGAAAAGTCGGTGAATACGGTTATGCGGCAATTGAAAGATCGTCAGAGGTATACGCGGAGTCTTCCGCCTTTTCCTTGTCGTTTTCTTCGACAACGGTCAGGGTAAGTGCGTGCAGGCCGTTATCGGTCATTTGAGCCGTATAGAGAACAGGCTGCCCGGGTTTAAGAGTTCTGTAGCCGCTCATTTCAATGGCGGTGTAGTGTACAAAAACGTCTCCGCTACCTTCGGCCGGTACGACAAAGCCAAACCCCTTGGCATTATTAAACCATTTTACGGTGCCTTTTAGCATACGGGATGCCTCCATTCAGTGTAATAAATTAAAAATACAAAAGTGGAAATTCAAAATTCAGAATAAAAGGTCGAATTATAAACACGACTGACAATTTTATAAAGCAAATAACGTGCCATTTATGATTATTGATGCTGAATTTATTCTGTAAAAAAATATTGAAAAGTGAAAATTTGAAGTCAGGCACGTGTGTGCGTAGAAAAGGACCTGATGAATGTTGAGTTCTGAGGTCTGACTGATGTATGAATGAGGACCGTGCGGTATTATCAGAGGCTTTCAGTCCCGGGAAAGAATAAAATATTCATGAAAATTCGGAATGTTTGTCTGTTTATGGAGCGGAGTTCACTAAAATAGTGCAAACTAACCGTTTTAACGTCAAGAACGGAATGGAACATGCGTTTCGACAGAATTCTTATCTGCATTCTTTTGGGGCATGGTTGAAAAGGAAAGTGGGAAAATGAATTTCTTTTACGGTGAGTAATGGAAAAGGTTCTTATTATCAGAAGAATACAGAGAGAAGAAAGCGTGTCCGGTAACTTGTGTAAGAAAAAAGAACCGCACCGCCGTAAAGCGGTGCAGTCTCAGATAATCAATGAGTCACACATTAAGTATTTTTGGCGATGATTCTTTCCAAAGTCTTAACACGTTCTTCAAGATCGTAGACCTTTAATTCCAGAGCCTTGTCTGCGAGCATTGTCCTGGTGTTTGCGGCCTGTTCGAGAGCCTTTTCTTCAGTGCCGGTCTGTTCCCCCGGTACCTGAGTGCCGGTATATGAGCCTGATAACATGCCGAACTTGGCGGCGGTTTCAACTACAGCATTTATGAAATCGTCACTTCTTTCAATGATTTTCTTCTCGAGAATTCTTAAAAGTTTGTCGTCTGCACTCGAACCACTTCCTCTTGATTCATAGGTGCTGATTGAAATTGCAGCCATATCCAGATGTTCTGCTAAATTTTTGGCGGTAACAAAACCTAAACCAAGTCTCCATCTTTTGTATAATTCCGGACTCATAATATTTCCTTTGATGTGTATTCTTTATTAGCAATCAGACTAGATAGAATAGTTAGACACTTCGGTATTATTAAGTGCACAATTCTTTAAGTAATCAACATTTTTAGCCCGCAGCATGGCCGCGTGTCTGAAAAGGTCGTTACTTTTTTCTATGTTTTTAGGAACACCTTTTCCCGTATACAGACAGTAGGCCATCAATGCACAGGCATCTCCGTAGTCTCTGTCCGTCTCAGAAGCTTTCTCAAGGTAGGACTGGAGGTGAAAAACGCATTCATTGTAATCCGGAGTAATAGGGGAATAATGAACGGATGTTCTTCTCTTCTTTGTGGCGGATGTCTTTTCAGCTTCCGCAACCTTGCCGGTCCCGCCGGCTCCTTTTTTTATTATTTTTTTCTTCTTAGCACTGACATCAGCATCATTCATTCTTCCGTATGTCTTCGTGAAGTATTCACTGAGTGAATCACCGAAAAAATTAATTACGGCAAGGAGGTAAATGCATTCCTGATAATCGTTGCGTATGGCCCTTTCACTGAAGTACTTGGCCGCATTTACGTTAATGTTCGTACCCAGTCCTATAAACCTCATTCTCGCGAGATGAGGCAGGGACGGTGCAAACTCGGCGCTGAGCAGCCTTTCAAAAAGGGAAAAAGCCTTGTAATATCTGCCTTTTTTCAGACATCTTACGGCTCTGAAGTAATTCAGAAAAATTTTGGAAAAACGGTAGAGATCAACCCAGTATGTGGCGAGAAGTATGCAGACACACAGCAGACTCTTGACAAACAGGTTGTCACTGACGTTACCGTAAAAGCCGAAAATTGCATAAATCAATCCGAAGGACGTTAAGGTTTTTATAATAAATAAGAACATAATTTCCCCCGGAGTGTTTTATTAGCGACTGCGGAAAACAATACGACCCTTAGTTAAATCGTAAGGGGTCATCTGTACTGTAACTTTGTCGCCGGTAAGAATGCGAATGTAGTTTTTACGCATCTTTCCTGAGATGTAAGCCATTACTACGTGGCCGTTCTCAAGCTGTACTCTGAAAGTGGTGTTTGGGAGGGTTTCAAGCACAACCCCCTGCATTTCAATATTGTCTTCTTTGGACATGCTTATTAAACTCTTATTATTTTTTAATATTCAATAAATTATATGTGGTGGTGTTTTCAGATCGGGAGATTTTTCCTAATCAAAAATTGAGCTGAATTGTACAATCTTTTTTATAAATTTGCAAAGAAAAAAGAGAAGTAACTCTCACAAAAATCAGCTTAAATATAAAAAAATGATAATCTTTTTCGGTAAAATTTTCTTCAGTTTTTTATTATTTGGTTATATTTTAGTCAATAAAGTACCTTGTTTTACGCTTTAGTAAGGCCGCGGTCGGTTCAGCATACCGCCGATAATCCCCGTAAAAATCAATGTTGTGACATGCTGATGCGGTCTTTGTCTGTTTTTTTGGGGTTTCCTGATACCGTGCCTTATGAATCGTTTTTCTGATGTTTTGAATCTGTTTTTGTGTATTTTTTGAACTGTGTCATAAGACACAAATACATAACTTTTAAATAACTTACGGGTAACTTATTATTATAATCTTATGTGATTAATCTCTAGTAACATTCACCGGACAACACAAAGTGTTAGAGAAAACCATGCGGAATAAAGTAAACTTGCATGGATAAAGGGATAATGTTCGGATTTTTCCAATAACTCCCGGAGCCGGCCGCGGCAGAGCGGACAGGCTTAGATAAAAGACAAAAACGGAACGGCCTGATAAGGTTTTCCGATTATAAATACAAATAATAACTGGGATGAAGCAGTGCCTTGCATGTCGTTATCAGTTCAGTGCCATATTGAGAGTTTGGAATAGCTGCGCTGGTTCGGACTTTAAAAAGACGGTTGGATTACCGTTTCTGCTGAAAGTTTCTGACTGAGACTTCGGAAGAAGACGGCTAATTAACGGAAGAACGGAATCTTTCGTTGGGACTGCAGGTGCAGGATTTTAAGGGTGTTTGAAATGCCAAAACCAAAAATAGTAACGGCGTTATGTATTATAGCGGTTCCGCTTGTAATACTGTATGTTTTTCTATTTGTTTTGCCGGGGCTTTCCGCGGTGAGGGGAACCGATTCGGTTCTGGATCGTAAGTTTACCACCGTTGATTCAGACAATAATGTCAGGGAAAAGCCTTACATCGATGAAGCTTATCTGAGTGCGGCGGCCCGCAACCAGATTGCCTATCAGCAGAATGTCGTCAGAAATGACGTTTATTATCATGATCTCGACATCAGGGAAAAAATCAACAAGAATACTGAGTTCTATCCTGTTGAGGCTTCAGATCCCGATGAACTTCGTGAGAAGATTGTGATGTTTGCTCCTGAAAACGCCTCAACGGGTAAGAAGAGCGTGACTAAGGTAACCTATGGTGTGGACTGGAGTCTTGATACACGTCAGGAAGAAGGTGAATGCAAATTCTACGGTGCCAATATCGTAACCAGCGTAACCATGATGGTTCCTCAGTGGGTCGGTATCGAAGAACAGCCTGATGACGTCAAGGCACAGTGGGGTTCATTTCTTACAAGTGTTTCCAAATATGAAGCCACCCATAATCAGATTATGGTTGACATCAGCAGGGATATTGCAAACCGAATCCGTTTCATTCCGAAACAGTCTCTCTGTTCAGATCTGATTGAAAAGGTTAACGTAATCGGTAATCACGGTCTTGACCTTGCAAAGGAGAAGATGAAGAGATACCGTTATGAAACGGCAGGAGGCAGATATTTCGGGGTTAAGATGCCGGCTTTCGCCCGCAGGGATTATGTGGAGTCGGTAGAAACCGAGTAATAATGCCTTAGTGTTTCCGGTTGTTTTACTGACCGGAACGTTGACTGAAAACACGGAATGCAGTAACAATAAAGCAGTAACAATAAAAATCAAAAAGACAGCATAAAAATGACGGAGGTCTGAGCGGAAAACATGCTCAGACCTCCGTTTTTTTGTGAAACGTCGGTCAGGATTCCGCCAGAATTTTCCGTTCCGGAAAATTCCGGTTATCTGATTAATTCAGGGAGCTTCCGATGAAGCCAGTGAGCATTTCCCTTTTTCTGCCGAATCCTTTGCGTTTTACAAGGGTAAAGCCGGCTTCCCTTAAATTATCCCTTACCTCACGGCATACGGTGAAAGTTGCAATGTTTGTTCCTGCGGAGCTGAGTCCGGCAAGGAGCTTCATGCTTTGAACCGACCACATGTCGCAGTTGCTTTTCGGGTTAAATCCGTCAAGAAACCATGAATCTACAGGATGATCCGTATATACGGACGAGTAGCAGGCGGTAATGTCTCCAATCATGAGCTTAAGAGTGAATTCCGGATTTATCTCATATGTATTGAGTCCGGTGTGCAGTTTTTGTGAGGAAAGAGCTTCAATGAGCTCGCTGCTTTCCTTTTCGACGTAAGGAAAACGGGAGTGCGACTTCTTCATTACTTCCGGACTCAGCGGATATTTTTCCACGGTGAGAAAAGTCACGTGGGGCAGAATGATTCCGCTGTCTGAAAGGCTTTCCTCTTCCTGAAGCCTTTTGTGAAAATTCATCAGGGTGAGCAGGTTCAGCCCGGTGCCGAAGCCGGTTTCTCCCACGAGGTAATCAGAAAAGGATGACGACCTTACGGACAGGGCTCGGTTTCTGAGACGTTCCCGTAGGTCGCATCCGCCTATGAATACGTGTTCGGATTCCTCCATGCCTCCGCAGTCGGAAAAGTAGACGTCATCGAATTCCTGACTTCTCGGTTCTCCGTTTTCGGTGAAGTCCACCTCCGTGAAATTCACGCCGACGTGCGGCAGTGCAGAGTTTATGTATATCATTCAGTCTGTTCCTTTAAGTGAATATGCATGATTATTGATCATTTTGCGAAAATGAAAAAGATGTCGTAACCGTAATCGTCTTTTCCGGTACACAGTGTATGAAAATTATGCATGCGGAGGTGCGTGCAGCATTTTTAAGAATGACTGCGGCCTGATGTTTATGGGCTGGCCGGCCTTTCCGATATGTGACATTGCCTCAACTGATTTTTCCCATAAACAGCAAAAATATACTATAATGTCTCTGAATGTTGAATGTCGTCAGATGTTCTTAGTTTATTGGACGTAAGTTTTTAGCAGGGATTTTGAACCTTTGCGCAGACCGGCGGTCTTAATACCGTCAGTTTATGCCTAAGGCAGAGTAGAAAATCCAAAAAAGAGATATATAAGTTATGAGAAGAGCAGTTATTACCGGTATGGGAATTGTTTCCAGTATTGGTAACAATTTGCAGAATGTTCTGCAGTCCTTAAAAACAGGGAAGTCAGGAATTTCCTTTTCCGAACAGTTTAAGGAAGCAGGTTTAAAGTCAAATGTATGGGGAGCGGTTGATCTTAATCTCGATGATCTGATTGATCGCAAGGTTAAGCGCTTTATGGGAGATGCGGCAGCATATGCATATCTTTCCATGCAGCAGGCGGTTGAAGATTCAGGATTAAGCGAATCTGAAGTTTCAAACGAACGCACCGGTCTTATCTGCGGGTCCGGCGGCGCATCAAGCAGAAATCAGGTCGAAGCATGTGATACCCTAAGAACCAAGGGAATCCGTCGAGTAGGACCTTATCAGGTTACCAGATGCATGGGGTCCACAACCTCTGCATGTCTCGCAACTCCATTTAAGATTAAGGGAGTTAACTACAGTATCAGTTCAGCGTGCTCTACCTCGGCACACTGCATCGGAACCGCAGCGGAACAGATTATGCTCGGAAAGCAGGATGTGGTTTTTGCCGGCGGCGGTGAAGAGCTTGACTGGAGTCTTGCATGTCTTTTTGACGGCATGGGAGCTTTAAGCACCAAGTACAATGAAACTCCGGAAAAGGCTTCAAGAACCTATGATGCCGATCGTGACGGCTTTGTTATTGCCGGCGGTGGCGGTATGGTTGTCGTTGAAGAACTGGAACATGCGCTTGCCAGAGGCGCGAAAATCTATGGCGAACTCGTAGGTTTCGGGGCTACCTCTGACGGTTATGACATGGTTGCTCCTTCTGGTGAAGGTGCCGTAAGATGTATGAAGCAGGCCATGGCAACATCAAAAAATCCTGTTCAGTACATCAATACCCATGGTACTTCCACAAAGGTCGGTGATACCAAGGAACTCGAGGCAATCAGACAGACCTTCGGTGCTGATGTACCGTACCTCAGTGCAACCAAGGCCATGACAGGTCACAGTCTCGGTGCAGCCGGCGTGCAGGAGGCTATATATTCATTACTGATGCTGAACAATAATTTCATTGCTCCAAGCATCAACGTTGAAAATCTTGATCCTTTAGCGGAAGGTCTTCCAATTGTTACTTCAGCCAAGGACATTGAGCTTGAATGCGTGATGTCAAACAGTTTTGGTTTCGGCGGAACAAATGCCTGCTTGATTTTCAATAAGTATCACGGTTAACGGAATGCCGCGACGGCGGCAGTTCAGAGTACTGTTTATAAAAATCAGGGGAAATTTTTTTCTTCTGATTTTTTTATGTCGGGGTTTTTCACATGGGCGACATGATTAGACTTGATAAGTGTCTTACTCTTAATTACGGTCTCAGCAGAAAGGAGGCCGGAACGGTAATTCGCAAGGGCCGGGTTTCCGTTAACGGTTCTGTCGTGAAGGATGCCGCCGCCAAGGTAAGTGCGGAGGACTCAATTGTTTGCGACGGCGAAGGGCTTGAGGTGGTAACCGAGGAACATAAAAGATATTTCCTGATAAACAAACCTAAAGGATGCGTCTGTTCCAATGATGACCCACAGAATCCCATTGTTCTTACGCTGCTTGAGGGGGAGGCTGGCGGGCTTTTCTGTGTCGGCAGACTGGATCTGGACACGGAAGGGCTTCTGTTCATTACTGATGACGGCGCCTGGGCCCACCGCATAACTTCTCCAAAAAAGTCTCACAGCAAAACTTATGAGGTATGGCTCGCGGAAGACTGCCCAGAAGAAAATATCAGACTGTTTGCCGAGGGGGTAATGTTGAGAGGAGAAAAGTATGCCACGCGTCCTGCGGTGCTCAAAATACTGGAGCCGAGACATGTGCTGCTGACAATTACCGAAGGCAGATATCATCAGGTTAAGAGAATGTTTGCCAGTACCGGAAACAGGGTGGTGGGATTAAAGCGTATTGCCATCGGAGAAATCAGGCTTGATGAAAACCTGCTTCCGGGCGAGTACAGGGAACTGACTGCTGAAGAAATAGCAATGTTTTAGGAAATTTCGACAGTAAGGCGTGATTCTCAGTAATTTTATCCCGTTGCTGTACAATGAGTACAGGTGTCGGTTTGGGGGATTTTATGACTTATGTTCTTCCCATAGTCATGATTGTGTTTTTTAACATAATCTATCACATATGTTCAAAGTCGGTTCCTGATGGGCTCAGTCCATTTTTATCGCTTGCGGTTACGTATCTGGTGGGCTTTGTGCTCAGCATCCTTCTTTTTTTTATTACAAGAACCGGTGGCAGTGTTCTTTCGGAACTTGGCAGGGTAAACTGGGCTGCTCCCGTGCTGGGTATTTCCGTAGTGGGACTTGAAGCCGGCTTTATTTATGCCTATAAATCCGGATGGGAAATCAGCCGGGCATCACTCGTACAAAGTTCGTTTCTGGCGATATCCCTTATTTTTGTCGGTTTCATTCTCTATAATGAGCCACTGACGTGGAATAAGATGCTCGGAGTCCTTGTCTGTATAGCCGGACTGGTATTAATCTATCTGTGATAAATCCGAGAGGTTTCGGAACGGTCGCCCGGCAGGGACGGACGTTCCGTTACGAAAAAACCAATACGTGATGCATAACTGATGCAGGAACGGCACGCCGTCTGAAAAACTGTTTTCGAATCATGTCCGAATGCTTCTTGTCGAGCCGGATTAGATGTTGAACTTTTTTTACTTAAGCAAATATTTTGGATCTGAAAACGAAGAAAACGGCACCTACCATGCATATGGCTGCCCAAAGATAGTCCCAGTTCCATTTTTCCCCGAATAACAGAATTGAGAGCGGTACGAAAACCGTAAGGGTGATGACTTCCTGTATGATTTTCAGCTGACCGACGGTTAAATATTCATGGGCATAGCGGTTTGCCGGAATCATCAGTGCGTATTCAAACAGAGCTATCATCCATGAAACCAAGATCGCCACATAGACTGGTTTTTCCGCCAGTTTGCTTAAATGACCGTACCATGCGATGTTCATGAAAATGTTGCTCAGTATCAGCAGATACACGCTTCCCAGTACAACCTTTACTTCCATCATGATAAATTCGTTTCCTTACGGCTACCTTTGAGCCTTAACAGCAAAAAACAATCTGTGCGTGGAGGGGGGATAAAGCAGTTATCTGCAGACAAGCCTCCAAACAGAACATGCATTCTATCACAAAACGTTTTCGCCGATTGCTTTTTTTACGGTGGCAAAAATCTTCAGACAAATTTGGAGAAATGTGTTGAATTTTGGAAATTTATCCCTATATAGCTAGGTGTATGTTTTGTTTTGATTTTAGGAGACGTATTTTATGAGTGAACAGGAAAAACAGCAGGACATCAATGCTGAAAACGTGGATGAAACCGTTGCACAGCAGACTCAGAATTCCGAAAGTCAGGAAGTGAAGGCTGAAGAAGCCGCAGCTGCACAGGCCGAAAACACTGAAGATCAGATTGCGGAAGCGGAAAAGATTGAAGAAGAAATTGCCGCCATGGCTGCAAAACTGACACCGGAAGAACTGAGGGGTGAACTTCTTTCAGCCAGACTTTCAATCAGACAGCTCCAGAATGAAAGAAAACAGTTAAAATCTGAATTTGAGAGAAAGCAGACCGCACTTCAGCTTGAAAAGGCCACCGTAATGGCTCAGTATGACGAATACAGGAAAAACGTGAGTGCCGAACAGGAAGACAAGCACAAGAAACTTATGGAAGTAACCCAGAAGAAGCTTGCCGAAGCCATTGCCGCCAATGAAGAAGAAATCAGCCGTATCAGAACCAGATGCGACAATGAGATTTCCAAGGCCAAGAGCTTTGCTCTTGAAGGTTTTGTGAAGGATCTTATTCCGAGCATTGAACCGCTGGAAAAGGCACTGTTTTATTCAGATCGCAACAATCCTCAGCAGAAGGATCTCATAGAAGGCCTTGAAATGACCATGGAACTCATTCTTAAGGCCATCAGTAAGAACGGCGTTGAAGTTATTGATCCTCTCAACCAGCCGTTTGACCCTAATTATCATCAGGCCATCCAGCACATCCCTAATCCGGCAGTTCCGGCCAATCACGTAATGGGAGTAATCCAGAAGGGATATGCGCTTAACGGACGTCTGCTTAAGCCTGCACTCGTAGTTGTTTCATCAGGAAATTAAAAAAATCAAAAAAATTTGATTTTAATCTTGAAATTGAAAAACTAGGCATTATTTAAATTAGTGTAGAGATAAGAAAGCCTCAGGTAAAAACAGAAGAGAAAGTTGTGAGGCTTAAAGATTTAATAATAGGAGTTTGAAAATGGGTAAGATTATTGGTATTGACCTCGGTACTACCAACTCATGTGTGGCAGTATACGAAAACGGTAGTGCTCGTGTTTTAGAAAATGCTGAAGGTCATCGTACCACTCCTTCAGTTATCGGTTATACCGATGACGGTGAAATTTTAGTGGGTGATGCCGCAAAGCGTCAGGCTGTAACCAATCCAAAGAATACACTGTTTGCAATCAAGAGACTTATCGGTCGTCGTTTTGATGACGTTGAAGTTCAGCGTGATATTTCAATCATGCCGTTCAAGATTATTAAGTCTCCTAACGGTGACGCCTGGGTTGACGTAAAAGACAAGGGAATGGCTCCTCCACAGGTTTCTGCAGAAGTTCTTAAGAAAATGAAGAAGACTGCTGAAGACATTCTCGGTGAAGAAGTTACCGAAGCAGTTATTACCGTTCCTGCATACTTCAATGACCAGCAGCGTCAGGCAACCAAGGATGCCGGCCGTATCGCAGGTCTTAACGTAAAGCGTATCATCAACGAACCTACCGCAGCTGCAATGGCTTACGGTGAAGACAAGGTTAAGGGTGAAAAGAAGATTGCGGTATACGACCTCGGCGGCGGTACCTTCGATATCTCAATCATCGATATCGATGAAGTTGACGGTGAAAAGACTTTCGAAGTACTTTCAACCAACGGTGATACCCACCTTGGCGGTGAAGACTTTGATAACCTCCTCATCACTTACCTGATTGATGAATTCAAGGCTACCAACAACATCGACTTAAGAAATGATATTCATGCTTTACAGCGTCTGAAGGAAAGTGCTGAAAAGGCTAAGATTGAACTGTCATCCGCAACTCAGACTGACGTAAATCTTCCATACATCACTGCAGATGCCACCGGTCCAAAGCACATGAACATCAAGCTGACCCGTGCAAAGCTCGAATCACTGGTTGAAGATCTGGTTCAGAAGTCTCTGATTCCTGTTCAGACAGCTCTTAAGGATGCCGGCTTAACCGTTAACGATGTTGATGAAGTTCTTCTGGTTGGCGGTCAGACCCGTATGCCTCTGGTTCAGCAGGTTGTTTCAAAGTTCTTCGGTAAGGATCCTCGTAAGGACGTAAATCCTGATGAAGCCGTTGCCGTTGGTGCTGCAATTCAGGGTTCCGTACTTGCCGGTGACAAGAAGGATGTGCTGCTTCTCGATGTTACTCCGTTATCACTCGGTATTGAAACTCTCGGCGGCGTGATGACCACTCTGATTGAAAAGAATACCACTATTCCTACCAAGAAGAGTCAGACCTTCTCTACCGCTGAAGATAACCAGCCTGCAGTAACCATTCGCGTACTTCAGGGTGAACGTAAGCGTGCTGCGGACAACAAGTTACTCGGCAACTTCAACCTCGAAGGCATTGCGGCTGCTCCACGTGGCGTACCTCAGATTGAGGTTACCTTCGATATTGATGCCGACGGTCTGATCCACGTAAGTGCAAAGGATAAGAACACCGGTAAGGAACAGCAGATTACCATTCAGTCTTCATCAGGTCTGTCAGAAGAAGAAATTCAGAAGATGGTTCGCGAAGCTGAAGCTCATTCTGCCGAAGATAAGAAGTTTGCTGACCTGGCAAATGCCCGTAACCGTGCCGATGCCGTAATTCACTCTTACAAGAAGCAGATGCAGGAAAACGGTGACAAGATTCCTGAAAATGTTAAGACCGAACTTAATCAGGCAATCAATAACCTTGAAAATGCCGCACGCGGTGATGACCTTGCCGCCATCGAAGATGCTGAGAAGAAGCTTCAGGAAATTGCAGGCTCATTAGCTCAGTATGCACAGCAGGCTCAGGCCGGTGCAGGTGCTTCAGGTGCACAGCAGCAGAGTGCCGGCGGTAACGCCAACAACGGTGCCCGTGACGCTGATTTCGAAGAAGTTTAATGGCATACATGTAAACATGAATAACGGATAATACACCGTTATATGAATCTAACGGACACTGTCAGTAGACAGAGTCCGTTACTTGTATGTTATGAATAAGATTAAATTAGGGAATTGACTTTTATGGCTGAGAAGCGTGATTACTATGAAGTGCTTGGCGTTGAAAAGAATGCCGATGATCAGACTATAAAAAGGGCCTTTAAGCGTTTGGCCATGAAATACCATCCGGATCGTAACAAGGAGCCTGGTGCGGAAGAAAAATTCAAGGAAATTAACGAGGCCTATGCCGTATTAAGTGATCAGCAGAAGAGAGCTGCTTATGACCAGTACGGATTTGCCGGTGTTGACCAGAATCAGGGCGGCTTCGGCGGCGGCTTTGGCGGTGGTTTCGGAGGATTTGACTTCGGTGATATCTTCGGTGATGCCTTCGGTGACATCTTTGGCGGTGGCGGACGTCGTCGCAGCGGTCCGACCGTGCAGCCTGGAGAGGATCTTCAGATTCAGGTTTCAATCACCCTTGAGGAAGCCGTAAAGGGAATCAAGAAGAAGTTTAAGATTAACAAGCATGTTACCTGTGACTGTTGCCACGGAACAGGCTGTGAAGAGGGTTCATCAACCAAGGAATGTCCTACCTGTCACGGAGCTGGTGCAATCCTGAAGGGGAACGGCATATTCAGAATTCAGGAAACCTGTCCTACCTGTCACGGTAAGGGTAAGATTTTTGAAAAGCCTTGTAAGAAGTGTAACGGTGAAGGCAGATATCCTGGTAAGCAGGAGGTTGAGGTTGACATTCCTGCAGGTGTTGATGACGGTATGAGAATGACCATCCGTGGCGCCGGTGAAGCCGGCAGAAACGGTGCTCCGGCCGGTAATCTCTTCGTGTTCATCAGGGTTAAGCCTCATCCTATTTTCGAAAGAGAAGACATGGATCTCTACGTTGATGTGCCAATCAGCATTACCACGGCAACTCTGGGCGGTAAGGTTGAGGTGCCTACTCTCGACGGTAAGATTTCACTTACGGTTAAGGAAGGTACACAGTCAGGTACCCAGCTGAGAGCAAAGGGTAAGGGTATTCCTTCAATTCACGGTTCCGCAGTGGGCGATCTTTACTGCCGAATCATTGTTGAGGTTCCTGTAAACCTTAACAACGAACAGAAGGAACTGCTGAAGAAGTTTGATGATTCAATCAACGGAAAGGGCTCCAAATCCTCAAGCAATCTTCCGGGGGTAAAGGGGTTCATGGATAAAGTTAAGGCATTCTTTGACGGTATTGCCGACACGAAAAAGAATAAGTAATGTCCGAACGCCAAAAGTTGTGAAGGACATACAGTTATTTAATTTTTATCATGTTAAAATAAAGTAAATCCGCTGACTGTAATGCCTTTTCATTAGACGCTGCGGAATTTTACGATAATATAATAGTTCATGGGTCAGCTGCGGACAGCGGCTGATTCAATTTTTTTTATCATTTAAAAATAGGGGAACATAATGGATAGGACTCCAATGACCGTTCAGGGGGCAGAAGCCATCAGAAAAGAGCTCGATTTTTTAAAGGGCACTGAGCGTCCTCGTATATCTGATTTAATTGCTGAGGCCAGAGAACACGGTGACCTCAAGGAAAATGCCGAATATCATGCTGCAAGAGAGGCTCAGGGCATGTGTGAGGCCAAGATTAAGGATCTGGAAGCACAGTTGTCAACCGCCGAAGTAATTGACATTACAAAGGTAAAGGTTGACGGTGAAAAGAAGGTTGTTTTCGGGGCTACCGTTAAGCTTGAAAAGGATGACGGCACTGAAATTACCTACAAGATCGTCGGCGAACATGAATCAGACGTTAAGAATGGTCTGCTTTCATTCAAGACTCCTATTGCCAGAGGTCTTATGGGCAAGTATGTTGATGACGAAGTTGAAATTGTTACTCCTAAGGGAAAGGTAACCTACTACATCAACGATATTCTGTATATCTAGGAACGTCCGGATTTTCGGATCCGTTTTCTGAATTTTGTTATCCGTGAAATAAAAGGGAGCTTCGGCTCCCTTTTGATTTGGAAATTGAAAATTATTAAACAGTACATCACCAGGCTGATCTTTCGCGGAGGGCACATGCCGTCCTTCTCGGTCGGTTGTCGGGAGATTAACTGCAGAAATTAAAATACCGGAGCTTTTTACCGCACCGGACCGTTAATCAGGTTGATACGGTCCGTGTCTGTCTGCTTCCGGCATTGTAATTCTTGGGGCTTAGGCCTTAGGAAGGCTGAAACTGCTTTCCTTTTTTTTCTGTTTAAAGAAAGTAACGTTGTTACCCATAATCTGAACAATTGTCATGTCAGCCTTCTCAGCCAGTTCGGCTGCAACGGCTTCCCTTACTTCCTTTTCCTGACCTGCAATTTTAACCTTGATTAGTTCATGATGATCTATGGAAGACTTTATTTCTTCGATAACGCTGTCGGTAATGCCTTTCTGACCAATCATTACCACCGGCTTAATGTCATGAGCCTTTGATTTGAGATAAAGCTTCTGTTTGGTTGTAAGTTCCATAATGCACATCCTTAAAAATTTTCTGCATTATACAGATTTTTACGACATCTGTGAATAAGTATGAAAAATGAAATCCGGATGTTTCGGGAATGAACATCCCGCGTGAATCTTTATATCGGCGGACATACACTGTATAATTACCGCGGATGAATGGGGATTACGGAATCCTGATTTTTTGAGAGTCCGTGATTCACGTTTTTTATGATTTTTTATGTTTGACCTGAAGTCACGGTTTAAGCCTCCCGCTTATGGAAGCGGATCCGCGACTTCATAACGTAGTGAACGGGAACTGTTTATGAAAGTTAAACCATTAGTTAAGGATTTTATCAGTCCGGAGTACAAGACTGAATCAGCAGGCGGCATGGACATCTATTTCCAGGAAGACGTCACCCTTGTTGCCGGAAAGGACAACGTTGTTAATCTGGGGTTTGCGGCTGAAGTTCCTGCAGGTCACGTGGCTCTGCTTCTGCCTCGTTCAGGTGCCGGTATCAAGGGCATCGGGTTACGCAATACCGTAGGCGTAATCGACTCCGATTACAGGGGCGAATGGATAGCTCATATCGTCATTGACGAACAGGGAGATAATTTTGCCGGCAGGGAGATTGTGTTTAAGAGAGGTGAAAGGGCCATTCAGAGTCTGATTGTTCCGGTTGCCGTTGAAACAATCGAAATTGTCGACGAACTGTCTGAGACTGCCAGAGGTGCCGGCGGATTCGGTTCCACCAAATAATCCGTAACGTAGCATTTGATGAACCGGGCTCATCAGGTTTTAATCTGGAGCCCGGTTCTTTTTTCAGAAGAAACTGCCTTATTCTGTAATGCGGGTTAAATTATTGCAAAAATACAGATGACAAAAACATTGTTTATTACATATAATAAATATGCTTATATACATGACGTAATTTGAAAGTAAGCATGGTTCTGCCGGACGGACACAGTCCGGTTTTGCGTTTTTCATTGGTTTGGGTAACGGAGCTGGAACATCAGATGAAAGATCCAATCATAAGAATTCTACATACCTCAGACTGGCATTTGGGTAAGAGACTGCACGAGTTTGACAGAAGTATCGAATATCGTAAATTTAAAGAAAACCTGCTCCTGACGATAGAAAAAGAAAAGCCTCATCTGCTGCTGGTGGCAGGAGATGTCTTTGATACGATAAATCCGCCTCTCGAAGCTGAAAAATTTCTGGGAACTACTCTGAATGAAATACGCAGAAGACATCCCGGTCTCCATATTGTCATAACCTGCGGTAATCATGACAGTGCCAGAAAAATCGACAGTGTTTCCGCTTACATGGAATGCTGTGACAGACTGATGATTGTCGGAGAACTGCCCGTTGTCTATTACGGGGAAAACTCATCGGTCTGCGATGTCAATTATGAGAAACTGATTTATCCGGTACGCACTGATGACGGAAGACTCATGGCATTGGTGGTGGCAATGCCGTTTCTGAGTACGACAAGGGTACTTAACCTTGGCGTTAACCGTTCAGGTGAAGACAGTGAAACAGATTATGAATCAGGTGTCAGAAATATTTATCAGGGGTGTCTGGATTTCATCAGAAGCCGAGAAGAATTTAAGGGAACTGATGTTCCGGTTATTGCCATGGGGCATTTTTTCGTGAAAAGTTCGACTCTTTCCGAGTCGGAAGATGAGAAGGCTACGGATATGATTGGCGGAGAGCAGGGAATCGGTGTTTCCGTATTTGACGGCTACGACTATGCGGCTCTCGGTCATATTCATCTGCGCCAGAATATCGGAGTTGGCAGACGAATCCGTTACAGCGGTTCGCCGCTTCCGATCAATTTTGGGGAGTGCGGATATCGCAACGGGGTTGATATAGTGGACGTCGTGTCTGGCGGAAGTCCTGAGGACGGCGGAAGGTATGGGATTGAGGTGGTATCCCATGTTTACGAGCGTGCCGTTGATTTCATACGTATTCCCGCCCGCCGGGGAACGGCCGGGGAGGAAGAGGTTCTGCAGACACTTAACAGTATGCAGAGTCTTGCCGGAGAAAAATCCGTTAATGAGCTTCCATTCTGTTCGATTTTTGCTGAATACGATCAGGATAACTCCGGTTTTGACTGCATCAGGTCATATCGTGAAGTGCTGGATAAAAAAATCGGGGAGCTTTCCGGAAAGGCATTCCGCCTTTGTGATTTCAAGCTGACCCGCAAAGAAGGAGACAGCGTGTCCGGATTCCGTCAGCAGGATGTTCAGTCTCTTGAAGACATCAGCTCTCCGATTGTGCTGGCTTCGAGAATGTACGAAGAAGTACACAAGGGAAAGGAAATGCCTGAGGATCTTGTAAAACTTCTCAGCGAGATTATAGAAGAGGCTGAAAACGGAAAGGATGACTGCGGCGGAAAGTCAGCGTGATGAAAAGAATCTGTCGGGAACGGCGGTCAGACAGAGAATATAAAGAAACTAAACAGGGGCGGATATGAAAATTTTAAGAGTTGCAGGTGTCAATCTGGCGAGTCTTGATGAGTTTGATATTGATTTTCGAAAGGTTACAAGTGACCGAAACAGGATTTTTGCCATAATAGGCGATACCGGAGCGGGGAAAAGCACCATTCTGGATGCCATATGTCTGGCCCTGTACGGCAGAACCCCCCGTATTTCCAGATATGGGACAAATTCCGGTGCCGTCGAGCTTGAAGAGGGGCAAAGTGTCGGAATGGATGATTCCATAAATGTAATGACACGCGGAAAGGATCACTGTTCCGCCACCGTCGACTTCGAGGGCAGGGGCGGTGTCTACAGAGCCATGTACTCAGTCAGAAAAAAGAGAACGAATTTCTCCTATTCATTTGAAGTGAGACGGCTTGATGACGGTTGTACACCCGGTGAACTTCTTGAAGACAGGGATAAGGCGTTTAAATTAAGACCTGTTGAGGATTACATTCAGCCTTATACCGGTCTTACCTGGGAACAGTTTAAGAAGGTAATCGTGCTTCCTCAGGGAGAGTTTGCCGCATTTCTGGAAGATGACGCCAGGGCTAAATCCAGTCTTCTTGAAAAACTTACGGGTACGGAAATTTACCAGAAAATTGACGAACTTGTGAGTGGCCGCATAAGCGGAATCAGGGCGGCTTCGGAAGATTTTATAAAACAGATGAATGTTTTAACCGGACAGCTGCTTTCCGATGAAGACAGAAAAAATACGGCTGACAGGCTAAAAAGCTGCACTGAGGAAATTACAAAGACATCTGAAAGAATTCAGGTTCTTAATGATTATGCAAAATACGTTGCGGAACTGAACGGTGTGAATGCGGATATTTCCGCACTGAATGCTGAAAAGCAGAAGCTGGAGGCCCGCAGGGACGATTATCGTGATGATTACAGGATAAAGTCGCTTTTTGACCTGTCCCGTCCCCTGAGGGAAATTCACATAAATCTGAACAATGCCGACGGAAATCTTGAAAAACTGAGGAAGACAGGAACAGAGCTTGCGGACAGTCAGAAAGCATTGGAAGAAAAACTTCATTCATATGAGGATATTCTGAGAAAAAAAACATGTGAATATGAGGAGCGTAAAAAGGAAAAAGATCTGAAGGCTCCGGTCATAAAGAAGGCAGAAGAACTGGAGCAGAACAAAAACACACTGGTCACAATGTCTGACGCATGTAAAAAGAATATTTCAGAAAAGAATTCGGTTTTGCAGAAAAAGAAGACGGACCTTGTTCAGGCGGAAACATCCGGAAATGATGTCATAAAAAGAATCAGAGATCTGGACGAATCTTATAAAAAGAACCAGAAATATGAATTCATGAAGGGAAAATGGCCTGAACTCAGGGTGAGAATTACCGAATACAGGAGCTCAAATAAACAGCTTGGCGAAAAGGAGACAGCGGCTCAGAAACATCTTCAGACAATGGACAAAAAGAAATCTGAGTGGCTTAACCTTTATGACGAATATCTGAAGCTTACCGGTGACGGCTCTCAGTATTCATTTGATGACGGGAATATTCCGGAGTCAGTGATTTATGATGCCGCCGTTAAGGATATTGAGTCATTCAGAAGACTGTTCGATTCCGCGGATCAGTGCCTGACGGCATTGAAATTTCAGACTGATAAATACCTTGACGCCGCCGAAAAGGCAAGGGGCGGGTATGGCGCGTTTACCGAGGCCTGCAGCCGGTATTCCGTTTTAAATGCCGATTCAGGTCAGACCGCACTTAAGAAAAGATCGGAGGAGTTAAATGACTGCATAAGAACCTGTGACGTGGCCATTAAGCTGCACGGGTATGCCGTGAATCTTAAACCGGGAGATCCATGTCCGTGCTGCGGGGCCACCGTTCATCCGAGACTTGAAGGTCATACCGGCGGACTGGAAAGTATGCTGGAGAAGCTGATAAGCGACAAGGCCAGATACGAAACGGAACTGAAAACAGTTGATGCGGATATGGACAGTCACGGGAAAAAGCTGATTGAACTGCAGGAAAAAAGAAAAACGGCTGCCTCCGGACTAAAAAACTCGGTCTCCGAGCTTATGTCTGTCGACACTGAAATCCGCAGATTGGTAAAGCATCTGAAAAAATATGCTGACGGCATGGCGGATTTTTCTGATTCTGCAGACGGGGAAAGGGCTTCATGTCTTAATGACTTACGTACCTTGTTCCGTGAAATGGTTGAGGCCGGATCATTCCTGTCAGACTTCCGGGATGAAAAAATGCTGACTTTAACAGAGAACCTTGAGGGGATTGTGGATTCGTTATCTGATGACGGTGACGGACTGACTGAAGATGACAGTAATGAAATCGCCCTGTTCCCGGATGATCAGCTGCACTCGTTTAATGAATGTGCAGGCAGAATGGGTGAGTTTCATGATTTCCTGAGAAAAAAGGCCGGTGAGGTGTCAGTTATTTTCGAGAGTATCGGTCATGCCGTTAAGATAATTGAGAAAATCAAAAGCATTTATGAAAATTTTGCATATTTTGAAAAAGCCTATATCAGTGAATCATCTCAGGCTGCCAAGCTGAAGGAAAAGGTGGCAGATCTTGATTACAGAACAGATGATGCCGGACTGGCTCAGGCCTGGACAGCCATGATTAATGTTAAGGATGACGAAAAGTTTGAAGATTATGTCAGTCAGTACAATGAGATCTTTGATTCACTGAATGATTATGAACGACACCGTGGTGAACTAAATACCGAACTTGCGGTAAAGAAGGCGTCGGTGGAATCCCTTAGACTCGGCGTGGCTGAAGCTGAAAAAGCGCTGAAAACAGGCGAAGACGAGCTCTCGGAAAATGAACGGAAACTTGCCGCGGTTAATCAGAAACTTTTGGATCTTACCGGTGGTGTCAGCGCAGAGTCGATGGCGGAGAAGCTTCAGCAGAACATTGATAAAGCCGGAAATGAAAAGCATCAGGCGGAAATTGACTGCAGTGAGGTGAAAAGCAGACTTGAAAGCTGTCAGAAGCGGAAGGCGGAAAACGATGAAGGAATCCGTACGGCTGAAAAGGAAAAATCCGGTCTGGAGCAGAAGCTTGATGCAGAGGCCGGGAATATTGCATCCGGTGAACGAAATACCGGACATTTTTCAGTTGAAGAGCTTGTTTCGGCGGCACTGATGGAGGAGAACGTATATCAGGAGGCACTGAAAAAAGTTGAAATGCTGGAAGCTGATATTCAGAAAACGGATAAGGCTCTGATATCACGGACGGCCGTTCACGATGATGCTGAAAGAAGGCTTGCGGAAATCAGAACCCGGATCTCCCCGGATGATTATGCCGAAGACGGTAACGGCATCAGGGAGAATGCCAGGTCGGAGGCTGAAAACAGGAGAAAACTTCTCGAGGAAGAAAAATCGGAATATGAAGGTATTCTGCGTAATGATAAGAGGAATCTGGCAGAACTCGAAAATCTCCGGAACGAGATTGAAAAAATCAGAAATACCAATAAGTCACTGTTTGATCTCAAGGAACTTTTTGATCACAAGAAAAGCTTTAAGGAGTATGCGCAGAAGATTACCTTCGGTTATCTTGTAAGTAAGGCCAACAGGTACATTCTTGATTTTACTTCCGGCAGATATGAACTGAAGCAGGTTTCCGCAAAAGCAAAAACAGATCGTGAGCATGAGGTTAACCACCTTGAAATTGTGGTGATAGACCATGACAGAGGTGACAGCTGCAGACTGGTGAATTCTCTGTCCGGAGGTGAAAAGTTTCGGGTTGCACTCGGACTGGCACTGGGGCTTTCCGATTTGATTGTAAGGAATGTCAGGGTTGACAACATGTTCATTGATGAAGGTTTTGACACGCTGGATAACGAGAGACTCGACAGTCTTTTGAATTCACTGTCCACCGTTACAAACCGTCAGATAGGCATTATTACCCATGTTGATCAGGTCGTTAACGGCGGAATGATTCAGTCAAGAATTCTCGTACGTCACCGTGCCGGGGATTCATCCCGCAGTGAGGTCGTGGTTCTTTGAAGAAGCAGGGCAGGAACGTGACGGCGCACCTTTCTCTGTGTGTTACCGTGATTCCTAAGAAATCTCCTGGCGGATTTTATTCATCGTGAAAAATGCAGCACAGCTTGAAATACTGCGGTTTTATCCCTATTTAAAAAGAGGATGTCCGCGGTATCCGCGGATATCACGATGTAAATCAGAGAAATTATTTCATATAGGCGGTT